>NZ_JAZQRL010000125.1:0-182838 GCF_045629565.1 Arcticibacter sp.
ACCATCTGTTTGCCGAGTTCCGCAATGTGGAAAGGATCTTCGCCATAACATTCAACAACACGTCCCCAGCGCTGGTCCCTTGCTACGTCTAGTATTGGTGCGTAAATATTGGTGTAACCGAGTGCCTTTGCCTCGCGTCCGGCAACTTCTCCGGCATGTCGTACGAGCGCTTTATTCCAGGTACTGCCTATATTGATAGGCGAAGGGAATGGCGTGGCGCGGTCGTGGCATAAGCCATGAATCGCTTCGTTCGTGAAGTCTACAGGAATGCCCAGGCGCGTTTCTTCTATAAACCAACGCTGCACCTTATTGATGCCATTTGCATGATTTCTAAAGGGAAATGAATATTCTGTTTTTGCTGTCGGATGATTTCTTAAGCCATTCAGATGTTCGTCTATATTAGCGATGCCGTCTTTCCATATCTCGTTTTTCCACTGTGGGGTCGGCATTTCGTCCTTTAAAACTCTCCCATACCCGTAGAGCGTTGCTGTCTGGCATGTCTTCTCGTTGAGGTTCATTTGAGAGATCAGGTCGGAAACGCGCTTTTCCAGCGGCTGCTGCGGATCCTCGAAAATATCTTTCTTCCCATTTTTGTTGAAATCGATCCAGCCTTTCTTGTAGATCCCCTTACTCTGTGAGGAACTGCAAAGGGGAAATGCAAAGAACAGGGAAGCGGCTAATACATATGATTTGTTCATGCGTGTGTACGGTATTTATCTAAGTGTAAGGTTTGTTTGCAAGCGTATGTCGTCAGAGGCACTGCCGACCATCAATTTGAATCTTCCGGGTTCTGCAATCCAATTGAGGTCGTTGTCGTAAAAAGATAGCAGCTCGCTTTTTATAGTGAACTTCAGTTCTCGAGACTCACCTGGTTTCAACGCTAGCTTTTGAAAGCCCTTCAATTGCTTCAAAGGTCTGGCAACAGAGGCAACTTCGTCATGAATATATAGCTGAACGACTTCTTCTCCGGTAACCTTCCCCGTATTGGTCAGACGGAAACTAAGGACTGCCTCGCCATTCTGATTGATGGAAGTACTGTCGAGCTTCAGATCGGAGTAACCAAAAGATGTATAGCTTAAGCCGTAACCGAAGGCGTACATCGGAGTGTTAGGAGAATCGATATACATGGATTTATAGCGTGTATTGGCCGGATCCTTTACGGGTCTGCCGGTGTTATATACGTCGTACGACAGTGGGATCTGTCCTACTGATCTCGGAAAGGTGACTGGGAGCTTTGCTGAGGGATTGTAGGCGCCGAAGAGTACATCGGCAATCGCATTTCCTCCTTCAGTACCGGGCCACCAGGCATAAAGAATGGCGGAGGCTTCGGCGGCTATCTTATCAAAGATCAGGGGCCGACCGGCCATGAGTACAACAATCACGGGCTTACCGGTCGCTTTGACGGCTTCAAACAGTGCTTCCTGTTTTCCCGGAATGCGTATATCCGCTCGTGATTTCGCTTCACCACTCATGTCCCATGTCTCGCCAAGGGCCATGATTACCACGTCCGCTTTCCGGGCTGCCTCTACTGCCGCTGCAAAACTGTCCTCTGAAGAGGATAAAACACCGGCTCCCTTCGCATAGATCAGGTTTGTTTTACCGGAAATCTGGTTGCGAACGCCTTCGATCAGGCTTACTACATTGACTGAATCTGACTCCACAATCCAGCTCCCTTCAAGGTCTCGTTTCGCCTGTACAAGGGGACCTATCAAGGCGATATTTCTGACGTCGTTTTTTATAGGAAGAATATTCTGATCGTTCTTCAGAAGCACAATCGACTTCTTAGCCAACTCACGGGCCGCTACTCGATGAGCAGGATCACTGAACACTTTCTTCTCTCTTTTGAAGTTCGAGAACCTGTAGGGATCTTCAAACAAGCCAAGTTCGAATTTTTTGTAAAGGATTCTTCTGACTGCATCATCTACCCATTTCAGGCTCACCTTACCCTCCTTTACGAGCTGTGCCAGATTGTCAATATAAGCACGACTCTCCATATCCATATCGGAACCTGCGGTAATCGCCTTCACCGCAGCGTCGGCCTCATTGGCTGCATAGCCCCATGGGATCATTTCTCCTATTGATCCCCAGTCGCTTACCATAAAACCCTTAAAGTTCCACTTACTTTTCAAAATATCCCGTTGCAGATAGGCGTTACCGGTTGCGGGTACGCCGTTCAGGGTGTTGAAGGCATTCATAAAGGTAGCGACGCCCGCATCTACGGAAGCTTTGAAGGGAGGCAGGTAGGTCTCCCATAGCTGCTGCCTGCTCATGTCGACTGCATTGTAATCGCGACCTGCAATAGAGGCGCCATATCCGGCAAAATGCTTGGCGCAAGCCATGATAGACTCCACACTTCCGAGCTGCTCGCCCTGAAAGCCCTTGACCCGGGCTTCTGCGATGAGACTTCCCAGGTAGGCATCCTCTCCTGCTCCTTCCATCACCCTACCCCAGCGCGGATCCCTGGCCACGTCGACCATCGGCGCGAAGGTCCAGTGAATGCCGGCCGCAGCGGCTTCTTTTGCTGCAATCTGTGCGGAAAGGCGCATGGCGTTCAGGTCCCAGGATGCTGCTTCTCCTAATGGAATGGGAAACACGGTTTTGTAACCGTGTATCACATCCAGGCTAAACAGGAGCGGAATTTTGAGTCGCGACTCTAAGGCGACTTTCTGGATTTCCCGGGTATCTTTTACCCCGCGGACGTTGAGCATGGAGCCGACCCGTCCGGTTCGGATATCCTGAAGAACATCCGTCTTTTTTTCACTGACGGGGCCGGTAACTTCGCGACCGGAGTATTGATTTAACTGACCGACCTTCTCTTCGAGGGTCATCAGCTTCATCAAAGAATCTACGCGCCGGTCGATTTTCCTGTCCTGGGCATAGGTTGTGAGAGTACCTGAAAAAGCGATCAAAACCGTTGCGCGGTATAAGCATGATCGCTTAAACATTTTAGTGCTTATGAACTTCATTATTATTATTTTACACCATCAAGAATGCCCTGATAGGCTGGTTTTCTTTCGTAGTTTGCATCGAACGGCAACGGCCAGTCGGGGCGGCTGTATTGGCCCGGAATCCAGGAATCGGCATCTGAAACGTTCCATGTGGTTATGCCGAATTGCTGCGCTTTCGGTATCGCATTGTATGCCTTGACAATATTCTTATACTTCAGCGCCTGCTGGCTGGCCAGAGCAGCCGTCCAAACCATATTCTTGTCATTGTCAGGATTAACAGCTATATCCAGTTCAGAAATGTGTACAAGCAGTCCTGTCGCAGCAGCGGTCTCGATAGCTTTGGCCAGATCAGCGTCAGGGCGATTGACCCTGGTATGCATCTGCATGCCGATACCATGAATAGGTATACCGCGGCTTTTTAAACCGGTAACCAGATTCAGAATCGCTGTCCGCTTCGTAGGACCGTACTCATGACCGTAGTCATTGTAAAAAAGCAGGGCGTCGGGATCTGCTTCATGGGCATACTGAAAACATCTGGCGATATAGTCTTCTCCCAGCTTTTGTACCCAGATACTGTTTCTCAGCGTTCCGTTGTCTTCAAAAGCCTCATTGACGACATCCCAGGATGCGACTCTTCCCTTATAACGGGATACGATCGTTTGGATGTGCGTCTTCAGTAATGCTTCCCAGGCCGCAGAGTCGCCCTGGAAACTTGTTACCCAGGCCGGGGGATTTTTATACCAGTTAAGCGTATGGCCGTGCAGACGTTTACCGTTTTGTGTGGCAAAGTCTACCAGGAAATCGGCATCCGCCCAGTTATACGTATCTGCGGAAGGATGAATGAAAGACATCTTCATGGCGTTTTCAGTCGTAATGCTGTTGAATTCTTTGGTTACAACGTCTCTGTATGCTGCACGCGATTTCATTAGTCCCGCGCTGATTGCAGCGCCAAACTTGAAAGGCAGATTTTTCTGCAGACTTACTTCTTCCGCAGGTGGTTCCGCTGTGACAGGTTTTACATCAAGGTCTTTGCTTCCCTGGCATCCGATAGAGAAAGCGAGAAGTAAGACGGTGCAGGTTATGGTGGCGTTAATTTTAATATTCATCATGAGGTTAGTTTATTTGTATTGCTCTTGCTTACTGGAGTAGAAGCTCTTAAGGGTATAGAAAGCCTTCTTTTTATTACCCGTTTCAGAGATCAGTCCCTTTCTGTTCCAGAAATTCTGATATATAGGATGCTGCCGGCGGGGAGAGCGGAAATCGGCCAGTATCCAGGGAGTCATACCGCGCAGGCCTTTGATCGTGCTAAGCAGGGCGATCTGACTCTCATACAATGCTTCCTGATATTCTTCCGAGAATTTGGTTTTGTCGTCTGCGTAGAAGCCTCCCAGCGCATCAGCACCAAATTCGGAAACGACTACAGGCTTGGAGTATTTGATGTTGAAATGGTACTTGCCGATCTCATCCGGAGTACCGCCCCAGTACCATCCCGCATACTCATTAAAACTTACCAGGTCGATCTTCTCACCAAGGGGATCGTCTACAATAACTTCCGTTCCGTTTCGGTGTACTTCAAGCGCGGCGGCGATCAGACGGGTGTTGTCCAGACCCCGTGCGTGGCTGATGAGATTGCCCATAAAGGCATGCCGTTGTTCGCTCAGCGGCGTTTCGTTTCCAACTGACCAAATAATAACGCTCGAACGGTTTTTATCTCTGGAAATCAAATCGGTAAGCTGTTGCTTTGCGTTGTTATAGGTATCGGGATTATCCCAGGAGATCGTCCAGTAAACAGGCACTTCCGCCCATACCATCAGACCCATTTCATCGGCCAGACGCACCATGTCTTCGCTATGCGGGTAATGGGCCAGCCGCACGTAGTTGCAGCCCAATTCTTTCGCCCATTGAAGCATCATCCGCATGTCGCCTTCTGACCTTAGACGACCCGCAAGCAGTGGGTTCTCGTCATGTATAGATATTCCCCGTAAAAAGACTGACTTGCCGTTCAGGAGGATATCCTGCCCCTTGGTCCCGATGGTTTTAAAGCCAATCCGGTCTTCAACCTGGTCCGCAGCGGAACTGATCGTCACGCCATATAATTTCGGGTTTTCCGGTGACCAGTAGCTGATCTTCCGTGCAGGGATGCGGATATGCGCTTTGCCGCTCGCGTCGGTCTTTGCCTGCAGGCTTATTCCAAGCTCCGGAATCTGAACCTTGACAAGTTCGGTCTGGGTGTTTCCAGCCAACTGTATGTAGCCTTCAATGGCTCCGCGGTCTGCAGCACTAAGCTGAATCTTGTAATCAGCGATATAGGACTGAGGTGTTTCTGTTATGAACACATCCCTCGTAATACCCCCATAGTTCCACCAGTCGGTATTGATGGTTGGTATCTCATCCTGTTTACGCGTATTATCAACTTTAACTACGACAGAATTCTCTCCATTAATCAGATGTTTGTCAATTTCGAATTGAAAGGGGGTAAAACCACCTTTATGCATGCCGAGCTTTTTACCGTTGAGGTAAATATGTGCTTCGTAATTGACCGCGCCAAAATAGAGAAAGTACTTCTTTTCGCTGTTGGGCGAAATGGTGAACTTCTTCCTGTACCAGACCGTACCTTCATAGAGTTCAAGCTTCTCTACCTGGGAATTCCAGTCGCCCGGCACATTGAGAGCAGGCGAATAATCGAAATTATATTCAATGAGCTCCGACTTGTCGGTATGGGTTAGATCATCGAAGAAGCCGCCCTTTCCGGATGCTGAAGCATCAAAAGCTTTTCTCCTGTAGTCGTAGAAACCGTTTTCATAAGGGTCAACGATGTAATTCCATTTACCGTTCAAACTTAGTACGACCCTTGCTTTGTTGTTTTGAACCGGCCCCGATTGCCCTGCTGCCGTAAGGCTGAGCAGGATCAGGAAGAAGAGGTTCAGTGCTACTTTTATCATTGCTACTTGTTAAGACGCCAGGCAAGCCTGGCGTCGGGTACGTTAGATGACGGACTTAGTAGCCCGGGTTATTTTCCATTGCTCTGTCGGTATTGGCATCGATTACCTTCTGAGGAATAGGTAACAGAACGTGCATTTCTTTCATATTAGCAGTGGTGAAAGGATTATGTGCCTTTGTCCTTTCAAGCAGCTTGCCGGTGCGCACAAGGGTTTCCCGTCTGAGTTCTTCCGTAACAAGCTCTCTTGACCTTTCGTCGAGGATATAGTCGAGAGTAATGGTAGAGCCATCCGCTGCAATAGGCGTAGCATTTGATCTTGTGCGAACCCGGTTGATGAAGTCGGCAGCAAGCGCCAGTTTACCCTGCTTGAAATAAGCTTCTGCCAGCAGCAGATAGGTGTCGGCTAAGCGCAGATACGTTTGATCTGCAAAAGAATGTGTATCTCCCCATCGTGCAGGATCGGCGGAAACCCAGTCCCACTTACGTGTGCTTGCCCATTTGGTACTGTTGACGGTCATCTGCGACTGCAGCATATGGGTATTGGTTCGTACTCCTGTTGCCGATAAATAGTATTTACGTACTGCATGTTCACTGAAACGGTCATCCTGAGGTTCGTAAATACTGAACGCCCATGCGGTTATACCACCTCTTCCGATACCTCTTCCCCCATTCTCGGGATTATAAGGAGCGTAAGAACTGTAGTTGATCACCCATGTTCTTCGCATGGAGTTGGGTCTTGCTCCGATCAGCTTCAATACATCAGAGTTCGCAAATACCCAGAGGGCTTCCGTATTTCCTTGTGAAGGAAGAATGTTTCCGTTCTTGAACTGATCCATGAAGGCACTTCCCGGAGAGCCGGCGCTGGCTCCGTAACGTTGAGTAATCAGTTTATAGCGTGGGTTGTTAGTAACCTTTAGGGCTGCAGCTTCTGCTTTGGCAGGCTCGTTCATCCATAAATGCATCTCAGCCAGATAGTGATGGGCGACGACATTGGCCATGACCAAAACATCGTCTGAATAATCCGGTAAGTGTGCCGCCGCGAACTCCAGGTCCGACACGATCAATGCCTGAACTTCGGCAACGGGTCTTCTTTCCCAATCATTTCTGAAGTTGATACCGGTGATCTCCTCGGTGGTTATCGGCACGGGACCGAATGTATAGGCGAGATGTTTGTAGGCCCAGGCCCTGATCAGGTGTGCATGTGCCAGCATTAGATTCTTGTTGATTTCGTTCTGTACCTGAGAGCCCCCCTGCCAATCCACGTCCGGATTTTGTGCGCGAGTGATAATGGTATTCGCAGAGCTTATCGCCTTATAAAGAATCAGGAACACTCCGTCGCGACCTTCGGTATCTCCGTTCACGAACTGCATGGTGGAGTTTAGGTCTGCCGTTGTATACCTGTTCAGGCCACGGGTCCAGGTGAGCTCCGTATTAGCCCAGCCGTTGTCGGTACCGATTTTCCAGATGACACCTAACTCAGCCGACTGAATCATATCCGCACGCTCCTGCCTTGGAAAATCAAGGAGGGCGTTGACTGCAAGCCTGAAGCCTTCATATTTGGTGAATAAATTATCTGCATAGATATTGTCCTGCGGTTCTTCTTTGAGAAACTCCGCTTCGTTGCATGAGCTAAAAGCAAGGGCAAGCGACAGGAATGCGATATATATCTTCTTCATTGTTTGAGATTTAAAATTGTGTGCGTAATCCGAAAACGTAAGATCTTACCTGAGGTCTTGTGGTCTGCGTATTGAATTCAGGGTCGAGACCATCCCATTTGGTGAAGGTGGCGACGTTTTTGGCATTGACAAAGAACTGAAGACGTTCCAGCTTAAGCTTGGATAGCACAAGGGACGGCAGGGTATAGCTCAGGGAAATATCCTGAAGCCTGATGAAACTGGCGTCTGTTGTCTCATCATCAAAATAAAGCAGCCCGTATGGATTGGCATCGTCTCTGTTGGCCGGATATGTATTGATCGGGTTTTCAGGGGTCCAGAATTGCCGGTTCAGCGCTCCATTACGACCATCGAAATAAGTATTCAGCAGTGAATTTGACTTTCTTACGCCCTGAACGGAGCGGATAAAGAAGCTAAACGCAAAGTTCTTATAGCTGAATGTATTCGTTAATCCGGCGATGTAGGACGGCACCTGAGAACTTAAGACAACACGGTCGTACTCGGGAGATATCTTTCCGTCGGGAACTCCGTCCGGACCGCTTACATCGCGCAGTTTGACATCACCAGGCTTAGCCTGTGGTTGTGCCGAGCCCTCCACGATGTCGTTTTGCTGCCATATACCGTCGAAAACATAGCCATAGTTTACATCGATCGGCTCTCCTACGAACCATCTGTTTCCGATGTCGCTGATGTAACTTCCGCTGGCATCAGTCAGACCGACATTGTCTATCCTGTTAATAGCACGTGAAATGTTCAGGTCCGTGCTCCAGCTGAAGTTGGTTTTCCTGATATTGACGCTGGAAACGGTGAAGTCGATTCCCCGGTTGCTTGTTTTTCCGATGTTCTGGCGGATGCTCTTCACTCCGTTTACCGGCGAAATGAGTTTATCCAGCAAGAGGTCTGTTGTACTCGTTCTGAAATAGTCTACAGATCCACTGATTCGTCCGGACAAGAAGCTAAAGTCAAGCCCTCCATTGAATCCGAGGGTCGTTTCCCATCCAAGAGAAGGGTCGCCGAGGCGGTTAGGATAATATCCCAGCGCCGGTGTTTTACCTGTAGTCAGGTTATGCTGCGGAGAAAGCTGAGGCAGCGTAGAGTAAGGGTCGATGGCTTGCTGACCGTTTTCTCCGTAAGAAGCACGCAGTTTCAGATTATCCAGCCAATCATACTTCTCCATGAAGCTTTCGCTGGACATATTCCAGGCTAGGGCTACGGAAGGAAACACACCGAATTTGGTGTCTGCACCGAAACCGGAGAAGCCGTCACGTCTTGCAGTCAGGGTCAACAGATACTTGCCATTGTACGTGTAGTTTACCCTGGCCATCTGTGATATATTTGCCTGCTTTACATACTCGTCCCTCCCAACCGCCGTTGTGGCGATACCATTTTGAAAAAACGACTGAAGATCACTTGGAAAACCCACGGAATTTAAAGCATGAACCTTTTTTGTGCGCTCCTGTGCACTGTACAACCCGGTAAAGTCCAGATCGTGCTTTCCAAACTTCCGGTTATAGTTAACGATGTGCTCAATCAGCCAGTCGGAGGTGTTGTCATTTGAGGTGAGGGCCTCTCCTTTTCCTTCAAAACCGCGTTTAGTATCCCGGCCGTAATAGGTTTCAATGGTATTGTTCCTATAGGTATAGCCCGTATTCGCTTTATACGACAAGCCTTTAACAAAGGGGAAGTCGATTTTGATAAAGTTGGTACTAACCACAGACTTGGCATCATCGTTATTGATAATGTTCAGCGATTCTAGTGGATTTGCCCAAAAAGGGTCTTCCGGCCATGGGCGAATATTGATAGAACCGTCTTCATTAAAGGCTGGCACCAGCGGGTTCATGCCGAATGCATCGGAGAAGCGCACCGGCTCTCCACCGCGGTCTGCAGACGCAAGTTGTGTATTTGTTCCGAGCGTTAACCATGGAGTGATCTTTGAATCCAGGTTCAGGCGAAGCGTGGTTCTTGTAAAGTCGTCATTCTTTGCGATACCTTTGGCGTCGTTGAAGGTTCCGGACAGGTAGTAACGGGTATCCTCCGTACCTCCTGAAACCCCGACACTGTGCTGCTGTCTGGAACCTGTCCTGGTGCCCAGCTTCACCCAATCGGTAGTAAGTCCCTGGTCGAACGAGGCCTGCTCTGTAGGAGAAATTGCTGCCTGGTTGATCCGGTCGACCTTGTTTTTATAGAAGGTTGGCCCATCCATCATATCGGGCAGGGAGGCAATTTCGTCGATTCCATAGTTGGCGTCATAAGTGATCCTGGCTTTACCGGGTTTTCCGCGCTTGGTAGTGATAATGATAACTCCATTTGCTGCGCGGGCACCGTATATGGCTGCTGAAGACGCATCCTTGAGCACATCGATGGACTCGATATCGTTGGGATTGATCTCGGAGAAGCTGTTGAAATATGGAATACCGTCCAAAATGATCAGCGGACCGTTCGACGCCTTAATGGAGCGCCGTCCACGGATCTGTATATTATTGTTTCCTCCCTCAGCGCTGGGCTCGTTAGTAGCAATGCTAAGCCCGGCAACTTTGCCCTGCAAAGCCTGCCCTACATTTGTTTGCGGCATGGTTTCCAGATCCTTCGTTTTGAAGCTGGCTATTGCGCCGGTGACATCGCTTTTCTTGCGTGTTCCGTAACCGACAACGACCACTTCCGACAAGGCATTATCGCCCATCTCCAGCGTTACGTTGAGGGTTTGACTAGTACCGGCGGGCACTTCTTTACTTTGGAACCCTATATAAGTAAACACCAGTACCGGGTTACTACCCGAGACCGGAATACTGTACTCTCCATTCCCGCTGGACATCGTGCCCTGATTGGTTCCTTTTATTTTGACGCTGACGCCCGGAAGCGTTTCACCCTGCGGGTCTTTTATTGTACCCTTCAGAACTCTTTGCTGTGCATAAGAAGAAACACATATCAGGTACATACATAGGATCATTATCACCCGGAGCCCTCTTTTTATAGGCAGAGCTGCGAGATCTTTCTTCCAGTAAAAATCTTTCATTGTTAATTGGTTTAATATTTTTTCGATTAGTGTTTGCCCTGAGTTAGCTGCTCATGGCGCTGTAGTAATTCAACGGTTTCCTTTCTTACATACTCATTATTGGTTAATAGGTTACATCTGCTTCGTTGAGTCGATGCTTCGAAACAACTGTACAAATATCTCCCTTATGCCACCCGGGAGGGTGTCTGAGCGTACGTAAATGGGGTTGCATTTATACCAATAATGGCGTTTTGAGGCGTCATAGCCCTGTTAGGCGAGTTTGCTACTAGATATCTGAACCGTTGAGAGATTCTTCTTTCACCTTCTTTATGTATTCGGATGGTGATAACTGGTGGAATTTTCGAAACTCACGACTAAAGTGCTTGCGGTCGTTAAACCCGACCTGATAAGCAACCTCTGATACGTTCATGGAAGTTTGTGAGAAGAGCACGGCTGCTTTTTTCAGACGCATGTTTTTAACCAAATCCGCCACGGAAAAACCGGTGATACTTTGGACTTTTTTGTAGAGGACGGTACGGCTCATGTTCATTTCCTTAACCAGTTCCTCCACCCCGAAATCAGAATCGGCCATGCGGGCGTCGATGACTTCCATCAACCTGTTCAGGAATTTATGCTCCGGGGATTCCACTGTTATTACGGATGGTTCCAGAATAAGCTGCTGAGTAAATTTTTGCCGCATAAGCTCCTGGGCCGCCAAAAGATTGCGGATATTCAAGGTTAAAATCTGCGGATTGAAAGGCTTGGATATATAGGCGTTGGCACCGGTACTTAAACCCTCGACCTGATGATCCAGCGATGCCCGCGCTGTTAGTAGTATTACCGGGATATGGCTTGTGCTTTCGGCAGATTTAACCGCATCACAGAGCTGTAAACCGTCTACCTCCGGCATCATGATATCACTTACTATCAAATCCGGAATTTCTTGTTCCATGTATTTTAAGGCCTCAGCACCATTTGAAAATTCAACGATATTGTAGTCGTCCTTCAGGCAATCAGCAATAAGCCCGCGCACCTCTTCATTATCCTCCGCCAGCAAAATGGTATAAGGCTTGGCCGTGGCTTCGCTGACCCTTTCTGGGCCTGGGTCGGCTTGCACAGTCTGATCTGGCAGTTGGGGGGCCGGCTTCAGGATCACAGGAGTATTTGCCAGTATGTCTGCGTCTTCTAAATGCAGACTTCCCCGTCTCAGCGAAATGCTGAACACAGTTAGACCTAAGCCATTCTCATGGCTTTGCACAGAAATAGTCCCCTTATGCTTTTCAACGATACTTTTAGAGAGGGCTAAACCTATTCCACTTCCGATGTTCTGCCGGCCTCTGTCGTCGACCTGAAAGAAGCTCTCGAAGAGCTTTTCATGAAAATCCTCCGGAATACCCCGGCCATTATCCGTGATGCGGATGTCCACCCACTCAGCCTGGTCTTGTCTTGTGGAAATACGGAGACTGATCTCTCCGTTATCATCAGTGAATTTAAAGGCGTTTGATAATAAGTTCATGATCACCTTCTCCATCTGAGCTTCGTCGAAGTAAAGTTCGAGTTCCTGCACTTCGGAGTGGAAGTGATACCGAATGCCTCTTTGGGAGGCCAACTCGGTAAAGGAGTCAAAAATCCGCTGACAAAAAGGAATGAGATCCTGGGAAGCACAGCGTACTTTCATATGACCCTCTTCGGCCTTGCGAAAGTCAAGCAGCTCCGTTATCAGCTTCATTAAGCGGTCGGCATTATTTTTCACCACGTTCAACTGCTTATGGATTCCCTCATATCTGCCATCCTGAAGTAAACGTTCGAGGGGTCCTATGATCAACGTCAGAGGCGTTCGGATCTCGTGGGAAATATTGGTGAAGAAATTCAGTTTCATCTGGTACAACTCCTGCTGTCTTTCGTTCTGAACATGTTCGAGATATAGATCCCTCTTCAATAATGCCCGGTTCCTGATGAACCTGAAGATAATAAAAAGGATACCTGCCGAAAGCAGAAAATAAATAAGATAGGCCCACCAGGTCTTCCATAATGGAGGGAGAACGGTTATTTTGATCACCGTCGGCCGGTTATTCCAAACTCCATCATTATTGGAGGCCTTCACCATGAAAACGTACTCTCCCGGTTCAAGATTGGTAAAGCTGGCTACCCGCTGATTCCCGACGTAGCTCCAACCCTGATGGCCTGAGATACCCTTAAGCTTATAAGCGTACTGATTATGCTCAGGATTGATATAGTTTAACCCCGCATAGCGGAAGCTGATATAGTTTTGATTGTATTGCAGGGTTATCTCGGTGGTCTCGGTAATGGACTGTTTTAAAGGTGAACCTTCGACACCGAAGCGCACAGGGCGGTTTTCGATCAAGAACTCGGTAAAGACGACGTTTGGCCGGTAATTATTTTTAACAATTTTATCGGGGAAAAAGCGGGTAATGCCACTCATTCCGCCGAAGAGCAGCTCTCCATCCTTGGAGCGAATTGCCGCACCCAGGAAATGCGTACTCGACAAGCCGCTCGTTACGGTGTAGTTGACGGTTTGAACGATTGATTTAGGCGAAGGTGATCCGGGACTTTTCATGATCAGCTCCACTATACCTTTGTTGGTATTAAGCCATAAGTGTCCTCTTTTATCCTCGACTATCGCCAGCACTACATCATTTGAAGCTCCTGCGTCCAGCTTAAACCGATGAAATCGCTTCTTCACGACATCAAAATAGTTCAGCCCCCCCTCAGTGCCTATCCAGATCCGTTGTTTTGAATCCTGAAAAACGGAGAGGATGGAATTGTTGCTTAGTGAAGTTTCACTTTTATCGTTTCGGTAATTGCTGAAACGGTGTGTTTTCGTGTCCAGGTAATTCAGTCCGTTCTCCGTCCCTACCAGTATATTATTCTGTGCGTCCCTTCTGAGAACCGTAATATTGTTGTCTTTCAGTGCATCTTTTCTGTCCGCATCCGCCTGATAAATGCGATTTACACCGTTATAGCCCAGGAACTGAATACCACCCGTCAACGTGGCGACCCAGACACCCTCAGGATCTTCCAGAACCGAAATTACTCGACTGTCTTTTGAGTCTGCCAGCTTTACGTATTCAAAACGGCCGCTGGACTTCTCAAAACGATACAAGCCGTCGAAAGTACCTACCCACATATTACCCCGGTTATCTTTTGCCAGAGCTCTGACGATATTATTAGACTTGTTAAGCCGCGTATCCCTTACCTGGTAGTATCGCGATATTCCCGCTTTTCTGTCGAGGTAGTTAAGCCCTCCTCCATTGGTCCCTACCCAAAGGCCTCCATCATCTTCCTCTAACATGGATGTTACTACATGATTATTCAAGCCGAGTCGTTCATTCCCTATGCGTTCGCCGATATTGGTAAAATTGGAGTTCCCCGGATAATAGATATCAATACCGCCTGCAAAGGTTCCTATCCAGATATTACCCGCCTGATCGCGCATGAAATTCCATATCAAACTATAGCTCAAGCTGTTCGGATCTGATTTCTCATGCTGATAGTTGGCAAACTTTTCTGTAGAAGGATTGAATATGCTAAGTCCTTCCCTGGTAGCGATCCACACACTTTCATCTTCATGGACAAAAATATCTTTGATTCCATCAGACCGTAGTCGGCTTATACCTGGTCCGCTATGTCTGTAATTAATGCAGCTATTCCTGGAACGGTCATACTTAAAGACACCAGAATTCTCGGTACCGAACCATAAATTACCCTTTCTGTCTGAACGTATGATGAGTACCTTACTTTTCATCAGCCGCTGATCGGCCTTAAGAACTTCGGGCATCGGTAAGACGCTCTTCGTCAGCACGTCAATCCGTGTAAGTCCCGCATTGAGGCCTATCCATACGGAATTGTCGCGATCCTGATAAGCGCTCCAGGTCTTCCCGTTATATGTTCCGGATGAGCGCGGAAGGCGGGGAATAGAGAGAAGCCTCGCTGCTCCGGGCTCGACCAACTTTAAGCCCTTGAGCGTTGATACCCAGATCTGGCCCCCGCTGTCCTCCGTAATAGAGGTGACGTAGTCGGTCCCGGTACCATCCTGGAGTTTGATGCGACGAAAGCTTTCTGTCTTGCGGTCAAACAGGTTCAATCCTCCGTTAGCCGTGCCGATCCAAAGGCGCTTTTTGGAGTCCTGCAAGATGACCTGGACCCTGTTGGAGCTGATACTCAGGCTGTCGGCGTCATTACTTTGGTAGCTCTTGAATTCGTAACCGTCATACCTGAGCAATCCGTCGCTGGTGGCGATCCACACCAAACCGAGATGATCCTGAACCATGCAAAATATGGGGCTCTGTGCAAGGCCGTGCTCGTATGATATATGTTTAAAGCTCAGAGAGGCAGTTTGTGCCGCTGACTTAGCGAAAGAAAGAAATACTAAAAAGATGGAAGCTACATGCCGGATGCGGAATTCGAACATAGATTTATTTATAACGGCGGCTAAAATTAAGAAATCATGGTTTATTGACCTTAAGGCAGTGCCCTCTCGAACAGGTCCTGGCTAAAATAGAAAATTCGCGGCATTATGGATACCCAATACGAATATAATTGCCATGATGATCCCCATGACTGACTTAAAGGTTATCGACTTCAGTAACAGCTCAGTTTTATAATCGTATTGTCAGAAAAGGCAAATATGACAAGCATCACTTAAAGGATTGCCCTTATTTTGTAAACTTGGGGGAACCACATAACAAACATTATGAGAAAACTATTTGCTTTAACAGCCTGCGCCCTTCCGTTGTTTCTTTGGTCATGCGGAGGAAATCAAGAAAAATCACAGCAGACCGAGACAGCGGCAACCACTGAATCCACAGCATCAGATACGGCATCTGCCGCTTCAGAAAGCTCGAGTACAGTGGTCATCACCTCTAACGATCAAATGAGATTTGACCTGGATCAGATTAAGGTTAAGGCTGGTCAGCTGGTTACGTTGACCCTAAAAAATGTTGGCGTTCTATCGAAAGAAGCGATGGGCCACAACTGGGTACTCCTGAAGCCGGGTACTGACGTTGCTGCTTTTGCTATGGAAGCGATGTCGCACAAACAAAACGAATTTATTCCCGCTAGTTCAAACGCTATTGTAGCGCATACCAAGTTGTTGGGACCAGACGAATCGGATACGATAACCTTTACCGTTGAGAAAGGTGAATATGAATTTATTTGCAGCTTCCCCGGCCACTACGGCATTATGCGCGGAACGCTTATAGCTGAATAACAGCTTATCCATATAATATATAAAGGGAGGTCGACGTTATGTCGACCTCCCTTTATATATTATATTAGTTGTAATTTTCGACCAGCAGTTGAAAGTCTTCATCCCGCAGGTGGACGATCTCGGTCGCCTTTTCGTAATTTGTAGACTTCTTGGAAAAGAAATCATGTTGTGTCGTGTCAACATTCAGGCCATTTAGTACAATCGGGTTGATTTCCTTCACCTCGAACATTTCATCAAAGCCAAGATTCATTAAGGCTTTGTTTGCATTGTACCGAACATACTCCTTGACCTCGGCAGTCAAACCAATATCGGTATATACTTCGTCGGTGTATTTTAGTTCGTTTTCATATAAAGCGTTCATCAACTCGTTCATTTCCCTTTTAGCTGCTTCCTTATCATCAAGTCTTTTAAAGACATCCTGTGCCAGTAAGCCTACAAAGACCCCGTGAATGGATTCGTCAGCAACGATCTTCTTGATGATGTCGGCACTGGCTACCATCTGTCCTTGTCCGCATAACCATAAGGGCATGAAAAAGCCACTGTAGAAAAGAAAAGACTCCAAGAGTACCGATGCGGCGAGCGACATAAACAGCTCGTGGTCGGTAATCTCCGACTTATCCAGCGCGCGGTAATATTTGTCGATAGTTGCCGCCTTGAGCTGCAGGCGCTTGTTCTCCTGAACCCAGGTAAAGAGATCATTAATTTCGGGAGTACTGCAGACGGTAGTAAAAATGGTGGAGTAAGATTTGGCATGAATGGCCTCCATCATACACATAAACGACAGTACCGCCTTGTTTTGCAGCGAATCAATGTGATCGATAATCTTAGGCATACCCGTATGACTTTGCAAGGTATCGAGCAGAGTTAATCCGCCAAGGGCGTGTTTATAGGCATCCTGAATGCCCGGCTCCAGGCTCTTCCAGCTGTCTATATCTTTAGAGGGTATGTATTCGGTATCCACCCAAAACTGACGGATATTCTGCTCCCAGAAAAGCCCTGCGTAATCATTATCGGGGGTGTTCCAGTTAACTGCGGTGTATGGTTTCATCAGGATATTATATCTTTTTAAATGATGACGAAGCTAGCAGGTGCAGATTCATGCTTGTATGGAGCGCCGGGCTCCTGCTAGCTTCATTGTATGTTCTTTGTCTTTAAACTGCGCAGGATACGCATTCGTCAATTCCCGCTTTACGGGTCCTGGTGTAATACAGGGACTTTAAGCCCAGTTTGTGTGCGTATATATAGTATACAGCAAGATCGCGGGTGCTATCCTTGGTATTCGTGTGCAGGATAGTAGATATACCCTGGTCTACGTGACGCTGAATCACGGAGATTAACCTGAGCACTTTTTTCTGATCCATATCGTATGCGGACTTGTAGAAGAAGTAGTTGTCGTTTGTCAGGTACGGCATCGGGTAATAGGTGGTACTGTCTCCGTACTCCCGTACTTCGATTACATCTACAACAGGCATTACAGAAGCGGTAGAGTTCATGATATATGAAGTCGACTGGTTGGGTGCGATAGCCATCCGGTAAGCATGGTAGATGCCATGCTCCGCCACCTGGGCTTTGAGCCTCTCCCAGTCTTCCTTGCCGGGGATCGCTATTCCTTCAAACAGGCTTGACACTTTGTCGCTTTTAGGCTTGATATCATCACGAATGTAAGAATCGAAATAAACACCTGAGGCATAATCAGATAACTCAAATCCCTTAAACGTCTTTTTTCGCTCTCTGGCAATCTCCATGGAACGCTCAATGGAGTAAAAGTTTACCATCATGAAAAAGACATTACAGAAATCAAGCGCATCATCACTCTCATACATAATGAAATTGCGGGCGAGAAATGCATGCAGGTTCATTGCTCCCAGGCCGACGCTGTGCAGCTCTTCATTCGCTTTACGGATGGAAGGTACCATTTCGATATTGGTGATGTCGGATACCACGGTCAGCGATGTCATGGCCGTTTTAACGGCTTCCTTCACGCGCTTGTTGTCCATCACCGTCACGATGTTCAGGGAGCCGAGGTTACAGGATATTCCGTAGCGGATGGTATCGTCTTTGCCGTAAGTTTCGATATCTGAAACTTCAGACACCTGCATAATCTCCGTGCAGAGATTGGAGAACTTCACATTGCCGAGGCCGTTCAGGGCATGTCCGCGGTTGGCATTGCCCTTATAGAAAATATACGGATAGCCGCTTTCTTTCTGCGTCTGCGCGATCTTCACCAACAGGTGGCGGGCGTTAATCTTTTTCTTCCTGACGTTCGGGTTGGTGATCAGCTCTTCGTACATCTGGTCCATATCCATTTCATCGAGATATTGACCATACTCGAGTTTCACTGTATGGGGATAGAACAAGTAACAAGCCTCGTCTTTTTCTGCCAGTTCCATGAACTTATCCGGAACGATAACACCGATAGATAAGGACTTGATGCGGACTTTTTCGTCCACGTTGATCTTTTTGCAATCAAGAAATTCTTCTATGTCGGTGTGGAAAATATTCAAATATACTGCCCCCGCCCCTGCACGCTGACCGAGCTGGTTAGCGTAGGAGAACGTATCCTCCATGATCTTCATTACCGGCAAAACACCGCTTGAGCGGTTTTCTACACCTTTAATGGATTCGCCACGACCACGCACTTTCGACATATTGAATGATACGCCCCCACCAATGGAAGAGAGCTTCATGGCTGAATCGATGGCATAGCCGATCCCGTTCAGGTTATCACCTACTTCGTCGAGAAAGCAGGACACCAGTTCGCCCGAACGCTTCTTGCCGGCATTCAGGAAGGTTGGAGTGGCAGGCTGGTATTCCTGGTTGATCAGGATAAGGGCTTGTGCCATGGCTTCTTCAAGGTTTCCTCTGGAGAGAAACAGGGCTACGGCTACGACACGGTCTTCATAGCGTTCCAGGAACTTTTCACCCGAATCATCACGAAGCGCATAGCTCTGAAAGAACTTGAAGGCGCTCATAAATGACGGGAACCTGAACTTACGTGCATAAACCATGTCATACACCTGCTCCATTTCCTCAAAGCTGTACCACTGGTAGAAATCGATATAATAGTCGTTCTCAATCAGGTAGTCAATTTTCTCCTTCAGGGTGTAGAAGAACACGGTGTTCTTATTGACGTAATCAAGGAAATAAGATCTTACTGCTTCTTTGTCTTTGTGCAGGCTGTATTCGTCATCCTGCTTTCTCATGATCTCGTTATTCAGTAAGATCCACTTTTTTGCAATCATGTATATTGTTCTAAGATTTCAATAAAACTAGTTACATCCTTCCTGGTCCCTGAAAGCTCAAACTTCATTGACACCGGAATCTGATAGTGCGATGCAACCTGATCTGCCGCACGGGCAAAGTTTTGCCCCCAGTTTCGGTTTCCGCTAGATGATACCGTTTTGATACAGGAGGAATATTGCTGCATAAACTGCATGGTGGATTCAGGCACTTGACCTACACGGGTTGTGAACGTGACCAGGTGTCCGGGATGCTCCGCCTGCAGATCGGGACTTATTCGTTGAAGGTGCCAGTTCCGAAGTTCCTTTACCTTCTCCATAAACCGTTCAACATTGCCGGTTTTGGAATCGTAATAAATCCACATCTGTTTAAATAGCGAGTGCTTGTTGAAGTTCTTCAGGTTTAAACCCGATGACGCGGTGCAGGATTTGATCCTGTTGCTCGACGATGACCGTCGGGACGGAACGCACCTTATACTTCATAGCAATTTCAGGATGATCAAATGGATTGACGGTTTCATATTGGACACCTTTCAGGTCCAGGTATTCAGATACCATATTGCATGGAGCGCAGTCGTTTTTTTCGAACTTGATAATTTTCTTCATTGCCAGAGATGTTTAATAATTTAATAATGTGTATCGTCCGGCTTCGAAGTGATAGACGATTTTCGTCCATCACTTCGAAGCCGGGTCACAAAATTGCGTTATCGTTTCTCATCGCAAGCGAATAGTTATCGACACCCTGTTAATAAATAATTCCGGTGAGAGCAATTATGACAGGCGCACGACCTGAAGTCTGAGATTTTTTATGTACACTCAGGCCATAAAACCCGAAGTGCCGTACCGTTACTTTCCGCGCAGCATCCGTCTGAGGAAGGAGCCGGCTCTGCTCACCGTTCCGATCTTGTCAGCAATAACTTCAATCAGATTGCCATCAGTCTGCTCTATATCCTTCATATTGATACCACTTTCAAGTTGTTTCGGGAATATCATGAGAAGGCTGAAATTATTAAAATACTGATGCAAATAGTAAGGCAGCTTATCCAGCTCTCTGCTATAAGATATGTGTCCTTTGCGGGAAGATATAATCAGGAAAAGATCGTTTGGTTTAAGCTCTCTGCTTAAGATCAGAAAATCTTCCCAATTTTCGAAAGTTTGGAACGTTTTCACGATCATAGTCTTCCGGCTTTGATCTACTGTTTGGATTGCTTCGATGGTGTCGCTGTTTGCATAGAATACCAACGGAAGAGCCGCCTCCCTGGCGATATTATAGATCTTGCCGATCCAGTGAATAAACCCGGGTTCGAGCTCCGCCTTAGGGGGAACCGCAGCAACGATCCTCGTAAGTGTGTTGATGGGCTGAAGGGGCTTATAGATATATACCGTTTCGTTGATTCGCTGCAGGATGTTCCCGGCCACCGGGCCCAGGAACTGTAGCTGACTGCTTTGGCGGTGGAGGCCTATTAACACATCGGTGATACCGTGCTCCTTGATCGTGTACGTAATAGCATTACCGACGTTTATGTCATATCGGGTTAGAGGAAGCAACGTATTTTCAGAAGCCGCGGCATGACTCATCGCCTTATCCATCATCTTCTTCCCTGCTACCTGGTTACTTCCTGAGGTATTTTCGTCACTTACGATGTGCAGGGCGTATACCGGGATGCTACTTTTCCGCGGTTTAAGAATGAGTCCCATATCGACCAGATCCTGCACCGTTTCGGGGTACGCCAGGGAAATCATGATCTTTTCATCCGGATTATCTAAAGTTTGGTCCAGGCTTTCTTCTTCCAGCGCAAGCGTCTGTGATGCTCTTTCGACGACGAATGAACTGATCGCACAGCTGACGAGAATCAGGATAATTGTTCCGTTGAGTACATCCTCATTTAACAAACGGATGGGTTCCCCTGTGGCTGTTTCCCCCACGATAATATTATAACCAACCAATATAATGGCAAGTGTGGCAGCGGCATGAGAGGTACTCAAACCAAAGATCATCTTGCCTTCTGCCGCAGAAAGCTTGAAGATTTTTTCAGTTATCCAGGCAGCGAGGTATTTCGTCAATACGGCTACCAGGACAATTATACCGGCAACCTTAAGGGCACCTACACCTTTGAAGAGCACGGTGATATCAACGAGCATCCCTACACCAATCAAAAAGAAGGGTATAAACAACGCATTTCCTACGAAATCGATCCGGTTCATCAACGGGGACGAATGAGGAACAAACTTATTAAGGACAAGTCCTGAGAAAAAGGCACCTATGATCGCTTCGATGCCCGCTGCTTCAGCTAAAAAGGAAGCGAGGAATACGATGGCCAGGACAAATATATACTGGGACACACTGTCTTCAAATTTCTTGAAAAACCAGCGTATAATCGGTGGAAAAAGGAAGAATACAACGCAAACAAATACGATACAGGAACCGCCGAGCTGCACCCAGAAAGATGATGTTACTTCGCCCTTTGTCATGCCCGCTATGGCGGCGAGGATTAACAAAGCGAGGATGTCGGTAATCATTGTTCCACCTATGGTAAGGGTAACGGCCCTGTTTTTCGATATGCCGTAGCGGCTCGCTATTGGATAGGCAATCAAGGTATGCGTGGAAAACATGCTGGCAAGAAGCACTGATGACAAGAAGCCGTATCCGAGAATGTAATAGCTGGCGAGCGAACCAACCACGAGCGGAAGAAGAAACGTGGTAAGCCCGAAGACAATGATCTTGTTCCTGTTCTTTTTAAATTCACTTAAGTCTATTTCAAGACCTGCCAGAAACATAATATATAAGAGGCCTACGGTACCGAACAACACGATACTGCTATCTCTGGTGAGCAGATTTAATCCATAAGGACCAACTATCACACCTGCGACGATCAGACCAATTATATGGGGTACTTTGATTTTATTAAACAATATGGGGGCAAAGAGTATAATAAACAGTACCAGAGAGAAAATCATAACGGGATTTCTCAGTGGCAATGTAAATTCAAGGTTGGATAAAATAACCATTAACATAAGCATCTCTTAAAGGGTCGGATTATTTGGACAACTCCAGGGCATAAACAATTCTGCAGTCGCCGTCACGCAATATTTCACGGATGCCTGTGAGCTTTCCTTTCGAATTTATCTGCATTCTGACAATCATTCGCGTAGAAGCATCAGCCTGTTCTTCGCTCGGCCTTGCAACCAGCTCTATGCCCCTGGCCGTAGAAATGCCTGAATAAACGCGGACAAGTTTCCCCCTTACTATAGCTTTCGCAATTAAGACATCATTCTGATAACCTATTTCCCATTGTTCGTTTTTCGTATCGCCGATTGCGGAGCCAGGACAGCTCGTTTCCGTACAAATCATTTTGACTGACCAGTTACCGACGAGATCTTCGTTGTACAAAGCTGTATCTGCCGCATTCACACTACTGGTATCAAGCTGTTTCACCCGCTCCGTCAACTCCTGTTCTTTTATCTGAAGTGTTTTCTCTTTCAGCAGAAGCTCTTGCTCTTTTTGAGACAGCTCAATTTCTTTTCTCCTTAAAGAATCTTCTTTTTTCTTGTCATAGCAGGCGCTGGAGAACAATAATACAGTCAGTAAAAAGCAAATATTTCTCATCAAAATATGGTTTGTTATACTAATGGTAACATAGTGTCACAATTTCTTCCACAGATTCGTGTGCGGTAAAGTTATTGATTGTAGCCTCTAAACTGAAATTAAATGGTTTTTGTTCCAGTAATGTTATATCCGAAGTACGATTGATAAGTTCAATCACTTCTACGAAACCTATATCAGGAGCCAATTTGACATTTGGTATATAGTTTTAGTCAAACGTGCGATATTCTATAGATGTCTGTATCTACTTTTGCTTTAACCAATACCATTTTAACCTACCCTTTAAAAAAACCTATGCATTCAAAAGGAGCTATGCGTATAAAGTCGATTATACGCTTATTGTTTATCGGAGCGATGCTCTGTATTTCGGGCTTTGTGATGAGCCAACCGCCAACGGGACCATTGATCATATCGCCAAAGGTTCATGCCGACAAAAAAGTAACATTCAGTTACCGGGCCCCCGGTGCAAAAGAAGTAATATTAGATGGGCAATTTCCTCCTGGAAAAGTGCCGATGGTGAAAGATGGCTACGGTGTGTGGAGCGTAACAGTGGGACCAATAAAGCCGGATATCTATCCTTACAGTTTCCGTGTAGACGGTGTAACGGTGATGGACCCTGCGAACGTCGACTTTTTCCCCAATGAACGTTTCAAGGGCAGCCTTTTGGATGTTCCGGGCGAACCTCCATTGATACACGCGCAGCGAGACGTGCCCCATGGTGCAGTGTCTTACGCCAATTATCCCTCCATAGAAGGCAGTACCGGTTCTGTTGTGATATATACGCCACCGGGGTATGATAAGAATACGTCAGAAAGATTTCCTGTTTTCTACCTGATAAGCGGAACCACCGATACAGAGGAGACCTTTTATAAAGTAGGACGAACAAATTTTATTCTGGATAACCTGATCGCCGAAGGAAAGGCCAAGCCTATGATTGTGGTGATGCCTTATGGGAATCCGGCCGCAAGAATTGCCGAGCAGAAGGGTCGGTCAAAGCCAACTGATCTGATGTCACGTGATGGTGAAGATGCAGTGAACCGCGCCAAAATGTTTGAAACTGATCTGATAACGAAGCTCATCCCGTATGTCGAACGAAATTACCGCACTTTGAACAATCGGGAGAATCGGGCTATAGGCGGCTTTTCAAGGGGTGGTGGTCAAACGCTGCGGACCGCTTTCGGCAATATGGACCAGTTTTCCTGGATATGCTGCTACAGTGCCTACCTGTCTACCCCCGAAATGGAAAAAACCTTTAAGCATGTTTATGACGATCCGGTCAGTACGAATAAGGATCTGAAATTGTTCTGGATAGGTGTTGGAAACGAAGACTTTCTGTACCATGACGCCGTAAAGTTCATTGATTTCCTGAAGGAGAAAAAGGTAAAACATACCAGCCTGATTACCCCAGGCGGCCATACCTGGATGAACGTTAAGACCTATGTTACTGAAACCGCGCAACTTCTATTTAAATAGCCCAGATGAAAAAATACCTTTATATCATTGCGTTTTTTTTAATACCCATTGCTGCCGCAGCTCAACGGCCCGTTCCTCCTCATTCGCCTGAAGTTCATGCCGATGACCGCGTTACCTTCCGATACTTCCATCCAGATGCGAAGCGCGTGATACTCGACGGCGAGTTTTTGAGTTCTTCTCAATTGATGGCCAAAGATGCGACAGGCTTATGGAGTATCACCGTGGGACCGGTTAAACCTGATATTTACCCGTACAGTTTTTTGGTGGACAGCGTACAGGTGGCAGATCCGAACAACACTTACTTGTTTGCCAACGAACGATTCAAGCGCAGTATAGTCGATATTCCCGGAAGCGTACCACTTGTGCATTCGCTAAGGGATGTACCACATGGAAAAATCGATTACAGGTACTATAAATCTGCGACGCTGGACACCCTGCGCCGGGCGCTTGTTTATACGCCCCCCGGCTATGATGCGAGTGGTAAAACAGCCTATCCGGTATTATACCTGATCCACGGAGGTTCGGACACAGAAGAAACCTGGACCAAAGTTGGGCGGGCCCATCTTATTGCTGACAATCTGATCGCTGACGGTAAAGCCGTACCAATGATCATCGTGATGCCCTATGGCAACGTACGTCCCGACCCGATGCCCTCATTTGCTCAGGATGTAGTAAACGATCTCATTGCTTTTGTGGAAGATCATTACCGGGTATTGAAGGATAGCAAGAACAGGGCTGTAGCCGGGTTTTCTGTAGGGGGTGGACAAACGCTGAACATCGGGCTAACCCATACAGATAAGTTTGCATATGTGTGCTCGTATGCTCCTTATACAGCTACAGAAGAATTCAGGAAAAACTTCAGCAGCTGGTCGCCCGACGGGAACCAGATCAACAACAGGCTGAAATTATTCACCATCAGCGTGGGCACAGAAGATTTTCTGTACGAGAGTGTGAAGCAGAACATATCCATGTTTAAAGAAAAGGGCCTGCATGTGAAGACTTATATTGTGCCCGGCGGCCATACCTGGATGAACTGCAGACTATTTCTGGCCACCACCCTGCAGGAAATCTTCCACTAGACAACACCGTTATTTATAAACCGAAATATAATCATCACATGAACTTAAAATCTCTGGCAATCGTTGCAGCAACGATACTATTTAGCGGAACTGGTTTCGCACAAACTGGCTCCCCGGTCAAGGACGACTTTAAACCTTCTACATTTAACCAACCCGGACAAGAATACCCTCAGGTGAACTCCCAGGGATATGCACGATTCCGCATTGTAGCACCTATGGCGCAGCATGTTGTTGTGAGTCTGGGCCTTGGCGGAACCAGCGGCGGAACCGTTCTTACAAAGGGCGCGGACAGCGTTTGGACAGGCACCACCAAAGGACCAATGGAAGAAGGCTTCCATTATTATCATGTCACCGTTGACGGCGGAGTATTTAATGACCCGGGAGCCTTAAATTTTTATGGCTCAACACGTTGGGAAAGCGGCATAGAAATACCTGCACATGACCAGGACTTTTACGCTCTGAAAGATGTGCCGCATGGTCATGTTCATCAAATTTTGTTTCCATCAAAAAGCACCAGTACATCGCGCAGAGCATTTGTTTATACTCCACCCGGATATGACAAGAATAACACCAAACGTTATCCTGTGTTATACCTGCAACATGGCTGGGGCGAAGATGAAACCGCCTGGAGTAATCAGGGCCGTGCCAATCTGATCATGGACAACCTCATTGCGGAAGGAAAAACCAAACCTTTTATCATTGTGATGACGTATGGAATGACAAATGTTATCAGACCAAGGGCGGGAGGGTTAAGAAGTTTTGACATCAAGCCTTTTCAAACAGTTCTGCTCGACGAACTGATGCCCTATGTAGACGCAACTTTTCGTACTATTCCTAATCAGGCAAATCGTGCGATGGCTGGTTTATCGATGGGGGGATTCGAAACTCATACGATTACGCTTGCCCGTCCGGACGTATTCTCGCATTACGCCCTCTTAAGTGGCGGCACATATAAACCTGAAGAAATTAAAGATAAATCAAAAGTTAAGCTGATCTTCCTGAGCACTGGTCAGTTTGAAAATCCTGATGGGATAACAAAAGCTACGGATGCGCTGAAGACTGCAGGATTTAATGCGGTATCGTATGTTTCTCCCAATACACGTCACGAGTTTCAGACCTGGCGCCGCAGTCTGCACGTATTAGCACCTCTATTATTCAAAGACTAGTATCAACTGTATTTATGAAGCCCATCTATATCATCTTACTATTGTCGGCGGCTCTGTTTGCTAATTATGCAAATGGCCAAAACGGGAATCAACGCAGGAAATCAGGTCAGCCTGCGTTTGATTCGAATACCTATCCTAATCTGTTTCTCGAGGCAGGCTATAAACAGAGAGACATTGATAAAAAGCTCAATAAGGCTTATCAGGACCTGTTTGAAGGGCCGAACCGTATTTATTTTGAAGTGGGAGACACCATGGCTTATGTGTCTGATCTGAAGAACAATGACGCCAGAACAGAGGGTCTTTCTTATGGGATGATGGTTGCGGTACAACTGAACAAGAAGGATGTTTTTGACCGCATCTGGAGATGGTCGAAGAAATACCTACAGCACCAGGACGGACCCAGGAAGGCATATTTTGCCTGGAGCATCAATCCAAAGACCCTGAAGAAGAACGCTGAAGGCTCAGCATCGGACGGGGAGCTCTACTACATCACCAGCCTGTTATTTGCTGCGAATAAGTGGGGCAATGACACCGGTATCCATTATTACAATGAAGCGCGGGAAATATTGGATGAGATGTGGAAGAAAGATGGCACGGGAAATATTTATAACCTCATCAACACGGAGCATAAGCAGATATCATTTGTACCTGAAGGGAGGAGTTATAACTGGACCGACCCCTCCTATCATTTACCTGCGTTTTATGAGATCTGGGCATTATATGCGAAAGACGGCCACGAACAGTTCTACCGAGACTGTGCCGATACGGCCCGCGCTTTCCTTCACAGGGCCTGCCATCCTGTAACGGGTTTGAATCCGGATTTTACTGAGTTCAGCGGTGCTCCTCACTCTACACCCTGGGCACCTGCCGCGTTTCGCTACGATTCCTGGAGGGTTCCGATGAATATTTCAATGGACTATATCTGGTTTGGTAAAGATAAGGCCTGGCAGGAGGATTACGGAAAGCGTTTTCAGACCTTTTTGCGTTCAAGGGGAATGGACCGCTTCGAAGACCAGTTTAACATGGATGGCACTCTTCCCGAGTTTATTTTGCAGGCCGGAGGATTCAAAAAGCTCAGACACTCCCTTGGCTTGATATCTACCGCCGCGACGGCATCCTTTCTAAACAAGGAAAAGAACAGTACCGACTTCGTGCATAAAATATGGAATGCCAAACTGGAGCCCTATGAAGACGGCTACTTTGACCCCTATTACGACGGCTTGCTGTATATGTTCAGCCTGATGCACTTAAGCGGAAAATATCAAATTATCAAACCTTCCGGCACCATGAATTAAGAGGATGTTTGCCAAACATTTCATGATGCAGTCTCATGGTATGAGAAATTTTCTTACCTTTGCGGCTTATTCCTTGAAAATTAAGCATATCGCATCTCGTTTGCCTGTTTTCTTCAAAGGCAATAATCACCAAAAACATTCATGAAGAAGATTGTAGATTTTAGAAAGCTCTTAGGAGTTAATGAGAGTACTGAGTTAAAAGATTTGAAAACGATTTACCGAAATTTTATGAAGGATTGTCATCCTGATAAATTTCAGGACAACCCGGAAGAACAATTACAGGCAGAAGCAAAGAGCAAGGAAATTATTGAGGCATACCATTTTCTGGTGAGCATCGCCCCTGAAACGAGGCTGGCAAACCAGGAGGAATATGCTACTACTACCGGTACAAGCGGTATTGCTGATTTTGAATACAAAGCACAAACGCTGAAGATTACATTCGCTGATGGCAGTGCTTATGAATATTTCGACGTACCAAAGGCTGTGTACACCAAGTTGATCAATGCTGATTCTCCCGGCCGTTTCGCGAGAAGACATATTTACAATGAGTTTGTTTACCGAAACGTGAGCAAACTGGCAACTGCATAATAGTTTGTGTTGGTGTGGAGCCTTGAGGTTCCACACCAGTATAAAATTTGATGGAAGAAAAGAAAAAGTTTGTCTGGGCTGATAGCCTTCGTGTCGCCGCTACGGTTGCGGTCATCACCGTCCATGCATCTGCTTCCATACCACCACTATTCGGACAAGTACCTCAAAGCATCTGGTGGACGGCAAATATTATAGATTGCCTTGCCCGCTTTTGTGTTCCGGTATTTGTAATGCTTTCCGGAGCGCTTCTTCTGCGTAACTACAGTTCTACTGCAGTATTCTTCCGCAAACGGTTTCTGAGAATTGTCTTTCCTTTCCTCTTCTGGAGCCTTATTTATAGCCTGCTCCAACTTTCAGTAAAGACCAGCCGTCTTTGGCATATGTCAATAGCCGAGTACCTGAGCTTCTTTTGGAAGCAGCTAGCCGAAGACACCATCTCCTATCATTTCTGGTATATCTATATGATCATGGGGCTTTACATCCTGATTCCATTCATCGGGGGGCTTGTGAGAAGTGCTTCAGACCATTTGCTGCTGGGATTTACGGGAATCTGGTTTCTACTTATTTTTTGTATAGACTTCTTGGGCACGGATACTGAAATTTATGATGTGCTGCGGTATCTGGGATATCTGCCTTTGGGATACTATCTCGGAAAGAAAGATCTCAACAAGAACACAAGGCTGGTTTCTCTGCTATTCATTGTGCTTGGATTGCTGATTACGACAATTGGAACTTTCTGGCTTTCAAATCAAAGGGGGACATTCGATGCGGCTTTTTATGGCTATACCAGTCCCAATATCCTGCTCTTTTCTGTAGGTGTGTTCATGTTGTTCAGATGTTCTGGCTGGCGTCTGTCTAACCAGGCTGGATCTTTTATTAACCAGTATAGCTACGGGATCTATCTGGTCCATGTGTTGGTACTTAGCCAGGTGAAGCTTCCCTGGCTGAACAGCTATCCGCTAATCGGCATACCCCTTACAGTTATTTTTTGTCTGGCCGCATCGGGGACTGTTATTCTCCTTGTCAATAAGCTACCCGGCGGAAAATATGTCTCAGGATAAACCTCCTGGCAATCCGATCAGCCCTTATACTGATAGGTAAGCAGGCGGAGTGCGTTAAAGACAACGAGAAGAGTTGACCCTTCATGACCTACCACGGCTATGCCGATACTGGCGACGTCAAGTATAGTCAGCGGCACGAGGATAGCCACCATACCCAGGCTGATACATAAGTTTTGTTTGGTGATCCGATGAGACTGCCTGCTGAGGCCTATCGCGAACGGCAAACTGCTGAGCCTGTCACTCATGAGTGCAACGTCGGCCGTTTCGAGCGCTACATCTGACCCTGCGGCACCCATCGCGATACCGACACTGCTCTTTGCCATCGCAGGAGCGTCGTTCACCCCATCACCGACCATGGCGACCCTTTCCTCCCGCTTCAGCAATGCCGCTATTGCATCGAGCTTTTGTTCGGGTAACAAGCCTCCCCACGCTTCGCTCATACCTGTCTGCCTGGCCACATCGTCTGCCACCTGCTGATTATCACCGCTGAGCATGACCATTCGTTTAATTCCCAGCTTTTTCAGGCGGCTTATGGTTTCCGCTGCCTCCGGGCGGGGAGTATCCATCACCGTTATGATGCCTATCACCTGGTCGTTTCGTTTAACGAGTATGGTCGTTTTACCCTCGCTTTCTTTAGCTAAAGCAAGCTGTCTAACATCGTGGGGAAGATCCTTCACGAAGGCTATATTACCGACTATGACTTTTGAACCGTTCACCGATGCGCTTATACCATGTCCGTGAACTGAGGCCACATTGCTAACGGTTTGATGGTGTAATTCAGGCATCGCCGCGGCTGCCCTTACGACGGCTGCTGCTACTGGGTGATTACTGTGACGTTCGACGGCTGCGGCAAGCAGTAATACCTCATCTTGGGAGGTTCCGTTTAATCCGACTACAGATGTCAGTTGAGGTTTGCCTTCGGTTAGTGTTCCCGTTTTGTCGAAAGCTATTGCACGGAGACCACCGAGTTCTTCCAATGGCCCCCCACCCTTGAAAAGCACGCCGCCCCGGGCCCCACGGGCAATTCCGCTAAGTACTGCACTGGGCGTGGAGATTGCGAGGGCACAGGGACTTGCAGCGACGAGCACGGCCATTGCCCGGTAGAAGCTGTCGCTGAACGTTTCATCGATAAACAGAAAGGCACAAAGAAGCATGGCAACCAACGCAATAACCGCAGGTACGTAATGGATCTGTACCTCATCTGTGAAGCGCTGGGTTCTGGACTTTTTGGCTTTCGTGTCGCTGACAAGCTTAATGAGGCGGGAGAGCGTTGAGTCTGCAGCTAACTTAAGGACTCTGACGTGCAGCTCGGAACTTCCGTTGATGGTACCGGCGAAAACCCGGTTCTCCGCATTCACCTCGTTGATATCGATATGGTCATTGCTGACATTATCCAGTGGCACTTTATCAGCGGGAATGCTTTCTCCGGTAATAGGCGACTGGTTAACAGCTCCTCTCCCTTTTACGACAACGCCGTCAGCCGGGATCTTGGAGTCGGGTTTAACTATTACAATATCATCAATCCTAAGCGCTTCAATCAAGACTTCTACAAGCCCCTCCCCGCTCTTAACTAAAGCGGTTTTAGGACTTAGTTCAGAAAGCGCGGAGATAGATTTCCTGGCTTTATCCATTGCTGAATGCTCCAATGCGTGTCCGAGACTAAACAGGAAAAGCAATAGGGCTCCTTCAGCCCATTCACCAAGTGAGGCAGCTCCCAAAGCTGCTGCCAGCATGAGAAAGTCGATATCAAAACGTCCCTTTACGATACTGGCTGCCGCTTCTTTTAAGGCATAGAATCCGCCGAAGAAGAACGACAGGATATAGCTGGTGAGAGGCACCCAGAAATTAATACCCGGAATAAATGACAGTATAAAGCCGAGAAGAAGAAACGAGCCGGAAAGGATGCTAAAACGCAGTTCCGTTTTTGAACCAAATATATTTTCCTGGTTTCCAGTGCCGTGATGGCAATGGTGGTGATGATGATGTTCGGACATGTTCTGCAACGCTTATTGCCAAAGATATTGATATCGTGGAGATACTGCGTATTTTTTCCGTCTGGCTACCGGCTGTGCATCAAAGGGAGAAAACAATCATCTGAATACGTTGTTCGGTGATTATAATACTGGAATGCGTATTATTGAAACAAAATTTAAATAAATATGAAAAAAATCTCCTATCTAAGTTTAGCGGTTTTCCTTATCTCGCTTTCTTCCTGTTCTGAAAAGATTGTGGGTACCTGGGATATCGCGAAGTATCAGCGGATAGTACCAGGAGGTAAAAATGAGGTGACCGTGACTAATATCGGCACCATGAAGTTTAAGAGTAATAAAACCGGAGAAAAGGAAGTGAAGTACTCCATTTTGAACAATAAGGTGGAGAGTCTGACATCTTTTAAATGGAACCTTTTCGACAACTACGTTACTATACACGGGGCGGATGACGAGTTCAATAAAACCTGGATACAAGTTGAAAACTCACGGAAGCTTCAGATTCTGAAGTCTACGGACGGCTCTGATGGAGTTCAGGTGCTGGAGCTACGAAAGTAGCGGACTGATAGCACTTGAACCGCGACGACATGTCATTAACCCCGCATCAGCAGATATTCCTTTAGAACCGGAATATCTGCTTCCGCCCAGTCGAGATCTTCCAGCTCGTCACGGTCAAACCAGCTCCATGACTGATGCTCTTTCAGGCATACTTCGCCAGAAATGATAGAACAAACGAATGGAATGAGCTTTATGGTTTTCTCTTTGTAATGATGGACGTTGGCAGACATTGTCGCGGATATTCTTACCAGAATACCCAGTTCCTCCTCTATCTCCCTGATGAGTGCCTTCCGGGGTGTTTCTCCGGGCTCGACCTTTCCTCCCGGAAATTCCCATTTACCAGGCAGATCCATGGAAGAGCTTCTGCGTGCTGCGAGCACCTTTCCATCATCGCTCGCTATCAAAGCGCAGACAACGGGTATGGTCATTGGCTGTTATTCACTGTAGAAATCTTCCAGTGACTGAAAGTACACTTCATTCCATCCTTCTACGATATCGTCATAGGCCTCGTCTGATATATTCGTGTGCTTTAATTCAACGGAAGTTCCGTGTTTGTGCGGATGGAGCTTTATGGTGACGATGGACTCTTCCGGCTGATCACCGAAGTACCACTGCTGCACAATCTTCCTTCCGGGCTCAAATTCCAGATTTTTCCCTACAATGCTGCCTTCCCACAAAGAGAATTCAGAACCGGGCTCAGTGGACATCTCCGCTTCTTCCCCACTCCACAGATGAATGGTAACAGGGTTTGTAAGTGCAGTATAGACCTCCTCCGGAGAGGCAGGTATGATGTAATATTTTGAAAAGTCTTTCATGTATCTGTTTAATACCAGCATCAAAGATAATCATATCCACGACAGATCGATTATCGGGAATTCAAACATTATACCCGCATAGAGGGTTATAGTTACTGCATTTATACCGCATACTTTTATGATTGAAACCGAGGAACAGAAGACAGAATCAAACAAGATATACAAAGAAGCTCTTGAGATATTGAACAGCAGTGGTGCCAACTATATGCTTGGCGGCGCCTTCGCCATGTTCAACTACACAGGAATATTCAGAGATACAAAAGACCTGGATATTTTTTGCAAGCCAAGCGAGTACACTAAAATTCTTAAACATTTTGCCGACAACGGTTATGAGACTGAGCTAACCGACATCCGCTGGCTGGCGAAGGTCTATAAGGGCGATTTTTTTATTGATATTATATTTGACACGGTGAACAATATCTGCACGGTTGATGATACCTGGTATGAGCACGCGCAGAGTGGCGAGTTTGAGGGTATTCCGGTAAAGTTCCTGCCTGCTGAAGAGCTCATATGGTGTAAGATTTACGTTCAGAACCGGGAGAGACATGACAGCGCGGACATCAACCACACGCTGTTGAAATATGGAAAGCACCTGGATTGGAAAAGGCTTCTTTTTCGTCTGGATCAGCACTGGCACCTGCTATTGTCACAGATCCTTATTTTCCAGTTCGTCTATCCTTCAGATTACTATGACATCATCCCGAAGTGGTTGTTTGACGAGCTTATGGAGCGGGCCCGGGAGCAATATGACATCCCTGCATCACTGGAAAAAGTCTGCAGGGGACCGATAATCGACCAGACTCAGTACAAGATCGATATCAAAGAATGGGATTATAAAGTGTGTACTATTAAAACTGTTTAGTATGGAGAATGAAAATAAGAGGGTACGTATTGCAGCTGTGGGTGATGTCCATATCAGGGAGTCTGACAAAGGTAAATGGTCTGAATATTTTAAAGAGGTATCCCGTCAGGCGGATGTATTGCTCATTTGCGGGGATCTGACAGATACCGGGGATGAAGGTGAGGCAGAAGTTTTAGCTCAGGAGCTGAAGTCATGCACCATTCCGGTGATCGGTGTGTTAGGTAACCATGATTATGAAAAAGGCAGACATAAGCTGATCAGACAGATACTACAGAATAACAATATGACTATTCTTGACGGGGAAGCAGTTGTGGTTGAGGGAATAGGTTTTGCTGGTGTTAAGGGATTTGGCGGAGGATTCGACGGACACATGCTCTCCATGTTTGGTGAGGGCGCCATGAAAGCGTTTGTGCAGGAAGCTGTAGACGAGGCTTTGCATCTGGACAGGGCTTTAGCGAGACTGGATCAGGAACATGAAAGCATCAAGAAGATTGTTCTGCTCCATTACTCCCCGATCAAGGAAACGGTAAAAGGAGAACCGGAGCAAATATTTCCTTTTCTTGGTTCATCCCGGTTGGCGGAACCCCTGACCAGGAGAAACGTTGTAGCAGCATTTCATGGCCATGCGCACGTGGGGCAGCTTCAAGGCGAAACCTCAGGTGGAGTGCCTGTTTATAATGTAGCTAAGCCGATTTTGTCACGTATAGGATATGAATTTCCATTCTTTGTTCTGGAAGTCTGATATTTGCATCTATGATGCGTCCTTCTACCTCCTTCGCACTCCGGGTACTGCTTAAGATTGTACTGGCTTTCATTGTGGCCGGCTTCGTGTTTTACCTGTGTATTTACTTCGGCTTTTTTGGCGAGGTCCCAACAAAGAAAACACTTAAATCGCTTCAAAATAACAGCGCCTCAGAGATCTATACCGCAGACAGTGTATTAATAGGCCGGTACTTTATTCAGGACCGTACTAACGTAAAGTACACGTCTATATCTCCTTTTGTCGTTAAGGCACTTGTGGCCACGGAAGATGCGCGCTTCTACGAGCATAAGGGGGTTGACATGCGAGGTTTGTTACGCGTAATAGTGAAGAGCATTTTGCTGCAGGACGAAAGTTCAGGAGGCGGAAGTACCTTAAGTCAGCAGTTAGCGAAGAACTTGTTTCCAAGACAATCGCACAAGTTTCTAAGTACACCCATTAATAAGGTCAGGGAGATGATCACGGCGGTACGTCTGGAAGCAGTATACAGCAAGGAAGAGATCATCGAGCTGTACCTGAATACCGTTCCGATGGGTGGTAATATCTATGGAATTGAACGAGCGTCAAGGGTGTTCTTCAATAAGGCATCCAGTGATTTGAAGATGGAAGAAGCGGCTGTTTTGATTGGCATGCTTAAGGCAAATACGACCTATAATCCGGCCAGATATCCCCAACGCTCTTTGGAGCGCCGGAATGTGGTTATAGGGCAAATGGTTCGGGAAGGTTATATTAACGCTCCTGAAGCTGACTCGGTTAAGCTTAGACCGCTAATTCTCAGCTATAATAAGAACAGGGCCGGACAGGGAATCGCCCCCTATTTACGGGAATATTTGCGCAAGGAACTTCTAAAATGGGCTGAAACCCACCTGGACGAGGATGAAAAACCCTATGATCTTTATACAGACGGGCTAAAAATCTATACCACGATCGATTCGCGCATACAAATGGAAGCGGAGCGTGCCGTCAGGACGCAGATGACGAAACTTCAACGAATATTTGACAGTCACTGGCGGAACCAGGCGCCTTGGGGAAATAATACCTCGGTGATTACTTCAGCTATGCAGAAGTCAGACCGCTACAGCCTTTTAAAGGAAGCCGGTAAATCAGACGAGGTGATCCGTGAGACTTTTAACAAAAAGCGCCCCATGACGCTATTTGCGTGGGGAGGAAATAAACAGGTGACGATGAGTCCCCTTGACTCCATCAAATACTATCAGAGAATTCTGAACACCGGACTGATCTCCATCGAACCGGCAACAGGGCATGTGAAAGCGTGGGTGGGCGGCATTCACCACCAGGTATTCAAATATGATCATATCTTATCCCGTCGACAGGTTGGTTCGACCTTCAAACCGATATTGTATACCGCAGCTTTGGAAAAAGGAATAGATCCATGCATGCTTATTGAGAATAAACGGGTTACCTATCCGCAGTTTGAAAACTGGTCCCCTCAAAATTCGGATGGACGTTATTCAGGAAAGTATTCCATGAAAGGGGCTCTCGCCTATTCTGTCAACACCGTTTCCGCGCAACTGATGATGCAAACCGGGATCCCTCAAACGATCTCTTTAGCGCATAGGATGGGCATCGCAAGTGAAATACCAACAGTGCCTTCGATATCATTGGGAACAGCAAGTCTGTCGCTTTTAGAGCTTGTAGGGGCCTATACAGTGTTCGCTAACACGGGTCGGCTCATCAAACCGGTTTCTATTACACAAATAAAGGACCGAGACGGCAAAGTAATTCATGCGGCAAAGAAATCTGAAGGAACACAAGTCATATCGGCCAGGAACGCGGCGACGATGCTGGAAATGATGCGGGGTGTTGTTGATGCGGGCAGTGCCTCCCGGCTAAAGACAGACTTCGGGCTAAGTATGGATATGGCCGGTAAGACAGGTACGACACAAAACCAGGCAGACGGATGGTTTATAGGCATAACACCAAAGCTGGTAACAGGCGTTTGGGTGGGAGCCGAAAATCCCCTGGTTCGGTTCAGATCTTTGAAGCTTGGTCAGGGTGCAAACACTGCACTGCCTGTTTGGGCCACTTTCATGAAAAGCCTGGTTTCTAAGCCGCAGTTCTCGCTTTACCGTTATAGTAAGTTCAGACCTCTGGGTGCTGATGTCACCGCACGGCTCAACTGTCCGCTTTTCGTTGAAGACGAAATTGTTGAAGAGCCAGTGAAGAAGGAAAGCTTTTTCAAGCGGATATTTAAAAAGGGATTAGGAATTTTTAAGAAAAAGAAGAAAAATGACGATCCGCCGGAGCAAACTCAGTAAACCTGCTTTTCAATCAGATGCTTCCAATACCTTTTGGGAACATGACGCAGATGCAAAGCAGTGTTTTTACGCGAGTCAATCGAAACGTGTTTGAAATAATCTCTCCACATAGTTTGATATAGTGCCTCTGATTCAGTAAATGCACTGGGATTCGGTTTTCCTTCGCTGAAGGTAAATTGGACCTCTTCAACTTTTTTAAGGTCATAATATATCCCATACTGCCTTTTTTTATCGTAGATGATCCATTCCTGATCGGCATAGCGCCTTTTGAAGTGCCCGGCAATTAAAGGGATTACATTGAAATCTGGCTCAATCTGGGCGAAATAGATACCATCGGAGGTCAGCTGAAAACGTATAAAGGCTTTCATCCGGTGCCTCTCCCGGCTTACCCTCTTTGCGATCTGCGTAACTTTCAACACATCGGGATGACCGTAGGCATTTTCAGTCAAGCCTTCTGAAAAAACGGCCCGGGCATAGCGGACGATAAGAGAAGGAGCTTCAGACCATTCAGAGAGGAAGCAAGCATATAAGTCGGCCATAGCTTTTGCGGAAAGCTTGCCGGATAAACCTTTAGACACGCGAGCAGCATGCGCCGGATCAGTACAGACCAGTCTTTCAGCACCAAAAGCATCTGCCTGATTATGGGAACAGGCACTCACGGAGACAGGGCCTAATTTGTATTCAAAGACATCGAAAACACAGCATAGCAAACCGTGCCAGCTGCCATCAAAAACCAGTATCGTCATGTAAATAATTCAAGTTGAGCGGGCTGACTTTTGAGATATTTACTCGCCGATGTTGATAAGATATACTGTTTGATTTGGGCGGCGGAGAGATTTCGCCGCTCAAAGTCCCGACTGCTGCAGATGATAAAATATTGCGCGCGATTAAGTGCAACACCGAGCTTCTTGAGATGATCCCAGTTCAACCGCTGATAATTACGGGCGGAGACGATCTTTTGAGCGGACTGAACACCGATTCCGGGAACCCGCAATATAAGATGCAAATCTGCCTTGTTGATATCTATGGGAAACTTGTCAAGATTCCTTAGCGCCCAGCCCAGCTTAGGATCTATATCGAGATCCAGATGTGGGGTCGCCGGGTTAAGAAGCTCCCGCACATTGAAGCCATAGAAGCGCATAAGCCAGTCTGCCTGATACAAACGGTTCTCCCGAACCATGGGAACTGCGGTGTTCAACATAGGTAGCCGGCTATCGTTGCTGATAGGCACATAGCCCGAATAGTAGACTCTTTTTAAGCTAAAATTTCGATACATACTATCAGCCGTATACATGATATCCTTATCGGTCTCCTTGGTAGCTCCAATGATCATTTGAGAACTCTGCCCCGCAGGAACAAATAAAGGCGACTTCCGAAATAGCTTTCGCTCCTCCTTGTTTTGAATAATTTCATTCTTGAGGTAGTTCATGGGACGAATCATGTCCTGCCGATCTTTGTCGGGCGCTAAAAGCTTCAATCCACTTTCAGTAGGTATTTCGATATTTACGCTCAGCCTGTCTGCATACAAACCTGCCTCCTTCATCAGCTCATCACTCGCCCCCGGGATTGTCTTCAAATGGATATATCCATTGAATTTATGTTGCTGCCGCAACTCCTTTGCTACGCGTACCAATCTTTCCATGGTATAATCAGCGTTCTTGAAAATCCCGGAACTTAAAAACAGCCCCTCGATGTAATTTCTTCTATAGAAATTAATGGTCAGATCGACTACTTCTTTGACGGTAAAGGCTGTCCGTTCGATATCGTTGCTTTTGCGCGTGACACAATAAGCACAGTCGTAAATACAAAAGTTGGTTAATAAGATTTTTAGCAAAGATACGCATCGACCGTCGGACGTGTAAGTATGGCAGATTCCACTTCCTGTATCGCCTAAGCCCTTGTTTGTATTTTTACGTGTACTTCCGCTTGAAGCACAAGAAACATCATACTTGGCTGCATCGGCCAGTATTTTCAACTTTTCCCTAACCCGTTCTGACATACTGTAAAATTACTAATTTTATTAGCAAAACAGGAAAGTTGAAAACAAATATTCCGTGTGTAGTCTTTGACGATTACATTTTCTAACTTCGCTAGGCACAAAATATTCTATGAAGCAAACCCGTGAAATAAAGAATTTCATTTACAGCCAATATTTTACAGACGGTCTTAGAATTTCCTTCGGAGTCTTACTTCCTCCCCTCCTGCTTTCACAGCTAGGACATCTGGAAACAGGGATTGCCGTTTCTATGGGAGCTATAACAACGAGTATACCCGATAATCCGGGGCCTGTAGTCCATAAGAGAAATGGTATGCTTTTTTGTATGCTCTTCATGGTGATTGTTTCTCTGCTAACAGGACTTATAAACGATTACCCCCTGTTGATCGTCGCTGAGGTTTTCTTTTTATGTTTCTTCTTCTCGATGTTCAACATATTTGGAAACCGCGCATCAGCCATTGGGACGGCGGTGTTGGTGATCATGATCATCAATATTGACCAAAACTTTACCATCAAAACTATCTTTGAGTACACAGGTTTTCTGCTGGCGGGGGGAATCTGGTATATGGGACTTAGTTTGGCAGTTTCGCAGTTTCGACCTTACCGGATCGCTCAGCATGCCATCGCTGAGTGCATCGAGCAGGTTGCCGAATATGTTAAGCTGAAGGCGCTTTTTTATGACGGGAAAGCTGATTTTGATGATACTTACAAAAAATTGATTGATCAGCAGATTATCGTTCATCAGCAGCAGGATAATGTCAGGGAAATCATCTTTAAAAATAAGATGTTCCTGAAGGATCCAACAAATACAGCAAGAGTACTTACGTTGGTGTTTATTGATATCATTGATTTGTTTGAGCAAACGATGGCGACTCACTACGACTACACCGCCATACGCAACACTTATTCCTCCAGCGGTATTTTAAAGGATTTCAACAAAATCATTTTCAATCTTGCCAGGGAGCTCGAAAACATGAGCTTTGATATCAATGCTAATGAAAGACCGAGGCCTGTTCAGGATTTCAAACAGCAGCTCGAGGAGTTAAAGATCCGGATTGATCAGGTTGAAAACAATCTTGTCCTTAAGAAAATTCTGATCAATGTGCGGAATATGGTTAGTCGCATTGAGAACATGTACAGTTATTTCAGCAAGAAGGGCCTGGAAAATGTGGGTATAAGCAATGAAAAAGATCTGGGGAGATTTGTCCAGACACAAACGATCGACCTTAAATTATTTATTGAGAACTTAAGCTTCAAATCATCTACCTTCAGGCATGCGCTTCGAGTTGCGATTGTAGCCATAATAGGTTATGGCGTATCTAAACTTCTGCCGCTTGGCCACCATAGTTATTGGATCCTTTTAACTATCGTTGTGATTCTAAAGCCAGGGTTCAGCCTGACGAAGACAAGAAATTATGAACGCTTAATAGGAACGATCATTGGAGGGATTGCCGGGGCTCTCATCGTTCATTATGTTAAAGACACGACTATTCGTTTCTTCTTTTTGATGATATTTATGATCGGTGCGTACAGCTTTCAGCGCCTGAACTACGTCGTCAGCGTACTTTTCATGACTCCTTATATTCTGCTGATGTTCAGCTTTATCGGATTGGGAAACCTCAGCCTAGTGCAAGAAAGAATAATGGATACTTTCATTGGTTCTTTCATCGCATTTATTGCCAGCTATCTCCTGTTTCCTTCGTGGGAATACCCTCAATTAAGAAAACACATGCGGAAATTACTAATTGCCAATTATGAGTACTTAACTAAGGTTGCTGAAGGGCTGATGGGTAAAGAGCTTGATCTGACTGAGTACAAACTGATTAGAAAAGAGCTTTATGTATCTTCGGCCAACCTTGCATCTGCCTATCAGCGAATGCTTTCTGAACCGAAAAGCAAGCAGATCAAGGTACGGGAAGCGAGCAAGTTTATGGTATTGAATCATATGCTTTCTTCGTATATCGCTACACTTATCTCGGCTTTGCGTAATGACGGTACCAGACAGGCAAACCAGGCGCACATAAAGCTGATCCGCCGAGCTTTGTATCAGCTTTGCGAGGGGATATCTCAGTTGCAGGGTGATGACGAGCCGTTTCTGGAAACAGAACTTCTCGCAGTTGATACCCAACTTCCTTCAACGGAAGATAACAAGGATAGCAGGTTGATTACGGATCAGTTAGGGTTTATAAATAAAACTGCCGGGGATATTTTGAAGACTACTCAACGATTTACAGAGGATTAAATGCCAATTATTGGTTTCGCCTGCTACAAAAGAAGCTTTGAAGCGAGCCCTAACAGCAATAAGAAGCCGAAAACGTCTGTAAATGTGGTAATTATAATTGATGATGCTATAGCCGGATCTATTCCTATACGTTTCAGGATAAGTGGAATGGACGAACCAGCTATACCGGCAAGAATAAGGTTGCCGGTCATCGCTGTGAAAATAACTAGTCCCAGCATGAGATTGCCGTCATAAAATATGGCGAAAAGAAAAACTACGAGACCTATACAGGCGCCGTTGATCAGCCCGACCGTAAATTCCTTAAGCACCGTACGATAAGCCTGATTATCTGTCAAATCACTTAGAGAGATACGCCTGATGGTAACGGCAAGTGCCTGCGTCGCGGTGTTACCACCCATACCAGCAATCATAGTCATATAGCCCGACAGCAGCAGCAGTTTGCTGATGGTCGGTTCGAAGTGCCTTATTACCGATGAAGCCAGGAAGGCCGTTCCGAGATTAACTACGAGCCAGGGAAGACGGCTTTTTACAGCCTCCTGCCAATTACCTGAAAGTGCTTCATCTTCGGAAACCCCGGATATTTTCAAGATGTCTTCCGTATTCTCTTCTTCCATAACGTCTATCACGTCATCGAAAGTAATGCGTCCGAGGAGATGCATATTATCGTCGACAACGGGAATACTGGTCAGGTTGTACTGCGAGATTAACCGGGCAACCTCTTCCTGGTCTGTATTAGCCTTAACGTATACAAAATCTTCCTTAATAAGATCCTTAATCAGGACAGTATTTCGCGATTTAATAATATCTTTCAGCGATACAATGCCCAAAAGCAGATTTTTGTCATCCACCACATTGATGGTGTAAAACTCTTCCATCTCTTCAGACTGTCTGATGATCTGGTCAAGAGCCTCTGTCTTGGTAAGCCGGCTGTTGACCTTGAGCACCTGCGTGTTCATCAGTCCCCCTGCGGTGTCTTCTTCGAAGGTCAGGAGGTTACGGATGTGCGAGGCGTCCTCTTCATCAAGGTCACTGAGGATTTCATTCTGTGTGTCTTCAGAAAGCTGACTTAGAATGTCGGTTGCATCATCATAGTCGAGCTCTTCCATGATCTCCGAACGCCGTTCCGGATGAAGGTTCTCGAGGATACGCTCCGGATGTATTTCAGCATCCATTTCAGCAATAATCTCGGAAGCGGTTTCCGACGGAAGGATATTGATAATATGATCTCTGGATTCCTGGGGGAGACTGGCAAACAGAATCGCGATTTCTGAAGCATGGTATTCCGAAAGCAGGGCTTTTAATTCTTCATCCCCACTTTCGAGCGCCTGTTTAAGGCGTTGAATATCCGTTCTGTTCAGTTCAAATGATTGCATTGATCGCTAAAATAGTAAATGAATCCGGCATACAGCTTTAAACTTCAGAACTGAAATACAGTTTTCTTTTCGAAGAAAAGTTATCAGCGTTTAGGAGTACCACCCAACAGATGGCAGCAATGGACTACAGGAAAGCAGCACTTTGCGGCCCCTGGTTGAACAGCAGGTCAACGATACTCAAATTAGGCAAAAAGCCGTTCCTGTCATCAAAAACCTGAAAGTATTCTTTAAAATGGCGACTCGGAGGCTGTTTAGGATGAATCGACTTCCGAAAGTCATCCATATCGTTATACGTTTCCTCGTAGGTAGAGGTAAATGTGTGCGGAAGGTCAAGCTTCAAGCTTTTACTGAGAAGATCCAGCAGTTCAAGGTTATAATCAAATAAAAACACCCACTTCTCTTGATAAAACCTGGCAAATGCATCTTCATAAAATTCAAAATAAGCAGAACGTCTGTAGGAAGTCTGAATACTCATCCAATGTAATCGCTGCCAATTAAAGTCGTAGCTAATCTTTACATCCTTTACCTTTGTATGCACTTTAGAGCCTTTAATTACCGGGACAATAAGATCAAGTTTGCCTTGAGGAGAGTGAATGATAGCCCTGTTACGAAAAGTTTGCTTCGGAAAATGCTCTGAAGCCTCGATGACTATCTGCTCTTTGTGAGCCTTCATCTGGCTAAAAAACTCCACAGGTGGAAGGTAAAATAAAGGAAAGATTGCGCCTTTGTGCATGCTATGTACTATGTTTGTATTTGCTGGCACGAAATTAACTATAAAAATACAGATGAAGAAGGTTCTTAAAAGCCTTATCCAATATCCGCTATATATTATTTCATTACTTCCGTTCCGGGTACTGTATTTACTTGCCGATTTTCTTTACCTCATTTTATACCATGTAATAAAGTATAGGAGAAATGTAGTCAGGGTAAATCTGAAGAGATCATTTCCTGAAAAAACCGAAGATGAGCTCAGAAGCATAGAAAAGAAGTTTTACTTGAACCTTGTCGATATCATGGTAGAAACGCTTAAAATGGCGTCGATATCTGAAGCGACGATTCAAAAGAGGCTGAAAATCACGAATAAAGAATTGATTCAGAAGTTTTATGACCAAAAGCGACCCGTTATGATTGTGACGGCGCACTACGGTAACTGGGAATGGGGCACTCCAATTATATCATCCCTCTACCCAGATCCCTGCATGGTTGTATATAAACCTATATCGGACAAGAACTTTGAGAAGATCCTGAATGGCTGGCGATCCAGATTCGGTGCTATTATGGTTCCTATGAAGAGCACGCTGCGGGCACTGCTGGCAAACAAATCGGAAACGTTTTGCCTGGCGCTCGTAGGCGACCAGACGCCTGTACGCAGCGAGACACAATATTTCACGACCTTCCTGAACCAGCGTACCGCAATTTTTCTGGGCATTGAAAAGATCGCCATAAAAATGAATATTCCGGTTGTATATGCACACCTGGACCGTGTTAAACGTGGGTTCTATGAATGCCATCTTACCACATTGTTCGAAAACCCGAGAGAAACACATGACCATCAAATAACAGAAGCTCATACACGCTTTCTGGAACAAATTATAATTAAGAAGCCAGAGATGTGGCTATGGTCTCATAAACGCTGGAAGTTTAACGAATTACAAGGCGATGTCAGATAAACCGAGTGTAGCTATCGTTATTTTAAACTGGAATGGCCAGGCTCTTCTGGAGAAATTTCTTCCTTCAGTAGTGAACTCGACATACACTAATCTCCGGATAGTTGTAGCCGACAATGCGTCTACTGATCACTCTGTGGAATACGTCAAGACGAATTTTCCTTTTATTGAGATTATTCAAAACGCAGAGAACGAAGGGTTCGCTTCAGGGTATAATACTGTTCTAAAACAGGTGGAATCAGACTACTACGTTCTTCTTAACTCTGATGTTGAGGTTACCCCGGATTGGATTGAACCCGTCATTGCGTTAATGGAAAGTGAAGAACTTATCGCTGCTGCACAGCCGAAGATCAGGGCTTACTATAGTCCGGAGCTCTTTGAACATGCTGGTGCGGCAGGCGGCTTCATCGACACTTATGGGTATCCATTCTGCCGGGGAAGGATATTTGACACCGTAGAAAAAGATGAGGGACAATATTCTAGGTCGTCTGAAATATTCTGGGCGAGTGGCGCCGCTTTATTTATCAAAAGCCGCTACTGGAAAGATGCTCAAGGTTTCGATGCTGATTTCTTCGCCCATATGGAAGAGATTGATCTGTGCTGGCGATTGAAGCGCCAAGGCCTGAAGATTATGTATTGCGCTGATTCCACGGTTTTTCACGTCGGTGGAGGAACGTTGGAAACGGAGAACCCATATAAAACATATCTCAACTTCAGAAACAACCTTTTCATGCTTGTAAAAAACCTGGATGCCGACAGATGCTTTTATGTCATCTTTATGCGCTTTTGGCTTGACCTTATCAGCCTCTTAAAGTTCGCGTCTACCGGAAAGTTTAAACATGCCATGGCTATAAGCAAGGCACATCGGTCATTTTTTTCTGAGCTCCGAAAGAACCGGGGAAAAAGAGCCAGGAGCGGCAGTCCGTTTAATGATAAAGGACTTTACAAGAAATCGATTGTTTGGCAATATTTCGTCAGGGGCAGAAAACACTTCAGTGATCTCCCTAAATAATGGGAATCAAATCTGGCAATGATCTTAAAGGCCGATCATGATCAGGACTGCTTTCCAGAGCACTAAGAACGATTAACGACTTAATCAGCTTCCAAAAGCGCTAGTGCGCGTTCTTTAAAGCTACTACACCACCGATAATGATTATTGAGGGATGTGTCAGCTGGTTACGTTCAGCAATAGCAGGCAAATCCTTTACTAAGCCGCTTCCCGACTTTTCTTTAAAATGTGTAGCATGCTGAATGATTGCGGCAGGCGTATCCCCCCGACCCTCCAATATATACGTCTCTGCAATCTCATGAACCTTTTTCATGCCCATATAGATTACAACAGTTGCATTGCTGTTCATCGCGAGCCGCAGGTCGGAAGACAGCCCTCCGTCCTTTTTAGTTCCGGTCAACACCCAGATACCCTCACTAATCGCGCGATGTGTGAGCGGGATATCACTGAAGCCGGAAGCCTGCATACTCGTAATACCTGGTATATAAAACGTCGCAATTCCCACCTGTCTGGCGAATAGCACTTCTTCAAACCCTCTTCCAAAAATAAATGGGTCCCCGCCCTTCAAACGCACCACCATACCCTTCTGAAAAGCTTTATCCCGTATGATCTCATGTATCGTTTCCTGGGCGGTGTAATCACCATAAGGGTGTTTACCGACATAAATTAACTCGCAATCGGTTCGCGCGAAGTCCAGAAGCTCCTTATTAGCCAGATTATCATACAGAATTACCGGTGTTCGCTGGATGACTTTCAGTGCTTTTACGGTTATAAGTTCCGGGTCTCCCGGGCCTGCTCCCACTACATATAACTCCGGCGTAAACTCTTTTTCGTGCATACTTGTTATTAGAGGGGGAAATTAGCAACAATTTTGAAATATCCCTATTTCAGACGCAGAATAGATTAAATAAGCTTAAATTAGAATTAATAGAAGAACGATATGAGATACAATCGAGTCGGAAAGTCAGATATCAGGATCAGCGAAGTTGGATTTGGATGCATGTCTCTCGAAAAAGATGAGCAGGTAAACAAGCGCATTGTCGACGAGGCAATTGCAGCGGGAATCAATTTCTTCGACACCGCAGATCTTTATGATAAGGGAGAAAACGAAAAACAGGTTGGGAAGTTGCTTCAGAGGAGGCGCACCGATTGTATCATAGCCACTAAGGTGGGAAACAAATGGAAAGAAGATGGCAGCGGATGGGATTGGGTGCCGGGAAAAGACTATATAATCAAGGCAGTAGAAGACAGTCTCAGGAGGTTGCAGACCGACTATATTGATTTATACCAGCTGCACGGCGGCACTTTGGAGGACCCGATAGACGACATCATCGAAGCCTTCACCGTGCTGGTGGATCAAGGCAAGATCCGGGCATACGGAATATCCTCCATACGCCCGCAGGTTATAAGAGAGTATCTGAACCGATCAGCTATTGTCAGCGTGATGATGCAATATAGTGTACTGGACAGGCGGCCTGAAGAAAGTGTGTTCAAATTACTTCAGGAAAGTCACATATCTGTTCTTGCTCGCGGCAGTCTCGCTCAAGGATTGCTTTCAGGAAAGCCGGCTCGGGAATATCTAAGCCACTCAGCTGAAGAAGTGGAGGCAGCGGCCAGAGCTGTCTGCTTTGTGGCAGGTACCAAGCGGAGCGCCTCTCAAACCGCAATTATGTATGCATTGAAGAAGCACCCTGTGGCTTCCGCGGTAGTAGGTATCCGCACTCTTGACCAGCTGAGGGATGTAGTGAATATTACCTCCGTCACTGAACTTACAGCCGCCGAGCACCATTTCCTTAGCGAAAGCGTAAAGGCTGGTACGTATGACAAGTTTCGTTAATGTCAGGGCCGATAGATCGTTTTTACGTTTACGAACTCTTTAATACCATAGACGCCTAACTCTCTACCGTAACCCGATTGCTTTATTCCACCGAAGGGAAGTTCTGGGATGGAGCGAACATAGTCGTTGATAAAACAGCAGCCTGCATCGATCATACTTTCTGCGATCTTTGATGCACGCTGCAGATCCTGCGTAAAAACCGCCGAACCCAGACCAAAGACGGTTGAATTTGCTACACTTATTGCTTCCGCCTCATCTTTCACTACAATGACTGACGCTACCGGCCCGAACATTTCTTCATCATAGGCAGGCATCCCTTCTTTTACGTTAATGAGAATGGTTGGTGGATAGAATGCATGCGGTCCTTTCTCAATGTTGCCGCCGAGAATACACTTCGCACCCGCCTTTATGCTTTTTTGTACTTGTTCATGCAACTCATCACGCAGGTTAACCGTAGCCATTGGTCCAATTTCGGTCTGCTCATCCATTGGATCACCTGGCTTCCGGGCAGCCATCTTTTCTTTGAAGCTCTCGATAAATCTCCCTGCAACCTGCTCCACTACAATAAAGCGTTTTGCAGCAATGCAGCTTTGTCCTGTATTAATCAGCCTGCTTTCTGCACATTTGGAGGCTGCAAGATCGATATCAGCATCCTCCAAAACAATATAAGGGTCGCTTCCCCCGAGCTCAAGCACAGCCTTTTTTAACAAAGAAGCAGCTTGTCCCGCAACCTTCATTCCCGCCCCAGTGCTTCCGGTGAGGGTCACTGCTTTTATGATGGGATTTTTAATAATTTCTTCGACTTCACTGCTTCCAACCAGCAGCGTCTGAAAAACATCCGCTGGAAGACCGGCCTCCCGCAAAACCTCTTCGATTGCCAGGGCGCAACCTGGAACATTGGAAGCGTGCTTTAAGACAGCGGTATTACCGGCCATTAGTCCAGGCGCCAGAAATCGAAAACTTTGCCAGAAAGGAAAGTTCCAGGGCATCACAGCCAGGATCACGCCCAGGGGCTGAAAAGTGATATAACTCTCGCTGGCATCGGTGTTCACCTGTTCCTGTTTAAGAAATTGCCCGGCGTGCTCGGCATAATAGCTGCATACTAAGGCGCATTTATCGATCTCCGCCATTCCAGCTTTTACCGGCTTTCCCATTTCCTCGGCCATCAGCCCGGCGAGTTGTCGTCTTCGGAACTCGAGAACTTCAGATACACGCCGCAGGTATGCGCCACGTTCCTCGTATGACAACGACTTCCAGCTAAGGAAGGCCCTTTCTGATCTCTCCAGCTTCGCGCTTACTTCCGATGATGAAAGAGTTTCGTATTCTTTTATGAGATCACCGGTAAGTGGATTAATGGCTTTCATGTTGAACAAGTTTTATGCAAAAAAAAATGAGGCCATAGCTCGGAGAGTTAAGGCCTCGAAATATAAAGGTTATTAATAGAAGCTTCGCTCTAAATTAAGAAACCGAATATGTCTGAGGGGAATTCAAAGGTAGTGGCGCGGGGGTCTCGAAAGAATCTTCCATAGCAGATTTAAGCGGACAGTATCCCGTAAGGCCACGCTGCAAAAGAGATCCGCCAATCATAATCTTGCCCAAAGAAATTAACGGATGGGAAAAGATATTCGTTATTCCGTTGAAAAGAATAAAGGCTCCAGTACCTAATGATATTATCCGCTCGGACTTGCTTACGTTTGCATCAGGGTTTTCTTGAAGAAGCGGACCGTTGAATGACTCCTTTAAAGTGTCAATTATTTGATTGTTCATAGCTGTATGATATAGATGTTTTAACCATAACATCTGGAAAGGAACACTGTTTAAAAAGAATTTAAAAACATTTCCGGCATTCTCGACGAGAACAAATTACGTCCAGATTGCAGGGAACGCTCGTTAGCAAGAAATATTTTCATTTAAATCAAAAAAAACTTTGACACACTAAAATTTTACATATATTTGATCAAGCTCATCTGGCTAATTATAAACCAAGCCCTTATCTCACCAAGATAAGGGTTTTTCCTCCTTTCGGTTAAAGATCCTGAATATCAAGCTCTAATGCGCCTAATCGCTTAAGTGAATATGAGGGAATTCCCATAGAGTCTGACTGATAAAGCCATCGATCGGTATTTTGCTTACTGTTCTTGATCCCGATAACAACGTAGCTGATGTTATGAGTCTTTAACAGTGATGGAAGCTCTATTAGAGGATCGTCGTGAAGCATAACAATGCGCTTTCGTGGCAATTTGTTCCCTACACGATACCACCTTTGCGGGATGATGTTTGTGGACTGCCGCATAAGTTGGGACAAGCGTCCCCCATCGATTATTTCTAGTTCCAGATTTCGAAAGCGAACACTGCCACCAGATACCTTCAGATCCGGTTCAGCTATCAAGGAATCGAAATGTGCAACTTGACTTAAACGCAAATTCCTGTCGCGAATAAGGGGCATAACGGAATAAGATAAAGTGTTATTTCCAACGTCAATATCTGTGAGGATAGTAGCTCTGCCAGCCCGGGTGAATGCCACAGCAACATGGTTTCTGATAGAATAAAACACGACTGACTTCCTTCTCCAGATTATAAGTCCGCTTATAGTATAGATCGAGCTGATCAATACAGAAAGAATCAACATATACCATACCGCCTTCTTACTCTTCTTTGTAATTCCGACAAACAAGAAGCCAATAAGAAGATAAATGAGCAAATAAAACGTAATATGCAGATGATAGCCATGCAGACTCGAGGAGGGCAACTTCGCTATGAAACGCAAACCAGCGTTCAGCGAAATGATTCCGTTCTCCATCAGCCAGGCAAGACATCTAAGGGGCATGTCGGCAGAATACGGGAGGAAGGACATCATCAAAAAGCCCACTCCGGCGTACATCACCACCGTTACCGGCACCATTATAAAGACATTGCTTGCCAGGAAATACAATGGAAACTGATTAAAGTAATACAGGCACAATGGAAAAGTGGCTACTTGGGCGGCAAGTGAAAAAGCAAGATAAGACCATATCGCCCGATTTATCGCCGATCTAAACTTAAGCATCGCGTTAATAACAGGGTAGAACAATATTAACCCGAAAACTGCTATATACGATAGCTGGAAGCCCAGGTCGAATAACCAGAGAGGCTTGCTTAAGAGCTGAAAAAATGCCGCCGCAGATACACAGTTGAATATACCTGCATTTCGGTTCAATAGTCGGCCTGTAATCATAAAGCTCATCATGACCGCTGACCGACACGCTGCTGCCGAAAGACCGGAAAGCAGCGTATAGAGCCATACAAACATAACGATAAGCAGCGCCTGGGCAATATTCATCTTACGCCCTTTCCATATACCAAGTAAATACCCTGCGAGTGCGGCAACGATGGCAACATGCATTCCAGAAACAGATAGTACATGCATCACGCCGGTTGCACTATATGTATTCAGGATCTCTCTGTTTAAATCTGCCTTGTATCCCAACAGTAATGTAGAGATCACTGCAGCTGCCTCCCTATCTTTGATATGTTGATCGAGTTTTTTGATGACTTTCTTTCGAAGTTTTACTGCTCCATAAAACACATTTCCGGTTTTTTCCCCTAGCCGTACTACCTCCGAAGTCTTTAGGAAGGCCCGATGCCATACACTTTTGTTCGCCATGTACCGACGGTAGTTAAATTCTCCCGGGTTTGCGGGCGCTTCAATTTCTGAAAAGCGGGAAGGGACCATCAATATTGCTCCGATAGATAGATTCACTGTGAAAGCCGGGTCCTTGAGACAGGAAATCAGCAATCTACCGTTTGCATGCGAATTAACGGAATCCGTTATAGCCCCATGAACAAGCGCTTCGAAACGGATTATGGAAGCTTTTTCCTCGGGTTCTGAGCAGATCTCGACTAAAAGCTGCTCTGAATACAGGTTACTGAAGTGTTTTTTCTGCTGATCAAGCAGGAACGAACCTGTTCGGGTAAACGCTGCCGAGAATATGAAAAACTGAAAAAGTAAGCCAGGCAACCATTGCTTTAGATAAAGCTGATATTGTCTATACTGGATATGTAATATCAGCAGAAGTAGCATCAAGAGAAGGGTGAAGACAAACATCCCGTGACTGACAGTGAGGTTAAGTGCACTGTGAGACCTGGCGACAATGCCGGCTGCCATCGGGAACAGCAATCTCAGGAAGACATGTTTACTGACTGACTTCATTTAATGAGGTATCTTATCTGAAATTTAATATCAGACTTGCTCCTTCCGGAGATGAGGTCCGGTCCGCTTCCTATCTCATCTTTGTCATTATATACAGTCATCGCATAACGGAGCCAAAGATCTATTGCCCTGCCAATGCGATATCTGCCGTTCAGGTAATATCTTATTCCGCCATCCTGGTAGGCGGGGATCGCATAGCTATAGAGCACATCGTTTTCAAAGGCGTAAAGCCTCGAATCAAATCCGTCGGTGCTGAACAAAGCCATTCTGCAATTACCGCTAAAACGGGCGCCCAGAGGTTTAAAAATAATATCCTGATAAATCATTGTCCCACTCTGCCTTTCTGCATCCTTCTCAAACCGGACCATTTCTGCCCGGTTTCTGAGCGTCCAGCTCCTCCCGATCTTGTAGCTCAAATCGATTCTGTAGTTCTCCTTTTCGACAGACACCAGATAATTCACCGCATTTTCAACATTGTCATTCTGCTGTTTTATAATTGATCTGAAGCGCAAAGCGAGTTTAGTTTCCTTGTTGGGCGACCAAACAGCCTGAGTTAGAATCTCCCTTCCCAAAGAGGGTGCATCAACCCTGTAACGCATCCAGGGAAACTTAAACAAGTCAGTATAAAGAGACCATTCCATTCTGGCGTTCAGCCGTATATGGAGACCTGAATAAAGCCCCTGTTCATTTGACACACCGCTACCTTCGGCTATCGACTGACTAAAAAAGGAATAGTAATCTTGATGGTAGTTGCGATAAAGGACAATCGCAGAAACCTGCTTCGATAAGCTTCCCATGAGGCCACCAATCATGGCCAGACCAGTGCCGAAACTATGAGACAGCTCTGCGAACGAATAAGTGTTCTTCCATGTAAAATTGTAATATAGAGATCCATTCGTCAGATTAGATGCCGCAAAGTCAAATCTGCGGTAGAGAGTTTCACTTCGTTGTAATGGTTCACTAAAACGTGTCTGGTAGAACAAGGCTCCGATCCTTAGCCCCTTGTCCTCATATTGCAAAACGGAACCGTAAACCAGCTGGCTTTCAGAGCCCTTTCTGCTCAGCTCTGAGGCCGTGCGATGGAGACCACTCGCACTTATGGAACTTATAGCTGTCGATTGCAGCGAATCTGCGGGTACCAGCGCAGCATCAATTCGATTAAACGACACAAAAGGTGTGAGCTCTAAATGATGCAAGCCGATAGTCGCTGCTACCCCCCGAAAGAAGCCCGATTCGTTGGTTGATGAGTAGGGCTTGAGACCTGACTGTACCTTTGCAATCCCGCTTATGCTCGCTCCTTTGCCAAAGCCAAGGCCTGACCATAAAGCTACTCCCTGTCCAAACTGTAAAGAATAGTCACCAATCGCCAGCTTTCTCACCATACGCCTGCCTCTTACAAAAAAGTTAGCCGAATAAAAGTCGAAGCCGTTCACCCCGTTCCGAAAAGAAAAACGTTCACCTGGGTCTTTTTCCATTGTCAGTCCCGCCGAAATTCTGCTGCCGCTATGATACCGCAGCCGCGATACCAAACGATAAGATGAGCCTTCATACCGGCGCACCGAATCTCCGGCCTCATAACCTTTTTGACTTTCCAGAACCCTTCCGTAAGTCGTCATCCAGTCGAGCCTGGACACTTGCGACATAGCTTGCTTTTGCAATAAGGCAGGTTTATCAATAAAAACAAAGGGTAGCAGCTGCTCAATGAGCGGCCAGGTAAAAAGGTCAATAAGCTGCAGTTCCTGAATATCTGTGAAAGGCCCGTTTTCACGACGGTATTTGATCAGATTATCTGCTTGAAGAGGGTCTAGAAACACCAGTTCGCTCAGCTGCTCCGCGTTAACCGTGTTCAGGTCATAAGGATGTTCCTTAAGGAAATACAATCTTTCGGACAGTTCAGCATAGTCATTATCCTGCTGCTGATTTTCGGCAATCGTTTCAAGCAGGTTTTCAATAAGCGGATCACTTTCTGTCTGAGCTCTAACTTCTGAGGTCAAAAGAATAATTTCCAAGCAGAAAAGAATACCTCTAAAAGACATAAGCCAGAGAAATCTGAGGGTTGTAGCCCAACACAAGATGATTGCTTACAGCCAGATCAACACTTACGTGCTTGAAAACGTACCCGATCCCGGCATACTGATTAAACGGATGTACTCCTACCCCTGCCCTGAAGGCAAGCTGACTCATTATAGAATATTCCATACCGGTTCTGAGGTCTCCCCCTCTGTCGCCGTTCGCTGCAACAACGCAAGTGCTCAAGAGCAGCTCTCCGGAAAAGCGGTAAGATACACCAACTGCCAGCTGAACAGGAATACCAGCTCCGGCTGCCTGGTCGTATGCACTATTCGATATATTTGAAATATGCGCTCCTATAATCAGCTCTTTTGATGGCTTGTATTGGAACCCTGCGTCAATGGAAAAAGCCCTCGAGCTACCATAAGCGGGTATGGAAATCTGATGAAAGTTGAAGTCAACCGCAATGTAAACAGCCTTCCCAAATTTCCTGGCATAAGCAAAGCCGACACGCAGGTCTTTATAGGCGGAGAAGCCGAAGCTTTGGAAACTTAAACCAAAAGCATAATTTTTAAGAGGATATACAAATACCGCGGCTTCCGTACTTAGCGAGGTTCCCGGATAATTCTTCTGATAGGTAAGACCAGCAGATGGCGCTGCAAGCGATGCGATGCCGGCAGGATTCGATTGAATGGACCAGACATCCTGCAACGCCACACCCGTATTCCCCATGGAAGTTAATCGCGAACCCGGGTTTATATCCTGTGCATTCAAAGTTTTGAACAACAAGATTAAAAAAAATGAAAGTCGGCGAACCTTCATAAAGCAACAATTGGTGCGCCGAAAAATAAAAAATTAAATGTGTGGAGAAAAAAACTTGCAAAATATTTTCATACAGGTTCATGTGGAAGAAAAAGGATCTGCCTTAATATTCTTGAACACATATAATCAGTCACCTCTTGCCGCTTTCAGACGAAGTTCCTTTGAAAGGCCGCTTCCAAGAAAGCGGTCAATAAACGCATGAAGCAGATATAAAATCGGAGTCATGCCTATAGCAACAATAAACTTGTATGAATAATTTACGAAGCCTATCGCAGCGACCATTTGCCAACTCCAGTTATATTGCGGGTTAAGGTAAAAAGCGATGAAGATGACGACGAAACTATCAATGAATTGCGACACAATCGTTGATCCGGTAGCACGCAGCCAGAGTCGCTTCTCTCCTGTAGCTCTTTTAATTTTGTGAAAGATGGTGACATCCGCGAGCTGCCCGACGAGGAATGCGATGATAGAACCGACGATTATCCACATGCCTTGCCCTACAACGCCTGAAAAGGCAAGGTTCATATCGATCTCCTGTCCCTCAATCACCTGCTTCACCCAAAAATCCGCTGGCACCAGTTCCATAGCAAAGGCGATGACGAGAAAGGCGTACGCGATTAGAAAAGCGGTGAGGATCGATAGAAACCTGACCTGCTTCGGTCCGTAATATTCGTTAATCAGGTCAGTAGTAATGAACACAAGTGGCCAGGTCAGCACGCCAGCTGACATGTTGAAAGACAAACCCGGTACGCCGAAAAGATCCATATCAAATTTCTGCATCCCAAGAGATTCTTCCACACTAAATATCTTCACCCCTATTAATTCAGCCAGAATAGTATTAGCCACCAGAAAAGCTCCGAGCACCAGAAAAAGCTTACTTTGCCGACTTCCTTTTATCATAATAATCGTCTATCTTAACAGTAAAGCTATAATTTTTCCCCATTTTTACACTTTCGATCTTGCAATAGACCAATCATCAGAATAAAACGTTAACATAGTCATTACATTTACGATCTGAATATTATTGATGAGCATATTAAAAATAACCACCTTTCAGGCATACCTATTCTGGGAAAACGTAGAAAAGAACCTGAAGAACTTGTCGCTGAGGTTATCATCTATCCGCGAAAAGACCGACCTGATCGTCTTGCCCGAGATGTTCAGCACCAGTTTCACCATGAACGCAGAAACACTCGCCGAAGAAATGAACGGTCCGACGATGCAGTGGATGCTGGAGCAGGCTCAAAAGTTCAGCTGCGTAGTTACAGGTAGTCTACCAATAAAAGAGGATGGAAAATTTTTCAATCGGCTTATCTGGATGAGGCCTGATGGAAGTTTTGAACAATATGACAAGAGGCATCTCTTCGGCCTGGGAAAAGAAGACCGTGTATACTCCGCCGGAAAAGAAAAACTCTTTGTTGAGCTTAACGGCTGGAGAATATGTCCCGTTATTTGTTACGACCTGCGTTTCCCGGTTTGGTTGCGGAATACAGGGGCAGAATACGATATCTTGCTGGTTGTGGCAAACTGGCCGGAGAAACGCTCATCACACTGGAAGACGCTTATTCCCGCCCGCGCCGTTGAAAATCAAGCTTTCGTTATCGGAGTGAACCGTGTGGGCCATGATGGAAACGAGGTTTACCATGCTGGTGATTCCATGTGTATCGACCCTAACGGAAAGACCGTTTATTACAAACCCAATGATGAGGATCTTTATACGTTTTCCATATCAGACGACGAACTTCACAGAGTAAGGAGAACCCTGCCGTTCCTTAAAGACGCAGACCGGTTTGACATTAAAGATTGATACATTCACAAACACAATAATATCTATTTTTGCGTAGAAGGATAAGCCATTTCCGACACATATATGTTTAAAGAAATCAAGATTAAGCCCCTAAGATATCTTATAATACTCCTATATTTTATCATCATCTTTTTTTGCGCCATCGAGGTGAATTTTTTATGGCTGTTTGGATACTCGCCAACCATCAAAGACATTCAGGCTCCCAACATGCGAATAGCATCTGAACTTTATACAGCAGACGGAACGCTTATCGGAAGATATTATAAAGAAAACCGAACGCCCGTAGAATTCAAACAGATTCCGAAAGGAACTATAGACGCTCTCGTAGCGACAGAAGACGTCCGTTTCTTTAATCACTCCGGAGTAGACCTCAGATCTCTTCTATCCAGCGTGGTCTCCACTGTCTCAGGAGATAAACGAGGAGCCAGTACCATCACTCAACAGCTTGCTAAAAATCTTTACCGCACCAGAAACAACAAGCAGCAGGGCCTGATTCGCAAGATCCCTGTCGTCAGAACAATAATCTATAAATTCAAAGAGTGGCTTACGGCCATGAAGCTTGAACAGCAATACAGCAAGGAAGAAATTCTGACCATGTACCTCAATACCGTTCCCTTTGGAAGCAATACATATGGCATTAAAACCGCATCCAAGCTTTACTTCAACCGTGAACCTGAGAAGCTTGAAATAGAGCAGTCAGCGCTTCTTGTGGGTATGCTGAAAGCTACCACTACCTATAATCCAGAAAACCATCCCGAACGAGCTTTGGAACGGCGCAACGTTGTTCTTTCTCAGATGGAAAAGTATGGATATCTTACAAAGGAAGAATTTGCACGCTACAGCAAACGTCCCCTTGCTATCCGGAAAGGTCAGATCGCAGAGGAAGAACGCGGAGATTCCTACCTTCGCTCTGCGGTTGAACGTTATCTTAGTAAATGGGCTGAAGACAATGGGTATGACCTCTATGAATCAGGACTGAAAATTTACACAACCATAGACTCCCGACTTCAGAAGTATGCTGAAGAGGCCGTTGGTGAACAGATGAAAATTCTGCAAAAGAGACTTAACAATGCCTGGGGCAATGAAGAACCGTGGCGGACATCTGATGGTAAGGTCATCGAGGACTTCCCGCAGAAGGCAGCACAAAGACTCCCTATCTACGCCTCGCTCAAAAAGAAATACAATGGTAATCAGGATTCTATCGACCGTTACCTGAACACGCCGAAGAAAATGAAAGTTTTCAGCTGGGAAGGCGATAAGGAAGTTGAGTTTTCGACCATAGACTCTATCAAGTACTACGCTAGTATCCTGAATACCGGCATGATGACCCTCGATCCGTTCAACGGTCACATCAAAGTTTGGGTTGGGGGAATAGACTTTAACCACTTCAAGTACGATCACGTTAACCAGGCTAAACGCCAGGCAGGCTCTACCTTCAAGCCTTTCGCCTATCTTGCGGCACTTGAAAGTGGAATATCTCCCTGCGAGAAGTTCACAGACAAACCTGTACGGATCGAATACGAAGAAGACGACTCTACAAAATACTGGGAGCCTAAAAACTCGAACTATTCGTTTTCCGGAATGGAGATGAGCATGCGGTGGGCCATGGGGAAATCTGTAAACTCCATTACCGCTCAGATTACTGAACAGGTAGGTTGGGACAAGGTGGTTAAGTACGCTCACGAATGCGGTATTGAAAGTGAACTTAAGTCGGTTCCCTCTATCAGCCTCGGCTCTGCTGACGTATCCGTTTTCGAAATGGTAAAGGCCTACGGAACCTTCCTGAATAAGGGAGTGCGCACCGAACCTATCCTTGTCGAAAAGATCACAGATCATGACGGCCGTGTGCTGGAGCAGTTCAAGGCGGAGCAAAAGAGAACACTCTCAGAGGAAATTGCCTGGCTTATGCTTTACATGTTCCGTGGCGGAATGGAGGAGCCTGGAGGAACATCACAAAACTTATGGCAATGGGACCTCTGGAAAAAGGGCAACCAGATAGGTGGGAAAACCGGCACCTCATCCGACTTTGTAGACGGCTGGTATATGGGCATCACCAAAGATCTTGTTACCGGTGTCTGGGTGGGTTGCGATGAAAGAAGCGTCCACTTCCGCACATCCGGAACTGGTGAAGGCTCGCATACGGCGTTACCCATATTTGGCCGCTTCATGGAAAAAGTCTATAAAGATCCAAACTCCGGCTATACATACGGCCCTTTTCCGGGACCGGGTGTGAAGATCAACCTGGAGTATAACTGCCCTTCTCCACGGTATGTTGCGGATACAACATCTGTTGACTCCGTCGCTGTGGATTCACTTGCGGCCCCTGATTCCCTGATTATCGATGAGTCTTTGTATGAGCATGAAGATATTGCTGTGCCAGTAGTGCGTAACGAACCACCAGCTACCAGAAACACGACTCAGCAAAGTGAGCCGGAAGACTCGCGCGCAGAAAGAAGAAGAAAGAGACAGGAGAGACGTGAAGAAAGAAAACAAAATAAAGATCAGAACAATTAAACTACTGAAAGTCAGTTCTCAATAAGCATCCATATAAATCGACATATATGAAACACTTCGACTTAAACGTAAAGGATATTACAAAAGGAGGTTTCTGTTGCCTTCTCACGTGGTTTCTATTCATGCTGACTCTGCCTGCCGAGGCCCAATATTTTGGGCAGAATAAGGTTCGTTATAAAAACCTCAAATTTCAGGTCAACCAATCACCTCACTTTGAATTATACTATTATCTGAAGAACGATAGCCTCGTCAAGCGCTTCATGCAGGAAAGCGAACTTTGGTACGACCTTCATCAACAGGTATTCAGAGATACCTTCGCTAAAAAGAACCCGCTTATCTTATACAATAACCACGCGGACTTTCAACAGACTACGGCCATTTCAGGCAGTATCAGTGTCGGAACCGGTGGTGTTACAGAAGGATTGAAAAACCGGGTAGTGATGCCGATGATGCAGCTTAACCAGCAGACCCGGCATGTGTTAGGACACGAGCTTGTGCACGCTTTCCAGTACCACTCCTTAATTGAGGGCGACTCGACCAACCTCGAGAACATCGGCAACCTTCCGTTATGGATGGTAGAAGGCATGGCCGAATATCTCTCCATTGGTAAAGTCGATGCTTTTACCGCAATGTGGATGCGCGATGCCTATCTCAATAAAGACATCCCGACGTTAAGAGACCTTACGGAAAGTAATAAATATTTCCCTTATCGCTATGGTCAGGCATTCTGGTCTTACATTGGCTCAACTTATGGCGATACTATCATTGTACCATTCTTTAAGGCAACAGCCAAGTTTGGGTATCAAAACGCCATCCGCAGAACATTTGGATATGACGAACGAACGCTGTCGAGCCTGTGGCGTACAAGTATAGAGAACACATATCGTCCAATGCTGAAAGACACTTCGCAAGTCCCTGTCGGACGTAAGCTCATTGATAATAAAAACGGCGGAGAGATGAACGTAGCTCCAGCCATTTCGCCCGACGGGAAATTTGTAGCCTTCCTTTCCGAAAAAGAGCTGTTCAGTATTGATCTCTTTCTTGCAGATGCCGAAACAGGCAGGGTAATCAGAAAGCTAACCAGCAGAACGTCTAACACACATATTGATGAATTCAGCTTCATAGAATCTGCGGGAGCCTGGTCTCCGGATAGCAAGAAATTTGCCTTTACCATATTTGCGCAAGGTCGAAACAAGCTGATGATAGTCGATATCAGCAATGGTAAGCTACTCATGACAGAGTCACTGGGTGATGTCCGGGAGTTCAGCAATCTGGCGTGGTCGCCCAATGGAGAAGATATTGCACTTACTGGTCTACGAGAAGGCTACAGTGACCTCTATCTTTTCAATACCAGAAGCAAGAAGGTAACTCAGCTGACCGATGACCGGTACTCAGACTATCAGCCGTCTTTCTCTCCGGACGGAAAGTACCTCCTCTTTACAAGCGACAGAACGACTCTGGAAAACGGAGCTAAATCGGTAGAGATTACATACAGCCTCGCTGTAATGGACCTGGCGACTAAAGCTATCACCAATATTGAAGTCTTCCACGGTGCCAATAACCTTAATCCGCAGTTTTCTTCCACCGGCGAACAAATTTTTTTCCTGTCCAACCGTGATGGGTTCAGAAATCTCTACCGCTATACAATCGCCAATAAACAGGTGGAGCAGCTTACGGATTATTTTACCGGTATAAGTGGCATCACTGAATACTCGCCGGCTCTGAGTGTATCAAGGAATGATGACGTTTTATACTCTTACTATCGCTCACAAAAATACACTATCTATAACGCGAAGGCGGGCGACTTCAAGGCCCAGACTGTAGATGCCAATGCGATAAATTTTGATGCGGCTACTCTCCCGCCGATAAAACAGACCGGAGTCGACCTCATCAATGCGAATCTCCGGAATTTTGAACGTTTCGAAATGCTAGGGTCCGAGCAGATTACGGATGCCAAATACAGGCCGCAGTTCAAGCTGGATTATTTGGCAAGTAATGGAGTGGGCGCTTCGGTAGGACGCTTCGGCACAGGATTATCGAGCGGTGTACAGGGGATCTTCAGCGACATCCTGGGACGAAATCAGATTTTTGCGACTGCGGCAGTAAACGGTGAGATCTACGATTTTGGTGCGCAGCTAGCGTACATTAATCAGCAAGGCCGCGTAAACTTCGGGACTTCGATCTCGCACATTCCATATTTATCAGGTTTTTATGTCAGCAAAATAGAGCCTGGTGACAACCCCGCCGGCACGAAGTATAATTACGTTCAAGGAACAGACTTAATGCGCACGTTTGAGGATCAGGTACAGTTCTTTGGAATCTATCCGTTTTCTCGAATCTTTCGTTTCGAAGCCGGCGTCGGTGCTGCTTACTACAGTTACCGGATTGACAGAATGGCAAATTATTATCAGGCATACGTAACCGAGTTACCGGGTGGCCAGATCCAGGTCGATAATGTAGACTACTACCCGTTTGACTCTGACCGCCGTAAACTAAAGGGTGACCGTCTCGAGCAGGCGTATCCAGGTTATAGCTTCGACTCGTTTACCATCTACCAAACCAACGCAGCATTTGTAGGCGATAACTCATTTTCGGGCGTAACGTCTCCTTTAAGTGGTTTCCGGTTTCGGATAGGAATAGAAAGTTACATCGGTGATTACACATTTAATGCTTTCAGCGCAGATCTACGCAGATATCATCGGATCAAACCTGTCACCCTCGCCGCTCGTTTCTATAGCTATACCCGTTTTGGTAAAGACCAGAGTGCCCTGTATCCTCTCTTCATTGGGTATCCGTATCTGATCAGGGGCTATGAATCTAGCTCCCTTTATGCAAATAATGGCGTAAATAACGCGGGTATCTCCTTCGATCAGCTATCCGGTTCCAAAATTGCAGTAGCAAATTTTGAAGTGCGCCTTCCTTTCACCGGGCCGGAGAAACTTGCAGCTGTTGAGTCTAAATTTCTATTTAGTGATCTTAACCTGTTCTTTGATATTGGTATAGCTTATAATCAGAATTCCAAACTGAGATGGAAAGCGTCGGATGGAGGTCAGGTCGTTGATATCCCGTCTACGGATCCTGCTTTTAATAACTCGAACAGATCGGTTATCGAACGTATACCGGCGATGAGTGCTGGTATTTCGCTTAGGGTAAATATGTTTGGTTACTTTGTTCTGGAGCCTTACTATGCGTTTCCTTTTCAACGCAAGGACATCAAGGCGGGAGTATTCGGCCTGACATTCGCCCCTGGCTGGTAAGTAAACCCAAAAACCAAAATATAAATAAAAGGAAAGCGGTTAACTAAGCCGCTTTTCTTATTCTGAGAAGCGCTGAAATATCCCGTTTCATCACTTGCTCTTCATATTCTAAGCCAATAGCCAAATCGATCCAATCCGGATTAACATCACGCACCAACTTCTCCTTCTGAGCTCTTGTATATTTACAGATCTCGTTAAAACGATGTAGAGAATCTTGTTCAGTTACCAGCTCTTCGAAATAAATCAGTCTGCTAAGCTGACTGGCATTATCGAAAAATAAGTTCGGCATCTCCTTGTAAAAACTGAGGGTCTTTAGCAAATCAGAACTCATGCCCACATGCAGGGAAGTACGGTTCCTGTCTGTAATTACATAAACAAATCTTTTCATAATTTTCGCCTTTATATATCAAATTTATTGCTAATTTTATTGGCATAAAGATACTAACATTATTAGTAATTCAAAATTTATTTTAACATGCGGAACATCTCTAACAATCTACGTTACCTACGGAAGAGCAAAGGCCTCACACAGCAACAATTTGCTGATAATATGGAGATTAAAAGATCTCTTGTCGGCGCCTACGAAGAAGACCGCGCAGAGCCCAGATATGATTTGCTAAAAAAATTCGCAGAATTCTATGAACTCAGCATGGATGAGCTTATCAACGAAAAGATCGATGACAAGTGGAAGCCTAAGCCAAAGATTGATCCATCAGGCGTCCGAGTGCTAAGTATTTCGGTGGATTCAGAAGATCGTGAAAATATCGAACTTGTTCCCGTTAAAGCAAGTGCTGGTTATTTAAACGGTTATTCCGATCCCGAATATATAAGTGAGCTTCCCAAATTCAGACTACCTTTTCTCCCCCAAGGTACTTTTCGCGCATTTGAGCTCAAGGGAGATTCCATGTTACCCTTGCAGCCGGGAACTCTGATTATCGGAGAATACGTTGAGAACTGGACAGACGTAAAAGCTGGCGACACCTATGTCTTTATCACTAAGTCAGACGGCATTGTGTATAAACGCGCAGGTAACAGATACCGCGAGAACAAAGCGATCAAGCTGATCTCAGACAATCCCGTTTACGACCCATATCCGGTACAGGCGGAAGATATATTAGAAATATGGAAGGCAAAAGCTTACATATCTACTTCGTTTCCTGACCCGGCACCGGAACCTACTATGGAAAGTCTGACCTCTATGATGGCTCAGATGCAAAAATCAATTGCTCAAATTAACCAGTCCAAAAACTAAGGAGGAAAAAATTCACTAGGTTTAAACCTGTCGCTCTGCCATGCGTCTAAATTTACAAAAGAACCAATATGAAAAAGAATCTTTTGTTAATCGCACTCTTAGCAGTAACGATTTCACTTAGTCAGGCCCAACAGCGGCCGCAACGCAACCCCGAAGAGATGGCTAAACGCAACCTGGAGATGCTTGATAAGCGCTTATCCCTGACGGCAGATCAGAAAGCAAAAATCTCTGGTATCCTCTTGTCGCAAAGTAAAGTGATAGACAGCCTTAGAAGCATAGCAAGAGCTCAAAGCGCCCCCCAGTCGGTGCGCGGTAAGATGCAGTCGCTCCTACAGGAGAATCAACAAAAAATAAAAGAAGTTCTCACAGATGAGCAGAGGAAAAGTTACGAAACCGTTATAACCGAACAGCAAAACAGAATGCGGGACGGTGGTCAGCGCCGTGTCCGTGAAAGGTCGGCCAACTAGGTTTTACTATCATAGAACAACAAAAGCGGTATAAATGCCGCTTTTGTTGTTCTAACCCGGCCTATTCTTCCCTCCAGCCGTTTCTTTACAATCACCGCTACCATTAAACCACAATTAATATATATTTGTGGTATGAGTATCTTATCTAACCGCATTAATAACCTCGACGAGTCGGCAACAATAAAAATGGCCAAACTCGGTCGGGAACTGGCAGCAAAAGGTGTTGACGTGATCAGCCTTAGTCTTGGGGAAACAGACTTTTACACGCCTGACTTTGTAAAAGATGCAGCGAAAAAAGCAATTGAAGACAACTTTTCTTATTACACACCTGTACCGGGATATCCCGAATTGAGAAAGGCTATTGCCGAAAAGTTAAAACGTGAAAATAAACTGGACTACAACTTCGATCAGATCGTGGTTTCAACGGGCGCAAAGCAATCGTTGACCAATGCTATCCTTTGTCTTGTAAATCCCGGCGATGAGGTTATCATTCCAACCCCTTACTGGGTTTCTTACTCAGAGCTTGTTAAATTAGCGGAAGGGACTTCCGTATTTATCGATACTACATTAGAAAGTGACTTTAAGATCACACCAGAAGAGTTAGAAGCCGCAATTACGCCTAAGACTAAACTGTTTATGTTCTCCTCTCCGAATAATCCAACCGGTACTGTCTATACAAGAGAAGAACTGGCGGCATTGGTAAAGGTATTCGAAAAGTATCCCGATATCTATATTATATCAGACGAAATATACGAACACATCAATTTCCTCGATACACACGTCTCAATAGCTGAGTTTGGAAGCATTAAAGACCGCGTGATTATCATCAATGGATTATCAAAAGCTTACGCTATGACTGGCTGGAGACTTGGTTTCTCTGCGAGCAACAAAGATATTGCCAATGCATGTGACAAACTTCAAAGCCAAATTACGTCTGGAACATGCTCTATTACACAAAAAGCGGGAATTGCAGCTTATAACGGAAGCCTTGACAGCGTTAAAGAGATGCAGGTTGTGTTCGAGAAACGCCGTAATCTGGTTTACGATCTATTGAAGGAGATTCCCGGGCTGAAAGTTAACCTTCCAGGAGGAGCATTCTACTTTTTCCCAGAGGTCAGCTCTTTCTTCGGGAAAACAACTGAAGACGGGGAAGTAATTAATACCTCAGATGAGTTAGCATTACACATTCTAAACAAGGGCCATGTTGCCGTTGTAAGCGGCGATGCTTTCGGCGATAAGAATTCCATCAGAATCTCCTACGCGGCTTCTGAAGACAAACTCAGAGAAGCTTGCTCCCGCATCAAAAATACGTTAGCGAACTTAAAATGACAGACATTTTCAGAAAGTTCAACACACTGAATATTCTGATCATCGGAGACGTCATGATGGATTCATACCTCTGGGGAGCTGTAGAACGCATTTCCCCAGAGGCTCCTGTACCCGTGGTTTCGGTAAGGAAACGGGAAAACCGTCTGGGCGGCGCAGCAAACGTTGCCTTGAATATTCAGTCTCTCGGTTCCAAACCCATAATTTGTTCTGTGATTGGCAAGGACGCAGAAGGCCTGGCCTTCCTTCATCTGCTGGAAGAGCATGATCTCTCGGCCGAGGGGATCATCACTGCGCCAGGAAGGCCTACAACAGTCAAAACACGGGTTATTGGTCAGAATCAACAGATGCTTCGAATTGATGAGGAGACTGATACCCTGCTCCCACCCGATCAGACCGAACAACTGCTTTCGAAGATTAAGAAAATCATCTCGAGCACTCCAATACATGCCATCATCTTCGAAGATTACGACAAAGGAGTAATCAGCGAAGATCTCATTTATCAAGTAGTTGAGGAAGCAAAAGCAAGGCAAATTATCACTGTCGTTGATCCGAAGAAGCGTAATTTTCTAAACTATTCGGGTGTTACTCTTTTCAAACCCAATTTAAAGGAGCTTCGTGAAGGGCTAAAAGTGGAGATCAACATGCTCGATAACAACGAACTTGAAGCGGCGGCCGGCCAGATCAAAGATCATCTGCAAGCAGATTATGTTATGGTTACGCTCTCAGAACGGGGAGTTTTCATGCAGTCAAACGATCGGAAAGAGATAATTCCCGCACACATTCGAAAGATTGCAGATGTATCCGGTGCGGGAGATACGGTAATTGCGACTGCTGCGGTATGTATGGCAAGCGGTCTTGACATGTTCAAAACCGCCGCTGTAGCGAACCTGGCAGGAGGCTTGGTATGTGAGCATGTAGGGGTTGTTTCGATTAATAAAGAACAGCTCCTTAACGAGTCACTAAAACTTTAACACCAAAGTAAGAGCTATCATTTGAACCGCTCTTACTTACTTCTTATAGCCTCTACCGGATCCAGTCTTGAAGCCATGAATGCCGGGATAATTCCCGAGATAAGGCCAATGGCTGTAGATAAAATGAACATTAGGACAACCTTACTCATATCTACAATAATATCGACGTCAGCTATCATATGTAACACAAAAGCGAGAAGGTACACAATGGCAAGCCCGATAAGCCCCCCCATCAAACACAGTGCAACTGCTTCAATAAGAAATTGCAATAAGATAAAGTAGTTTTTCGCACCCAGCGATTTCTGAATACCGATAATATTTGTCCGCTCTTTGACCGATACAAACATGATATTTGCTATTCCAAACCCGCCGACGAGTATAGAGAATATGCCGATCACGCCACCGGCCAGGTTAACGACCGCAAACATACTGTCCAGCTGGGCTGTGAGCACTGTAGACTTATTGAGGGCGAAGTCATCGTCTTGTAACGGACTAAGGCGATGTATCGAACGCATAATCCCACGTAGTTCGCTTTCCAACTCATCAACCGGAACACCCGGTTTGCCACGTACTGATATCTCAGGACCGTATTGCTCGTTTTGAATATCGATAACATTGCGTGCAAAATTTAACGGAAGTAGCACGGTCTTGTCTGCCGAAGTACCGAGCATATCTTCACCTTCTTCCGCAAAGACACCGATGACAACCAGCTTACGACCCAGAACATTGATCACTTTTCCCACTGCCTTCTGGCCGTGGAACAATCCTTGTGCTACGGAGTATCCGATAAGAGTAACGGGACTGCCTGCTTTTGATTCTGCTTCTGAGAAGTAACGCCCATCATCAAGGTCAAAATTCCAGGTCATGTAATAGTCGTGCGTCACAGCGGATACCTGTGCACCCTCCACACTGCTGCTTTTATACTTAATAGTGCGATTCCCTGCCCATACATTATAAGATAAAGCCTCGGCATTCGTTACCCTCTCCTTCACCTTTTCAAAGTCGCGAAGTGTTGGATTTGGTCTGTTCATGTACTTCCACCATTGATAATCGCCACCGAACTCCCAGGGCCACTTATGAATATAGATCGTATTGCTTCCTAGCTTGTCTACACTGCTTTGCAAATTGTTTCGCAGCGTATCGACAGCCGAAAAAACACCAATGATCGTCATTATTCCGATCGTAATTCCAATCAGAGATAAAAAGGTTCGGAGCTTATTCTCCTTCAGGGAAGAAAAAGCAAAATTAAAACTCTCCAGTATCAGCTTTAAGACGATCATACATAAATTTAGATAAAGCTTTTATCAATTAGTTACAGCACATGCACTAAATTATTCAGCGCTCAATTTAATGCAAGGGAGATAGTGTCAAGCCTTAAGTGCAGGGTAGTTACAGCCTGATGGCGAATCCACAATTCTGCCCATCCGATCCTTAACTTCTAACAGCCTGAAATAAGGTCATAAGCTCACCTTAACAGTCCTTTATAAACCATATTAATATCATATTTCATCAAGTTCAGACACTGGGCGTTACAAAAGATTCAAGTTTACGTATATTTTTCACTAACTTTGCGCCCTAAATTGAGTATACGTATATGAAATTATCCCAGTTCAAATTCAATCTACCTGATTCTTTAATAGCACACAATCCTTCGGATCAGCGGGATGAGGCACGTTTAATGGTACTTGACCGCAATACTGGAGCGATAGAGCACAAGATCTTCAAAGACGTCATCAATTACTTCGAAGAAAAAGATGTAATGATCCTGAATAACACTAAAGTTTTCCCGGCTCGTATGTATGGTAATAAGGAAAAGACTGGTGCAACAATTGAAGTATTTTTATTACGTGAGCTTAATAAAGAATTACGCTTATGGGATGTTCTTGTAGACCCAGCGCGTAAAATCCGGGTAGGAAACAAGCTGTATTTTGGTGAGAATGACCTGCTGGTTGCTGAGGTGGTAGACAACACCACATCTCGCGGCCGCACTATAAGGTTCCTTTTCGACGGAACGGACGAAGAGTTCAGACGCAATATCGAAATCCTTGGTGAAACGCCTCTTCCTAAGTATATCAAACGTAAGGCTACTGCAGAAGACAAAGAGCGTTATCAAACTATTTTTGCGAAAAACGAAGGCGCTGTTGCTGCCCCTACCGCAGGTTTGCACTTTAGCCGAGAGTTGATGAAACGCCTTGAGCTTAAGGGTGTCGACTTCGCAGAAGTTACTCTGCATGTTGGTTTAGGTACTTTCAGACCTGTTGAGGTGGAAGATCTAACGAAACATAAGATGGATTCAGAGCAGATCATCATTGAGCAGAAAACGGCAGATCTCGTAAATAAAGCTATCGATGAAAAACGTCGAATCTGTGCCGTTGGCACGACAAGTATGCGTACTATCGAATCAGCCGTATCTGCAAACAAGAAATTAAAAGCAACGAATGACTGGACCAGTAAGTTCATCTTCCCTCCTTACGATTTCAGCATTGCGAATTCCATGATCACCAACTTCCACACTCCTGAATCAACATTATTAATGATGATTTCAGCGTTCGGCGGCTATGAGCATGTAATGAATGCATATGAAGTTGCCGTAAAGGAGAAATATCGTTTTTACAGCTATGGTGATGCCATGCTGATTATCTAGAAGAACATTGGACTGCTACGCAATAATAGTTGCAGGTGGGTCAGGAAAGCGAATGAACGCAGACCTACCCAAGCAATTTCATTTATTGTTGGGAAAGCCTGTATTGATGCACACCATCGAAGCTTTCGCGCATTCCGCTTTGCGTCCGGAAATTATACTTGTGCTGAATGCAGACTTCCACCACTATTGGAGGGATCTTTGCATTCAGCATAATTTTTTAATACCCCATACATTGACTGCCGGAGGTAGAGAGCGTTTCGAGTCTGTCAAAAATGCTTTAGAACTTATCGGTCACGGTGACTATCTTATTGCTGTTCATGACGCCGTTAGACCCGTGATAAACAACGAGCTTATTACCCGATGTTTTAGAGAGGCGGAAATTAAAGGCTCTGTAATTCCGGTGACGGAGAGCCGAGACTCGCTGAGAATGATTTGCCAATCAGGTACTGAAGCGTTGCCCCGAGCCAATATTCTCATCGTTCAGACGCCGCAGGTGTTCAGAAGCGAAATACTCAAAGAAGCGTATAAGCAGCCTTTTTCACCGCTTTTTACAGATGATGCTTCGGTTGTGGAGAAAGCAGGGTTCCGCATCGCTACTACGGCCGGCGAGCCATCGAACATCAAAATAACTTATCCCGAAGATCTCGCGATAGCAGCGCTCTATCTCAGCGTTAAAGCATAAAAAAAGACCTGCCTATAAGCAGGTCTTGTAATGCTATACTTTTTGTATCTAAGCGGCTCCCCTAATTACACGTAATAGAACAGCAACGATTGCAATAACCAATAAAACGTGGATGATTCCACCGGTCGCGTATCCGCCTAAGAAACTCACCGCCCAAATTATAACCAAAATGACTGCGATGACATAAAGTAGATTTCCCATAGTATTATAGTTTTCGTGATAGATAATTAATTATACCATAAGAATGTAAAAAACGCCTCTTTGTTTACTTTTTTTATAAAATTATTATTACATACGCTTGGAACGTTTGGAAACCGATATAAAGTTAACTATTAAAAGAACTGACAATCAAGTGCATTACGCGCTGTCTCTACCATGAGCAATTTATAAGATACAAAAAAGCCCTGCCAGAGGGCAAGGCTTTAATACTCGTCTTCATTAAAGAAGAAATCATCTTTGGTCGGGTAATCCGGCCATATTTCTTCAATATTCTCATAAGGCTCACCATCATCTTCCAGCGCCTGTAAGTTTTCGATCACTTCCACCGGGGCTCCTGAGCGGATTCCGTAGTCTATCAATTCGTCCTTAGTCGCTGGCCAGGGAGCGTCTTCAAGGTGAGATGCTAATTCTAACGTCCAATACATATTTCTTAGAATTTAAGATTTAATTTTTCGCAAAAGTATAATAAAAATATTTAGTTTGTCAAGTATTTTTTTTAACTCTGTTTTCCCCTTGGAAACCAGGCAGTTTCCTCTATTTGATTATCCTGAGCTACTTTCCTTGAGAGCACAAACAGGTAATCACTCAAACGGTTCAAATAAATTAGAATTATTTTCTCAACGGTACTTTCTTGCGCTAACTGTACCGTGATACGCTCCGCACGGCGACATATACACCTTGCAATATGACAGTACGAAACTAATGTGGAACCTCCCGGCAGAATAAAATGGCTTAGCGGCTTCAAGGTATCCTGCATTCTGTCTATCTCTTCTTCCAACAAATGAATATCTTCCTGGATCAACTCAGGCAACTTCATCTTTGACTTCTCGGGAGCAGCAGCAAGATTGGAGCCCATAATAAAAAGGTGATTCTGCACCTGCTTGAGTATTTGTCTATAGTGGTCGCCGGGCTGCTGGTCACAGATTAGCCCTATGTATGCATTTAATTCGTCGACTGTGCCGTAGGCTTCAATCCGGATATCAGATTTAGGCACACGAAGGCCGCCGATAAGCATAGTGCTCCCTGCATCTCCGGTTTTTGTATATATTTTCATTTCAGTTAATTTGTTCGAAGTCCACACCCTTGTCTTTCATTTCCTGAAGGCGTGGTGAAACAGATTTGATATTTTCATTTGGATAATCATTCTCAATAAGCCCGTCCCGCATGCGCACAATGCGATGTGCGTGCTGGGCAATGTCTTCTTCATGCGTAACCAGGATGATGGTATTACCTTTCGAATGGATCTCTTCGAGAAGTCCCATGATCTCCACAGAGGTGCGGGTATCGAGGTTACCAGTTGGCTCATCAGCCAGAATAATGGAGGGATTATTAATCAGTGCCCGTGCCACGGCGACACGCTGGCGCTGCCCGCCCGAAAGCTCATTAGGCTTATGCTCGACACGGTTCCCCAAACCGACATTCTCCAGGGCCTTAAAGGCACGTTCATTACGTTCAGCTCTGGAAACACCTGCATAAACCAATGGAAGAGCAACATTGTCGAGTGAACTGGCTCTGGGCAAGAGGTTGAAGGTCTGAAAGACAAAGCCAATCTCTTTATTTCTCACTTCGGCAAGTTCGTTCTCACTCATTTCGCTAACATGAATACCATTAAGGATGTACTCACCCTTGCTCGGCGTATCCAGACAGCCAAGTATATTCATCAGCGTCGATTTACCTGAACCCGAAGGCCCCATCAAAGCAACAAACTCACCTTTTTCTATTGCTAAGGACACCGATTTCAGTGCATGAATAATTTCGGCACCTATAACGTATTTTCTTCCAACGTCTTTAATACTGATTAGTGGCTCGTTTTGCATAAACGTTAGATTATCAAACAGGGCGATTGTTACATCCTAAATCTTATCGATCACTTTGGCTACCTTGAAATATGAATTGTCGTGGTGAGGCGCATTCTGCAAAGCTTCTGCTGGCTGGATATCTATCGAAGCTTTATCTTCGCGGAAAACATTAATTTCATCTGTGAGATAAATCAGAGGCTCTACACCACTGGTGTCCAACTCGTTAAGCTTCTCCATAAAGCTCAGAATGTTCTCCATATCTTTCAGTAGAGACACCTTCTCCTCTTCACTTACTTCAAGTCTGGCCAAATGAGCCATCCGCTCGATAGTCTGATTATCTAATTTCATCTTTGCTATTTTTTCAGTATCGGATGTTTAATCCGGGTGTTCTGTTATGCTAATTTACTATTTATTATATTATATACGGTGATTCGTAAATCATCCGCGTCTTCCATGTTCAACCTATTTGTATCCACTGGTGCGTGAACGTAAATATCAGAAGTTCCCGGCGTGGTTCCGTACATGGATCCGTCATCCCACATTCTCTTGTAATTGACGGGAATACTAATGGGAATGATGGGTACGTTATGCTCAATAGCCAGCCGAAAAGGACCGATTTTAAACGGACCCAGCTGAGGAGGATATCCATCGGAAATTCTTCCTTCCGGAAATATAACCAAGGATATGCCCTGCTTGAGATAATCTCCGGCTCGTTTGAACGCCCGGAAAGCCGACATTTTACTATTCCGGTTAAGGGGGATATCTATCGTCCTGAAAAACAACCCAGTAACCGGATTGCCGAGCAGATCATCCTTCCCCATAAAAGCAAAATTACCTTTCACGAGATAGGATATAGCAGGGATGTCCAGGTTGGAGGTATGATTAGCACATATAATGTAATGCCGGCTCCAATCGATGGGTGCCTCGAAATAGTAACGGAAAAAAAAACCTGCAGTGACTGATGATACCTGAGAATAAAACCTTCTCCATCTGTTCAACTGCGGATAACGTTCTGATTTGCGGGAAAAATAATAGAGGAAGGGATAAAGCAAGACAAGAAAGAAAACCACGATCAAATGGTACAGAAAGAGGTGTGCTCGCTTAAGAAATCGCTTCATGCAGCCCAAACATAGAGAATTTCAGGAATATCCGGAAGTTACAGGTACTGTATATCTTGTTTTTTTATCTTTTAGGTGTGGCTTACAATGACAGTTTTATAGGCGTAAAATATAAAAAATGGTTACTTTCGCCGAGTTATGGAAACAGTTGTAAGCGGCATACGCAGTACCGGAAATCTTCATTTAGGTAATTATTACGGAGCGGTTAAGAACTTCGTTAAAATGCAGAATGAATATAATTGCTTTTTTTTTATTGCAGACTATCACTCTTTAACCACCCACCCTACGCCTGCTGACCTTCATGGCAACGTGAAGCAAGTGCTCGTTGAATACCTTGCCTCGGGTATTGATCCCGAAAAGGCGACGATCTACATCCAGTCAGATGTTCCTGAAGTGGCCGAATTGTATCTCTACCTGAATATGAATGCATATATGGGCGAGCTTGAAAGAAGCACTTCCTTTAAAGATAAAGTACGCGCTCATCCGGACAATGTGAATGCCGGATTGCTGACATATCCTGTTCTGATGGCCGCCGATATCATTATTCACAAGGCAACCAAAGTCCCGGTAGGTAAAGATCAGGAGCAGCATCTGGAGATGTCCCGCACCTTTGGCAACCGATTTAATCGTTTATATAACGTAGATTACTTTCCTGAAGCATACGCATTTACTTTCTCAGATAATCTGGTCAAAATTCCCGGATTAGACGGTAAAGGCAAGATGGGTAAATCTGAAGGCGAGGCTAACGCCGTATACTTGTCTGACTCTCCGGAAATAATAAAAAAGAAGGTGATGCGGGCGGTGACTGATGGCGGACCCGTTGAAATGAACCAGGAGAAGCCTGAGGTAATTCAAAACCTGTTCAGTCTACTACAGGTAGTTTCCAGCGAAGACACCTACAAACATTTTAATGATCTGTATAATAGCTGTCAAATCAGATATGGTGACTTAAAGAAACAGCTGGCCGAAGATATGATCCTCTCGCTAGCTCCAATCAGAGAGAGAATAAACGACATCGCTGCTGACAAAGAGTACCTTCGAAAGGTATCGAAGCTAGGAGCTGAAAAAGCGCGCGAGAGTGCTGGAAAAACGATAAGGGAAGTTCGTGAAATCATCGGTTTTAAACCCTTTTAACAATAAAACTGAAAAGAGATGCATATAGCGATTGTTGGCAATATAGGCGCCGGGAAGACCACCTTGACAGAACTGCTTTCAAAACATCTGGGTTGGGAAGCGCACTACGAAGCTGTGGATAATAATCCTTACCTGGAAGACTTCTACAACGATATGAAGCGCTGGAGCTTTAATCTTCAGATATACTTCCTGAACAGTCGATTTAACCAGATCAAAGAAATCCAGGCGCTTCAGCATAGCGTGATTCAGGACCGCACGATCTACGAAGACGCCTATATCTTTGCGGAGAACCTGAATGAGATGGGCCTTATGACTGCCCGGGATTATGAAAACTACAGGTCTATTTTTGACAATATGACCTCATTTATTAAACCACCCGATCTGTTGATTTATCTCAAAGCTTCCATACCCACCCTTGTAAATAATATACAGCGCAGGGGCAGGGATTACGAAGCCGGTATCCGGCTTGATTACTTATCCAAGCTAAACGAGAAATATCAAAAATGGATAGACGGTTATAAAGAAGGAAAACTGCTCATTCTGGATAAAGACAATCTGGATTTTTCCAACAATCCTGAAGACTTGGGCTTTATCATTCAAAGTATCGAACGCGAGATCCACGGTCTATTTTAATAAACTAACCTTAATTAAAACCAGCAGACAATGTCTATAACCTCACCAACTCCGGTACGTATTCTGGGTCTTATACCGGCACGATTTGCGTCTACCCGGTTCCCCGGAAAACCACTGATCGATATTCACGGAAAGAGTATGATCCAGCGTGTCTATGAGCAAGCATCCAAGTCGGACACCTTGAGTGAGGTAGCCGTGGCAACCGATGACGAGCGGATACGAGCGCATGTTGAAGGATTTGGGGGGACGGTTATTATGACTGCTGACACGCACCAGAGTGGCACAGACCGCTGTGCGGAGGCTGCGAGGCAGCTACCTGGCTTTGATGTCGTCATCAATATTCAAGGTGATGAGCCGTATATCGACAGCCGCCAGATAGATTTGCTCGGACAATGTTTTAATGATCCGCAGACAGAACTGGCGACCCTCGTTAAGATCATAAGCTCCAATGAAGAGCTTCACAACGTTAATTCGCCCAAGGTTATTCTGAACATGCATTCTGAGGCGCTCTACTTCAGCCGCACGCCGATACCTTACCTGCGTGATAAAAGCAGCGATTCCTGGCTATTGCAACATACATTCTATAAACACATCGGGGTTTATGGTTACAGAGCCGACATCCTGCAGGCCATCACTAAACTGCCGGTATCCCTCCTGGAAAAGGCGGAATCGCTTGAACAGCTCCGATGGCTCGAAAATGGTTATAGAATCAAGGTCGCCGTTACGGATATAGAAACAAGGGCTATAGATACCCCTGAGGATCTAAAAACAGTATTAAAGGAAAACAAATAAAACTTTCTCGCGTCAGGTATGTTAAACAACCTCACGTCCAACACCGAACCTGGCTTCGAAGTTGCATGAAAAGAACTTTTGTTAAATGAAGCGCTCCTGAGATCCCGAGTTAAAAAGACTCGGGATCTCTCATTTTAAAGTAAGGCCAACAATATTTCTGTCAGGAGTGTTATCAGGCAATGTTACTATTTGTCAGAAAAACGTACCTCTTCTGGTTCTTCATCCTTAGCTCCTGCAGCCAGAACGGCCCTGCAGGATTATTTAAGAAGGTAAGTCCCCACGAACAGTATGCAAGCAACCTCCGCGATGCAGGACTATTGACCACAGCATTGGGTCGTGAGTGGCTTGCTGCCGCCGAGAAGAGCCTGCAAAATCCACTAACGGTAAGCATTCCATATATGGAAACCGGCTACTTCCCTGCCAGTCAGGCGATGGCCTCTGCCCTGCGTTTTCAAGCCAGGCGGGGCACAAAGATCAGCATCGATTTCAGCAAGAAGCCTCTTCAGGGCTTTACCGTGTACATCGATCTCTGGGAAGATCGCAAGGGCGAAAACAAGCGCCTGCTTGCCTATGCCGACACCAACGGTGCCGCATTTCACTATGAAGTGGATGACCGCGACGCCTTTTATATCCTGCGCCTGCAGCCCGAACTTCTGAGTGCAGGGGAATACACACTGTCCATTACGAGCGGCCCCTCTCTTGCCTTTCCGGTTAAAGGGGGTAAAATGCAAAGCTTCTGGGGAGCAGCCAGAGATGCAGGCGCACGCCAGCACGAAGGCATCGACATTTTTGCTCCCAAGCGTACCCCTGCATTAGCTGTAGCAGATGGCGTAATCAACCGGGTAGGCATAAACAATCTTGGTGGGAAAGTGGTGTTTCTTCGTCCGCATAAAAAGAACTTCAGTATTTATTACGCACATCTGGACACACAGCTGGTGTCGGGGGGGCAGTCCGTGAAGGTGGGCGACACGCTAGGCCTGGTTGGTAACACCGGTAACGCACGCGGAGGGTCTCCTCATCTGCACCTGGGTATATATGGAAGCGGCGGAGCGATAGATCCTTTTCATTTCATAGACCCGGTGTTAAAAAAACCGCAACCCATCACCAGCAAGCTTACGGCATTGGGAAGAGCATATCGCACCAGTACTGCCGGCAAACTATTCATTGGCCCATCCAGGTCAGCTGCTTCTGTTGCTTCACTTGAAGCGAATACGTTTGTGCGCATCCTGTCAGCCAGTTCCTCATGGTATAAAGTTGCACTTCCCGATGGGCTGGAAGGCTATCTTCCGTCCGGCCAAGTGAGAACTTTGGAAAATTCGCTTGACCGTTATAGGGTGACTGCCGAGAGTCCACTTTTAGATAAACCAAACGATGCCACCGGAAGTAAACGGAAGTTAACAACCGGCGACGACCTCCTGGTTTACGCCCGGTTTCAAGACTATATGTATGTTAAACTCGGAGAACTTGATGGTTGGGTTAAAACGCCAAAAGCCGCTGGTTTATAGCGGCTTTTGCAAAAAATAAATAAGGTATCAGATTATAGGATCAGGATAAGAAGCAAAATAATGATGATGATCGCACCAACGGAAAGGTATACGCCACCAGCACCAATAGCATTTGCTTGTTTCTTCATCTCACGCACTTCCTTTTTAAGCTCCTTACGCTCTTGTTTTGAAAGGTGAGACTTATCCATCGCCTTGATCTCTTCGACCCGTTGTTTGATCTGTCTGATTTTAGCTTCTTTCTGCTCCGCAGTCATGGTTTCTTCAAGCTTTGCAGGATCTGTAACAATCTCTGTTGCCGCATTTGCAGATGAAGAAAACAGAGCCAGGGTCATGGCAACTGTAAGTGATAGGCTGTAAATTAATTTTTTCATATTTATTGTATTAAGATTTAAACTGTAACACACTTTTGATACAAGTGTTTGTGGACATATCCATATTTCGTACATAATTTGGAAATAAAACGGTTTTACTATCTTCGGAAATGAATAAAAATCTGATACTCATCCAGTGTAACGATAAGGTGGGACTGGTTGCGTTAATTGCACGGGTGCTTACAAACCATGATTTAAATATCACGGCCATGCGTGAGTTTGTAGACGAAGTTGAAAATCAGTTCTTTGCCAGGATCGAGTGCGTAGGTTCATCTTTTAACGAGAAAAACCTCCATGCCGAACTGAGTTCAGACTTGCCAGAAAGCGCCCAGATCGCTATCAATCCGAAAACTTCTAAGCGTATCGCCGTTCTGGTGACCAAAGAATATCACTGCCTGGGAGATGCGTTAATCAGGAATCAATTTCGCACCCTCGATGCGGATATTTGCTGCGTCGCCGGAAATTACGACACACTGAAGGACATCACCGGACGCTTCGGTATACCATTTTATCACGTTTCACACGAAAACAAGACAAAGCAGGAGTTTGAAACTGAGCTTAAAGAAGTTTTAAACCAGTACAATCCAGACTATATTGTACTAGCCAAATTTATGCGCATTCTTTCACCCGAATTTATCGCTGATTTTGAGGGACGTATCATCAATATCCATCACTCATTTCTGCCAGCGTTCATCGGTGCGAGCCCGTACCGCAAAGCATTTGAAAGGGGCGTGAAGCTTATCGGGGCTACTGCCCACTTTGTTACCAATGATCTTGACGAGGGCCCGATTATCGTTCAGCAAACCATTCCGGTTAATCATACGTTTAGCGTGTCTGACATGGTTGTAGCCGGCAAAGAAATAGAAAAATCGGTATTGAGCAAGGCAATGCAACTTGTATTTCAAGACCGGGTTTTCAGGAGCGGAAACAAAACAATCATTTTTGAATAAGCGAACATGATAGCTGATCCAACACCCTCTTTAATCTCTTTGCTGGACAATGACTTTTACAAGATCACCATGCAGCAGGGCGTCATTAAGTTGTTTCCCCACGCTATGGCAAGGTATGAGTTTATCAATAGAGGAAAGCACGAGTTTCCTGAAGGTTTTGCGGAGGTACTCCGCAAAGCTGTAAACAAAATGGCAGAACTCCGGCTCAGCGACCAGGAAAAGAAATACCTAGCCACTGCTTGCCCCTACCTGGAGCCGACTTATCTGGACTTCCTCCAGGGCTATTGTTATGACCCGTCTGAAGTGAAGATTGAACAAGAAGGCGGCAACCTCAACGTGAGCATCGAAGGCTATTGGTATCGCACTATCTTATGGGAAGTGCCCATCATGGCGTTAATTTGTGAGCTGTATTATTATGTCAAAGGTACCGGGCCTGTTACACCTGACCGGGTAAACAACGTTAATAAGGAAAAGATCGAGAAATATGGCCGATTGGGTGTCACCATTGCCGAGTTCGGCACCCGCCGGCGACACTCCTATGCTGTCCACAGCAAAGTCGTGCAGGCGCTTACAGACTTCGGTGCAGGGACATTCGTCGGAACAAGCAACGTTCATTTCGCCATGCTGTACAATACCAAACCTATCGGAACTCATGCACACGAATGGTTCATGTTCCACGCAGCGAAATATGGTTTCAAAATGTCTAATTCCCTTGGACTGGAACATTGGACGGCCGTCTACCGAGGAGACCTGGGGATTGCGCTGGCCGATACCTACACCACAGAAATATTTTTCGAGCAGTTTGATAAAAAATTTTCTAAGCTTTTTGATGGCGTGAGGCATGATAGCGGTGACCCCATTGAATTTGCGCAGAAAACGATCAATCACTACAAGCGCCTGGGAATCGATCCATTGTCGAAAACCATTATTTTCTCCGATGCGCTGAACTATGACAAGGTGGAACGAATCGCAAACTTCTGTAAAGATAAAATTGGAATGTCTTTCGGGATAGGCACAAATTTCACAAACGATGTAGGGCTGGAACCTCTAAATATCGTCATCAAAATGACGGAGGCACTACCTGAAAGCCAAACATGGATACCCGTAGTAAAGCTATCTGACGAAGAAGGCAAATATACCGGGAGTCCGAAAATGATCCGTCTGGCAAAAGAAATTCTGGGAATTGAGCAGACCGCCCTCGGAAATATTTAAAAAAAGAAAAGCTCCCGGATACTAATATCCGGGAGCTTTTCTTTTAAGAGCTAAAGTAGTATTAACTCTTAGGTGCTGTTTTCACAGGGAACATAATGGAGGCTATCACCGACGCGACAAGCACTCCAACCACCACAATAAGTGAATGAGAAGATTCTATATGATAGAAAGGACCGATCACCATCTTGAAACCGATGAAAGCAAGAATAATGGCTAGTCCGTAGCTCAGACGGCTAAACATGTACATGAAGTTTGCTAACAGAAAATAGAGCGATCTAAGTCCAAGAATCGCAAAGATATTAGACGTATAGAGAATAAACGGGTCGTCAGGTGCGATGGCGAATATCGCGGGAATGGAATCTACAGCGAAAAGAAGGTCAGAAAACTCAATAACCGTTACCACCACGAGCAGGGGTGTGGCCATCTTCACGCCATTCTGTACGGTGAAAAACTTGTCGCCGTCGAAATTTTTGCTCACCTTAAAGAAACGGTGGATCAAGCGGGCTCCCGGACTTTGGCTATAGTCTTTATCTTCGTCATCGTGACTACCTCCGCCCCATGACTTGATACCAGCATATAAAAGGAATATCCCGAATATGAAAAGAACGATGTTGATGTCATATTTGAAACCCTCCTGGCCGAAATAACCTAAAATTTTGTTCAGATACGTCGCTTCAATGAGGGCAACACCCGCGAAAATAAATATGGCACGAAAGAATAGAGCTCCCAATATTCCCCAGAACAGCACTTTATGCTGCACCTCTCTCGGAACCCGGAAGAAAGAAAATACGAGGATGAATACAAACAGGTTATCTACAGACAGCGCCTTTTCAATCCAGTATGCAGACTGGTACTGGGTAAACTTTTCAAATCCTGCGAAATGATAGATAGCACCGCTGAAAGCCATTGAAAGACCAATCCAGGCAATAGACCACCACATAGCCTCTTTGCTCGAAATAACATGGCTTTTCTTGTTGAAGACCCCCAGATCAAGCGCCAACATGATCAAAACCAAAACACCGAAACTTGCGATGAGTCCGGGGTGATATAATAAGTTATCCATTTATTGAACTTTTTTGTCGCAAACCTAATAACTAATATTGATATTATTAATCCAAGAACATGCACATTGCACACTTTCAAGTAAATATTTACATATAAACACCTGAAGGGAAACGAGCTTTTACAAGCGTTTCTTTCCAATATTGTATTATCTTGGCGATTTATATAGCAAAAGACTTGATATGCTCATCCTACATAAGTTCAGAGACCACCAGGTCGCAGCAGATACAGAGATACTAATACTCGGGACCTTTAGCGGCGACACGGAAGAGGGTACTGATTTTTTCTACGGACGGTCGCGCAACTTTCTATGGCACCTGCTCCCTCAGTGCTGGGCCAAAGAACCGCTAAAGGAAGCTGGTCTTGAAGAAAAAAAACGGTTTATGGCAGAGCATAAAATAGATTTTGTCGACCTCATCCACGCAATCGACGTGCCGGAAGGTGAAGAAAAAAATGTGGACGATGCTTTCATAGACTCCCAAGCAACGGAATGGAAGGATATTATTCAGATTATGAAGTCGCTTTCTAACCTCAAAGCAGTTTACTTCACAAGAAAGACATTCAACGGAATCCCAAATGCTAAACGACACCTGGCTCCTATCGTTGATTACTGCAGGCAAATGGATATCAGAATTTGTAAGTTGGAAACTCCTGCCAAATTTTATAGCCCTGAAAAGCTCCAGCAATGGAAAGATACTATAGTTTCAAAGAAAACCTGCTTAAAACCTTAACAGCCAATGTATTTTTTCGATGCATCATTGTTTCCACGTGCCTCAAAGAGCTTGTTATAATAAATCGCGTGACCTGGACTGAAATCACATAACATGAATATTTTCTTGGCTGTCTTCTCCGCTCTGCTGCTATGCTTTACGGTACTTTCACTCATCAGACATGACTATTGGACTTTTAGGGTGTTCGACTATCCCAGACTTCAAAAACTGTCGCTATCAGTCGCATGCATGGTGTTGCTTTTGATCTATTTCGATAGCTCCAGCGTGCTTAGCTGGACCTCAACCCTGCTTATTGCAGCCAATATGATCTATCTGAGCACACAGATAATCCCGTTCACTCCTCTGGGCAAAATCCAGGTGCAAAAGGTAAAAACCCACATCGATGAACAGAGTATTTGTGTGATGATAGCCAACGTCTTCCAGGATAATAAAAACACAAAAGGCTGTCTGAATGAAATCGCCAGGCACAAGCCCGATGTCGTGCTTCTCCTTGAGACGGATTCTTTCTGGGAAAAAGAAACCATGGAACTGGAAAGAAACTATCCTTTCCATGTACGTGTCCCCCTATCCAATACTTATGGGATGTTGCTCTACTCCAGACTTGAGCTGCGCAATCCAGAAGTAAAGTATATGGTCGAAGAAGACGTCCCATCTATACATACACAAATAGTTCTGAAAGATGGAACTGTGATCAGGCTTTATGCAGTCCACCCTACGCCTCCGGTACCAAATGAAAATCCGCGGGCGACAGAACGCGACAAGGAATTGTTACTCATTGCAGAACTTGCAAAGGCGTCTAAAGAGCCGGTGATTGTGGTTGGAGACCTTAACGACGTGGCATGGAGTTTTACTACTGAGCTCTTTCTGAAAATGAGCGGGCTGTTGGATCCACGAAGAGGCAGGGGGTTTTTCAACTCGTTTCATGCCCACTACCCCTTCCTCCGGTTTCCCCTTGATCATGCATTTATCTCTGAGCATTTCAAGCTGAAGCAAATGAAGCGCCTGTCCAATTTCAACTCTGATCATTTTCCCATTTTCATTCACGTGCAGTATGAACCGGATAGTTCAAGTCCAGATGAGACACTTCAGCCCGATGCAGACGACATAAAGCTCGCCGAAGAAAAGAAAAACGCACCCACCTCCACCTAACGAGCTTAAGAACGAACGTTCTCGGGGCGGAGTACGTCTTCACGGTGTAATTGCCAAAGACGGGCACCGCCCCTGATACCATCTTTATTGGTAATAATCTCCACATTGTCGTCAAGCTTAAAGTCAAGCTCATCCGCATTACCGCCACCTATATACAACCTGTCATAGTTAAATACCACTTTTAACACCTTGAGCACCTGCTTCATCCGCCGGTTCCACCTCTTTCTTCCTATCTCAATATATGCTTTGTCACCGATGAACCCGTCGTAAGTTCGCTTCTTGCTGATGGGATGATGGGCTATCTCCAGATGAGGCAACAGCGCGCCATCCATCAACATCGCTGTTCCAAACCCCGTCCCGAGCGTTATCACCAGCTCCAGGCCAACTCCGCTAACAACACCCAGACCGTGAATGTCGGCATCGTTGGCAACACGTACCGGCTTTTTAAGAAGATCTCCAAGAAGCACAGCCAGATCAACTCCCTTCCAATGATTCGTTCCAAGGTTTGGAGCAGTACAGGTAACGCCATTCTTTATGTAGCCCGGAAAACCTACTGAGACCTTATCATAAGGCTCGAAATCCCTTATTAATGTACTGATGGCTTTTAATACAGCATCCGGCGTTGCAGGCTTCGGCGTTTTCGCTTTCTTATATTCCTGCATAAGCTCACCCGTCTGGCTGAGGATTGTCGCTTTAATCGATGATCCGCCGATATCGATCGACAAAATTCTGGTACCTGATGATGTTGTTTTCATAAATATTAATTTGCGTCTACCTGAATACGTTCGAGAAAATCTCATAAGATTTCAGGCGTGCCTGGTGGTCATATATATGCGAGGTCGCCATTATCTCATCTACGCCTGTCTTCTCGACGAAGGACAAGACATCTTTTTCGAGCTTCCCTGGACTGCCGATAAACGAATAAGTCAGCATCTGATTAACGGCTTGCTCTTCATAAATATTCCAGATATCATCCATACTATCCACAGGCGGTTGAAGTAAACTCCTTTTCCCGGTGACTATGCCCATAAACATGCGTTTAACGGAAGTCGACAGTCGTTCTGCTTCCCGATCCGTTTCCGCTGCTATGACATTGACGCAGGCCAAAACGTAGGGCTCTGAAAGCTCTTTAGACGGCCGAAAATTCTCACGGTATAGTTTTATTGCTTCCATGAAGTACGTTGGAGCAAAATGACTGGCGAATGCGTAGGGTAAGCCCATTGCAGCGGCAACACGTGCACTGTCTGTGCTGGAGCCAAGTACCCAGATAGGTATATTTAAGCCTTCACCGGGTATCGCTCTCACCTTACTGTCAGCGTTATCTGCAGAAAAAAACTGCTGGAGTCTTTTAATATCGGTGGGAAAATGATGGGCTCCGTGCATATTCTCACCGCGAATAGCCATTGCGGTTAGTTGGTCAGTTCCAGGAGCCCTTCCCAAACCAAGATCGATCCGATCCGGATACAATGACGCTAATGTCCCGAATTGCTCAGCGACAATCAAGGGTGCGTGATTAGGTAACATAATTCCCCCTGATCCTACTCGGATTGTCTTCGTACCACCCGCAATAAACCCGATTAAAACGGATGTAGCCGAACTCGCAACACTTGGCATGTTGTGATGTTCCGCCAACCAATACCGTTTGTATCCTAATTCCTCAGCCTTTCTAGCCAGGTCCAGGCTGTGACGAAACGAATCTGCAGGAGTCTGGCCTTCCACTACAGTGGCCAGATCTAAAACTGAATAGGGTATTTCTTGAAGTTGTTTTGTAGTCATTATCTAGAAGTCCTGAATGTATTTAACACCGAAACTCCAAAAATAGTTGTTCTGGTATGTTTTCTTTCGGATGAACTTATTAAATGACTTTAGCGGTACACAAAAACGATCTCTTTACCGAAGCCATTTGCATCCCTCTTTTCTAACAAGCTGATAAAAAAGATTTTCCTTTTATAACTAATAAAATAGTTATAAATTTAATAATATGAGAATCAAATTGTTACTCCTGATATCCTTGTGCATATTAACCGCATCCTGCCGGATCAACCAGTTTAAGAATAATCTTCGTCACGGCAGATGGGTGTACCAGGATTCAACGTCAACTGATGTGTTGACATCAAAAGGCAGGTACCGCAACGGAAATGAAGTCGGCAAATGGAAACACTATGCGAATGGCGTGCTCTTTCGCGAGGAAAAGTTCAGAGAAAACAGAGCACAGGTTGTCAATTACTATCCTAATCAAAAGGTTGAGTCCAAAGGTACAACCGGATTGGATCGATCTGCTGAGATGATTCACTGGTATTATGACGGTAAATGGAAGTTTTATACAGAAGATGGCCGGCTCGATTCTGTCAAAATCTTCGATAAGGGAACGCTTGTAAGTGCGGAAGGAAACGAAGACTAAACCAGAAACGTTAAATAGAACCCTGTATATTGCTGATCTTAAACAGTTTGATCGCAGTAATTATTTCATTCCGGAGAGGGCGGCAGATAATTACAAGAATATTCCTCAAAAACCTTTTCATTTTTGAAGAATATTCTATATTTGCGACACAGTTGAACGGGGGATTAGCTCAGCTGGCTAGAGCGCTTGCATGGCATGCAAGAGGTCATCGGTTCGACTCCGATATTCTCCACCCTTCATAAGCGGCCTAAAAGCCGCTTTTTTTATGCACTTCAGGTTCTCTCTCTTAGGGCTTCATACCGGTACATCCTCAAAAATAAATTGCCAATTCTTTTACAATCGTGTGAATTGTTACCATTCACGATGCCGTATAATTGCAAAATCATGGCTCAACTACCTGCAACTACAAAATCACTGAAAGACAGCAATCAGCGAATATCTACTATACTTGCCTTCGCACTTATCCCTTTGTCGGGCTTTGCAACTGACATCTACCTGCCATCGTTGCCTTCCATGTCAACGGTACTGGACGTTAGCAGCACCAAGATTCAGCTTACATTGAGCTTATTCCTGATAACCTACGGCATCTCCCAACTATTCATCGGCAGTATTGTCGACAGCTTCGGGAGATATAAAATCAGCCTCATCTGCCTTCTCATATTCGCCATCTCTTGTATCGTCATATCCACTACTGATAATATTTACATCATCTACCTGATGCGCATCATACACGGTTTCACGGTGGCCGCAGTTATTGTAGCGAAAAGGGCATTCTTTGTAGACGTATATGAAGGCGAAAAGCTGAAGCATTACCTGAGCCTCTTCTCGATCATCTGGTCAACCGGACCTATCATTGCCCCTTTCGTCGGAGGCTACCTCCAGAATGCTTTTGGCTGGGAATCCAACTTCTATTTTCTTGCAGGGATGGCATCGGTCCTGGTCGTTCTGGAGTTTATTTACAGCGGCGAAACGCTGAAAAATTTCAGCGACTTCAGTGTGAGTAAAATGGTTGCTGTATATGGTGATATGCTGAAGACGCCAAGTTTCAGTCTCGGCTTAATTATGCTGGGCCTGGCTTACTGCATGGTAATGGTATTCAATATGACAGGGCCATTCATCATCGAGCATCACTTTAACGGCACTCCCATCATCGCAGGCTACAGTTCGTTGATCCTCGGCTTTGCCTGGATGACCGGAGGTTTTATAGGCAAAGCAACAATCAACCGGCCATTTGTTAAAAAGATGGTCGTCAATATCGGTCTGCAGTTGTTATTCGTCTCGACCATGCTGATAAGCATTCCAGTAGTATCCAACCTCTATAGTATGATTTTCTTTGCCTTTATTATACATGTCACTGCTGGTTACATCTTCAACAACTATTTTACCTATTGCCTGGGGAGGTTCCCGAATAACGCAGGCGTTGCCAGTGGACTCACCGGAGGAATCACCTACGTTATCGTTTCCTTCCTGAGTTATGGAGTGGTCACCCTGCTCCCGGCAAAAGACGAGCTGAACCTCGGCTATAGCTATCTTTTGGTAACCGTGTTATCCGTGTTTATCATGTGGATGGTTTACAAAACCTCCGGACGCAAAGTTAAAGCCTGACCGCCCGGAAAGAGCCGACAAAGCAGAAACCAGACCACCAGCTGATCGGCACTGCTAGATTTCCTTCTGTTCGTTTTTGTACACACTCGAACCTTCTGGCGGATAGACGATCTTATTTTGCAGGTCTTTGATATATTCGGGGTCGAAGGCTGGAATCTGCAACTCGCCGTCTTCAACCCATTTCTTAACCTTTTCCTGCGCTTCCGCAGCCTTCTCCTCTGACGGTGCTTTTTCTTTTGCCAGGTAAACGGTCTGGGACGACAATGCGAAGCCCGTGCCGCTGGATGCAACAACATCCATCATCCTGAGATAGATATCCTCCTGAATCTCCAGGAAGCGGTCAAAGTCGGCTGCCAATATATACGAGAAAACCTCCAGCTTGAAAGCATCGGTTCCTATCTCAATAAAGCGGACGCGGGCCGAAGACGGATCTACTTTCGGGTGCGCATACAGTATGGCACGCAATTCAACAAGCAGGTAACGGATCTGATCAGGTGTCGCATCAAATCGTATCCTGAATACCGGATGGAACCAAAAGCGATCGCGATGAAAAAAATTCTCAATTTTTAAAGAAGAAAATTCGCCGTTAGGAATCGTCACGACGGTCCGGTCATTTGTCCTTATCTGTGTAGAACGCATCCCGATCTGCTCCACGGTCCCCACTACATCTCCAACCTTACAAAAATCACCCACTCTTACGGGCTGATCAGCAATCAGCGTAACGCTCCCTACAAAGTTCTCTACCGTCTTCTGTGCGCCCAGAGCCAACGCAATACCACCAATCCCCAGAGCAGCGATACCCGTAGTGACATCAAAGCCAAAGGTTCCCAGCACCATGATGATGCCGACAAAAACAAGCGCGATCTTTGCTGCCCGTCTCAAGAAGAGAACTGCCGAGACTGCAGCCTGATTGCGCTTTTTACCCATCCGCTTCTCCGCATAGCGTGTCGAAGTATCAAGAAGCTGCCAGATGAGCAGCAACAGGGCGACCAGACCTACAACCACCGTCAGATTACTGAAACGTTGCCGAACAATGATCGATATACCAGCCTGCTGACTATAAATCACAAAAAACACCACCGTCAGGTATATCTGAATAGGCAGCGAGAAAGCCTTTATTATACCTGCATGAGGATCGTTGCGAGCTCTTTTCCACAGCAAAGGAATGAAAAACAGCAACGCTTTGGTGATTGCCCAGGCTAAGATATAGGCAACAAGAATCAGTAATATCAACCCGAACCAGTGACCCACCGGCACACCGCCCCACTTCTTCGCATTCAACGCATCCGGCATCATTTGCTCAATCAAGGGAGCTACAGGTGCTGCCTCCACCTGACTAGGCAGCCGCTGTATCGTTTCCGAAGAAAACAGCCAGATGACCTCCCCGTTTTTACCGGTGGTGCTTTCCAGTAATAAGTCAAATGGTTCATTATTTACAGAAGCCGTGCCAATACGCTCCAGGTTTGGGCCCAGGTTATCATCCGTTTTTCCTCCCGGGTCATTACTCATCAGCGAATAGGGGAACAGTGTCCCGTCATTCATGACCGCTTCCAAAGCCTTGGCAAGTCTCACCTTATCGCGGTTCTTCTTTAAAACTTTGTCAAGCCGCAAATACTTCGCGGCCTTCTCGTAGTTTTCGCTTGCAACAGCACTGATAAAACCCTCAACTGCCCCCCTCGGGGTTCCTCTTCCCAGAGAGTCAGGAGGCAAAGCCGGAACCGCTTCTCCAGCGGCTGCGGTGTCCTTTCCTGCGGCAATTCCCTGCGCAAGACTTCTCCCCATTCCTGTACCCAGAAAAACGACTGCATAAAATACAAGATATGTGAGATGTTTCTTAAGAATATGAAAATTGAAAATCATAAGAATAAAGCGATTTGCAAATAAATTACGAACGACATCTGACTTTCCTAAACACAAACCGCCAAACTATTGTTTGCCTGGCGCAAAGTCAACTATTGCATGCGCCTCTCTCTTACCTAACCGTGGTTTCAGCTTAACGGATAAATCTCTATTTTTGCCAAAAGATCAGAGGGATGGAATTAATCGGGTATTTGAAAGAACAATTGGTGTTAGATCCTGATCTTGAGCAAAACCTTGACCAGGCCTTCCGTAGAAATCATTATGCAAAAGGGCAGAAAATAACCGAACCGGGAACGCTTTCAAACAAAGTGTACTTCATTGAACAGGGCTTGGTGAGAACCTATTACGTGAAGAACGGAAAAGAGATTACCCATCATTTCTTTGCTGAGAACATGTTTACGATGCCTATAGAAAGCATCTTCTATAACCGCCGCTCGCCTTACGGCATTGAGGTACTGGAGAACAGCGTTATCCGTTCCGTCCGGTTTCCTACGCTCGAAAAACATATAGATGGCAGTCCTAAACTTGAAAAGTTCATTCGCATGTTGCTTATTGATGTCCTGAAGACATTCTCAGATCGCTTATCCGCCCTGCAGTTTCAGTCTGCCCAGGAACGTTATCAAACGATGCTCGACCAAAATCCAAACATATTGTTGCGTGCACCTCTCGGACATATCGCATCCTATCTGGGAATTACCCAACAAACATTGAGTGTTATTCGAGCGCAGAGGTAGTCATGCGCTAATATCGCCCCTTACCGTATCGTTTTTTAAGATAGATTAAAAAGCCGTCAGCCTTTTATGATGACTTTTGTATCACACATCAAATAAGCGATCATGACACCCAAAATACATGCATCCGTTCTTGCACTCTGCATAGTACTTCTCTCCTGCAAACCGAATATAAAAGAAACGTCTGGGGTTCCAGACTCAGCCATACCGGTTATAACTCACTTAGTATCCAACACCGGCACCACATCTACCCTATCGCTCAGTGGAAACGTGGAAGGTTACACCACCGTCCGGCTCGGATTTATGGTGCCCGGCAAGATCAACTTCATCGCCTGCCAGGAAGGTCAGGCCATTACAAACGGACAGTTGCTTGCTAGTATTGACCCTGCAAACTATCAAATCGCGAAGGCCCAGGCTGACATTCAGGTTAATCAGGTAAAGGATGAATACAACCGCATCAAGCTCATGTATGATCGAAACAGCGTCAGTGAGAGCGACTTCAATAAAGTTAAGTTCAGTTTGCAGCAGGCCATTCAACAGCAAAAGCTGCACGCCAAAAACCTGGCTGATACCCGTCTTTATTCTCCCATTTCTGGTGTATTGCTCAAGAAGATGGCCGAAGCAGGCGAAATCATCGGATCCGGAAACCCATTATTTGTCGTGTCTGATATCAGCCGCGTCAAAGTGATTGCTTTCATACCTGAAACCGAATTAAGCCGGGTTAGGTTAGGAGATGAGGCAAAAGTTTATATTTCATCGCTCGACAAAACGTTCACAGGAAAAGTCACCGAGATTGGATCGGCCGCAGAAGCTACATCACGCGCCTTTTCCGTCAAAGTGGACATCAACAACCCGGGACTCCATATCAGGCCCGGCATGATTACCGAGATTCTCCTTGAAAAACGACCAACCGATCAGATGCTGACTGTACCTGCCGAGGCGATCCTTCATGATACAGATAATTATACCTATGTTTTTGTTGCCGACAGCATCGGGAAACGGGCCTACCAAAGAAAGGTGACACTGGGTAAAATGATCGATAGCGAGGTGGAAATCACGTCCGGAATTCATCAGGGAGAACTGGTTGTTACCGGCGGACAGCAAAAGCTGTCAAATGGCATGTCAATATCCCTGAACAAATAAGACCATCATGAACTTTGTTGAAGCATCACTTAAATACAAACAGGTAACACTCTCTGTACTACTACTCTTATTTGCCGTCGGCGTAAACTCACTCCTCCATATGCCCCGGCGTGAAGATCCCAGGATCACCGTTAGGCAGGGTCTGGTAATTGCCTACTACCCTGGAGCCAACTCAACGCAAGTAGAAGACCAGGTTACGAAAAAGCTGGAGCAATATCTCTTCCAGTTTGAAGAGGTACGGAAGGATAAAACCTACTCTACCACGCAGGACGGCATGGTGGTCATCAACGTCGAACTCGGCGAAAAGGTACATGACCCCGACGTGTTCTGGAGCAAGCTGCGTCATCAACTGCTGCTGGCCCGGCAAATAGATCTACCGGCCGGTGTCAAAGGCCCAATAGTAAACTCCGATTTCGGAGATACCGAAGCCCTCGTCATCGGAATAGAAAGCAACACGGCTACCTACTCCCAGCTGAAAACCTATGCGGAAAAAGTGGAAGATTATATCAGGAGTGTTAAGTCCGTTTCCAAAATAAAGCTATTAGGCGAACAAAAAGAACAGATTCAGGTAACCTCCGGATCAGAAAAACTGTCTCAATATGGGGTAAGCCTGCAGCAGGTCGTTAACGTACTGCAATCGCAAAATACGATCCGTGCCACCGGTGATGTAAAAACAGAAAACAGCAATACACCGCTATACACACGCGGATATTACAACACGGAACAGGAAATACGCAACCAGATTGTCGGCACTTCCAAATCAGGAGCCGTATTACGTCTGGGAGACCTGGCTACTGTAAAAAGAGCCTATGCGGAGCCTACGTCTAAAACCACTGTTAATGGCAATAAGGCGCTGATCCTTACTGTCCAGATGTTAGAGGGAAACAATATCGTAAAGTTTGGTGAAGCGGTGAATGCTAAGCTTGCCGAAGCCTCCAGCTTCCTTCCTTCAGACGTTCAGCTCACCACCATCGTCAACCAGCCTCAGCTGGTAAACGAAAATATATCCCATTTCATACGCGAGTTTTTTCTTGCCATCGTAGCGGTGGTGGTCGTGGTTATTCTCCTGCTCCCCTTCCGCATTGCCACTGTCGCCGCTATGGCTATACCGATGACTGTTGCCATTACTTTCGCGCTGATGCAGGCTTTCGGCATAGACCTTCATCAGGTTTCGCTGGCAGCGCTCATTGTCGTCCTGGGGATGGTTGTTGATGACGCCATCGTTATTGCCGATAACTATGTGGAGTTGCTGGATGAGGGTATCGACCGCTGGACTGCAGCCTGGCGCAGCGCAACTGATCTTTTAATCCCTGTACTTGCCGCTACCGTTACCATTATCGCCGCGTTCCTTCCCATGGTCTTGCTAACTGGCGCCGTGGGTGAATTCATACATGCTCTACCGCTTACCGTTGCCATTGCCCTTGCCTCATCATTCCTTGTCGCCATGGTACTCACTCCCCTCTTATGCTACGTGTTTATCAAAAAAGGCCTTCATGACCATAGTGAATCAAGAGAGGCGAAGAAAAAAGCATCTCTTCTCGATAAAATGCAAAAGGCCTATAATGCAGCACTTGACTGGTGCGCCAGGCGTCCTAAGTTCACGATAGCGATGAGTATGCTCACCATACCGCTGGCCGGACTGCTTTACTTCGGAGCTATAAAACAGAAGTTCTTTCCAGCCGCGGAGCGGAATCAGTTTGTAGTGGAGCTATGGATGCCTACCGGTACAAAACTGGAGAAAACGGAACAGGCCATTATGAAAGCGCAACATCTGATAGAAAAAGATGAACGCGTAACGTCTTTCGCTACCTTCACAGGCACCAGCGCTCCCCGGTTCTATTACAATTTTTCGCCAGAAGTACCGGTGAGTAATTATGCGCAGATCCTGATCAATACCACCACAGCCGAAACAACAGAATCATTGTCAGCAGAACTTCAACCCCTTATCGAACGGCTTATTCCCGAAGGTATGCCGCAGGTGAAGCTGATGCAGCAAGGTCAGCCTTTGAAAGCGCCTGTAGAAGTGCGCATCGCCGGTGACGACCTCAACACACTCAAGAAGCTGGGTAACCAGGTTCAGGAAATCCTTGGAAGGGCTCATGGAAGCGCACTGGTACGAAGTGATTTTCGTGAAGACTATTACGGCATCGGTATCAATCTCCGGAATGAAGCCGGACGGCTCGGTTTCACTACCGAGAGCATATCCAAAATGGTATACACGGGCTTTTCTGGAGCCCCGGTTTCCACCATGTACGAAGGCAATAACCCGGTCGACATCGTATTACGTCTCGATGAAGATGAACGCCGGAATTTTACAGACCTCCAAAACATCTATCTGGAATCACCGGTAACCGGAGCCCGCATGCCTTTAAGACAAATAGCGGATATAAGCCCGGAATGGCAGACCGGAAAACTAATGAGAAGAAACGGTGTAAGAACGCTCACTGTTCAAAGTGAAACCCATCCAAACGTACTTCCATCAGAGCTGCTGAATAGTGTAAAGACTGAAATCAGCAATATTTCACTTCCGCCCGGATATCATATAGAGTATGGAGGTGAATTTGCAAACAAACAGGAAACCTTCAGTCAGATGATGGTGGTTCTCTTCGTCAGCCTGATACTGATCTTCTTCATTCTGCTATTCCAGTTCAGAAATCTAAAAGAAGCCGGCATTGTTATGCTAACCATACCCTTGAGTTTATTCGGTGCATTGTTCGGTCTTTTCATAACAGGCAATAATTTCGGATTTACCGCTTTTGTCGGGCTCATCAGCCTCTCGGGGATCGTAGTCCGAAACGCCATCATTCTCATCGACCACACAAACGAACTGTTGCGTACAGGTCTTGACATCCGCAACGCAGCCATATTATCCGGAAAACGCCGGCTCCGTCCAATATTCCTTACTGCCATGGCTGCGGCCATTGGGGTTCTCCCGATGATTATCTCCGGCTCCCCGATGTGGAGTCCATTGGCCAGCGTTATCGCCGTTGGAGTGGTGTGGAGCATGATCATGGCACTGCTGACAGTTCCAGTGATGTACATCAGCTGGATAAAACCACAGGACAAGGAAAATGCAATCCGTCTGAAAAAGGAAGAACAACATGAAAAGTAAGCATATCATATATCTTATAACAGCCCTTCTTCTGGTCCTTCTTGGGGGGAGACCAGCACTGGCGCAGCAGCAGACCCTCAGCCTTCAGCAAGCAATTGACGCTGCTCTGGAAAATAATCACCTGCTTAAAGCCCGCTCACTGCAAATTGAAGAGAAGAAAGCAAAAACGAAAGAAGACATGATCAAAAAGTATCCGGCCATTACGTTGAACTCCACATGGCAGTACAATGCCAACGTCGGCGAACTTGTCATCCCACAGGGCTCCTTCGGTGCGTTGCCCCTTGGTGCAAACACAGTCATTCAACTTCCGGACGCGAATAAGTCTTTTGAGCTCGGCAAGCACCACAACTTTAATGCAGGTGCCACTATTTACCAGCCACTAACACAGCAAGCAAAGATTAAAACAGGTATCGAGTTAAGTAAAACGGAAGTTCGCATCGCTGAACAGGAAAAGAGGAAAGCCGCTCAACAAATCGAACAAGCAGTAGAGAAACTTTTTTTCGGCATGCTCATAAACAGCAAGAAAACTGACGAGGCTAAAGCAAAACTTGAGCTATCAACGCTTAAGCTGTATGATGTCGAAAGTGCTCTCCTATCGGGAAAAACCATCAATCTCAGCAGGGAAGGTCTGCAGGCCAGCATTGCAGATGAGGAGCAGGAACTGCTGAAACTAACCATCCAGCGTGAAGATTATGCTGCCGATCTCAAGCGCCTTACCGGGTTGGAGGTGAGCCTTTTCAGCCTGGATTCCGTTGAACTGAATATGGCTGAACCCAAGGCTGCGTCTGAATATCAGTTCCCGGCACATTCCGGGGGCGCTGATCTTCAATTAGCGGGTCTCAACGTGAGCAAAACCCGACTCGCCATAAAAGCCGCAAAACAGAGCTATCTGCCTGACGTAGGTATCATAGCCGGATATACCTATCAGCAGGGTAATATTTTATATCCGAGCAACAATCCTTTTGCCGGGCTGAACTTTAAATGGAACATTCAGGACCTCTTCGCCAACAAACAAGTCCTCAACCAGCGTTCTTTACAACTTCAACAGGCGAAAGAAAATGAAGCCCATGCCTTGGAACAGCTGAACGCAGATATAGAAAAAGCAGTAAGGAAGATCCATCAGGCTGAATCCCTCATTCACGCGGCACAGAAGGTATTAAACTTCAGAGCTCAGGAACTCAACATTCAGCTCGATAAACGAGCCGCCGGCTTAAATGTTCCTGCCGATGTCCTGAGCGCCCGGTCTACCGTTGCAAAGGCAGAAGCAGACCTGTATGCTGCCCAGCTCAATTACCGGCTTGCGCAGTCAGCGCTTAACCTGCTCACCGAAGGAGATATTCTGCGTTAAGGCAAATCAAAACGGCTTACCATGTGTCATGGACACTAAAGCAGGAACAGCGGAGGGGACAGACCTCATGGTGCTCAGCACGAGTTCAGAAAGCATCGGTTTTCCAAACAAGCGCTGTATACCCCTGCCCACCTTCAACCGAAAAGCGAATTCGCGATGCCAGCTCCGGGTGTACTCCTGTTCCAGCTGTACCCTGATCGTCTCGTCAATCCCTTCCTTACACAAATTAATAATATGTCCGGATAAGATCTTCGCAGAACGGATGGCCATGGCCATACCATTGCCACAAAGAGGGGCAATCATCCCCGCCGTATCACCACACATCAGGATGTGCCGATCCACGAGCGACTTCCTTTCAAAGGCCACTTCGTTAATACTTTCCGGCCTTTCCCATACAAACTCCGCTTTTTCAAACAACCTCTTCAATGCCGGGTTCTTCATCAGAACTTCCTGTTCCATCGCCGGTATTGAACCGTAGGTTCGAAGATGCCGGTTTTCGGTCAGATAGCACAGACAAAAAAGATCTTCCTCGATCTTGTTGAAGCCACAATACCCGCCATCAAAATTGTCTAAATGGATAGTATCAGGTAAAAAGTCGCCCCTGACAAAATATTTCACCCCCATATACGGACTTCGTTTGTAGAAAAACCCGCGCATCAGCCGCTGGTCTAGATTTGACCGCTTCCCGAAAGAACCAATGACAATGTCTGCTTCCAGCTCGCTTCCGCCAATGTTTATCTCAAACACTTTCCCACCATACCAAACATCGTTAACCTTCGCACTTTCAATAAAATGAACTCCTTCTTCTAAAGCTTTCTTATACAAAGAATAGTCAAGCTTAAACCGGCTCAGCCCAAAACCGCCCAGGTTAAGTGGGCAACTCAGCGTCCGTCCGCTCACAGAGCTCAGCATAAGCTTACTGATACTAGAAGCACCCAACTCTTCCGGTTCAACACCCAACTTCCTGAAAAACGGAAGAACCTCATTGCTTACATACTCGCCGCACACCTTATGAAACGGATAAGCTTTACGTTCAACCAACGTGACCGAAAAACCTGCCCGGCTTAACAATATAGCATTGGTCAGCCCTGCCAAACCGCCTCCAACGATACATATAGACGGTTTCTTTTTCATTTGAAAATGATTACCTGCCATCTGAACGCCCACATCCATTTGATGGTAAAATGCGTAAAACCTGCCCGCAGGATCAGATTCTCCAGCTCATTCCGCTTGAAGCTGCGCAATACGGATATCTTACTATCATGCTTAACCATAGGCGACCGGGAGAACAGCGCAGTCAATACCCCTATCGCATGATAGGCAAACCAATGCCTGTGCAAATCATTGATAATCACTGCTTTCTTGGCAGCATAAACCATCTTTCTGATAAGAAGAATCCACTGATCGTCGTCAAAATGATGGGTGAACAAACTACTCACTACGACATCGAACTCACCCTGGCGGAATTCATTCTTCAGCACATCGGCACAGCTGAAATACATATTTTTAAAGACCCTGTTTCGCTCCCTGGCGAACGCTATTGCCGCTGGTGTAGCATCAATACCAATCAGCCGGATATCCAAGCCCCTGCCTTTAAAATACCTTTCCAAAACCCTTAAGCTATCGCCGCCACCACAACCCCAGTCGCATACGGAGTCACCATTCTCCAATTCCACCCGCCTGAAGGCATCATAAAACACGCTAAAGCCACCCAGAAGCTTGTTAATAACCTCCAGCTCCTTCAGCACCGGGTCGAGCTCCTCATGGTCGAGGGCAAAATTATCCATAATTTCGACCTCCCTGCTTCGCTTACTAAAATCAGGCATAGCTCAATACCATGCTTTCAAAGGTTAAACCAGGACCAAAAGCGAAGCTCAGAATCTGCTGGTCCCGCTTTTCCGTCTTTAGCTTTCGGCCCAACTCGTCCAATACAAAGAGAACTGTTGCGGAAGACATATTACCAAAATCACGCAACACCTTGTAGGCGTGGGCATTCTGATCAGTACTTAAACCAAACACTTCATCACATACCTCGAGTATTCTTCTCCCGCCAGGATGGATGGCAAATTGGCCGATATCGTCAAACGCCACGTTCGCTTTCTTCAGCAGCTTGTCCGCGACGTCCCTGATACCCGACTTGATTTGCTTGGCAACCTGGTTGGTGAGCTGCATTTCATAACCAAAGTCGCCAATCTTCCAGGCCATTTCATTTCTCGCCTTGGTGATTACCTCCGTATAAAATGACTTTATCCTGAACAGCTTTACGTCTGTTGCATCTTCATGCTGCACCAGAACAGCAGATGCTCCGTCGGCAAAAAGGGAATTTGCCAGCCAGTTATCCAGCGTGTTTTCCTTCTGAAAATGGAGCGTACAAAGCTCAACATCTACAATCAGCACTTTGGCGTCCGGTTCGGCCCTGCAGATATAATCCGCCACCTTCAGCGCATTAAAAGCGCCATAGCAGCCCATAAAGTTGATACAGGTGCGTTCTACATGAGGGTTAAGATGCAGGTTTTCTACGATCTCAATATCCAGCCCGGGAGCGTACATACCCGTACAGCTGACGGTTATCAGATGGGTGATTTCCTGAGGGTTAAAGGATATCGAACCCAGACATTTGTCGATAGCCCGGAGACAGAGATTAAGCGCTGTATTTTCGTAAAGGTCGCTCCTTTTAGAGGTCGTCGGAAACGGCATTAACCCATCCTCATTGCCGAAGAACGCGTAATCCCCTCTTTCTTTCCCAAAATCATCAATCACCGAATGCCTGTAATCGATTCCCGAGACCTGGTATAACTTTTCCAGGCGCCGCGAATTATGGTCATCCAACTCATGTGCATCGATCATGAACCGGAGTATCCGTTCCTGACGAAATTTGTTTACCGGATTACTGGTGCCTATGGCCGAAATGATGCTGTTCATCTGCAATTGTTTTTTTAAATTTATCTACACAGTCAGACTCATGGCAGAATTACCTATCCGGTCAACCTTAACGCATCTGCGCCTTCCCTTCTCATTGCTGCTACTTCCTGTGTATCTGTTTGCCCTGGGCGAGGCTCCTAATCCTAACACTTTCCATGCCCTGGTAGTTTTTATCGTTCTGCATTTATTCGTCTACCCGGCCAGTAACGGGTTCAACAGCTTCTTTGATAAGGACGAAGGCAGTATCGGCTTCTTAAAGTACCCGCCAAAAGTCAGCAGCCATCTTTTCTACACCTCCATCGTACTGGAGTGGACCGCTGTGCTGCTTTCCTTGCTGGTGAGCATAGAATTTGCCGTTTGCGTCATCATCTATAATTCCTTCTCAAAGGCCTATAGCCACCCTTCGGTTAGAATCAAAAAATATCCTTTACTGAGCTTCCTTATCGTTTTTTTATTTCAGGGGCTTTTCATTTACTACAGCTGCTACCGGGCCCTGGCACCGGAGGATACCCCAACAACAGCTACTGTGTGGATAGCGGGGCTCGTTTGTTCGTGCCTGGTCGGGGCATCGTACCCGTTGACCCAGATTTATCAGTATGACGAAGATGCCAGACGGGGCGACCGTACGTTGAGCATGATGCTGGGTATTCGTGGTTCGTTTGTATTCTCGGGTATTCTCTTCTTGCTGGGGAGTGCCCTACTGTACTACTACTGGTTCAGCTGCCAATTGCCGGAGTATTTCAGCATCTATCTGATCTGCCTGACACCGGCGATAGTTTATTTTCTCTATTGGTTTTACACTTGCACTAAAAATCCTGCGAAGGCCTCGTTCGGCAGAGCAACCGCTATGACGCTGATCAGCGGCCTGTTCATGCTGGTCTATTTCAGCTGGCTTTTACTTTTGCACTAAACGCAAAAAAGGCTGGTGCGCAACGGACGTTGCACAACCAGCCACTTCATTTATCTCAGGGTTTATTTTTTAACGATTTTATAGCTGCCTGTCTGCGTATAGGTTTTGCCAAACATGTCGGTGGCTTTCACCTCGATGGTATGGTCACCCGCAGGCAGATTGAAAGGTATTGGCGCCTTCCAAAGGTGCTTCGACTGTGCAGGAGCACTCGGACGCTTTCCAGACAGGACGGTTTCGGTATGATCAAACTTGTGCAGTATATCCAGGAAGACGGGGTCATGCTCCTCTACATGAGTCATCTTCTTCCACTTACCATTGTCTACACGAACAAGCACTTCGTCTTGCCCTGATCCCATAAAGAAATTAGCATAAATGGCGGCTGAAGTTTTTTTATCGTGCTCTATAACTTTCGGTGCAGAAATTTCAATCTGATAATCCTTCGTTCTCCCGGCAACTTTATAATCGACATCATACTGGTTGCCAGCGAAGTTGATAAACGCATAACCCTTTGGCGTACCGTCGCTCATCGTGGATACCGGAACGCCCAGCTCATTAAGCTCTCCGGAGTACCAGTTACCGGAAGTTGTACCAACATTATAATGATGATGCGCTTTTTCCTGCTTCCATCCATCCTTACTGGTAAAGAACAGCTGCTTCTGGTTATGGGTATGTGCAGACAGCGACAGCGTATGCGGAAAATCTGCCAGTAAGTCAAACAACGCTATTCTATCCTGCTCCCTGAACCCTTCGTCGTTTCCGGCCTCTCCTATAGGAATGTGGAATGCCAGAACAACGAGTTTATTCTTATCAACGTGCTTCAGGTCATTGGCAACAAACTCAAGCTGATCTTTTCTGAGTCCGCCCCAATACGATTTTCCATCTCTCGGATCTGGATATAAAATATCATCCAACACAATGAAATGCACATTGCCGTAATTGAACGCATAGTTTGCCGGACCGAAATGCGCTTCATAAGATTCATCAGATAATTCGTCTTCTGTTACGTCAAAATTAATATCGTGATTTCCCATCAGGTTGTACCAGGGAATACCTATTTTCTTAACCGCTTTTGTATAGGGGCTGAAAAGATCCGGATCATTTCCGACCAAGTCACCCATACTCAGGCCAAATGCTACATTTTTGATATTTGCTACCTCAGAAACAATGCCTTTATCAAAATAATCGACCTCCTGAAGGGTATAAGGCTGTGGATCGCCGAAAACAAGCGCGGTAAAGCTGGGATCTTCATTTGCCGGAGTAAGCGGAAAATCTACCGACCTGGGCAGGGCTCCTGTAGGGGCCACCCCCTTATATTTTAATGCAGGCGAGCCGGCAGGTTTGTGATTATAAAAGAACTGGGGCAGATTATCTTCGTTGACCGGCACCTTATATCCGGAGGGTTTAATAACAGATATGATCTGGTCATTACTGACCGGCAGTTCATAGTAGCCCTTTTTATCCGTCAGTACCACTTCCCTGCCGTTTGTAACGGCTACAGCAGCTATGCCTTTTTCATTTTTTTCTTGTTTACGATTTGAATTGACGTCGGCATAAACGTAACCTTTCACTGTGTTCTGTGCCTGCAGACCTGCTGACAGTAAGATCCCTGCAGTAACTAAATAAATTCTTCTCATATATAAATTTGTATAAGCGCATAATAAGTGTCGCGCTTCTGCCAGCGAAATTAGCCTCCTAATGTTTCGATAACATTAAGAAATACTTAAGCTTAAATCACTTCCGCACAGGCAGCATATTCATACGTTTCCCCTTCAGTACCGAGAGGTTATCTTCGCGGGAGCTTTCCGGTCGATGCCGTCGTCCCGGATCTTCGCGGCTTTGCGATAACGGGGCGGGGGATTTTTTTGCTTTCCGCTTCATCCTGGCAGCCAGTGTCGCCAGGATCTCGTTGCCCGAATAAGCCATCAAGAAGCGGCCGATCCGCTCCTCCGGCAGGGGGTTCGGATCGGTCAGGGGGATAACCTCCTCCGACTGCCAGGCACCGATCAGGGCGCAGGGACTGAACTGCAGGTTGTTCAGCAGCATATCTTCCCCGTCAAAGCCGTTTGAGCCGTACAGGGAGACGGACATGCTCAGCAGCAGCATACAGCCCGCCGGCACCTCGCCATCCAGGGCTACCGTTTGCGGTGCCGACTGCTTTCCCCGCCGGTATTCCAGCTCACGGTGGCCGATATATTCGTAGTAATTCTCGCGGAAGTTGAAACCGATCAGCAAAAAGCGTAGCTGCATCCTATAGCCCTTGGTTCTCAGTCTCTCCGGAAGCCGCAGGTCGCGCTTCATGTCCAGCGCAGGAAGCTGAACCTGCACACGCCCCGATTCGTCCCGGGCGACTTCCGCACGCAGCCTCAGCACGTCCTGCAGAGGGCTGTTCCGGTTAAACTCCAACCCAACCAGATGGCTCAGATCGCCGTCATGCAGGTCCCGCCGGCACCTTAGCGTTCCGGAGCTGCCCCGGATGCTGGCAGACACCGCCGAGGTGGCGCGACCAACGGCCCTTCCGTCGTAATAACGGATAACAGGAGCAAAAGCATGGCGGAGGCAGGCTGCCGTCGAGCTGATCAATCCGAATTCCGACGAGCTTTCGATGCTCGCCGCGGTCTGCTTAAACTTCCTGGGTTTGCTCTGGATAATATTCTTGCCCCAGGCCCGGCGGAATACAGAGGGCCCTACTACCCCTCTGATATATCCTTTACTATCGATAATTGCCATTCTGATCGGGTTTAGTTATTGATCGTTTGAAGAGTAAAACTAATCGCTTAGAGGGAACGAAACAAGCTTTCAACCAACTTATTTTCAAATAGTTGACTTGGATAACAAAGACCTGCCAAACACCGGTTAACAAAGGCGAAATGCGGAAATAGTTTGGATTTACCCGATATAATGTTTAAAACTCCCGGCCTATGAAAACAGCACCAAACAAAGAACATACCATCACGAGTCCATGTTTTGATCAGTAAACATGGACTCGTGATGGAGTTATTATGGAAATAAAATGGCGGTAATCCTTACTTGTCTTTACGATGATAGCATCAAAGGGTGAGTAAGTACGAAACTCAGCAGGTAATATTCAGGAAGATGACTTGGATTGCTTAGTTCTGAGAAACGGAAACTTTAACTTTCTCAGGCTCTGGAAGGCTATAAAGCTCTCTTTCAAGCTTTACATATTCATAATTAAGGGCAACATAATCTTTGTATTTCAACGCCTGCTCAAAGTTCATATCAAGATCGCCATACATTTTGCAGGTATGAGATACGTCAATCAGTTCTATATTTATCTCTTCAAGGCGCTGAATAATAGCTTTCCGTTTCTTCTTTTCCACGAAAGAAGGCCGGATAAAGTTAATCAACCGCTGAAGAAAACTGATATTTTTCAAAATCAAGAGTAATAAAAGTTTGACTGATAATATTCTGGTTGCCCTTCTCCTTTATACCCGGGAACCCGTAAAAAGGTTCTGTGTATTTTACATATTTCGTGAAATTATGAGAAAAAATCGCAAATACATCATAATCTATCTAGCAAGATGTAACAAAATAAAAAAACCGGACAAGAATTAACTTACCCGGTTTTTTTATTTACTTATAGAAAACAAGCAGCGATTATTGGTCTTCTTTAATGACTATCAAACCTTTCGTCCATCGAACAATGGATTTAAGCATATCGTCTGCCGCTTTCATCGATATATCATTTGCCTTAAATCTGCTTTCATCGTCAATGAACTGAGTGAACATCGGGATATTAACTTGCTCTGACAAGGGCACAACCTTCATAGTAATCAGATCGCGCTTGAGGTCATTTGTTGCCCGCGTTCCTCCGGAAATACCGCCGTAACTGACCAAACCGGCAGCCTTATAAGCCCACTCGTGAACGAGGTATTCTATAGCATTGCGCAACGCCGCGGGATAACCATGATCATACTCGGCAGTCACAAAAATGAAAGCATCGGCCTCCTCGATTTTTGCTGACCACTGTTTGGTATGTTCATGTTCGTACTGTTTCATCACCGGGTGCCTGGGCTCATTCATTACGGGGAGGTTTATTTCTCCGAGGTCGAGAACTTCCACATCGAAGTTTCCGCTATTTTTTGCCAGCTCTGCGATCCAACTTGCTACAACCGGACCTTTTCTGCCAGGTCTTACCGTTGAATTTATGATTTTCAATTTGTACATCCTTACCTATTTAGCTTGTCCGAACTCACCGTCGGCCTGTATCCATACCTCATCACTGATCATCGGCGCCGGGAACTTGGAGCCTATCGCGAAGTCTGAACGCTTAATGGTTCCGGTTACCTGAATTCCCGCAACTTCTGCATTATTAGCTGCCGGGTTTTTGCCGATACCTCTGAACAGCATATCCATCGTGACCGGTTTGGTTACACCATGAAGGCTTAAGTCGCCGGTAACTTTAAATTTATCCTTCCCTGCAGATTTTATCGAGGTGCTTTTAAATGTTAGCTTCGGGTATTGGGCCGCATCAAAAAAATCAGCGCTTTTCAGGTGGTTGTCTCTCATCTCTACCGCTGTGTTGATGGAATTTACGTCTGCCTCCAGTGTGATCACTGCATCTGACATGTCGGGTTTTGAATAAGATACGGTAGCATTAAACTTGTTGAAAGCACCACTTATATCAGAAATGCCCAGATGGGTCACCTTAAACCCGAGGCGGGAGTGCATAGGATCAGATTTCCAGCTGATTTGAGCGAAACTTGTCGCAGAGGCTGCTATCATAAATAGCAGCAGGATCATTTTTTTCATTGCTTTTGTTTTTATTATTTGAAAGATATTAAATGACACATATTTAAAATTACTGAGGGCAGCTCGACCTGCTTTTTTCTTCATAACTTGTGTAAAGCTATAATCTTCTACCTCCCGAGTGAAGCGCAAATCAAAACATGACCTGCAGAAGACTTGTCGTTATAGCTAATACATGTTTAAACATATACACAGCGTATAAGGAAAAATTGGTCAATAATGTTTTACTTCGCTATTGGTATATTCTTTTAAAGACAAAATGCAGACAATTGAGACAGGCAACAACATCCGACATGATTAGAAGACTACTGAGATGGATCCTGATGATATGCCTGACAGCTGTTGCCATAGGCTGCATGGTGGGTATTTTTCTCCTGTTGTTATCGTCTGCAACGGCCATACGCTTTCGCTACGAATGGCTGCTTTATCTCCTCCCCCTGGCCGGTCTGGGAATACATCTCATTTACAAATCAATAGGCCGGTCTTCAGAAAAGGGAAATATACTCATCATCGATGAAATACATAAGCCGGGAGCCGGTGTTCCATCACAAATGGCACCCATCATCATACTGACCACGGTCATTACACATCTTTTCGGAGGTTCTGCAGGACGAGAGGGTACAGCCGTACAAGTCGGCGGAAGCGTGTCTGCTGCATTTTGCAAGCTGTTTAAATTACCTGATAATGAGAAGCATATCCTGTTGACGGCCGGGATAGCAGCCGGTTTTGGCGCGGTGTTTGGCACTCCACTTACCGGAGCCATCTTTGCTGTAGAAGTGCTGACATTCAAGCGGCTCAAGATAAATCTCCTTTTACCCGCTTTACTCGCCAGCCTGACGGCCGACCGGACAGTATCTATGCTAGGAATCTCTCATACGCACTATCAGATGGGGCAGCTTCCGGCCTTCGAAGGTATGGATGAGCTTTATCTTATGGCGAAGGTGATGATAGCGTCGGTAGCGTTTGGATTTACCAGCTATGGTTTTATACTATTCTCAAAGACCGTTAAGCAGGTTAGCCTGAAAATGGTTCCGCGACAATGGATGATTCCTGTAGCAGGCGGCGCAGCCATCATATTGCTATCCATATTGAACGGAAAACCCGATTATCTGGGTCTTGGCGTTGAAGCGCAATATCCCGGTGCAGTAACTATACCTTCCAGCTTCGCAACCGGGGGTGCAGATACCTGGAGCTGGCTGTGGAAAACGATCTATACAGGCATAACCCTTGGAACGGGATTTAAAGGAGGCGAGGTTACCCCTTTATTTTTTATCGGCTCGACTTTAGGTAACACCCTCTCGGGCTTATTGGACGCTCCGGCGGGACTTTTCGCCGCCCTCGGCTTTCTGGCTGTTTTTTCAGGAGCGACAAACACCCCTGTGGCATGCACCATCATGGGTGCTGAGCTCTTTGGACCTGATTATATATTCTATTTTGCTATAGCATGCTTCATCGCCTACCTGAGCAGTGGTGATTCTGGTATATACATGAAAGACGAAAAGGATTCTAAGGGGTCTGAAGCTGGCAGGAGAAAATATCTGGCACGAAAATCTTCCAGATATATCTGGTTTAAAGGGGAATAACTGACCAATGGCTAATCCTCGGTCATGCTTAGCGGCAGGCGGAACCAAAAAATGGAGCCCTTTTCTTCTTCGCTCTCAACTCCCATTTTTCCATGGTGTTGTTCGATAATCTGGTTGGAGATATAAAGTCCGAGACCCAGTCCCTGGTAAGATTCCCGCACGCTGTTTACACGATAAAAGCGACTGAACAGATTCTTGATCTCAAACGTAGATATCCCTATACCAAAGTCCTTTACGTAAATGGTCACCATGTCGTCTACGATAGCTGTACGTACGACGAGCTTGTTGCTACCAGGCGAATACTTAATCCCATTGGTCACCAGGTTGACGAGCACCTGACTAATACGCGTGCGGTCGCCACGAACCGGGATGTTCTGGTCAAGCACTAATTCGATCTCATGGGTTTGATGTACACTACCCAGGCTTTCGGCAACTTCAGACACGAGATCATTGAGCTGAAAAGTCTCTTTTTTCAGATACATGATGCCCGACTGCAGCTTGGTTACATCGAGCAGGTCGAAGATCATACCGATAATCCGGTTGATCTGTTTGTCCATCTTACTAACCAGCTGAATGGTGTTTGGATTATTTTCGGCCTTAAGTCGCATTTCAAGAACCTGTGTGTAAGCTTTGAGGCTGGTTAGCGGGGTCTTTAGTTCATGAGAGGCGATGCCGAGGAAATCGCCCATCTCCTGCTCGTGGTTGATACGGCTGGTTACATCCTTGAAATTCATGACAATAGCCTGGATGGATTTGTTATGGAGATGGTTGGCAATGGCATTTTCGACCCAGATAAAACTGCCGTCTGCCTTTTTCAAGCGGTGCTGTATGGTAACTGCCGAACCGGCATGCGACGCCACTTTGAAATAGTGCTCTTTAACGGTGGTGAGGTCGTCATCTTGTATCAGCTCCCAGACCGATATTCGCTCCAGTTCCTCCTCCCGATAGCCGGTAATCCGTTGAACAGCCTGATTATGATAATGGATCGACCCAGTCAGCTTGATGAGCATAAAAGCCTCTGAGCTTTCTTCAATAAGCGTCTTGAAGCGCTTTTCTTTCAGTAGTCCTTCATTCGTTTGTTTAATATAAGAATCGATGATGTAGATGATAAAAGCATTTTCCAGAATGAACAAGAGCAGCTTCAGGAATGGCGAAAGAGACCAGTCAAGTTGCCCGTCTCGTATCAGAAGCGAACTGAACGAAACGATGACGGAAACGACCAGGGCAAAGATTGCGGGCCCCCTACCTAAAAACCGGAGCACCAGAATGATGACACCAGTAAACAAGAGTAAGGAGGTCGTATCATTCTGAACGCCAAGAATGACAGCTTCCAGGTAGGCTGCACCCAGGATTAAGATCAAGCTGATAACATATTTCCATACGGCTTTATTGTCCATATCAATACCCGAGAATAGTTAGAAAAAGCGCTGGAGCGCAGAATTGGCTTGTTCCTTCTAATGTATATAAAAAAAGCGAGATCCCACTGTGAACAGCAGGATCTCGCTTCAAAAACTTATATTTCGGGTTAGCCTATACGCCTAAAGCGCTTTCAGCATGATCTATATTACTTTCGGCTGAGTTCTTGGTGGACTTAACGGCATTCATGCCCTTTTCGGCCAAGTCACTCGTTTTTTCTTTAGAAAGATCATATATATCTTTAAACCATCCAGCAATTCCATCCCGGTTTTCTTCGCCTTTATCTGGAGAAAATAAAAGACCTACGACAGCCCCCACGGCAACTCCTGCCAGCAATGCAGCTACTATTTTTGATTGATTATTCATAGACAATACATTAATTTATCATTCCGAATTGTAAGTATAACAAAAAGAATGCTGAAGTGTTGAGGGCTTTTGGAAGATTGAGCTGAAGTTTTTTTTAAATTACTAGGAATCAATTATTTCAATATCTATCTCAGGAAGTACTCCTTCTCTGGCAGGCATCCACCATTTCAAAGACAGATTTCTTACCAAATTCGCCGTGTAGCTGGTCGCGGAAAAGTTTTGCCTGGAAGTGCCGCCTTTAATCATTCCACGTTCTTTCAAGTTCTATCGCTTTAGGGAACAAGATATTATTTTCAAGATGAATGTGCTGATGAAGGTCGCTTTCAAACTCCTGGAACATCTTGTACAATATGCGGTATGAGGTACATGCGTCATGAGGTATGCTGAAGCCATTCGTTACTGTCCGGATCTCTGACATATCTTCTCCTGCATGCTCATGCTCAGCTTCCATCATCTGGATCGGATGGGATACCTCACCAAATGGTGCCTGAGGCAGGGCGGCGCCTTCTCTTTTCGCTGTTACGAGCTGCTTAATGTAGGGAAAAAGAACTTTTTCTTCCTTAAGTAAGTGTGCGCTCAGATCGGCAGCCACGCCTGCGAATGCATGGGCGGCAGCTACGACTTCGGGGTGCGACTCCCCGTGAACGCGTGCCACCTTCGCGGAAATCTCGGACAGGAACGGAAGGGTCTCTTTGACGTATTTATGATGAGTGGAAACAATAAAGTCGGATAAAAAGTCAAGTTCCCAGCTTTGATAGTTCTGAGAAGGATTTCCCTGATCGCCGTCCGTCGCTGCCAGCTGTTGCTTCACTTCTGCAATATCGATCCCTTTCTTGTTACACACTTCGCTTACTGTTTTCTTTCCGCCGCAACAAAAGTCTATGCCAAACTTTTTAAAAACCTGAGCCTTGCGGTAATCTTTAGCTACAATCTCTCCGATCGTAACTTCCTGCTCTTCGGGAGCCGTCCGCTCGATCTTGACTTGCCAGTTATCGGGACCACTTGCCAGATACTCCCATTTGAAGATATTTCCGCGTTCGGCAATTAGTTGATAGTAAAGAGGCTTCGGGTCGTGATCAATGGAAATGATAAATCCCTCTCCCGCTTCTAGCGAATCGAACTGTTCGAAAATGATAGGATGTCTGAAACGAGGTTCGATTTCTGTAACATTAAGTGTGGTGATCGTTTTCATTTTGCTTATAGTTTAATAGAAGACAAATATATCTTTTATTCATCTGGGATTAAATGACCTTGGTCATAATCTACTATTGGCGCCACCCGGTTACTTCTACCTTCCCAACTGTTTAAGCCCTTCCGGAGTGATGTTCTCATACGTCCATTGCGGTTCCCAAACCAACTGCACATCGACCTGTGCGCCCGGGAAATCTGCTTCTATACGGTTCTGCACGGATTTCAAAATCGCCTTGCCCATGGGGCAGTGTGATGATGACAACGTCATCTGTACGCTGATTATGCCGCTTTCCGGCCGGGCATCTATATGATAGATGAGGCCCATATCGACGACATTTATCTGCAACTCGGGGTCAAGTACCGTTCTGAGTGATTCGGTAATTTGAAGCGCTCTAAATGCGGATTTGTTGGTGATGCTAAATTCTTTCATAGTTTGGCAGTCGGTTTATGAGTGATCAAAAGGATTACATTTCCGAGATATGAAAATGCGGCGATGACTATACTGACGGCACCGGCGGTCATCAGGAGATTATTCGAAAGCAGAAACCCCGCGAAGAAAGAAATACAAAAGATCAGGTAGGCAAAGTACTGAAGCTTCAGCAGCCAGGCATTGTAGAGGTCTGCCGGCATGGGGATTCTGGCTTTACCGCTGAGGTGTTCGTATTTCTTTACCCAGATAATGAACGGTAAGGTCTTGAAAGTTTGGCCCATAATAAGAGCAGTGATCCAGCCCATGAAGATCAGCATTCCATAGAGCGTGGATAATTTGACTGACCAGGCGCTTTGCTTAACGGCAAGATGGATAATGACCGGAAGCATCAAAACGGAAACTGAAAGAAACACGATTGACAGGACGGTCTTCAGGATAGGTATGTCGAGCTTTTTTTTGAGCCTGGACCGGAAACACTTCATCACATAAAGGAAATAGAAGGCCAGGCCACACAGCATCATTAAAACGATCAAATGCGTATTCAAATGGAGTCCATGGGTATATCCGTCGGCCATAAAAAGAAGAAGCGAGATATTTATCAGGCCAAAGCACCAGGAGAGCAGGTTGGAAGGCTGATTTCTCGATACGAGGAACATCGGTATCAGCTTGGCACTTACACCGATGATCAGCATCAGGAACCAGCCCGCTATGCCCATATGCGCATGCAGACGAAGAAAGTGAAGGTGGTCTTCAGGCAAGAATGCATATTGAAAGTTGAATACCATTAAAGTGCCCAGAATCGCGGTAGCAGCAAGCCAAATGCAGGATGTTAAAATAAAATCTTTAGGTGCAGAAGCGATCGCACTCCTGGCTGCTGTTTTAAAAATGATTACACAGAAAAGAAGGATGGACAGGGTAAGCAGAACTCCCCCGGCCTGCATGTGAATGCCCGGATCGAATACCCAGAAAGAATAAACGAGACAAAAAAGACCTGGCAAGAATAAAGCGAATACGATCCAGGGCAACTTGTTGCTGTACAAATCGCATTCGAGCAGCACCGGAAGTAGCTGATAACATGCCCCGAAGATGACCATCGTACCCCAGCCCAGAGCGGCAAGGTGCGTTATCGCAAGGGTACCGGGCGCGAAATAATGGGCGGGAAAATTTCCGCTCAAGACGAATAGAAGCACCGCAAGCATGGCCAGGCATATTCCTGAAATGAGGTAATGCGCGATTATTAAACGGTACGTGCCCGGGGTGTTTTTAGGCAGCGGATTCACGGCTTGTAAATAATGAGGTTCATCCTTCCATCTTCCGTAGATTGTGTACTGTGTTCATATCCTCTCTCCTGAAGATGGGGAAGCAGGTATACGGGCAGCTTCTTATGGTAAACAAATAAGGCTTCGTGATCCTGCATCTGCTGGAGGTTCTCCAGGATCAGGATCATGGGCTGGGGCATCTCGAGATCGCGGACATCTATCGTGCGCAAGTGGCCTGCATATTGTGATGACAGGCTTTCAAAATCTGCTTTGACTGGCCTTTCCCGGGTATTAGCCGACATCTTTTGAGGTGGGGCGGCATGGAGATCCTTCCTGAAATAGGTATGAACACTTCCACCCTCTTGCTCCACTTGGCAGACGTAGCCTTTAGCATGGAACATGTGTATGAGTGGAACAGGTTCAAATGGCGCGGTTAATTTAAGCGTTTGACCCTCGTGGAGGCTTTCAAGGCTTTGTAGGACAAGTTTGACAGGGTCCTGTTTTTGGGCTAATATCGGCCGTACGTCGAGTTCTAAGTGAAACGACCTGGAGAGCGGCGGGCCTTGCGGCAGGGGCTGATCCGCTTTTTCAGCCTGATCCTGCACAGCAAAACCTAACTGCTCCATAGCGTTCAGAAAGGCGGATATTTCACAACCAGCCATTTTGCAGGCGGATTCAATATTCACCATTTTGGCGAGGGTGTGCCGAAGAAGCGGATTTTTAAGCCTGGAGAAGTTGGGATTTAGCTCTATCAACTGCTCGATTACGGCATCGTTTTTTGCTTGTAAAAGTTCAGTGATGAGCGTTTTTCGGGTAATTACCATATCTGTTGGTTATGTATCCCAAAATTAGCAAATAAAAGATACTTTTATCTTTTATACAGACCCGGTGTGACGAGGATCATATTTAGGCTAAAATTGCCGGAAATATAAAAGGCTGCCCCGAGGGACAGCCTTTAAAGTATGAATAGAATTAAACTATGCTTCTTTATTCTTGATTTCAGTTACTTCGTTGCGAATCTCCTGAGCCAAGGTTTTGATTTCTTGCAATGCCTTGCGAACACGGGTTCCTGCAGCACCACTACCTTTGGTGTAAAATTTGTCAGCGTCAACTTCCATGGAAGCAACAAGCTCTTTCAATTTGGTGAATTTTTCCATAATAATATTCTTTTGCAGCAAATATATATTTTTCAAGGAAAAAACAACTGGAAATCCATTTTTATTGAACTTATTTTATGCCCCTGAATGCCTTCAGACCGCTTTTTAAGTAGCCGACATAGCTTTCTATGTTATAATCTGCCCCAATAGGATTTACGAGAACCTGCTCATCGGGGCTAAGCAATACATAAAAGGGTTGCGAATTGGCGTTGAAACGGCTCGTTTGGAAGTCGCTCCATTTGTTACCAATCGTTTTGATCTTCTTCCCTCTTGAGGACATAAACTGCTCGCTTTCAGGCAAGGCTGTCTTATCATCAACATATAGCTGGATGAGCACGTATTGATTACCGATGGTTTCAAGTACCCGCTTATCGGGCCAGACGGAGCTCTCCATCTTACGGCAGTTGACGCACGCATGGCCGGTGAAATCAATCAGTACCGGCTTATTGACCTTCTTTGCGTAAGCAAGGCCTTCCTGATAATCGAAGAATGCGGTAAGACCCAGAGGAGCCTCGAACAGATCGGTATATTTTTCGGGCTGCCCGCTTTCCGATGGAGCGCCCGCATGATGCTGGGCTCTGAGAGAAGAGGTATACAGATCGAAGTCTTGCGTATGTTGCGGTGGCAGAAATGCTGAAATAGAGCTCAGCGGTGCACCCCAGAGTCCGGGCACCATGTAGACGGTGAAAGACAACACAATGATCGCCAAAAACAGCCGTGGCACCGAAAGGAACTTGAGAGGAGAATCGTGGGAGAAGGTAAGCTTTCCGAGGAGATACAGACCCATCAGACCAAATATCACTATCCACAGGCTCAGGAATACTTCCCTGTCCAGCCATCCCCAATGATAAGCCAGGTCAACATTCGAAAGAAACTTGAGTGCGAGTGCGAGCTCCAGGAAGCCAAGAACGACCTTGACACTGTTAAGCCAGCCGCCTGATTTAGGCAGCGATTGCATGAGCGAAGGGAACATCGCGAACAGAGCGAAAGGGATAGCAAGTGCTAAAGAGAAGCCGAACATTCCTACTGCGGGCCCCAACAGCGCTCCCATGGTGGCTGCTTCTACCAGCAGGTAACCGATGATGGGACCGGTGCATGAGAAGGATACCAGGGCGAGCGTAGCGGCCATAAAGAATATTCCAACAAAACCCTTATTGTCTGATTTGGCATCCGCTTTATTCACCCATGATGAAGGGAGGGTCAGTTCAAAAGCGCCTAAAAATGAGGCTGCAAAGGCAACCAGCATCAAGAAGAACACAAAGTTAAACACTCCGTTGGTCGATAAGCTATTGAGCGCATCTGCGCCAAAGATTACGGTCACGATAAGTCCAAGTATCACGTATATGACGATGATAGAGAGTCCGTAGACCAGTGCTTTACTTACAGCTCCCGACTTACTGGACGCACTTTTGGTGAAGTAACTCACCGTTAGCGGCAGCATGGGGAAGATGCAGGGCATAATTAAGGCTGCAATTCCGCCCAGAAATCCGGCGATAAAGATGGCCCATAGCGAACGGTTATGATCCTGGCGGGTAACGGATGCACCGTCGACTACCGGCGCCGCGTTTGCTAAGCCCCTGTCGGCAGAGTCGGAAACTTGCTCAGTTGCTGGCACACCTGGGCTATCCACCGCAGTGGCTGGCTCTATATCGGTAAATTCGATATCGCTAAAGTCGATAGCTTCAGCGCTGTCCTGTGCCTGGACACGGGTGGCGAAAAGGGCTAAAAGAAATAAAAAAAGAACACTTAATTTTTTTAATCTCATCATGGGAAGGGGAAAACTATTTTACCGGAATACTGAAACTGACTTCATCTGGCGGAAGGCATTTTTCATCATTGCAGGCCATAAACTCCAGCGTCCCCTTTACAACAGGCTGTCCGGCTTTAATCTTTATCCTCTGCTGGAACACTACTGAGTTATCAAAGTAAGTAACGTTCATCTTGAAAGCCTTCTCATATTTTGTTACAGGCTTTGGCTCGATAGTTTTACCGACGAGCGAATATGTTTTTGAAGGCGAAAAGGAGAAGGAGGTAGCAACGGGACCACCGTCTGCAACATTTTGCGAGTAAATATGCCAGCCTTTGTCGAGCGTAGCTTTGATTAATACAACCGCTTCGGTACTGCTGATACGTTTTGACGCGTAAGACCATTTTACTGGTTCTAATACCTGTGCCTGGGTAACTCCTGCGATAAGTACGGTGAGGAAAACGAGAATATATTTTTTCATAGTTTCTATTCGGATTTTTGACAGGTCAAATATCCTGCTTTTAACTTTGCTATTAAAGTAATAAAGAAATAATGGCGCTTTTATTACGCTTGCCTAACAAAATGGACAGTTGTTGATGACGAAACTAGTTATTTTCTATATTCGTGCATGTAACATCGTTATGAATAAACCCTTGTCAGGGTGATAGCGAGTATTTATTCAACCTACTATAGACATTTGAGCGTATATGGATATCCGTCAGTTAAGAGAAGGTAATATAATCGTTGTTTATCCCAGAGCGAATCAGCAAGGCATTTTGGCTATCAGAGAAGTGCAGCGGGAGAGTATGATTTGCGATATGCTGAGCCCGCGGAAGGGCTATCAGTTCAGAATCAGGTTCAGTGAGATTAATCCGGTCAGACTGTCGGATGAATGGTTGGTTAAAGCCTCCTTCCGGCTGGACCCGAAAGAAAGCGGCAAATGGCTTTGTCCTCATGATCAGCTCGCGTTTCGTTTTTCGGGTCATGCGGGAGTATTTGGACAAGCTGAAGATCACCAGGTAGAATATCTGCACCAGCTGCAGAACACCTATCTTGAATTAACAGGAAAAAAGCTGCATATAACTTTAAACTAACATCTTATGAAAGAAGATACCCTTACGGAAACAAAGCAAACGGCGACTATTGAATACTGTCCGAAGTGTGGTTGGTTGTTAAGGTCGGCTTATATGGCGCAAGAGTTGCTGACCACTTTCTCGACCGATCTGGGGGGAGTCTTACTAAAGCCCTCTGCAACGAGCGGGACCTTTTCCATAAGCCTTGGAGAGGAAGTTATTTTCAACCGAAAGGATGAAGGACGTTTTCCGGAAATTAAAGAGCTTAAGCAACTGGTTCGCGACCGGGTAAACCCGGGTAAAAGCCTCGGACACTCTGACCGTTAGGTTCGGACAATATAAATTTCTTTAAACAAAATCCCTTGGAAAGTCTTGTTGTTTATATCATAATAAAAACAAGCACCTATGACACAACTTACAGGAAACACCGTTAAAGAACAGCTTGACGAGATTGAATATATCCAAAAAGCCCGAGAGCTGTCGTCCAGGATTGCAGATATCAAAATTGCAATGCTGTCAACTACAGAACCAGACGGCAGCATCGACAGCCGTCCTATGTACACCTTTAAAATCGAGGACGATGGCCTGATCTGGATGTTTGCAAGAAAAAGCTCACGAAAGACTACAGAGATCGGGCTGAACCCGAAAGTTATACTCAATTACAGTGACCCGGCCAACGACCTTTATGTTACGGTGAAGGGGACGGCCAGCGTCACCCAGGATCCTCTAAAGATTGATGAATTGTGGAATGACCGTTATAAAACGTGGTTCCCTTATGGCAAGAAAGATCCTGAACTATGTCTTTTACGCATACAACCGGAAAAGGCCGAGTACTGGGATACACCCGACCTTCTCCTGGCGCAGATCGTATCGCTGGTGAAAAACACCATTACGGGAAAGGCAAACGAAGAAGGCGAACATAAGGAAGTTGACTTTTAGGTCAGCTCAGATATACATAAGTAATGCCATCGCCACCGCGGTCAGCATGCTCATCTTCCATCCGCGATACCTGGGAGTATTTACTCAGGTATCCGCGGATTAGTTTCCTTAGGATGCCGTCTCCTTTTCCGTGAATAATTTTGAGGCTCGACATACCCATCATGAGGGCTCTGTCCAGATACTTCTCAATTTCATGAAGGGCGTCTTCTCCCCTCATTCCCCTTATATCTATTTCCGGACTGAATGATGCGTAAGTGTCAGTTAACTGTGAGGAGTACGACTTGCGGACCTCTTTTGGCACTTCTTTTTTGGTGATACGCTCTACCCTCTTTCGCTTAACGACGGAGCGGAGATCACCGATAGCGAGAATCACGTTGTCTTTTGTTACATCGATAACCTGTCCTACAGTTTCAGAATCAGTCAGCTTAACCCAGTCGCCGTGCTTCAACTCTTCGTCGGCCTTTGATACCTGCTTTGGGTTTTCTTTCGTAATCTGATGTTTTTTCAACTCCTGCTGCAGGTTCTGCCGAAGTTTCGCTGTACTCTCCTTTTCAGCTTTTGTTTCCTTGATTTCGGAGATCGTATTTTCTATAAGCTTATTAGCATTCAGAATGATACTCTGCGCTTCCTTCTTGGCTTCTTTTAAGATAGCTTTCTTGTTCTCGTCGAGGTATTCTTTAAGTTGTTCGTTTTCGCGAAGCAGGACATCGACGCGACGTTGTTGTTTATCGAGTAGAACCTTCTTTTCGAGCAAATCCTTCTTGTCCCGTTCGAGATCGACCAACAGGGTATCCACTTTCTTCTGATGTGTACCGATTTTGCTCTTAGCGGCATGGAGTACATGCTCGGGCAGGCCAATCTTCTGGGCGATTTCAAAGGCGTAGGAGCTTCCAGGCTTGCCCATCTCCAGGATGTACATAGGCTGCATCTCCAGGTTATTAAACATCATTGAGGCGTTCTCAAGCCCTTCGGTGGCATTGGCAAACAGCTTCAGGTTTGAATAGTGAGTAGTAACCACCCCGCGGATCTTCTTTCTGTTCAGGGCATCTAAAACAGCTTCTGCTATCGGTCCGCCAAACTGGGGATCTGTACCCGTACCAAATTCGTCGATCAGCACCAGCGTTTTACCACCGGCATTTTCGACGAAGTATTTCATCTTGGACAGATGGGCACTGTAGGTACTTAAGTCGCTCTCTATAGATTGATCATCACCGATATCCGCAAAAACTTGTTTGAAGACGCCAAAAACCGAGTGTTCGTCGACCGGAACAAGCAGTCCGGCCTGCACCATAATCTGCAGCAGTCCTACCGTCTTCATACAAACTGATTTTCCTCCTGCATTAGGCCCCGAAACGACAACTATTCTTTGTTTTTCATCAATACTGATGTTCAGGGGAACTACCGTTTGCTTCTCTTTGCGAAGCGCCAGCAACAACAAGGGATGCCGTGCGTTAATCAGGTTGAGTTCTGCCTTATTGACAAGCACGGGCATTTGTGCTTCGGTTTCTATCGCGAAAAGCGCCTTAGCTCTTACGAAATCCAGTTTGGTAAGCAGACTATGATAAGCGAGAAATAAAGGCACATAGGGTCGCAGGTCATGGCTGAGGGCAACAAGTATGCGGATGATCTCCCTTCGTTTATCAAACTCGAGATCCCTAACCTTGTTGTTTAACTGGAAGACCTCTTCAGGCTCAAGATAAACGGTTTGACCGGATGCAGATTCGTCATGAACAAACCCTTTTACCTTTCTCTTATTTTCGGCCAGAAGGGGAATACAAAGCCGGCCATCGCGAATGGTGAGTGAACCGTCAGCTGTGTATCCGCTGTTCTGTGCAGCTTTAAAGATGTGGTCTATCTTTTTCCTCGCCTCCTGCTCGGCCCGGGCAATACCGGCGACTATTTCCTGCAGTTCCCTGGACGCATTCGCTCTGATTTTTCCTTTTTCATCGATTACCGCTTCAATGCTTTTGAGGATTTTCTTTTCAATTGGCAGATGCTCGAAAAGAGCCTCGAGCGTAGGGTACCTGCTTTCCCGTTCATTGAAATAGCTGATTACGGAGAACACGGTTTGCAATGACAGCAAAACCTGGTGAAGTTCTGCTTCGGTCAGGAACGCGCCCTCTACCCTGATCTTTTCTGCCAGGGATTTGATATCAAATAAGTGGCGGATAGGAAGCGGGGAATCGTTTTCCAGTATCTCTTTAAATTCCCTGGTTTGCCGAAGGAATTTATTTATGTTGTCGTAGTTCGACATCATCTGAATCTTATCGACCATCTGGCGGCCCATATCACTCAGACAAAGTGACTGTATATGTAATTTTACGTCTGTAAACCCTAGTTTATCAGCAGCGTTATTGGGGTAGATCATTCTTTAACTTTCGCTTTCATCAATGAATCCCTTCTTAGGGAATCCTGTTTTTTCGTTTTCTCTCTCTGCAGCATCTCCTGAAAGGTCCATTTCTTTATCGGAATAACTTTAAACGTATCGATTTTAATATATTGTTTGTTAAGTGAGTCATTTCGTAAAGAGTCATTCTTTAACTTCAGTTTTCGGGCTATAAGTTGCTGTTCTTTATTGTACTTATCTAGTTCTTCCTGCTGTTTTTTCTCTTCAATGGCGCGCTGTTCTTTTTCGAGATTTTCCAGATTCCTGATGATGGTTTCATACATCAGCTTTAGCTCGGCAGGGTTACGGGAATAATATTCCAGACTTTTTCGAATTCCAATCGAATCTGTGTTATGCTTCTTATATATGGCACCGTAGAGCGCTGCAATCTTATTCCGGCTGCTGTCTGTGTAAAGCGAGCTTGCATAACCGTCTGCAAGGTGTACATTGGTGAGCACATCGATCATCTCTTCCTTGCCCAATATCCCCTTCGGTCTATCATCAGATTTACAGGCGTTAAGAAAAATGATTATAAAAAACAGCAACAATAAACGCTTCATTTAGTAATTTAGCCAGATTAGGGGTTAAAAATACACATAAATGAGCATTGCAGCCAACTTGACGAAATTAAAGAATGAACTGAGCTCTTCAAAAGTAAAGCTGATAGCTGTTTCGAAGACTAAACCTGCGTCAGACATTCTGGAGGCCTATAACGCCGGGCAGCGTATCTTCGGGGAGAATCAAGTGCAGGAGCTGGTGGAAAAGCATGAGCAGCTTCCGAAGGATATTGAGTGGCACTTGCTGGGACATCTCCAAACGAATAAAGTAAAATATATTGCTCCGTTTATCAGCCTGATTCATTCTGTAGACAGTCTGAAGCTGCTTAAAGAAATTGATAAACAGGGGGAGAAGAACCAGCGGGTTATTGACTGTCTGCTCCAGATTTATATTGCGGATGAGGAAACGAAATTCGGACTTGGTTTTGATGAAGCTGTTGAGCTTCTCCGATCGGAAGAGTACGCAGAGATGAAACACGTCCGCATTGTAGGAATCATGGGCATAGCGACCAATACTGACCAGGAAAAGCAGATAAGGGATGAATTTAATGAGCTAAAGGTCCTGTTCGATGGACTGAAGGCGTCCTTTTTTCGCAAAACGGATTCGTTTAAAGAGATATCCATGGGCATGTCATCAGATTACAAAATTGCCATTGAAGAGGGAAGCACCATGATTCGCATTGGAAGCACCATCTTCGGTAAGCGTATAATCCCTCATTGGAAGACTAAAGACAGCTCTGGGTCGGCCACTCCCCCCTCTGATAATACTGACGCAACATTAAATTAAAATGAAAATCGAGATTCGCCCTGCGCGCAAGGATGATTGCGGGCAGCTCCTTGAAATGGTAAAAGGATTGGCTTTATATGAAAAGGCTCCTCAGGAAGTAACTGTAACATCGGATGAGTTTACGGAGTCAGGTTTTGGAAAGAATCCGATATGGACCGCGTTCGTTGCGGAGGTAGAGGGGAGACTGGAAGGATTTGCCTTGTATTACGTCCGCTTTTCGACCTGGAAGGGCTGCAGGATGTACCTGGAGGATTTCTATGTCAATGAAAGCCTCAGAGGTCAGGGCGTTGGCACAATGCTTTTTGAACGCATATTACAGGAGGCCCGGGATAAGAAATTTAATGGAGTAAGCTGGCAGGTACTCAACTGGAATGAACCTGCCATTAACTTTTATAAAAAATACAATGCGCGTTTTGAAGGCGAATGGATCAACGTTTCGTTGAGCAGTGATCAGCTTTCTGCAAGCACCATATCATCACCACTACATGATTGAAGTATATAAATTCGGAGGAGCGTCTTCCAAGGATGCAGAGGGAATTAGAAATATAGCCCATATTTTGTCATTGAAACCTGAGCTGCAACTGCTCATCGTGATATCGGCTATCGGTAAGACTACTAACGCACTCGAAGAGCTCCTGAACGCCTATGTGGATAGAAAAGACAGCACACTGGATATTCTGGAAGCGATTAAGGTTTACCACGAGAAAATCATGGACGACCTTTTTGAAGATAGATCGCACCCGATATATGATGATGTTGCGAATACTTTCGTGGAGATCGAATGGATTTTGGAAGAGGAGCCATATGACAGTTATGACTACCTGTATGATCAGATCGTGTCCGTTGGCGAGCTGGTATCATCGAAGATTGTGAGTCATTACCTGAACAACTCAGGGATTGTAAATCAATGGACTGATGCACGCAGCTATATTCAAACCGACAATACTTACCGTAGAGGAAAGGTTGATTGGGTGAAAACCTCTGCCAGGATAAAGGAACAGCTTGTCCCGGTTCTGCAAAACCAGTATATTGTGACGCAAGGTTTCATTGGGGGGACATCAGAGAACTTCAGTACGACGCTTGGCCGGGAAGGTTCAGACTACTCGGCAGCTATATTTGCTACAGGCCTGGGAGCCCGGGCGGTAACGATATGGAAGGATGTTCCCGGGGTCCTTAACGCCGATCCTAAGCTATTCGCCAACACGAAAAAGTATGAGGAACTTTCCTATCGTGAGGCCATCGAAATGACCTATTATGGGGCGACGGTCATCCATCCAAAAACAATCAAGCCTCTTCAGAATAATCATATTCCTCTATATGTTAAGCCTTTCAATGCTCCGGAAGAAAGTGGTACTTGCATTACGGACACTGACGTTAAGATCACCGAGCCTGCCGTTATCATTAAGAACAACCAGATCTTAATCTCACTTACGACAAAGGATCTGTCGTTTATTACCGAAGAACATATCAGTGTGATATACAGGAGCTTTGCAGATTTTGCGATTAAAATGAATGTTGTACAGGTTTCGGCGACAAGCCTGTCGGGGTGTGTTGACAGTGATCAACGTACATTTGCCCGTCTTATCAGCCTGCTGGAGGAGAACTTTATTGTTAAATACAACGAAGGCTTGCAGCTGGTTACTATGAGACATTATGAGAGAGACCTGTTAAATGAATTCACCAAGGGCAGGACGATCATGCTTGAACAAAGTAGTCGCGTAACAGCGCAGGTGGTTTTGAAATAGCATGAAGATGAATACTGCGCTATTTCATCCTGCCGTTCAGAAATATATAATAGACAATCTCCATGCTGATGTCCATAAGATCATGCTGGGTAAGAGTCCGTTTGAAGGAGTAAGTGCACGAGAGTTAGCTGAACAAATTGACAGCAGGAGACGGTCGGAGAAAAAGCTACCCACCTGGTTTGCAAAAGAAGGGATCTATTACCCCCCTAAGCTATCGGTAGAGCAGACATCATCAGAGATAACCGCTGCTTATAAATCTGGGTTGATGAAAGGCCGAAATGCAATCGATCTCACCGGTGGATTTGGTGTTGACAGCTATTACCTTTCGAAGACGGTTGAATCTTTGGTGCATGTAGAACGGAATAAAGAGTTATCGGAGATTGCTGAACACAACCTTCGAATCTTAGGCACAGATAATATCACCTTCGTAAACGATGACTCCCTTCCTTTCCTGAAGAAGCATACGGGGCGATTTGATACAATTTATGTCGACCCGTCAAGAAGGGTCGAAAATAAAAAGGTATTTCTACTGGAAGAGACCGAGCCTAATGTAATAGACAACCTCGGGCTCTTTTTCAGCGTTGCCGGCCGGGTGGTTGTGAAGACCTCCCCTATGTTGGATATACAGGCTGGGTTGAAGGCTTTTAAAGGTGCTACGGAGGAATTACACGTGGTGAGCGTGAAGAATGACTGCAAGGAATTACTTTGGGTCTTGTCTGCGGGAAACCATCGGGAGGCAAAGATTGTCTGCTCTGCGATAGGCGGAGAGCGAACCACCCGTTTTACATTCACTCTATCAGATGAGCGTAACGAACATATTAGCACGTATGCCAGGCCTTTGAGTTTTCTTTATGAACCAGACGTGGCTGTTTTAAAGTCCGGCGCCTTTAAAACGATTGCTAAGCGGTTTGAACTGCTAAAGTTAGGGGCTAATACCCACTTGTATACTTCTGGTGATTTGAAAGAGAACTTTCCGGGAAAGGTCTTCAAGATCGTATTCTGGGAAGCGTATAGGGAGTTTTCCAGGAAAAGAACATCAGGTAGCTTCAATGTAGTAAGCCGAAATTTCCCTTTATCTACTGATCAGCTAAAAAAGAAGCATAAGCTCAGCGACGGCGGGAATGACTTTCTCCTATTCACAACGTCAAACGATCAATTGGTGACCATCAGGGCAGAAAGGATTTCTTAGCCATAAAAAAAGCCCCATGGCATGGGGCTAACTAATTAGTATAAGGTACAATAAAAATTAAGCTTTCTTTACGTCGACTGCTTGCAGACCTTTTTTACCTTCTGCGACGTCGTATTCGACAGAATCATTTTCTCTAAGCGCGTTAACTCCGCCTTCAACATCTTTGAAGTGAACAAAGACTTCTTTACCATCGTCTCCGACAATAAATCCATAACCTTTTTCGGCATTAAACCATTTAACTTTTCCAGTTTTCATAATAATAAGTTTTGTTTAGGTACTGATAATGTGCAACTACCGAAAAAGAAATATTCATTAATTAATCAAGATGTATGGCACAGAACACTTAACCAAATGTATAAATTTCGAGTAAGATATGCAATTCTATAAGGCTGTCAAAAGCTTATTCGCTGTCTGGCTGTGGTGTAAACCTCAAATAGGGCTTTACTATCCGATGGCCCTTGGGAAATTTTTCAGGTATATCTTCTGTTTTAATGGAATTAGCCACAACAACATCCTCTCCTTGCTGCCAGTCGGCGGGCGTAGCCACACTATACTTCGCAGTGAGCTGTAATGAATCGATTACACGAAGGATCTCCTGGAAGTTTCTGCCGGTAGAGGCTGGGTATGAAATAATCAATTTCACCTTTTTATCAGGCGATATGATGAATAGTGACCTCACGGTCAGCGTATCAGATGCATTTGGATGAATCATTCCATAGGCATTAGATATCTCTTTACTTTCATCGGCTATCAGAGGAAAATTCACTTCCACTCCCTGGGTCTCATTTATATCCTGAATCCAGCCTTCGTGTTTTCCTACGGGATCAACGCTCAAGGCTATAACTTTAACATTACGCTTAGCGAACTCATCGCTTAAAGAGGCTGTTTTGCCTAACTCTGTTGTGCACACGGGAGTGTAGTCTGCCGGGTGTGAAAATAAAACAACCCAACTGTCTCCTACATAGTCATAGAAGTTAATTTCGCCCTGTGAGGTTTGGGCAGTAAAGTTTGGTGCTGTGTCTCCTAGTCTTAAGCTCATAGTATTTGATATTAGCGTTTGGTTTAAGTCTACTAATTTAATAGGTTTCGGGCAAGAAAAAGAAAATTAGTGTCTGCGTAACATCATGTTTTCCCTCCGATGTATTCGCTCAGAGTCCCAACTGTGCTTGTCTATTGAGAATCATGGGCGGGGCCAGCTTTGTACCAAGAACCTCGTTCCAGCGCCTGACTGTGTAGTCAGCTAATACAGGCGTATCCTTTTCGTCATGTTGGTGCAAAAAGAAATAAGCAGACTGAAGTCCCTGCTCTTTCCATGATTTAATGCGTTCAATCCAGTCGTCGACCCTTCTGAAATCACTTTCATGGAGGCCGTTACCAACAAAGCGGATGAAGGCATGCGGCGTAGGGAGCTCCATATGGAGGCAATCCCGACGACCACTGGCATCTGTTATTACCGCACCTATCTGGTTTTGCCTTAATACCTGAAACAACGCTGACCTTGCTTCCGAATCACTAAACCAGGCATGATGCCGCACCTCCAGAAAGAGATTGAAGTCCCTTGGCAAAGATTCCAGATAGTCGGCGAGCACCTGCAAGTTGGGGGGGCCGAAATTATCACTCAGCTGAAGAAAGCAAGGGCCTAAATACTGCCCGAACTCCATGATACTTTCCAGGTACTGCGAGGTCGCTTCCTCCGCATTTTTCAGCCTTTTAATGTGGCTGATGGTCTGGGAAATTTTCGGACAAAATTTAAAATCCGGTCTTTCTGCTTCAGCCTTTTGCCTCCAGGTGATTATCTGTTGCTTATCAGGCATTTTATAGAAAATTGCGTTGAGCTCAATAGCATTGAAATGCTTAAGGTATTCGTCGAGAAAGAGGCTATCTTTCGTTTTAGGAGGATAGATCAATCCCTTCCACTCCTTTCTTCCCCATTTTGCACAACCAATATACGATGCGATCTCATTTACAGGAGTTTGCTCGTGAAGGACATCCTGCGTTAATCTACCATCCGGCGGTAAACTAAAATCGATAGCAGGCAACTCTTGTTCAGGTACTTTACCGAAATCCATATAACATTAAACAAGAAAAGGGAGTCATTGTGTGACTCCCTTTCGATTTGCAATAAAAACAATATTATTTTACAGCATCAATGATAGCTTTGAATGCAGCTGGCTCGTTCATTGCAAGATCAGCTAAAACTTTACGGTTTAAACCGATTTCTTTTGCTGACAATTTACCGATCAACTGAGAATAAGAAATTCCATGTTGACGTGCACCTGCATTAATACGTTGAATCCAAAGGGCTCTAAACTCTCTTTTCTTTGTTTTACGGTCGCGGTATGCATACTGTAAACCTTTTTCAACTGTGTTTTTAGCAACAGTATAAACCTTGCTGCGTGATCCGTAATAGCCTTTGGCTAAATTTAAGATCTTTTTTCTTCTTCTTCTTGACGCTACTGCGTTTACCGAACGTGGCATGTTGTTTGATTTTTGACAGCGGTGTTGCTTTATGCAATCTTAGGTACCGGGTGTCTGGTTACTTAATTAAATTACTTTCCGATGCAAAGCATTCTCTTCACGTTTCCTAAGTCAGCTTCAGAAACTAAGCTTGTCTGACTCAAGTTACGCTTACGTTTAGTAGACATGTTCGTTAAGATGTGGCTCATAAACGCATTCTTCCTTGCAATTTTACCTGTTCCAGTAAGCTTGAAGCGCTTTTTAGCACTGGAATTGGTTTTCATTTTTGGCATAACTCTATTTATTAATTGTTTTTATTTTTTTGCTTTCGGGCCAACGATCAAAAACATACGTTTTCCTTCTAACTTTGGTAACTGCTCTACCTTACCCACCTCTTCTAAAGCCTGAGCAAATCTAAGCAACAAGATTTCACCCTGTTCTTTGTACACGATTGCTCTACCCTTGAAGTGGACGTAAGCGCGAACCTTCTCTCCTGCTTCCAGGAAACCGATTGCATGCTTCAATTTAAACTGAAAGTCATGCTCATTGGTGTTTGGTCCAAAACGGATTTCTTTGATAACCGTCTGCTTTGCGTTGGCTTTTATCTCTTTAAGCTTTTTCTTCTGCTCATAGATAAATTTATTGTAGTCTATTACTCTACAAACGGGAGGATCAGCATTAGGAGATATTTCGACTAGATCCAGCTCTTGCTCATCAGCAATCCTTCTGGCTTCAGCCAAAGACATGATACCCTGTTCAACATTATCACCTACAAGACGCACTTGTTGAGCTCTGATATACTCATTAATGTTGTGCTCAGCCTCTTTTTTCTTAAACGGAGGTCTCGGTCCGCGTGGACCCTTATTAAAACCTGGTCTTCCTAATGCCAAATGTTATTATTTATTTAAACTGTTACTTCTGTAATTAATTGCTTCTCAAATGCTTCTGCCGTCATGCTTCCTAAATCGCCTTCTCCATGCTTACGAACAGAGACTAAGTTCTCGCTCATTTCCTTCTCACCTATTATTAACATGTATGGGATCTTTTTGATTTCCGCATCTCTGATTTTCCTTCCGATTTTTTCATCGCGCAAGTCAATCAAGCCGCGAATATCGGAATTATTAAGAGATTCTAAAACTTTTTTTGCGTAATCTTCATACTTTTCCGATATAGGAAGCACTATAAACTGGTCTGGCGTCAGCCAGAGCGGGAAGTTGCCTGCGCAATGTTCTATAAGCACAGCAACAAACCTTTCCAGTGATCCAAATGGTGCTCTGTGAATCATTACAGGACGATGTTTGAGATTATCGCTTCCCGTATATTCAAGTTCAAAGCGCTCGGGTAAGTTATAGTCTACCTGAATCGTACCGAGCTGCCACCTGCGACCAAGTGCATCCTTCACCATGAAATCAAGCTTCGGTCCGTAAAACGCAGCCTCTCCCAGTTCTACCACTGTAGGCAGCCCTTTCTCTTCGGCCGCTTCAATAATAGCAGCCTCAGCGAGAGCCCAGTTCTCATCTGAACCAATATACTTTGTTTTGTTCTCCGGGTCGCGGAGCGATACCTGCGCGGTGTAATCATTAAATCCTAACGCATTAAACACGTACAGGACGAGATCAATCACTTTCTTAAACTCTTCCTTCACCTGATCAGGGCGGCAGAACAAGTGTGCGTCATCCTGAGTAAAGCCTCTTACCCGGGTAAGCCCGTGAAGCTCACCGCTCTGTTCATAACGATAAACAGTACCGAATTCGGCAAAGCGAACCGGAAGATCTTTATACGAGCGGGGTTTGAATTTATAGAGCTCGCAATGATGCGGGCAGTTCATTGGCTTCAGGAAGAACTCCTCCCCTTCTTGTGGCGTCTTGATTGGCTGGAAAGAATCGGCTCCATATTTCTCATAATGACCCGACGTTACATATAAATTCTTGTGACCGATATGTGGAGTAATAACTTGTTCATAGCCAGACTTTACCTGGGCCTTCTGCAGGAATTGCACCAACTTCTCACGTAACGCAGCGCCTTTAGGCAACCACATGGGGAGACCCATTCCTACCTTCTCTGAGAAGGTAAATAACTCGAGTTCCTTTCCCAGTTTCCTGTGATCGCGTTTTTTTGCTTCCTCTATCATTTTCAGATAGTCTGTCAGCTCACTTTGTTTAGGGTAAGTGACTCCGTAGATACGCGTAAGCTGTTTACGATTTTCATCTCCACGCCAATAAGCACCTGCAACATTCATTAGCTTAACCGCTTTTATGAAACCGGTATTCGGAATATGCGGACCACGACATAAATCTGTAAAGTCGCCCTGTGTATACAAGGTGATAGAGCCATCTGGAAGATCCTTGATCAGGTCGAGTTTGTACTCATCTCCTTTTTCAGTAAAGTAGGCTATAGCATCTGCTTTACTAATAGGCTTGCGCTCAAATGTCGATTTCTTCTTAGCAAGCTCGAGGATCTTGTTCTCAATTTCCTTAAAATTATCCGAAGAAAACTCCCGGTCACCGAAGTCGACGTCGTAGTAAAATCCGGTTTCAATAGCCGGGCCTATACCGAATTTGGTACCCGGATAGAGTGCCTCTAGTGCTTCTGCCATTAAGTGTGCAGAAGAGTGCCAAAACGTCGACTTACCTTCTTTATCGTTCCAGGTTATCAGCCGTACATGAGCATCTGCTTCAATCGGACGGGACGAGTCCCAGATCTGACCGTCTACTTCTGCTGCAAGGACATTTCGGGCGAGGCCTTCTGAAATTGACAAAGCAATCTGATAGGGAGTTGTTCCAGCTTCGTATTCACGAATGGAACCATCGGGGAGTGTAATCTTAATCATCTACAACTATGATTTTATGTTCTTGTATAAAAAATTGTCAGATCACGTACAGGGGTGATCTAAATGAATTGCAAAAGTATCGTTTTAGAAATAAAAATCCGGAGTATTATACATTTCCCCAGCCATGTGCAAGAACATCTGCGAGGTGCACGGATTTAATTGGCAGCTGATGTTTGTCTATATAACCCTGCATGTGTAAGAGACAGGACGCATCTGTGGAGATAATGTATTCTGCACCTACTGACAGCGCATTGTCTATCTTCTGTTGCGCCATGGCGCTCGAGATACCTTCAAATTTAACCGCAAAGGTTCCACCAAATCCGCAGCAGGTGTCATTGTCCTTCAGGTCAAGTAACTCAAGGCCATGAACCTTTGACAATAACGCCCTTGGCTCGTCCTTGATTTTACATTCTCTCAAGCCGGCACATGAATCATGATAGACAGCCCGGCCGTCAAGCTCAGCACCAAAGTAATCTTTCTGAAGAACGTTGATCAGGAAATCAGAAAGTTCAAAGATATTTGACTGAATTGATCTGCATTTATTATGTACAACGGTGTTTGTGAACAGGTCGCTGTAGTAATTTTTAACCATACCTGTGCAGGATGCAGAGGGAGAAACGATATAATTGTCCTCCGAGAAATCGCTTAGGAACTTCCCGCCGACAGCCTTTGCTTCATCCCAGAAACCAGCATTGAAGGCAGGTTGTCCGCAACATGTTTGTTCTGGATTATATGATACTTTACAACCGGCTTTTTCGAGGATCTTCACTGTGTTAAAAGCAGTGTCCGGATATAGTTGATCCATGAAGCATGGAATGAATAGTTCTACAGTCATAGTCAGTGCGTAAAGGTAATTCGTATTGAGGAAAAGCCAAACTTAATTTTCAGAGATTAATGAAGTTTTTGTACTTCCTTTAGTCCTTGCCAGGAATACAAGAATGATCAGGCCAGTAAAGAAAAACAAGCTAAGCGCCAATGCAGAGTTCCTGATATTGGATCTTTCTTCAATAAAAGCGAAAGAGGCAAGTCCGATCACAATGGCGAGCTTTTCAGTCACATCGTAAAAACTGAAAAACGACGCGGTATCTGGCGTGCCTTCGGGCAGAAACTTGGAATAAGTAGATCGTGACAAACTTTGAACGCCTCCCATGACTATCCCGACTACAACAGCGAGCACGTAAAACTGTTGTGCTGTAGATATAAAGTACGCTGAGATACAAATTGCGATCCAGACACAAACAACCCAGATCAATACGTTGATATTTCCAATCTTCCGCCCTAGCGACGACATGAGATAGGCCCCGCCGATAGCAACTACCTGAATGATCAGGATGATTATTATCAGATTTTCTGTACCCAGATGAAGTTCCTTTTCCCCGAAACTAGCTGCAACCAACATGATCGTTTGAACGCCAACGGAGTAAAAAAAGAAAGCCAAAAGAAATCGCTTTAATATCGTCATGCTTTTGACTTGCCTGAATACGTAAAGCAACTCCTGATAGCCATTTTTGCGATTTTTAGCTACCTGAACACCGGGGCCTGCGGGAAGTTTGGAAAACGGTATCTGGGCGAATAAGACCCACCAGACGCCTACCAGTAAAAAAGAAAGTCTGGGAGCAAATGAAAGATCGGTGATACCAAACCACTCTGGCTTTAGTACGAATACAAAACAGAGTATCTGCAAAAGAACGCTCCCGATATAGCCATAGGCAAAACCTTGGGCGCTTACTCTATCTTGCTGATCAACGCTAGCGATTTCAGGAAGATAAGAATTGCTGAACATTACGCCTCCTATATAGCCCATTGCTGCAATTGCAGAACAGATGATCCCCAACTCAAGGGTTTCAAGCTTGAAAAAAAAAAGCAACATACAAGCCAGACTCCCCATGTATGTAAAAAACTTCATATAAGCTTTTTTATTCCCATGATAATCGGCACTCGATGAAAGGAAAGGAAGAAGCAGCGCCATGATAAGATAAGCAACTGACAATGAATAGTTCGATAGAGCCGTATTGACGAAGGTAAATCCGAAGAAGCTGACCTTGTCGCCATGCTCCTCTGTCGTCGTAATTATCGTGTAATATGCCGGAAATATGGTCGAGGTTATGACCAGATTATAGGCTGAATTGGACCAATCGAACATTGCCCAGGAGCGAATGGTCTTCTTATCGTTCTTTACTGTCTGCATTTGAGCTGAAAATAGATGAAATTTTAATGGTTTAACGAAGCTTAGATTAAACTTCCTTTCGGAGTACTTCAAGAGGCGGGGCATTCAAGCTGCTCTTGCTGTTCAACAGTCCGATCACAACTGTAATTAAACATACACTTGACAGCAACAACAGAGATGGCATCAATTCAGGCGAAAACGCAGTTTTAAAATTATAGATTGCAAGCGCCCAACCTGCCATAAATGAGAGAAGGATCCCTGTGATGCCAGCTAAAGTTCCAAGAAAGAAATACTCCAGCGCAGTAATGGTAAGCACTTGCCTCGTACTTGCCCCCAGTGTCCTTAGTAAAACATTTTCTCTCATTCGTTGATACCTGCTTATCAAAACCGAAGTTATCAATACGATAATTCCTGTCACAATACTTAAGCCGGCCATAAAGCGAATGACAAACGCAAGCTTGGCCATAAGGCCATCCAAAACACTCAGGACGAGATTCAAATCAATAATAGAAATATTGGGAAATTTCAGAACTACGGCCTGCTGAAATTCGGCCGCCTTTTGCGGAGACTCTAATCTGGTCAAAAGTACATGGAATTGTGGTGCGTTTTCTAAAACGCCGGAAGGGAACACCACCCTGAAGTTAGTTTGTATATTATTCCAGTCCACTTCCCTAAAACTTCCAACAATAACGGGTACCAAAGCTCCCTGTACATTGAAAATCATTTCATCACCAACGCTTACACGAAGTCTTTCTGCGTACCTCTTTTCCAGAGATACGTATACCTTATCGTCGCCGGCGTCGACTCTTCCAACCCATTTGCCAGCGACAATCCTTTCTGTGCTTGTTAAGCTGTCTCGAAAGGTACTTCGGATTTCTGAGTTAAAGGCTTTTACGGGCACATCGAGAGTCGTATCTTCTTTGGCCTTCGATGCGTTTATTCCTCTTATCTCCTCAATGCGCATGGTAACGATCGGCACCTGTTGCATAACCGGCAGTCCCTGCGCTTCAGTCATTTCTGCGATCTCCTTTTTCTGTGAAGACTGAATATCAAACAGCACCATGTTGGGTTTTCCTTCGGCAGATGACGTCGTCACTTTATCAATCAGCATGTCCTTTACAAGCATCAGCGTGCTGATCAACGCTGTGCCCAGGCCTATGCACACAATTAAGATAACGGTTTGATTATTTGGCCTGAATAAATTAGAGAATCCCTGCCGGTAGATATAACTCCATTCCGATGGAAAATAACGCCTTGCAAGCTTCGTCAGCAAGTTGGCGGTTCCTACAAGGATCAGGAAGCAGAGACCTGCTCCTCCGGTAAAAATAGCCGCTTGCTTCAGGTCTCCTAACTGGATATAGGTGAATGATACAAGGAAGACTATAATAAGGAAATAGACGAGCACCCTTAGCCAATCGGGGGAATTACCCGCATCTTCCGCCGATGCCCTTAAAGTATAGAGCGGTGAAACTTTTCTGACAGTTAATAGCGGGAGAATTGAAAAAATGACTGAAACAATCAAACCTGTTGAGATTCCTTGGAAAATAGCAGGATACGATACTCTTGCCGTAATTTCGATTGGAATAAAGTCTCTCATAACAGCCGGCAAAAATTGTTGGATGAACAATCCTAAAAGAGAACCCAGAATAGACCCGACCAGACCCACTACCGCAACTTGTATAAGATAGATTAGAGTTGCCTGAGAAGCAGTTGCCCCGAGGCATCTCAAAATCGACACAGACGCGACTTTTTCTTTTATATATATATGAACAGCGCTCGCGACACCAATACAACCTAACAGGAGCGCCATAAACGCAACGAGAGACATGAAGTTTGTCATGTTTCTGAATGAATTTCCGGTTTCCTCTTTTGTCGATTCTATGGTTTCTACATCCATCAATGCGTTATCGGCAAATGCCTTAATGGATTTTAGCTCTTTCTTCAACCTTCCAGGCTCATTAAACCGGTAATGATAACTATGGTTAATGCGGCTGCCTTTTTGCAATAAACCGGTCTGTTGCAGGTAAGTCATCGGGATATAGACTATTGGTGCAATCGATGAGGAGAATCCGGTCTGTCCGGGCGCCGATTCGAGGATACCTGATATAATAAACGATTGTTCACCCAACCGGATAGAATCACCCTGTTGCGCTCCAAACTGGAGCATCAATGTTTTATCTACAAGCGCATTGTGACCGTTCGGAAGCTCTCGGGAGACTCCCTCAGGTATAGTTTTGATCTCTCCATAAAAGGGAAATTTTCCCTTCAAGGCCCTAACCTGCACCAGTCTGCTCCCTCCGTTTCGGTTAAAAAAAATCATCGAAACAAATCTCTTCTCACTCGAACGCTCGTCGCCGAGCTTCGCGAGATAATCTTCCATCCTGGCCGATGGTTGTTTGTTCGTGGACAACACCAGATCTGCGCCTATCAGGCTTGCAGCCTGATGGTCAATATCGGTGTTTAAATTATCGTTAAATGAATAAATAGCTACAAGTGCGGCTATCCCCAGAATGATCGATGAGACGAAGAGGAGGAGCCGGGACTTACTTCTGCGGCTGTCTCGCCAGGCCATTTGGAATAACCAGGCGACTTTCGATATGTTCTTACTCATTGCCGATCGGTTGGGTGGGCAAATCTGAAATCACTTCACCACCCTTAAGCCTGATGATCCGCTGAGTTCTGGATGCAAGATCGAGGTCGTGAGTCACCAGCAACAAAGTAGTTCCTGATTCCCGGTTAAGCTCAAAAATCAAGTTGATAATCTTCTCTCCCGTTTCGTCATCAAGATTGCCCGTCGGTTCATCTGCAAAGAGTATATCCGGACGGTTTGAAAAAGCTCTGGCTATGGCCACTCGCTGCTGTTCTCCCCCGGATAATTGGGTCGGATAATGGTGCGAACGCTCCAACAGTCCAACCTTATCAAGAAGTTCGAGCGCACCGGGCTTAATTCCCCTTTCTCCCCGAAGTTCCAAAGGAACCATTACATTTTCCAAAACCGTCAGGGTTGGCAAAAGCTGAAAATTCTGAAAGATAAAGCCTGTATATCTGCTTCTGACCCGTGCCTTTTCATCTTCACTGAGATCATCGATGCGAATGTCGTTTATACGAACTGAGCCGCCCGATGAACGATCCAGACCGGCACAGAGACCTAGCAAGGTCGTCTTGCCACTTCCTGATGGACCAACTATTGAAACCATAGATCCTCTCTTAACGGAAAATGAAACATCTCTCAGGACAGTCAATTGGTGCCCTGCACCTTTATAAACTTTGCTTAGATTATTTACTGATAGAATATTTTCGGTCATTTAAACTAACTTAGTCAATTACTGTTTGATCATTAACGAACATCACTTTATGAACAGATTATACAGTTGCCTGATACTTCTAATGTCTGTGTTGGGCTGCACAAATAGCACGATGAAAGAAAACGATGAAAATAAAGATAACCTAAAGAACAAAGAAACATCCGACAATCAGGAAACTAAAAATATTTTATTTTTCGGAAACAGCCTCACTGCTGGCTATGGCCTGGATGACCCTTCGAGTGAATCGTTTCCATCGCTGATTCAAGACCGGATTGATTCGCTGAATCTAAGATACAAGACCATAAATGCCGGCTTAAGTGGTGAAACAACCGCTGGAGGAAAGGGGCGCATAGGATGGCTATTGAAAAATAAAGTTGACATTTTTGTTTTAGAACTTGGAGCCAATGACGGGTTGAGAGGCGTGCCGGTTACCGAAACTGCAAAAAACCTGCAGGCTATTGTAGATACCGTCAAACAACGGTATCCCGACGCAAAATTAGTGCTCCTGGGTATGCAGGTTCCTCCAAATATGGGTGGCCAATATGCCAGAGAGTTTAATGAGGTTTTCCCTGCGATTGCGAAGAAAAATCAAATGTTGCTGATCCCGTTTTTATTAAAGAACGTTGCGGGCATTCCACGGTTAAATCTCAAGGACGGAATCCATCCCACAGCAGAGGGTCAAAAAATTCTTGCTGAAAATGTTTGGGAGGAGCTTCAGACGATTCTTTAATCGTCTTTATCCTTCCTTTTTGAGATACGGCCGTATTATTTTAAACAAATCCATTGGCACAAACGGTTTCAACACGGTATCATTAATACCGGCGTCCAGGATCATTTCCCTGCGCACGACTAAATCGCTTCCAGTAAGAGCAATTACCGGCAGATCTTTATACTTACCATCGGCAAGCATCCTGATTTTTCGGGTTGCCTCATAGCCATCCATTACGGGCATATGCAGATCCATGAGGACCAGGTCGTAATCCTTCCGTTCTATCATCTCAAGAGCCTCTTTTCCATTCTTTGCAAGATCTGATTTTATTCCCCAGCGCATTACAGTCTTTTGGGCAACCATCCTGTTCATCGGGTTGTCGTCTACAATTAAGATATAAGAGGGAATGGATACTGGCAGCTGGTCGAGTGCTGACTCTTCTATACCGGCTTCACCAGGGCGGGCAAATCGAATGGTAAAATAAAAAGAGGAGCCCCTTCCTTTTTCACTCTCGACAAATATTTCCGAATGATGAAGTTGAATTAACTTCTTTGTAATGGCAAGACCAAGACCTGTACCTCCGTATTTTCGGGTTGTATCAGTACTTTCTTGAGTATAGGATTCAAATATATAATCCAGCTTATCGGGATTAATGCCTATACCAGTATCCGATACTTTGAACCGAACAGATACAGATTGATCATCTTCACAAATAAGAGCAAGTTCCAAGTTAATTTCGCCCCGTTCCGTAAACTTAATCGCATTGCCAAGTAAATTCATCAAAACCTGATACACACGTGTATTGTCGACCATCAATATTTCTGGAATCCTATTGTCGATCTTCACTCTCATGGAAACTTTCTCCCGGTCGACTTTGAATTGCAGGGATTCGACTGTGGAAGTTACGATCTTTTTAAGATTGACTGGTCTAAGCTCCAACTCGAGGTTACCCGTCTCGATTTTGGTATAGTCGAGGACGTCATTAATGAGTGTAAGTAAGTTCTCTGTCGAAAACTTTAACATGTCGAGGTTTTCCAACTGCCTATCCAGAGGATCTTCTTCCAACAGAATGCGGCTTATGCCTATAATTGCATTTAAAGGCGTACGCATTTCATGACTCATGACAGATAGAAATGTCTCCTTGGCTTTTCCTAACTTTATAGCGGCTTCGCGGGTTGCAATAATTTCCTGCTCAGCTTTCTTGCGCTCTGTGACATCAACAACAATACACACCTGACGTTCCATCTGTCCTGATTCGTTGAACAAAGGTGTGTTCGATAAATAGAGCCAAACCTTTTCGCCCGATTTTGTGTAAAAAAGATTCTCTATTTCGTATGTCGTTTGGTTTGCAAATGCATCTTTAGCTACTTTGTAGCCATCCATGGAAGTGTCAGGACCAATCAAGATATCTCCGAGATGCTTTCCCTTAAACTCGTTCAGACAATATCCTGTGATCGTCTCAAAGGCATCATTGAACCACACAACTTTATTTGTGTTATCACGCACCACGATTCCCACACTGGATTTACTGAGAGCCAGATTGAGCGTCTCATTCTGGCTGGCTGATTCCTTCTGTTGGGTGATGTCAGTCAGTATCTCTATCGACTTGTCTGCCTGGCCTTCGTCGTTAAGCACAATTGTATTCATTACAGATAGCCAAACAGGACTCAAGTCTTTGCGGTGAGCGGGAAGAACAACGGAAAATGATTGCCTGCTAGCGGTTCGGCTTCTTGCATAGGTCAGAGTTGGGTTGTCTGTATAATTCCGAAGTAACAAATCACCTATTCTTTTTCCTAAAACTTCAGCAGCACGATATCCGGTAATTGTTTCAAACGCCTTATTGACCCATATCGCCTTACTGTCAGCATCGTTGATAACCACACCATTGTTTACATGGCTTGCAACAAGGGAAAGTTGCTCCAGCATCATTTGGTTCTTTCTTTGGTGCGTAATATCTCTTCCGTTAATCAACCACCGCCCACTCCTGATTACATTATTCCAACTGAAAACTTTAATACCTTCGTGTTTAGTTACAACGTTCGTTTCAAGTTTAAAATGGTCAAGCCCGCTTAAAATTGCTTTACGAATATCCGGAAGGAGCTTGTTTCTTTCATCGGGAGGACAAAAGTCCCAGATATATCTCCCTTTAACCTCATCAACGGTATAGCCGATAATATCAACCACCGAGTTATTGACAAACTCGATCTGACCGGTTTCACTGACTATACAATGCAAATCGCCGGAATGATTAAACATTTCCTGATATTCCTGAGCAGCGTCAAGATGGTATTTTAATTCGCGGTTTCTCTTAGATGACTCTATATGAAGGATCACCTCATCGGCAAGAAGAAGAAGCGTTTTCTGCTGCAGATCGTTTAGCGCATTTGGTTTAGTGTCCATTACACATAATGCCCCCAGCTTGCACCCGTCTTCGGAAGTAAGGGGAGCACCCGCATAGAAGCGAACCATTGGATATCCTGTTACAAAAGGATTGGTAGAAAACCTCTTATCTAATAGAGTATCATTAACTTGTAAGATTTCGTTACTCTGAATGGTATAGTTACAAAACGAAAACTCTCGCGATGTTTCCTTCAGGTCAAGCCCAACTTTCGCTTTGAACCATTGCCGGTTCGAGTCCAAAAGCGTGATCATAGCCATAGGCATCTGGCAAAGTTCAGCAGCTAATTCAGTAATGGAGTTAAAGGGGCGTTCATCCTCTGTATCAAGTATTTGATAAGTTTCCAATCCTTTTATCCTTCGCAGTTCATCCTCTCCAGCGTTTACCCCTTGCATATAAAACGTTCTCATTTAATCAAACACAACAATAAAACCATAAAAAAGATTTGCGAGGCCCGCCAATCACCTACCAACTTTAACCATATTGAAATGTGCCTGTTTACAGACTCACAAGGTGAAACAACTTGGGCAGCCTTAAACTAACCCTGCACTTGGTCATTTTGATATTGCTATCAGAAAGATTGCCAAAATGGCTATCCCTATGCCCCAGACGTTCAACCTACTCAACCTTTCCTTAAAAAGAAGCACACCTACGGCTGATCCGGCAATGATCACACCGATATTCATTGCTGAAAAGACAACAGACGGGTTCTCAGGAACCGCTCTATGAGCCTTTAAATAAAACAAGATATTTCCAAAGTTGAAAACGCCTAGTATCATTCCGCATATTAAATTTTTAAACCCAAAAGATGTTCTTCCCGACACGATACTCAACGTCAGCACAAAAGCTGCCAGTAAGAAAGATAAAACGAAAACAACAAACAGCGACGAAGTGTAGGGAATCGCCTGAAATGAGGCTATCTGCTTAAATAGCGTGTCAATAACGCCCATCCCCAGGAATACCGTCAACGGATAGAGCCACCCCAACACGGTAGTTTTATTTTTAAGTGGTTCTTTATGCCAGGGTATAGAACACAATATTGCCAGAAAGCCGACCAAAATACCTGCGACTTTCAACGGGGACATCTCTTCCTTAAAGATAAAAAACGCGGTAAGTAAAGGTATAAATAGCGACAGCCGCTGAGCTAAATCCGTTCTTACAATACCAGTATGCCGTACTGATAATCCGAGTATTATAAACAAAGAAGGAAGCAAAATCCCCAACAGCATATAGATACTAAAAGGAACTTGATCTATTTGAAGTGAAGAGATATCCGGCTTAAACAGACTATAAGTTAGTATAACTGAGACTGCATAGTTCCAGACGACTGCCTGTGGAACGCTGATCTCATATCGCTTTGCCAGCTTTAAAAGTATGGATACAATGATATTACACAGTATACTAAGAAAGATAAAAATCATATGCACTAACGCTGTTCGTAGGGCTCAAAGATAGCATAATGATCGTCGCTGAACTATGTACCAACAAGAAAAGGGTCGTTGCTTCTATTAGATAGATATGAACAACGACCCTTTAGTTTATAGCCGCTTCATTTAAACGTAGCGGTTAATGATGTTCTCCAGGTACTCCTGTTTGCCACTAATGGTAGCGGGCTCGCCCTTTTCGATAGCGTATGCCCGAAGATCTACCAAACTAAGTTTACCTTCCTCAAACTCCTTACCCTTACCTGAATCAAAAGATGAATAACGGTCTTCCCTGATCTTTTTATAGTCAGATTTTTGAAGAATGTTGTCTGCTGCAATTAAAGCTCTGGCGAAGGTATCCATTCCACCCACGTGTGCATAGAAAAGATCTTCCTTGTCCGTTGAGTTTCTTCTAATTTTTGCGTCAAAATTTACGCCTCCTCCTTTTAAACCACCAGCTTCAAGAAAAATCAACATACACTCTGTAAGCTCAGATGCATTGTTTGGGAACTGATCAGTATCCCATCCATTTTGATAATCCCCTCTGTTGGCATCCATTGAGCCTAAAAGTCCTGCATCCGCTGCAACCTGCATCTCATGCTGGAATGTATGACCAGCCAGGGTAGCATGATTCACTTCAAGGTTTAATTTAAAGTCACCCAGTAAATCGTACTGACGAAGAAATCCTAAAACCGTTGCCGCATCGTAATCATACTGATGCTTAGTAGGCTCGCAGGGTTTAGGTTCGATGAAGAAAGTTCCTGTAAAGCCATTGCTGCGTGCATAATCTTTAGCTGTGTGAAGAAACTTGGCCAAATGCTCCTGTTCTCGCTTCATATTGGTATTCAGCAGGGACATGTATCCTTCTCTTCCTCCCCAGAATACATAATTTTCACCTTTCAGGGCAATAGTAGCATCGAGTGCTGCCTTTACCTGAGCTGCTCCGTGAGATAATACGTGAAAATCCGGATTAGTAGACGCTCCGTTCATATATCGACGATGAGAGAACAAGTTGGCCGTTCCCCAGAGCAGTTTCACACCACTTTGCTCCTGCTTCAGTTTCGCATACTCTACGATGGCTTGTAATCGACGCTCATTTTCAAGAATATCGTTCCCATACTCAACCAGATCCACATCATGGAAACAGTAGTAGGGCAGGTTCATTTTTGTGATAAACTCAAAAGCAGCATCCATTTTGTCTTTCGCTCTTTCAACAGGATCGCTTTTCTCATCCCACGGGAAGATATGAGTCGGCCCTCCAAACGGATCAGCACCATCGCCACAGAACGAATGCCAGTAAGAACACGCAAACTTGAAGTGTTCTTTTAAAGTTTTTCCGGCAACCACCCGATTTTCGTCGTACCACCTGAATGCTAATGGATTATCTGACTCCAAGCCTTCGAATTGAATCTGGCCTATTCCGCTAAAGAATTCCTTATCGCCAGTAATGATCTTTCCCATTTTGTTTATTTTATAGTTAATTGTTCTTCTAAAATACGTTTCCAGTCATCGTAAACCGGCTCATACTGCTCTGTCATAGTAGGCGTTATCAGTTTGATCGACTTAACATTAAGAAAGGCCTCTTTTTCGGAGGAAAACACTTTGGCCCCTATACCTGACCCTAAAGCTGCTCCTACACTACCATCATTATGATATAACTCCACGGGCACGTTCGTCGAATTAACGAATGCCTCCGCAAAAAGCTCGCTTTGAAAAAGATTGGCTTTTCCGGCGCGGATCACCGTTGGGTTCATGCCGTTCTCCCGCATGATATCTAACCCATAGCGAAACGCAAATGCAATACCTTCCTGCACCGCCCTGAAAAGATGCGCCGAATGGTGTAAATTGAAATCTATCCGATGGAATTGGGCACCAATTAATTTATTGCCCAGCATCCTTTCTGCGCCGTTACCGAAAGGCAGTATCCGAACGCCGTTCGCCCCAACACTGACTGAAGCAGCCTGCTGGTTTATCTCTTGATAACTGAGGTTGTTTCCGAACGTATTCTTAGCCCATCTGTTTAAGATGCCTGTCCCATTAATACATAAAAGAACGCCCAAACGACGGTCATTTACCGAATGATTGACGTGGGCAAAAGTATTTACACGAGATTTAGGATCGCTGAACAACTGATCGCTTATTCCATAAATTACCCCCGAAGTGCCAGCCGTGGCAGCAACCTCTCCGGGTTCCAGAACGTTTAACGATAAGGCATTATTTGGTTGGTCGCCTGATTTGTAACTTACCGGAATGCCAGTTCTTAAGCTCAATCTTTCTGCTACATCAGCTTTCAGACACCCATGCGTCGCGAAAACCGGCTTGACCTCCGGGAACAGACCTTTGTCGAATCCAAAGTAGTTGATAATATCTTCCGATAGTTCCTCATGCTCAAAATCCCAGAAAATCCCCTCAGAGAGAGAAGAGGGACTGGATGTAATCTCGCCCGTAAGCTTCATAGCGATGAAGTCGCCCGGAAGCATTACCTTATCAATTCTGGAATATAGATCCGGTTCGTTCTGTTTTACCCACGCGAGTTTAGATGCTGTGAAGTTACCCGGTGAATTTAACAACCTTGATAAACTTTTATCCTCGCCTATCGCATTGAACGCATCATCTCCAATTTTAACAGCCCTGCTGTCGCACCAGATAATCGAGTCCCTCAACGCTTGTTGTTTTTTGTCCACAACCACAAGTCCATGCATCTGGTATGCGATACCTATCGCACTTATATCTGCCGGATTAAACAAACCGCTGGCATTGATCTTTTGGATGGCGATACCGACATGTTCCCACCACATCTCCGGCGACTGCTCCGCCCAGCCAGGTTGAGGAGAGCTGATTTCTGTTTCATTATCCGGATATTGCACAGACTGCAAGACGCGCTGAGACTGAGCATCTACCACGGAAACCTTTATCGATGATGTACCTACATCTATTCCTAATAATAACATTATAAATTGGTTAAGAGACTAATGCCAACGTTTGCACAATTGTAGAAATAAATTCTGATATTAGAAAAATATATTTTAAAAACATTTAAGCTAATCTATAACTTCGAACTTCATTTCCCGGAGGGATGAATTAATCGGTAATCGCCGGCTAAATGATATCAAAATGAAAAAAGTTACCATTCTTGACATAGCTAAGGAACTAAATATTACCTTCTCAACCGTCGCTCGTGCCCTTAATGATCACCCTGCTATTAGTGCCAGTACCAAACAAGCGGTTAGGGACGTCGCAGAACGGCTTAACTATCGACAAAATAAGATTGCTTCCTCATTACGTTCTGGAAGAACCAATGTCATAGGTGTGATCGTACCCAGTCTGCAGGTTACCTTCTTCAGTTCCGTTGTCTATGGAATTGAGCAGGTAATGAATGCTAACGGGTATAATATTCTATTATATCAGTCGAACGAAAAAATGGACCAGGAGGCAAGTGGAATTGAAACTTTTTTACAATCGAGAGTTGACGGAATTATCGCTTCCATAACTACAGAGACGACCTCTTTTAATCATTACGAGGAGATTATCAACCGTAATACTCCCCTGCTTTTTTTCGATAGAAACCCTAAAGAACTAAATTCCCCCTCTGTTACCATCGACGATTACCAGGGCGGATTTATCGCCACTGAGCATCTTATAAAACAGGGATATAGCCGCATATTACACATTACTGCAGAACAGGACATCCCCATATTTAAAGAGCGTCTGAGGGGTTATATCGATGCCCTTAAACATTACGGTATCGAAGTTGACGAGCAATTGATTATAAGGGGTAAGTTTTCATTGCAGTTTGGAAAACAAGTAGTCCAGAATGCAAAATCAAGTTGTCTGCAGTTCGATGCAGTCTTCGCTCTCGAAGATTTTACAGCCATGGGCGTTATGCAACAACTTTTGGAGTACAACGTTGACATCCCCGGGGAAGTGGGGGTCATAGGGTTTGCTAACGAATCTTTTGGCAGCCTGGTCACTCCTAAGCTCTCGACTATCGACCAGCAGACATTGACAATGGGACAAGAGGTAGCGAAACTGTTCCTCAAACGTATCAAAGATAATGAGCCTTCTCCCATTGCCGAAGAGCTGAAACTTGAACCCCTCCTGATCGTTAGGGAATCTTCCCGAAAATTGAAATAACTTCCCGATATGGTGTAAGAAATACACATAGCATATCTTGCAAAAGGGCTTAAATTATTACATTTGCTCGTACCACAAAGACTGCTATGTTAAATAACCTAAAACAAACATTCTCCAAACAATTTGGACAGGAATGTCAACGTACGTTCTTCGCACCAGGACGAGTAAATCTCATCGGCGAACACATCGACTATAACGGCGGATTGGTCATGCCTTGCGCTGTTACTTACGGAACTTATCTCTTAACAGCACCGAATAAGGATGGTATCTTCCGCTTTTCCAGCGTTAATTTCCCTGAAACGTATGAAACGCCAGTTCTACCTGAATATTCCAAAACAGGCAAAGAATGGTTCAACTATCCCCTCGGTGTAATCCATAATTTCGTTGCTGATAAAAAAGAAGTGCAGGGCCTGGATCTTTTATTTTATGGAGACCTTCCTATCGGCGCAGGATTGTCGTCTTCTGCTTCCTTAGAAGTGGTAATTGCCTATGCCTTAAACACGATCTTTAAAACCGGGTACTCGAAACTCGATCTGGTTAAGCTTACCAAAAGAGTGGAAAATGAGTTCATAGGTGTCAATTCAGGCATCATGGACCAGTTTGCAGTAACTTTCGGAGAAAAAAATAAAGCTTTAAAGCTGGACTGCGAATCGCTGGAATATCAAGCCGTAGAATGTGATCTGGCAGACAATTTGCTGGCCATAATCAACACCAACAAACCGAGGAAGCTCGCAGAATCAAAATATAACGAGCGCGTAAGCGAGTGTGCTCAAGCGCTCGAAGCTCTCCAGACAGAATTAAGCATTGATAATTTATGTGATATTAACACCCAAACGTTTGAAGCTCATAAACATCTCATCAAAGATCCAACGGTTCAGAAACGAGCTCAGCATGTTATTGAAGAGAATGACAGGGTTCAACTGGCGGCATCGGCGTTGGCTGCTCATAAATTGGATGAGTTTGGAAGATTGATGTTCGCTTCACACGATTCATTGCAATCGCTGTACGAAGTATCCGGCATAGAGCTCGACACGATTGTAGCTTTCTGTAAAACCTACTCCGGGGTTACCGGTGCACGGATGACTGGCGCCGGATTTGGTGGATGTGCCATCGCCCTGGTCAAAAAAGATAAATTTGAGGATTTTAGTAAATCCATTACCGATCACTATTCAAACACCATTGGCTACGCACCTTCTGTCTACAGCTCTGAGATAGGCACCGGAGTAGTGGAACTGTAACGACTATGCATAAACTAAAGCTCGATGAATTAAATAGAGTAAGTGTTGACGAATTTAAAAAGCAGGAGAAGCTTCCTCTCACACTCGTACTGGATAACGTACGAAGCATGCACAATGTCGGATCTATTTTTCGCACCGCAGATGCGTTCGCATTGGAAAGAATAGTGCTTTGTGGTATAACCGGACAGCCTCCCCACAGAGAGATTGAGAAAACCGCTTTAGGTGCTACACAATCCGTCGAGTGGTGCTATTTTGATACTACTACAGCTGCAATTGACTGGCTAAAAGAAGAAGGAAAGGTTATTCTGGCCATTGAACAGGCAAAAAACAGTATAATGCTCAACGAGTATCAGCCCGATCAAGGCACAAGCTATGCATTGATCTTTGGTAACGAAGTAAATGGCGTGTCTGAGGAGGTGATGCAGAAGATTGATACGTGCATCGAGATACCTCAGTTCGGCACAAAGCATTCTTTCAATATCGTCGTATCAGCAGGCATCGTACTTTGGGATATGTTTTCCAAGTTAAAGCCGGCTTCCTAAAAGAATGCAGCCCTAAGCAAAGAACAAAACTCCATATAAACAAGAAAGGCGTCAATATATGTATATCGACGCCTTTCTTGTTAAATGAATAATCCGTTAAGCATACATACTCTCAGCATCCTTGCTTTCCAACGCTGTATAACCGCTCAGGAACTGATCAACACGCCGTGCTGCCTCACGTCCTTCCGAGATCGCCCATACTACTAATGATTGTCCGCGACGCATATCGCCCGCTGCAAACACTTTGTCAACATTCGTTTGATAAAGTCCTTCCTGAGCACGAACATTGCCACGTTCGTCAAACTCAACACCCAACTGCTCGAGGAGTCCCTCTTTCTGTGGGTGCACAAAGCCCATCGCAAGAAATACGCGCTGTGCTGGCAAAATCCTTTCAGACCCTTCCACTTCCGCGAACTTAATAGCTCGTCCGAACACATCCGTCTCCCAGGATACATCAACTACACGGATACCTGTCAGATTCCCCTCTTCGTCGCCGATAAACTCCTTAGTATTAACACCCCATGAACGCTCACAACCCTCTTCATGAGAAGAACTTGTTTTTAGCACCATCGGATACGTAGGCCAAGGCATGCTTTCAGTACGGCTAACCGGCGGTTTAGGCATCAGCTCAAACTGAACGATAGACTTGGCTCCTTGTCTGTTGGATGTACCAACACAGTCAGATCCTGTATCCCCCCCTCCTATCACAATTACATCCTTTCCGGAAGTAATAATCTCCTCGTCCTGAACCTCGATATTACTTACGCGCTTATTTTGCTGCTTAAGGAATTGCATGGCATAATAAACACCCTTGAGCTCGCGTCCGGGAACCGGAAGGTTACGAGGAATTGTTGATCCTCCAGCAAGTACAACGGCATCAAAATCTGCAAGTAACTGATTAGCCCGGATATCTTTTCCGACCTCAGTATTATACTTAAATATAACACCTTCTTCTTCCATTATTTGGATACGGCGGTCTACAACCCATTTTTCAAGTTTGAAATCCGGAATCCCATATCTCAGCAAGCCACCAGCACGGTCATCCCTTTCAAAAACAGTCACAAGGTGGCCTGCCTTATTCAACTGTGCAGCAGCTGCAAGCCCCGCAGGACCCGAACCTATTACTGCAACAGTCTTACCGGAGCGTACTAACGGAACTTTAGGCTTCACCAAACCTTTGGCATACGCTATTTCAATAATGTGTTTTTCAATTTCTTCAATCGTTACAGCAGGTTTGTTGATTCCCAATACACATGCCGATTCGCATGGCGCAGGACAAATTCTACCCGTAAACTCAGGGAAGTTGTTTGTGGAGGAAAGAATGCGGTACGCCTCTTCCCAATTTTCCTTATATACGGCGTCGTTGAACTCAGGAATTATATTCCCAAGCGGACAACCTGAATGGCAGAATGGAATTCCACAATTCATACATCGGGCAGCCTGATTATTTAGCTTGTCCTCCGTAAACATCAAATTGAACTCTTTATAATCTTTAATTCTTTCTTCAGGAGATCTTTTTGAAGGAAGCTCCCGGTCGAATTCTTTAAAGCCTGTCACTTTTCCCATAATCAATTAGCTGGTTGATATTGTGCGTGTTGTAATACTCTTTTATACTCTTTAGGAAATACCTTGATAAATTTCCTGGATTCTTCTGCCCAATTGCTCAGAACGAACAATGCAAGATGGCTCTTAGTAAGCTGCATGTGGGTCTTCAATAAAGCAAGAATCTGTTCTTCATCTTCACCTGAAAGCGGATCAAGATCTACCATCTCAGGATTGCAGTTTTCAGCAAATGTCCCGTCGGTATCATATATCCAGGCAATACCACCGCTCATACCTGCAGCAAAGTTCCGTCCGGTTTTACCCAAAATAAGAGCTCGGCCACCGGTCATATATTCACATCCGTGATCTCCAACACCCTCAACTACTGCCGTAGCACCGGAGTTACGAACGGCAAAACGTTCCCCTGCCTGTCCTCTCACAAAAAGCTCGCCTGAAGTCGCACCGTAAAGAGCTACGTTTCCGATGATAATATTATCTTCTGGAACCAGGGTACTTTCCGCAGACGGATAGATCGCTAACCTTGCACCTGAAAGACCTTTACCTACATAGTCATTTGCCTCGCCCTCTAATTCAAAAGAAAGCCCCTTAGCGGTAAATGCCCCGAAGCTTTGTCCTGCGGATCCGGTGAACTTATAGTTAATGGTATTATCTGGCAGACCGGCAGAATGATAGATTTTTGAAACTTCATTCGATAACAAAGTTCCGATCGTTCTGTCTGTGTTCTTAACCTTGAAAGTCCCAAAAACAGGAGTCTTATTTTCTAAGGCTTGTTGCGCATGCTCTAATAACTTCCAATCGATGATATTATCCATACCGTGATCCTGAGACTCACTGTTATACAGCGTTAGATTGGACGGATTGGTAACGGGATAGAGGATAGATGAAAGATCCAGGGTTTTCGTTTTCCAGTGAGTGTTGTTCTCACGAACTTTAAGGAACTGCGATCTGCCTACCATATCATTGATCGTACGGAAGCCCAGTTCCGCCATTATCTCGCGTAGCTCCTCCGCTATAAAACGGAACAGGTTGACGATGTGCTCTGGTTTACCGGTAAATAACTTACGCAGTTCAGGATCTTGAGTCGCAACACCAACCGGACAGGTATTCAAATGACACTTGCGCATCATAATACATCCACCTGCAACCAAAGCGGCAGTCGCAACACCCCATTCTTCAGCACCAAGAAGAGCGGCGATGGCAATATCCCTGCCAGTTTTTAGCTGACCATCAGCCTGTAACACAACACGACTTCTCAGCTTGTTACGTACCAGCGTCTGGTGCGCTTCTGCCAAGCCAAGTTCCCACGGTAATCCCGCGTGCTTGATCGAACTTATTGGGGAAGCACCTGTACCCCCATCATAACCCGCGATCAGGATCACGTCAGCATGTGCTTTCGCAACTCCTGCAGCTATAGTTCCTACTCCGGCTTTAGACACCAACTTCACGTTGATACGAGCAGCCCGGTTTGCGTTCTTAAGGTCAAAGATAAGCTGCGCTAAATCTTCAATGGAGTAAATATCATGGTGAGGCGGAGGTGAAATCAATCCAACTCCCGGTGTCGAGTGGCGTACTTTGGCGATCCATTCGTCTACCTTATGCCCAGGTAATTGGCCGCCCTCTCCTGGTTTAGCACCTTGTGCCATCTTAATCTGTAACTCGTCAGCATTAGCAAGATAGTAAGAGGTTACCCCAAATCTTCCGGATGCAACCTGCTTAATGGCCGAGCGCATCGAATCTCCGTTAGGTAAAAGCTGGTAACGAATATCATCCTCACCGCCCTCTCCGGTATTACTCTTCCCACCTATCCGATTCATCGCAATGGCAAGGGTACTATGAGCTTCATGTGATATCGACCCGAAAGACATTGCTCCGGTTGCGAACCTCTTCATGATTGATTCGATCGATTCTACGTCCTCAATCGCAATAGGCTCCCGATGATGGGCAAAATCAAACAACCCACGCAATGTGTACATTTTCTGCGACTGATCATTTACATGCTTAGCATATTGTTTGTAAACTGAATAGTCATTCGTACGGGTGGCCTGCTGTAGCAGGTGAACTGTCTGCGGATTGAAAAGGTGAGCTTCCCCTCTTCTCTTCCATTGGTAAATACCTCCTTCTGAAAGCAATTGCTCCTCAGGTTTGGAATGAATAAAACCGTGATTATGCTTAAATAAGCTTTCTTTCGCTATCTCGTCCAGACCTAGACCACCAATACGGGTCACAGCACCGGAAAAATAACGGTCGACAACTTCTTTATTTATACCGAGGATTTCAAAAATTTGTGCCCCCTGATAGGATTGCAATGTAGATATTCCCATTTTAGAAAAGATCTTCAGCAAGCCGTCGCAGATAGCTTTAATATAATTTTTAGATAAGTAGGTGTAGTCAAGAGACGTCTCCAGCTTACTCTCTTCCTTAAGTGTATGAATAGTCGCTAGTGCAAGGTATGGATTGATGGCAGTTGCACCAAACGCCAGAAGACATGCGAAATGGTGAACCTCCCATACATCCCCGGCTTCAACTACCAGGCCTACCTGGCCCCGGTAACCCAGCCTGATGAGATGGTGATGGACCGCAGAAACCGCCAGTAAAGAAGGAATCGGGGCATGTTCCGAGTCGATAGCTCTATCAGAAAGAATCAGTACTTCAAAGCCGTCATTAACCGCATCCTCAGCGTAGCGACATAAACGCTCCAGCCCGTTTTTCAAAGCACCGGGTTGCCCGTCTGCTTTAAAGTAAGTCTGTAAGGTCTTTGCATGAAACATCCCCGTGTCAATACTTCTCAACTTTTCCAACTCATAATTAGTCAGAATGGGATGCTTTAAAGCAACAACATGACAATGCATTTTATCTTCATCAAGCAAATTTCCGTTGCTTCCAATGAACGTAGCAAGGCTCATTACCATTCTCTCCCTGATAGGATCGATTGGAGGATTGGTTACCTGCGCAAAAAACTGCTTGAAATAACTCGAAATATGTTGCGGACGATCCGAAAGCACAGCAAGAGGAACATCAGTACCCATAGATCCTATAGGCTCCTTTCCGTCAATAGCCATTGGCTTAATAATCGTCTCAATATCCTCTCTGGAATAACCAAAAACCTGCTGATATTTTAGAACAGCGTCCTTCGCCAGATTAGTAAAAGCTACTCTCGGCTCCGGAAGTTCTTCCATATTGATCTTATAATTCTCCAACCACTCACCATAAGGCTGTCCTGAAGCAATTTTATGTTTGATCTCCTGATCTGTGATGATCTTTCCTTCCTTAATATCAACAAGAAACATCTTGCCAGGTTGTAAACGACCCTTTTTTATGATGATGCTTTCCGGAATGGGAAGAGCACCGGCTTCAGAAGCGACAATGATACGTTTGTCATTGGTCATCGCATAGCGAAGCGGCCGTAATCCGTTCCTGTCAAGTAGTGCACCTATCTGACTTCCATCCGTAAAGGTGAGAGCCGCTGGTCCGTCCCAAGGTTCCATTAACGTCGCATGAAACTCGTAAAAAGCCTTTTTCAGCGGATCCATTTGCTCATTTCCGTCCCATGCTTCCGGAACCAGCATCATCATGACATGTGGCAGAGATCGGCCTGTATGCGCTAGAATCTCAACAACGTTATCCAGACATGCAGAATCGGACTGGTTACTGTCTATGACAGGCAGAATAATATCCATATCCTCTTTCGAGAAATAAGACGATGCATAGGATCTTAAACCGGAGTAGAACCAGTTAAGGTTCCCAGTAAGTGTGTTAATCTCACCATTATGCGCCATAAAGCGGAATGGCTGTGCAAGCTTCCATGATGGGAACGTATTCGTCGAAAAACGACTATGCACCATTCCGAAAGCCGACGTAAGCCTTACATCCCCAAGATCCTTATAATAAGTTCTTAGCTGATAGGTGGTAAGCTGCCCTTTATAGACTATTATGCGGCTTGACAGGGAGGCAATATAGAAATCATCACCGTACTTGGTCGTTTCGTTTATCGTTTTCGTTATAAGTCTTCTCAGCACATATAACTTTCGTTCAAAATCTTCGGAATTCACATACGAAGCCGGACGCCCGACAAACAACTGTTCAACCGATGGTTCAACAGCCAGTGCCGATTCACCCACAACCGATGGGTCCACCGGAAGGGCTCTGAAACCTAGCAAAGGTAAACCGACCTTCTCAACGGCACTGACCACAGCCGCCCTGCAAGCTTCTTTCGAACTTGAATCTTTCGGAAAAAACACCATACCAACGCCGTAATGGCCAGGCTCGGCGAGATGAATATCAAGAGAAATACATTCTTCCATCAGAAACTCGTGAGGAATCTGTATTAGTAGTCCCGCTCCATCTCCCGTTTCGGGGTCACACCCGCAGGCTCCCCGGTGTTCCATATTCTCCAGGATCGTCAGCGCATCAGAGACGTTTTGGTGTGTTTTTTGTCCGTTAATATGGGTAATAAAGCCAACCCCACAAGAATCGTGTTCAAATTCCGGGCGATATAAACCCATCTGGTCATTTTCAGTTTGTTTCATCAGATTTACAATGCAAATTACGTATTAAGGTCCTACCTCACAAGTTGAATTCGTCAACAATATTTACAAAACATTCAAGTTAACAAAAGCAAACATAACTTTTCTTAACAAGTTTTTAAAACGATTTGGGATTTTTTAGCATTCTCCTAATTCACCCTTCCTCTCAAACAATCTCGCAGAATCTTCAAATGCATGAGGGAATTTTTTATCCAAGTTAGCAAATTCTTATTTTTTTTCAAAATGATTTTCATGTTTTGTTTTAATTCATACCTTTGTGCCAAGGGTTAGTCTTCTACGACCAGCTCCTTTTGAACTCCCCCAGGGCGGGAACGCAGCAAGGGTAAAAAGTCGTAGCGGTGCGATAGAAGGGGCTAGCCCCTTTTTTTTATTTCAAAAATTCCACTATTTTTTCCTATCCAGATATCAAAAGTTTACCTTTAGACCGGCTACTGGTTTTCATACAAGTAAATCTCAACACCAGCAGCTATAACTAATTAAAAATTAACATGAAATTTTTTATTGACACAGCCAACCTGGCTCAAATTAAAGAAGCTCACGACATGGGAGTTCTTGATGGTGTGACCACAAATCCGAGCTTGATGGCAAAAGAAGGAATTACCGGCCATGAGAACGTAATTAATCACTACAAAGCTATTTGCGAAATAACGGATGGCGATGTAAGCGCTGAGGTTATAGCTACAACATTCGACGAAATCATCGTTGAGGGAGAAGCGCTGGCAAAACTGCACCCTAAAATTGTTGTTAAAGTTCCTATGATCAAAGATGGTATAAAGGCCATTAAATACTTCACATCGAAAGGAATCAAAACCAATTGCACGCTTGTTTTCTCTGCTGGTCAGGCATTACTGGCTGCTAAAGCTGGTGCGACATATGTATCTCCTTTCGTAGGACGCCTGGACGATATCTCGACTGATGGTATTGCACTGATCGAAGAGATAGCTACCATCTACGCAAATTACGGATACACTACTCAGATCCTGGCGGCGTCTGTTCGTCACCCAATGCACATTGTTCAATGTGCGACCGTAGGTGCTGACGTAATTACTGCTCCCCTATCAGCAATCGCAGCATTACTTAAACACCCTCTCACAGACAGTGGACTCACTCAGTTCCTTGCAGATCACGCAAAGGCAGCTGGCAAGCAATAATCATCTTGAACGTCCGTGTTTATTACGGACGTTTCTTTTTAACTCTACCGTTCTTCCAATGTCCGACACCCTGACACAAGTTGATGTTCTCATAATTGGCGCGGGACCAATTGGACTAACCTGCGGAATTGAAGCTCAGGCAGCTGGCCTATCCTATTTGATCATTGAAAAAGGATGCCTCGTCAACTCCCTCTATAACTACCCCTCAAACATGACCTTTTTCTCCACTTCCGAGAAACTGGAAATCGGTGGTATCCCTTTTGTTTCTGTAAATCTTAAGCCTACACGGGCCGAAGCTCTCGAATATTACAGGCGGGCTGCAGTACATTTCAACCTCAATATCCGTCTTTTCGAAGAGGTCAGCGAAGTGGCCCGGCGTCCGGATAGCCTCTTTTTAATAACCACTAAAAAGGGCTCATACTTAGCAAAAAATATCGTTATATCTACCGGATTCTATGACGTTCCGGTGAAATTGAATATTCAAGGGGAAGATCTTCCTAAAGTAAGGCATTATTATAAAGACCCTCATTACTACGCCTTTCAGAATGTCGCTGTAATCGGAGCTGGCAACTCCTCTGTTGACGCAGCTCTCGAAACGTTCCGCAAATCAGCCAACGTCACCATGATCATCCGCGGTTCGGAGATCAGCCATCGCGTCAAGTATTGGGTAAGACCCGATATAATCAACCGTATTAAAGAAGGAAGCATTAAGGCATATTTCAACTCATCTCTGGAAGAAATCACGCCTACAGCTATAATCATCCGCACTCCAGAGGGAAAAGTGTCCGTTCCCAACGATTTCGTGCTTGCTATGACAGGCTATCTGCCGAACTTCAATTTCCTTAAAAACATCGGCATTGAATGTTCGCTTGACGAATTGCAGCTGCCGACTCACAGTGAGGAGACTATGGAAACCAACGTTCCAAACGTTTATCTCGCAGGTGTAGTGTGCGGCGGAATGAATACCCACAGCTATTTTATTGAAAACTCCCGCGTGCACGCGCAAAAAATTGTTAACCATATCCGCTCCTTAACAACTTAATTACCCTCCAATGACGCCATTTCCAAATTTCTGTTAATTATCGGTCAAACACTCAGTATCTTTGCAGCGATGAACATACAGGACCTATTGCAAAAAGCACTCAACTTTCACTTTCTAAGTCAGGAAGAGGGTGTGTACCTATTCAAACATGCGACTACCAACGAACTGATGTATACGGCGAATGAACTCCGTAAAAAACAGGTTCCTCATGGTAAAGTCACTTGGCAGATAGACCGCAATGTTAATACAACCAATGTGTGTATTGCCAATTGCAAGTTTTGTAACTTTTTCAGACGTCCCGGCCATGCCGAAAGCTATATCACAGACATCGAGACGTACAAGATTAAAATCGAGGAAACCTTTCGTCTGGGCGGAGATCAGCTGCTTTTACAAGGCGGGCACCATCCCGATCTGGGGCTTGCATTTTACACCAATCTGTTCAGACAACTGAAAGAACTTTATCCTACCCTGAAATTACATTCCTTAGGCCCTCCCGAGATTGCTCATATTGCAAAGCTGGAAGGAATAAGTCACACCGAGGTACTGAAGGAGTTAATGGCATCCGGACTCGACTCGCTTCCTGGGGCAGGTGCAGAAATTTTAAACGACCGCGTCCGTCGGCTGATATCAAAAGGCAAATGCGGCGGGCAGGAATGGCTTGACGTCATGCGAGCCGCACATCAGCTGGGACTAAGTTCTTCCGCAACGATGATGTTCGGCCATGTAGAAACCATCGAAGAACGCTTTGAGCATCTCGTTTGGATAAGGGAAGTGCAATCAGAGAAACCTGAAGGTACAGAAGGCTTCATTGCCTTCATTCCATGGCCATTCCAGGATGACGGCACACTGCTTAAAAGAGTCCGGGGAATCAAAAATGAAGTATCTGCTGATGAATATATCAGAATGTTGTCATTGAGCCGTATCATGCTTCCGAACATCAAGAATATTCAGGCATCCTGGTTAACAGTCGGCAAAGCAGTCGCGCAGATCTGCCTTCACGCAGGAGCCAATGACTTCGGCTCCATTATGATAGAAGAGAATGTCGTGAGCGCTGCTGGCGCCCCTCACCGCTTTACATCAGCTGGCATACAACAATCGATCCGTGAGGCTGGGTTTGAACCTCAGTTACGTAATCAGAAATACGGCTTCAGGGAAGTTCCGCAGGAAATACAACAACAAACGATTACTTATTAAATACAGATTCACCACTAATCATTATTTTAGGTATTTTCAACAAAAACACCTGAATGACGCTTCAAGCAATTATTGTCGACGACGAAGAATACAGTAGAAAATCACTTTTCTTTCTTATCCAGGAGAATTGCCCCAACGTACATGTCAGCTATATTGCTCAGTCAGCCCAGGATGCGCGCGACTTTATCGCAAGCAATCGTATAGACCTCGCTTTCCTGGACATCGCGATGCCACGAGAAACAGGCTTTGACCTCCTCCCTGCCTTGCAAAAGCAGAACATTATGGTAATTTTTACCACTGCGTACGACCAGTATGCTCTTAAAGCAATTAGGTCGAACGCCGTGGACTACCTTCTCAAACCAATCGACATATCAGAATTAAAGGAGTCGGTGAGTAAAGCAGAAAGGTGGGCTGGGCTTATCAGCACTCAGTCGTCTTCCGCGAAAACGGAACCGCGAGCAGACGATTCTGCAAAATCCGCTGAGCCCCGATCCAAGATCACCCTGCCACATGCCCATGGCTATCATGTGATCGACCTGGACGAGATTATGTACGTCGAAGCCGATAGTAATTATTCGATATTCCATCTGAAACAGGGCGACAAAATGCTTATCTCGAAACCGCTCAAAGAGTTTGAACGCTATCTGCAAGAGGGCAATTTCATGCGCATCCATAAATCGGTTATAATCAACTTTCGGTTTGTAAGGGAGTATTCCAGCAAGAATGGAACCCAGGTAACTTTAAAAGACGGCACCATACTCCCGGTTTCAAGAAGAAGATCGAATGAATTTCAGGAGAGGTCCAGGCTGTACTTCCAAAGGTAAATGACATGAGATCCAGCGTTAAACTGACCATCCTATTTGTAGCGTTTTTTTCTGCTGTCAAAACCTTCTCCACAACGCTGAATTTCAGGCACTACTCGGTGAATGATGGCCTGGCCAACTCCACGGTTTACTACATCTTTCAAGATAGCAGAGACTTCATCTGGATAGCGACAGAAAGTGGTGTTAACCGGTTTGACGGAAATAAATTCGAGCTCTTCACCATGGATAACGGATTATCAGACAATGAGGTCCTTCAAATACATGAGGATTCTGCAGGTAGGATCTGGTTTCTCACACTCAACGGAAATCTAAGCTATTTCTTCAACGAGCGATTTTTCAATACATCAACCGACCCATGGTTGAAAAAAAGCATGGGAAACGGAAGCCTCACCTCTTTTTACCAAGATTCATCGTCAAGACTTTGGTTTTCAACAAACCAGAATAAACTGATTCAAATTGATGCCCAAAAAAATATCCGGGTCTTCTCTTCCTCCGAACATTCACTCCTTAATGCTTTTGTATGGGAAACACCTCAGAAAGATCTGATTGCTTTTTCGGAAAAATATTTTTTTAAACTAAGCAAGGAAGGGTTTATACCCGTGCCCCTGAACCATTACCCCTTGTCGCCAAAAGCAATATTTCGTGATAATGAGAAAAAAAATATTGTCTTCCTTAGTGCAGGTGGGTTGATGCAGTACGACGGCTATAAAGTACAGAAGACAGGTCACTTGCTGCAGAAATCGCCGTCGCTTATCAGCGGACTGCTACTCGAAAGAAACCATATCTGGATCGGGACTATGGGTACTGGCTTACTATTATACAATAGCCGGAACCAAATTTCCGAAGTACACCTAAAGAACCTCAACATATCGCACATTCTTAAAGACAGACAGGGCAACCTTTGGATATCTACTATAGGCGATGGAATTTATCTTCTACCCTATCAGAGAAACTTTGCAAAACACATCACCAAGTCAGACGGTCTGTCGGCCGATGCCATTACTAGTATTCTAAAAACCCATAACAAAATCCTTCTCGGGTATAACAACGGAAGTCTGGACATCCTGAAGGGAGAGACAGTCGAAAACATGCTCTCCCGGCCCGTCAACAATTATGACCCGGTAAGAAAGCTTCATGAAGAGGCACCTGCCGGATCGCTCTGGTACGCTTCAGACAATAGCCTCCTGAAAATCCATGGTAAGGGAAAACAACTCAACCTGCTGAACGACCCTAAATGGAGTCGTTATGCGTTGAAGTCGTTCAGTCTCGATAACAAGAAAAACCTGGCTGTAGCGATGGCCTCCGGTGTTTACATTTTGAAAGATAAGGAAAGAGACCAACCTTCCTATTCCGATCTCTCGTCCACATCGCGTTTCCTGGGCCGTGCCTTTGCAGTGCATTTCGATCGCGATGGTGGGCTATGGTTCTCGAATATACGGGGGCTTCACTATTTAAAAGGGAAAAATCTTATTCAGCTTTACATCAAGTATCCGCAGCTTAGACACCGGATTACCGATATCGCAACCCTAGCTGATAATACCATTATCTGTTCTTCTTATGGCTTTGGCATTTTCGTCCTGAAAGACGGTAAGTTATTAAAAACAATTACTACAAGAGATGGCTTGCCGAGCAACATTTGCAAGAAGCTTTTCGTTGAAGGAAAGAATGCCTGGGTCGTAACAGGAAAAGGCATCAGCAAAGTTAACTTGCAGGGCGACATACCTGAAGTGAATAACTACGATACAGAAAAAGGACTCCTTTCTAATGAAGTGAACGATATTTACGTCGAGAACGATACTGCTTACATTGCCAGTAATATCGGCCTGACTATCTTCAAAGAAGCCCTTAAACCTGAAAAGACCTCCCTGCCTCCCGTGCTCATACGTTCCGTATCTGTAAACAATAAACCCTCCGGCCTGGAGAAAATAAAAAATCTCTCCTATACCGAGAATAATGTCAGCGTCACTTACATCTGCATGGATTATGCAAACCCGCAGCGAGTGATGTACAGCTACAGAACCAACCAGAATGAGTTCTGGATCGAAACGAATGAACAAACGATAGAATTCAGCTCACTGAAACCTGGCCGGTATGATCTCGAGATTAGGGCGAAGAGCATGTATACAGGCTGGACGCATCCTACTAAAATCCATTTTAACATTGATAAACCCCTATGGGTGCGTTGGTGGTTCCTCAGTCTAACTGTTGCGTCTGCAATTTTTTTACTGTTTTTGCTCGTCCGCCGCTATTACCGCACCAAACAAATTAAGGAGAAAGAGAAGTTAGTCACGAAGACCAGGCTGATATCTTTAGAACAACAGGCATTGCAAGCAATGATGAACCCTCACTTCATCTTCAATGTGATGAACTCGATTCAGTACTTCATCAATACAAGAGACAACGCCATGGCAAACCAGGTTCTTACAGGTTTCGCGCGATTAATCCGCAAGAACCTCGATATCTGCAATAAAAGCTATATCAGCATTCAGGAAGAAATAACCTACCTTGGTCTGTATCTTTCACTCGAGAAGCTTCGCTTCGGAGAAAAGATGAGCTATAGCATCACTACCAACACGGATATTGATTTAGCCGATACTTATATTCCATCCATGTTGCTTCAACCTTACGTCGAAAACGCAATATGGCATGGTATCATGCCGATGAGCGAACCGGGTGAAATAAACGTGGATATCATCAGCGCAGAGCATAATCTGATTTTGACCATCCGCGACAACGGGGTAGGGATTGACGAATCACTGAAATCAAAAAGCAGCGATCATATTAGCAGAGGAATGCAGTTAACCCAGCAAAGAATTGCCCTGATGAACAAGTTCAACAAAAACGCCATGTCTATTTCCGTATCGCAACAAGCTACGGGCGGAACAATGGTGACAGTAAAAATCCCCCTAAAACCGTTTACTCATTCATAGCAGCCGATAGCTCAGTTCATTAGCAGAATATATCCTGTATACTTATTATTGCACCATAGAATCTGATTAACGAACAATAAAAATATTTTTATCTAAGTGTGTGTTTGGCGGTTGAAGCTTCCCAAAAGTTTCACCGCTTTTTTTTTGCTTAAATTTTACTTTGGCTACCTTTGCAGTCCATTGGAAAATATAACACAGCATATCGAAGCCCTTATATTCGCGTCAGAGCAGAGCATCACGCAGAAAGATATTTCACTCGTCTTACAGGATATATACAACGTAAGTCCTTCCTTAGAAGAGCTTCAGGATCATCTCAACCACATCGTCAGAAAGTATAATAACGACGAATATCCATTCACCGTTGCCGAGATAAACGGCGGATACCAGTTTCTGACGAAACCGGCTTATCATTCTACGGTTCATAAACTGCAAACTCAACGCTCAAAAAAGAAACTTAGTCAGGCAGCCCTGGAAACGCTGTCGATCATAGCGTATAAACAACCCATCACCAAACTCGATATCGAACAAATCCGGGGAGTGAACTGCGATTATACAATACAAAAGCTACTTGAAAAGGATCTGATTGCCATCTCCGGCAAGTCTAAAGCAATAGGAAAGCCATTACTGTACAGCACAAGCACCACATTTATGGACTACTTCGGTATCAACTCCCCAGCGGAACTCCCTCAGATAAAGGATTTACCGTCAGAAAACGACGCCATCGGCGACGTGTCCGAGTGATAATACGTGATTACGTTTCTCAGAAGCCCAATTTTCTGTTATTTTTGACTCCAGATTTAAAACAAGCTGAAGCAAAATTTTTCTAAATTTAGAGGAGAGAATTTACTCCGCAATTGGTAAAGCAGAAAATAATTTAAGAGCAAACGAACATGAAAAATTCAGTGATTGAACCGGAAGAGTTAGATGACGAGCTTTTTACCGACGACGAAGATGGGTTTACAGATCCGATCGAAGATCTTGGTGGCTTCGACGACTTGAATGACTTTGACGACGACGAGTTTTAGAGACGCTACTCAACCTTAATTCAGGTTATGTAACCCGATGGCTTACAGCTACAGCCTGACAACCTTTTAAATATGATTATTACTGAAGTAAAAGACAAAAAAGACAGAAAGCAATTTCTAGATATAGCAAGAATCATATATAAGGATACTAAGGTTTGGGTTTCTCCTCTTGACAAGGATGTGGAGGCAGTGTTTGACCCCGCAAAGAACAATTTCCACCAACACGGCAGGATCACCAGATGGATTCTAAAAAGTCCGTCCGGTGATCCTTTAGGACGTATTGCAGCGTTCATCAACGAAAAAAAAGCGTTTAGTTATCCTCAGCCAACCGGCGGAATAGGATTTTTTGAATGCGCGAATGACCAGATGGCTGCTAACCGTCTATTTGATACGGCAAAAGAATGGTTGATGTCACATGGAATGGAAGCGATGGACGGCCCGATCAATTTTGGAGAAAACGATACTTTCTGGGGGCTGCTTGTAGACGGATTCACGCAGCCGTCTTATGGGATGAACTACCACCACCCCTATTACAGATCCTTATTTGAGAACTACGGGTTTGAACCTCTTTACGAGCAGATCACCAATCACCTCGACGTAAATAAACCTTTTCCTGAACGCTTTACACGAATTGCCAATTGGGTAATAAAAAAGCCAGGTTATAGCTTTAAATCCCTGGAGCCGAAAAAGATCAACGATTTCGCACGTGATTTTATGGAAATATATAACGATGCGTGGAAAGACTTCGACAACTTCGCTCCTATAGACAATGCCACCATCATTGAAACCTTTCAAAAGATGAAAACGATTATGGATCCCAATCTCATATGGTTTTCATATGTGAATGGAGAACCAGCTTCTTTCGTAATCATCCTTCCTGATGCCAATCAGATAATCAAATCTTTCAACGGGAAGCTCGGTTTGATCGAAAAGATCAAGTTTCTTTATTTGCGATGGAGAGGTGTATCGAGAATGAGGGCAATCGTCATGGGAACGAAAACCGCCTATCAGAAGCACGGCTTAGAATCCGCCATGTTTATTAAACTTAAAGAATATGTATTACCTCTCGGGAAATACAAAGAACTGGAGTTATCCTGGGTCGGGGATTTTAACGACAAGATGCTCGCACTCCACGAAGCAACTGGCGCTTCTTTTGGAAAAAAGCACGTAACACTCCGAAAAAGCTTTTAAATGGCGGTACCCGCGGCTTCGCGCGGGACCTTAAGATAGCACTTTTGACTGCCTCAGTTCATCAAACAGGTCAATGATTTTCTTCTGAAGAGCAATGATCTCAGTCTCGCGCTCCCGCAGTTTTTTGTTGCTTACCTCAAGATCAGAGACATACTTTTCCTGTTCCTCTGAGTCGTTGTAAGTTAGCAGTTGTATAACTGACAAATCAAACAGTTTGGCGATCTGTTCCAGGCGAGACAGATTTATATCCGTAATTCCCGTCTCAATTTTGGAAAACGCAGGAATAGAGATATCCAGTCTCTTGGCTACGTCCTCCTGGCTCCAGCCGTTTTGATGGCGGAGAAGCCTGATTTTTTTTCCTAGTGTATTCATTTTGTTTATTCTTAGGTGGTATGATTCACTGCACGTTGAGCGATCGCATCAAGATCCAATCCCCCAAAATTACCTGAACTCATAAGAAGCAAATTTTTACCCTTATAATTAATACAACTCAAAAATTCGTCCAATATTTCACAATTATTAAAAAAAATCAACTTATTATTACCAAACGCTGCTTTTACAACACCTGAATCGTATGGCTTGAGATTCTTTTGCTCGAAAGTCTTATTATCAATATAAACAACAGGCATATCCGCATTGTCCATGCTCCCCTTATATTCGCCCAGAAAATCGGGATTCAGGCTACTGAAAGTATGAAGTTCGATCACGGCAACCAGTTCTCTGTCCGGAAACTGACTTTTTACCGCCTGAACAGTTGCTTTCAACTTCGATGGCGAATGAGCAAAATCTTTATATACTGCAGTATGGTTATTTGCGGCCAGCAGTTCTAACCTCCTCGAAGCGCCTTTAAAAGAAGCAATAGCCTCGTAAAACTTGTCTTTATTAACACCCAGCTTTCCGCAAACTAAAAAAGCCGCTTGCATATTGTACAGATTATGCTCTCCAAAGACATGAAGTGCCGTTTCATCATTCCCGTTTTGTAGATAGGTCACCCCATTTCTCGTAACACTGGCTATAGCAGAATATCCGATCTTATTTACGCTCGACTGATCATTATTAATAACAGTATTTACGGCTTCATCGTCCTGATTAAAGAACAGTGTCCCACCGGTTTCCATACTTTTTATAAACAGGCTGAACTGTTCGGCATAGTTTTCAAAAGTAGGGAATACGTTGATGTGATCCCAGGCGATTCCACTGATCACTCCGATATGTGCATGATATAAATGGAACTTCGGCCGGCGGTCAATCGGCGAAGAAAGATACTCGTCCCCTTCAATAACCATGATTTTCGCGTCTGTTATCTTGACCATAGTATCAAAACCCGCTAACTGAGCACCCACCAGATAATCAAAATCAATATGGCATTGTTGCAACACATGCAGTATCATCGAGGTAATAGTCGTCTTTCCGTGACTTCCTCCGATCACCACACGCTGTTTGTCTCTCGACTGTTCAAAAATATATTCCGGATAAGAATATACCTTGATACCCAGTTCCTGGGCCTTCAGCAACTCCGGATTATCGACACGGGCATGCATCCCTAAAATTACTGCGTCAAGATCTGGCCGGATCCGTTCTGTGTTCCAACCCAGTTTATCCGGGCAAATCCCGTGCTTTTTTAAGCGCGACAATGAAGGCTCAACGATTGCATCATCTGAGCCAGATATCTCATACCCTTTTAATTTCAGAGCGATTGCCAGATTGTGCATGGCGCTGCCCCCTATTGCTATAAAATGTAGGCGCATATTAAATCATTATGTCAAGCTTTCACTAGTTTAAGCGATGCCCAGTTGTCCGACAGATGCTTTTCAGAGAATTGTATACTAAACTCCCTCGCCTTCTGTAGCAGGACCTCACAATCTTCATCATAAAAGCCACTTAAAATCAGAATTCCTCCCGTGTTTAGTACCTCAGCGTAGCTCTCGATTTGATCAAGCAAAATATTTCTGTTAATATTCGCAAAGATCACATCGTATGTTGCATCGGGAATCACTTCCTTGGATCCACACAAAGCCTTAATGTAGCTAACGTCATTCAATGCTATATTTTCCAGCGTACTTTCAAAACAAACCGGGTCATAATCGATCGCCGTAATATCTCTGGCTCCCCTTTTTCCGGCGAGTATCGCCAAAATTGCTGTTCCGCACCCCATATCCAATACCGACTTTCCAATGAAATCCATCGTCAGGATGAACTCCATCACCATTGAAGTCGTCTGATGATGTCCGGTACCAAACGACATTTTAGGATCTATCACGATCTCAACAGGGAACTCAGGTCGAGGCTCGTGAAACGTAGCCCGTACATAGCATTGGTTGCCGATAGTCAGCGGTTCAAAATTACTTTCCCATACCTCGTTCCAATTCTTCTGAGGCACGAAGTTTTTCTCGTACGAAAAAGTAATCATATCCCGGAACGAAGAAAGGAGCTCTTCCAGCTCTAATCCTTCAGCCAGGTTTTCCGATAGGTAAGCATTAAAACCGCTTTCGGTCTCCTCAAAAGTATCAAAACCTGCTTCACCCAGAGAATGGATGAGCAGGTCCCGATAAACTTCTTCGCCTTGTTCTATTTTAAAAACAAACTCGTAGTAATTCAAATCTTAATGATTAAAAACTTTTGCAATGTCGATAAAGTCGCGTGATTTAAGAGACGCGCCCCCGATAAGTCCACCGTCAATATCTTTCTGAGAAAAAAGCTCTGCCGCATTCTTTGGGTTGCAGCTTCCACCGTATAAGATAGTCGTATCTTCTGCAACTGCATCTCCGTACCGGGCTTCTATTTCCTTACGTATAAAAGCGTGAATCTCCTGGGCTTGCTCCGGACTTGCTGTTACACCTGTACCTATTGCCCAAACCGGCTCATAAGCCAGCACGATAGTAGAGAAGTCGCCTACGCCAAGTTCAAAAACACCCTCTGTAAGCTGTCTTTTTATAACGTCGAAATGCGTATTGCCGTTTCTTTGTTCCAAAGTCTCTCCGATACAGAAAATAGGTTTTAAACCTGCTTTTATAGCGGCCCGCGTTTTTTCGGCCAGGAGCTCATTTGTTTCTCCAAAATATTGACGTCGCTCAGAATGACCCAATATAACATATTCCGCACCAACCGATTTGATCATAGATGCGGATATTTCACCTGTATAAGCACCTGCTTCCGCCTGATGGCTATTTTGCGCGCCAATACTCACGTTAGTGGTCTGGCCTGCCATCTGGCTGAGGCTATGCAGGTAAAGGCTCGGCGGACATACAACCAGTTTTTGATCTCCACGAATCTCGTCCTTCGCCATATGAAGCACTTCAGAGAATAAACTTAACCCTGCTGAATAGTCAAGGTTCATCTTCCAGTTTCCTGCAACGATTTTTTTTCTCATAATTTAGTTTTTATATTTCTGTAATGTTTGGTTAACTCAAATACCGCAGTAAAGATACCCCTTTCCATTTTATCCAACTCCTTCTCTCTTCGGGCGAAAACACGTTCAGTTGTTTCAATCGCTTTATCTAAACGATATTCGGTATTGTTCCCAATCCCGTACCATGAAAAGTCAGGCACGAAATTTTCCGGAAACCCTGCTCCGAAGATATTGGAACTTACACCAACAACCGTTCCCGTATTAAACATCGTATTGACGCTGCATTTGGAATGATCACCCATAATAAGACCGCAAAACTGCAGGCCGGTATCTCTATAGCAATCATGGGCGTAATCCCATAGTTTCACCGAAGCATAGTTGTTTTTCAGGTTCGAGTTATTCGTGTCCGCCCCCAGATTACACCATTCTCCAATAACAGAGTTTCCAAGATACCCGTCATGTCCTTTTGACGAGTAACCCATTATAACTGCATTATTTATCTCCCCGCCAATACGACAATACGGTCCAATGGTGGTCTTAGCATATATACGGGTGCCCATTTTAAGCTGCGCTCCCTCACATAGTGCGAACGCTCCCCGAACCATACACCCCTCCCATACACCAGAATTACGCCCCAGATAAACCGGACCTTTCAGCGTGTTGAAGGTACTGCATTCTGCTTCCACTCCTTCCTCTACAAAAATCTGGTCACCCAGAATGGTATTCGTTGAGCTAAGAGAAGCAGACGTCCTCCCGGCGGTAATCAGCTCAAAGTCCCTGACAATTTCCTGTTCGTTATGTAAAAAAATATGCTCAGGATATACAATGCGACAATAATCGCGGCTATAGGAAATAAGTTTAAAACCCTCCAGGTTTATGACAGGAACGCCCGACGCTGCTTGTACCCCCCTTACGGCCAGCAAAATATCACTGGCGTATAACGCTTCGCCGCTTTTCAGCGCTCCGATCGCTTCGACAAGGTACTCGTCAGGGCATACAGAACCGTTTATAAACAGACTATCAACATGGTGATCGTATGGGTACTTTTCCTGAAGATAAGCAACTGTTAAAAAGGCGACATCACTGTCCAGATGCTTCGCCCATTTTTCTGCAATGGTCAAGATTCCGACTCTTAGCTTGGCAACGGGCCGTGTAAATGTAAGAGGCAACAGACTATCACGCGCAGAGTCATCAAATAAGGTAATGGTCATTTAGGTCAAAAATAAAAAAAGTCCGGGCTGTAAGCCGGACTTTCAAAAAATATTTTGAGAAATATTACTTCTTAGAGTAACGTGTGCGGAACTTATCAATACGACCGGCAGTATCTACCAGTTTCATCTTACCAGTATAGAACGGGTGAGATGTGTGAGAGATTTCCAATTTAATAAGAGGGTACTCGTTACCATCTTCCCATTTAATGGATTCCTTAGTGTCAATACAAGATTTTGTAATGAAAGAATAGTCGTTTGACATGTCTTTAAAAACAACTAATCTATAATTTTTTGGGTGCAAATCAGCCTTCATGATCTAAACTTTTTCAGGGCGCAAATATGAAATAAATTTCCATTACATCAAAATGTAATTTAACTTTATTTAGCATCGCTTACCGGTTCAAGTGGCAAATATAGGATAATCATTCATTATGTCAAAAAAATGACGCATTAAAGTGCCTGTAACCAGGTGAAAACGTCCGGACACTTTAAACTTTTCTTACCTTTGCTCAAGCTACGTTCCGACAGAAAATATGAATCTCCCCATCTATCTCGACAATAACTCAACAACTCCGGTAGACCAGAGAGTATTGGATGCGATGCTCCCTTACTTTACCAATAAGTTTGGTAATGCAGCTAGCCGCAACCATAGTTTCGGTTGGATTGCTGAGGAGGCAGTAGACAAAGCCCGCCAACAGATAGCGAGTCTGATAGGGGCCGACAGTATCGAAATCACTTTTACATCAGGAGCGACAGAAGCAGTTAACCTGGCGCTAAAAGGTACGTTTGAGACCTATAGGGCTAAAGGCAATCACATCATCACTTGTGTTACCGAACATAAGGCAGTCCTTGACTCCTGCAAACATCTCGAAAAAATCGGTGCTGATATTACCTACCTACCGGTTGATGCTGAGGGCATAATCGACCTCAGGAACCTCAAGGCAGCTATAACTCCGGCCACCATCCTGATCGCCATAATGTATGCCAATAATGAAACAGGAGTTATTCAACCGATAAGGGAAATTGCGCAAATAGCGGCCGACAATAATATCTTATTTTTCTCTGACGCTACGCAGGCTGTCGGAAAAATTCCGGTCGATGTAAGAGAAGATGGCATTCATATGCTTGCTCTTTCGGCCCACAAGATGTATGGCCCGAAAGGCATTGGCGCACTCTATGTGAGGCGACGGAACCCACGGGTAACCATACTGCCGCAGATTCACGGAGGAGGCCACGAACGCGGCTTCCGGTCAGGAACCTTAAATGTGCCCGGGATCGTTGGTTTGGGTGAAGCAGCAGCGCTATGTGCTGATGCCGGAGCCGGGGAGCAGTCCAGACTCCTGTACCTTCGTGACAAACTCGAATCAGCACTTCGAAAAATCGAACACACTTATATCAACGGAGACCAGTCTGCCAGATTACCGAACGTATTAAACATTTCCTTTGAGCACGTTGATGGACAGGCGCTGATGATGGCCATGAAAGGCATTGCGGTCTCGTCAGGATCTGCATGTACCTCTGCGTCATTGGAACCCTCCTATGTATTGAAAAGTCTTGGCCTCACCGACGAGCTTGCACATTCTGCTATCCGCATAGCGGTCGGCCGCTTTAATACAGAAGAGGAAATAGATTTCACCATCGGACAAGTGACCAGGGCTGTGGAGCATCTGAGAAGTATCTCCCCCGCCTGGATAATCGCCCGGGAAGCAAACAATTCATCTAAATAATACATCTAAGCAACGGTTATGCAACAAACATGTCAATAACCTCGTTGTTAAATTAATGATCAAAACACCAATACCATGATAACAGTAACAGAAAAAGCAAAAGCACGAATCGAAGATTTGGTCAGGGACTCCAATTACGATGAATCCTACTTCCTCAGGGTTTCTGTTCAGAGCGGTGGCTGCTCAGGCTTGTCTTACAATATGGACTTTGACAATATAACCAAAGCTGACGATCAGTTCTTTGAAGATAAAGGAATCAGGATTGCATTGGATATGAAGTCTTTTCTTTATCTGGCAGGCACAGAGCTTGATTTTTCAGACGGGATTAACGGAAAAGGCTTCAGCTTTAACAACCCCAATGCGACACGTACCTGCGGTTGTGGAGAAAGTTTTTCAGTTTAACACAAAATAATATCTTTGTGATGTAAAAGGGGCCAAAAGCCCCTTTTTGTATATCTGTCATAATATCAGTAAATTGTTTTGGCAACCAATATAACTTAGATGCATCACACCAACGAACCGACTACCGTTCCTTCTCTGCTTCGCAATATAGTGGCTGGCGTTCATCCTGAAAATCACACCTTTCTTCTGCATAAAGCAGGTGATTCATGGAAAGAGATTAGCTACAAAGAGACGCTCGACACTGCCGACGCGATATCTTCTTATTTTTTGGACATGGGCATCCGCAAAGGCGACCGTCTGGGACTCATACTCGAAAATTCCCCGTCATATATCTTCTACGATCAGGGGCTTCAGCAAATAGGTGCTGTAAATGTTTCCATATACCCTACCCTTACCGAGAGCGAAATTGAGTATATAATCAACGATGCCGGCATCAGAACGATCATTGTAGGAACCGCATTCCTGTTAAAGAAGATTATCAAAGTGGCCAATAACTGTCCGTCCCTTCAGCGTATCATCCCTGCTTTCGATCAGTTCGAAAAACACGTTCAGGATATCGGCATCATCGCAGGCATCATCGGCTTCAAACAGTTGATTGAAGAGGGAAAGAAATCGCTGGGCGAACGTAAAAAACAGATCAACGCCTGTCGGGAGGCTATCCTTCCCTCCGACCTCTCTGCACTCATCTACACCTCCGGCACCACCGGTATTCCCAAGGGAGTAATGCTCACCCACGCCAATTTCGTGGAAAATGCCAGGGCCAGCCTTCAACAAATTCCTGTCGTTACAAAGGATGATATGTTCTTGTCTTTCCTGCCCCTTTCTCATGTATTTGAACGTACCGCGACTTACCACATATCATGCACAAAAGGATGCCGCATCGCCTTCTCCCAGAGCCTGGAACTGCTTGCGCGGAACATGGAAGAGGTAAAGCCAAGCATCATGGCCTGCGTACCGCGGCTACTCGAACGCATCCATGACAAAGCCATCAAGAGCGGCACACAGGGTGGTGGCCCTAAAGCCGCCATTTTCAACTGGGCATTGTCAACCGGGGAAAAATACAGGAAGATTACCGATTCTGGAAGGTCGGCAGGCCTTTTACTATCGATGCAGCAGAAGCTCGCAGACAAACTGGTCTTCAGTAAGATAAAAGAAAAAACCGGCGGCAACCTGAAGTTCTTTATCTCAGGCGGGGCCGCACTTCCCAAAAATGTAGGTGAATTCTTCGGAAACCTGGGCATTAAAGTACTCGAAGGCTTCGGGCTTACAGAAACCTCCCCCGTTATGTCCGTTACAGAGTATGACCGGCAGATATACGGAACCGTTGGCCGCATTCTTCCCGGTATCGAGGTGGGCATCCAGGATGTAGACACGAAAAAGATACATACCGTTCAAACACATAATTCCTTTAACGAAAATCTCGAATCGCCCGAAGGAGAGATTATTGTTAGAGGCCATTGCGTCATGAAGGGATATTGGAACAAGCGCGAAGAAACGGCCCTGGTGATTGATCAGGATGGCTGGTTCCATACAGGTGATATCGGCCAGTTTTACAAGGGGAACCTTAAAATAACAGATAGAATAAAGAACATCCTGGTGAACTCTTTCGGAAAAAACATCTACCCTACGCCGGTAGAAAACACATACCTCAAGAGCCAGAAGATTGAACAGATATTCCTTATCGGCGATAAACGTGAATACATAACCGCTATTGTCGTCCCTTCGAAAGAGTCCCTCCAGGAAACCTTTGGCTTTACGGAAGAGTACTTCGAACGTACCGAAATGTTCATATCAGAAACCGAAGTCATATCCTGGATCAGTGAAGATATAAAAAGACTTTCCGGCGAACTGGCGAAATTCGAACGTATCAAAAACTTTAAAGTTAAGCGGACACCCTTCTCTATAGAAGCAGGCGAAATGACACCTTCCCTTAAGGCGAAACGTAAAGTGATCGAGAAAAAATACGCCGACGATATCAACATGCTATATACGGAGGAAAGTTTTAACGAGTAAAAACCGGCATAGATTGGTACACTACGCCCGAATATCTATATTTGCAAAAATTACAAAGAATGAGTATTGGCTTATCCGAACAGGAAATTATACGCCGTGAGGCACTGCAGCAGCTACGCAATCTGGGAATAGATCCTTATCCAGCAGAAGCATATCAAATAAACGTTACTACGGAAGATATTCTAAAAAACTACGAGAGAGATAAAACTTCGTACAAGAACATCAGTTTTGCCGGCAGGATTATGAGCCGACGCATCATGGGTAGCGCATCTTTTGCTGAGTTACAGGATTCAACCGGAAGGATGCAGGCCTATATTAAGCGTGACGACATCTGTCCGGGAGAAGACAAAACACTTTACAACACGGTATTTAAGAAACTACTTGACATAGGTGACTTCATCGGTGTCAAAGGTTTTGTGTTCACCACCCAAACCGGCGAAATATCGATCCACGTTACCGAAATGACCCTGCTGTCGAAGTCGCTTAAGCCCCTTCCAGTGGTAAAACGTGATGAAGAAGGAAACATATTCGATGGGTTTACAGACCCTGAAATGCGTTATCGTCAGCGTTATGTGGATCTGACTGTTAACCCCGACCTCAAGCAGATTTTCATCAACAGATCGAAAGTCATCAACACCATGCGCAATTACTTTGACAGTCAGGGCTGGATGGAAGTAGAAACACCGATTCTCCAGCCTGTACATGGCGGAGCAGCAGCGAAGCCTTTCAAAACACATCACAATACGCTCGACATGCCTTTGTTCCTCCGTATTGCTAATGAGCTTTACCTGAAGCGCCTGATCGTTGCCGGTTTTGACGGCGTCTATGAATTCGGAAAGATGTTCCGCAACGAAGGAATGGACAGAACGCATAACCCCGAATTCACGTCCATGGAAATTTATGTTGCTTATCGCGACTATATATGGATGATGGGAATGGTTGAGGAGTGTATTGAGAAAATTGCGATCGCTATCCATGGCCAAGCCAGGGTAACCGTCGGACAGCATGTAATCGACTTTACCGGACCATATGAAAAACTGTCTATGTTCGAATCCATACAGAAATACACCGGCATCGATGTATCCAGCATGGACGAAGCCTCACTGCGTCAGGTATGCCAGGACCTGAATATCGAGGTGGATGCATCAATGGGTAAAGGTAAATTGATCGATGAGATCTTCAGCGAAAAAGTAGAAGCCAACTTAATCCAGCCAACCTTTATTACCGATTATCCGATTGAAATGACTCCTTTGGCCAAAAAACACCGGAGCAAAGAAGGCTTAGTTGAGCGTTTTGAGCTTTTCGTTCTTGGCAAAGAGATCGGAAACGCGTACTCGGAGCTTAACGACCCGATTGATCAGCGAGCACGTTTCGAAGACCAGCTCCTGCTCGCAAACCGCGGTGACGAAGAAGCGATGGCCATGGACGAAGACTTCCTCAGGGCCCTTGAATACGGTATGCCCCCAACAGCCGGTTTAGGTATCGGAATCGACCGCCTGGTCATGCTGATGACAAACCAAAGCACTATACAGGAAGTGCTGTTCTTCCCGCAGATGCGTGCCGAGAAGAAGCTGAAAGTGGCTTCGGTAAGCGATTACCTGGCCATAGGCGTACCTGAAGAATGGGTACCTGTACTTATAAAAATGGGGTTCAATACCATCGAAGAATTAAAGGCAGCCAATCCAAACAAAGTCTTCAACGATTTAGGAGGCATGCGCAAGAAATTGAAGCTAGATATTGCCATACCCTCCAAAGAAGCCGTCATGGAGTGGTTTGAATAATACATCTCTAACTTAACTTAAATATAAAGCCCTGTAAACATTAAGTTTACAGGGCTTTCTTATTTTCGCTATTAAAATAATAACTATGAATCTATCAAGTATAGAGATAACAGACAAAGAATATCTCATTAAGCTAAACAAGCAGGATTTCGACCTCTCGTTGATTAATACACTGATCAAGCGCATTCAGGCGGAAACCTTCTTCTCCTCCATGCTTCACGAAGACGAAGATGATATCATCAGCAAAAGAGCAAATGATCAGCGGATCAACTTATTTGACCATCTTGACGACAAATAAAAGGGCAAAGACCTATCTCGGTCTGAAGCCCCTTGTCTGAACCTGCTGCTTATCGAGCTGCCCCATCTGTCCCTGCATCATCTTAATCTGCTCCGCAAGCAACTTATTCTTATCGGCCTTCTTAGCTTCCTGCAAGTACATGGTGGCTTCGCGCTTGTTGCGTTTTGCCATGGCAATACCCGCCAGGCTAAGCTTAGCCAGCGCAATGTTATGATCCATCGTCATCCCGAGGGCAAGCGACTTCTTGAAATATTTCTCAGACTGTAAAGGTGCCTTTCGCGACTCAATCAAACCGATCAGGAGATGATAGTAACCATGCTGGGCCTTCAACAGTTCGCTTTCATAGTTTTTAATTTTCTTCAGCCAGGCTTCTGAAGCTTCCATATTTTCCTTCCTCAGATAATATTGTGCTATCAACATCTTCTCGTTAAAGAAAAAGGTTACGAAGACGATAATAGATAGTAAAAGCACCAGCACTCCCCATCCCCAATAACTAAAGAACATTAAAGCAACGGTTGCCCCTAACAAAGCAAAGGCGATTATTAATCTGACGAAATTTGGCATATTTGTATTTCTTATTAAAACAGGATGCAAATATCGCTTATTTAGCTCCTAAAACCAAAAATATACATGATGACTGTGTTAATTAATGAATCGTGGAAAGCCGTTCTTGAAGATGAATTTGAAAAGCCTTACATGAAAAATCTGAACGCTTTTCTGCAAAAAGAAAAGCAGGAGGGTAAAGTAATCTTCCCTCCCGATCCATTGATTTTTAACGCTTTCCATCACACTCCATTTGATGAGGTGAAAGTGGTGATCCTGGGACAAGACCCCTATCATGGAAACGGACAGGCGCACGGGCTATCTTTCTCCGTGCAAAAAGGAGTGAGTGTGCCTCCTTCTTTAAGGAGCATTTATAAAGAGCTTCAAAGCGACATCCCTGATTTTGTGAAGCCACAACATGGCGAACTCACTTCATGGGCAGACCAGGGCGTACTTCTTCTTAACGCAACACTCACTGTCAGAAAAGGAGCACCCGCTTCACACCACAAAAAAGGATGGGAGTTATTCACCAACCAGGTCATTAAAACCCTGTCTGAAAAGCGTACAGGATTAGTATTTCTGCTATGGGGTAAAAATGCTCAGGCAAAAATCCCTTTGATTGACGGGGAAAAGCATACTATCCTTACAGCAGCACATCCTTCCCCCTACTCTGCCCATACCGGCTTCTTCGGATGCCGTCATTTCTCGAAAACCAACGCCATTCTGAAGAAGCAGGGACAAACACCCATTAACTGGCAGGTTTAATATTGAAAAGGGAGCACTGCTTCCTTTTTGCTTGTTGACAGGATCATCATCGTCTGGAACGTTTTCACCACCTGGATCTTACCGATCTTTTCCATAATCAACTTCTCGTAAGATTTGATGTCTTTCACATAGACCTTCAAAATAAAATCACAGCCACCGGTTACATGATGGCACTCCGTAATCTCATCTATTTTTTTCACCTCGTCAACAAAAGTTTGGATCGTATTGTTATGATGAAAATCCAATTGAATCTGTATGAAAGTTTTTATCCCAAGCCCCAGTTCTTCTTCATCAACTACAGCATGATAGCTCTTAATCATTCCCGAGTTCTCGAGCTTTCTTACACGCTCAAGTGTGGGAGCAGGCGAAAGACCAATCTCGTTTGATAACTGCAAATTGGTAATTCGCCCATTTTCCTGGAGTCGCTTTAGAATTTGTAAATCTGTTTTATCGGGTTGGAACGGCATATGTTTTTAATTAGGCAGCCAATTTAAAACAATTTAGAAAGATTTTTTATTTTAGAGTAATCTAATCTTTTTTATTAGGTTTGCTTAACGCGCAGATTAAACATGAACGAGTCACTTGGAGAAGTACATTCATCAGTAATCACTGCCGGCAAGAAAGGCTGGCGTAAGCTTTTGTCATTTCTAGGGCCCGCGTACCTGGTCAGTGTTGGCTATATGGATCCGGGCAACTGGGCAACCGACCTCGCCGGAGGCAGCCAGTTTGGATACCAGCTGATCTGGGTGCTGCTAATGTCCAACCTGATCGCCCTGTTACTGCAGTCGCTCAGCGTCCGCCTGGGTGTCGTACAGGGGCTTGATCTGGCACAGGCATCCCGGAATGCATATCCTAAATGGGCAAACTTCCCCCTGTTTATTCTCGCCCAAATTGCCATTATAGCATGCGACCTTGCCGAAATTATCGGTATGGCTATAGGATTGAACCTCTTGTTTGGCCTTCCTATGATCTGGGGCGTTTCCATCACCATTCTTGATACCGTCCTGCTGCTCTTCCTGCTCAACAAGGGAATGCAGGTCATGGAAAGCTTCATTCTGTCTATGGTCTTCATTGTAGGTCTCTCATTCCTGGTAGAAATGTTCATCATCGAACCCGAAATAAAAGACGTCATCGCGGGTCTGGAACCCTCCATGTTAAGCGGCGATGCATTGTACATTGCCATCGGGATTTTAGGGGCAACCGTCATGCCCCACAACCTCTACCTTCATTCCTCCCTCGTTCAGACGAGGAAGATCGAACGGACAAGCAAGGGCATCAAGGAATCATTAAAATTTAACCTTATCGACACCAGCATTGCCCTGAACCTGGCTTTCTTCGTGAATGCCTCTATATTGATCCTGGCGGCGACTGCTTTTCACAAAAACGGATATTTCGGGGTCGCAGAGATACAGGATGCACATAAGCTGCTCGATAACATATTTGGATCGCTGGCTCCAGCCCTCTTTGCTATCGCGCTGATTGCCGCCGGACAAAGCTCTACAGTTACCGGAACTTTAGCCGGACAGATAATCATGGAAGGCCATATCAAGCTGCGCATCCAACCATGGCTCAGGCGCCTACTTACACGCTTACTGGCAATCATCCCGGCATTCTTCACCATTCTCTACTTCGGCGAGGGGGCACTGGGAGAACTTCTTATTCTAAGCCAGGTCGTCCTTAGTCTGCAGCTCGGTTTCGCCGTTATTCCTTTAATTCATTTCACCTCAGATAAAAGCAAGATGGGCGAATTTGCGATAAAGCCCTGGGTGAAAGTCCTGGCCTGGCTGAGTGCCATCATTATTGTGAGCCTGAATATCAAACTTGTCTACGAAGAGATTTATTCCTGGATGAACACCAGCAACAGCTGGTGGCTTTATATCATTATAGTTCCTGTAGTTCTTGCAGTGATCGCCCTGTTGTTCTACGTGTCTTTCCACCCCCTGTTCAAAACGCAAGCCATCATCTCGTCGAACGTTCCGCATGGGAAGGCCGAGGAGATCCCAAGTGTGGAAAACGTATCCTACAAAGCCATAGGTATCCCAGTGGACTTTTCTAAAAATGACAAAGCCACCATCGAACACGCGCTTATGCAAGGAGGTAAAAATGCCGAATACTTCCTTATCCATATCGTCGAAACAGCCGGCGCGCGCTATCATGGAGATCGAGTTATGGATTTTGAAACGAAGAGCGATGCTGACAACCTGGACCTATATCGCCTCAACCTGGAGAAATTAGGGTACCACGCCCATATACGGATTGGTTATGGAAATGTCGCCAGGGCAATCTCCAGACTGGCGGTCGACAACCACCTGGATCTGCTGGTTATGGGGGCGCATGGTCACCAAACAATGAAAGATATGATATTTGGCACTACTGTAAACGCCGTCAGACACCGGATTAAAATACCTATTCTGATCGTAAGAAAATAGGCCTTACTGCAAATAGCTCAACACTTCCCGACTGCTCAGGCGCTTCTTGATGTCGATATATCCAGGATAGGAAATCTTTCTGTCCGCTACAACAATGTTTGGCTTAACCCTCAGCGTGATAGTAACCGAAGTATCTTTTGAAGCAGAAAAGAAATCAGAGAGCATACGTTGGTTTTCCGGCCTGGAGATAACAGGATGGATATCCGTATGTATAGCGAAGGGCACAGCCACCTCGCCTCCGTTCCCGGGTACCAGGATCGTTTGCTCATATACCCCTCTTAACAGCTCATAATCAGCAACCATCAGTATATATTCAAAGTCATTTATACCCGCATCTTCAGTCCCCGGATTACTTATTCCCAGGTCAAGGCGCGCCCTGAGGGGGACTTTCTGCTGGAAGAATGCCAGAGCAAGCTGCGGAGCACGGGTCATATCCAACCCGCCCTTTTTCACTATTCTGTCAACGGGAACACCGGCAACATAAACGCTGTCTATCGAATTGACCCCAAACACACAATGCTGAAGGGCTTCGAGCTGACTAACCTGCGTTTTTACCCCGCAAGAGAAGACCGAACCGATGGAGAGAAACAAAAAGATGATCTTAAAATAATTCATTACGTCTATTTTTTCAAATGGCGTCGAGAGGAATGCGGCTATTACGCTTATGGTGCATAGCCTTAAACTGTCCGGGCGTATAAGTGGTTACACGCTTAAATTGCGTCGAAAGATGTGCGGCGCTGCTATAGCCCAGCATATAGGCTATCTCTTTTAAACTAAGTTCATTGTAACATAGCAACTCTTTAACACGCTCAGTCTTCTGTCTGATGATATATTGCTCAATGGTGATCCCCTCTGTTGCAGAGAACAGGGTACTCAGATAGTTATAATCGTGAGACAAGGCTTCGGCTATCATCGCAGACCAGTTCCATCTCCGGACACCGTCAGCCTGGTGAAAGATCATATCGATGATTAAGGTCTTTATGCCTTCCACAAGCCTGTTTTTTCCGCTGTCAATCAGCTCAAAACCCTGAGCCTGGAGAGCCTTACCGATCTCCGCGATCCGGGCAGCTTCACAGGAACCACCAACACGCGCATAGCCAAGCGCAATCGCTTCAACATCCAAACCGTGTTCCTCCAGAATTTGCCTCACTGCTGATATGCATCGCGGACAAACCATATTTTTAATGTAAATCTCTGTCATACGGATAAGCTTGGACTTTATTTTCTACTAATATAACGCCGAAAATGGTTTGTATGTACGTCAGAACGATTTGATCATCTGAATATGTTCTATACCATCTTCATCATAGACCTCGCTGCTTCTCACAAATCCAAACTTCTCATAGAATTTTTCAGCATATAATTGAGCACCAATTTTGACCGGCCGGTTACCGAGCAAATCCTCCAGGTCTGATAAAATCAGCTTCATCATTATTGCACCAACACCCTTTCCGCGATAGTGCGCATGAGTCACGATCCGACCAATTGAAGCTTCTTTATATGATATCCCCGGGGGGATAATCCTCGCATACGCAATCAGCCGGCCCTCGTCATACATCATCAGGTGATGACACTGTTCGTCAAGATGATCCAGATCCTGATAGGCACATCTCTGCTCCACAATAAACACCTCGTTACGAAGTTGCAATATCTGGTATAATTGCTCGAGACTGAGATCCTGGAACCTCTTGGTTATCTTGATATATGACATTGCCGAAATTAACCGTTATAATTTGTAATCCGTTGAAGCAAGGGCAAAAATGCCTTAATTAGCGCGAGTTCTTCATTGGAGTAGACTTCCGACATCGCTTTGGCGAGCCACTCCTCTTTTATACGCCGGGTTTCGGCCAGCATGGCGGAGCCCCTCTCCGTTAACGAGATCACCACTTTACGTTTATCAGCTTCTATATAATCGCGCTGTACATATCCCGCTTCAAACAAACGGTTGATAATTTGAGATATTGCCTGCTTGGATACACGTTCCAGTTCCGCCAGATCCGAAGGAAGCAGTGTGCCATATTGATCCAGTAAGGCCATCGTCAAAATCTCACTATTGGAGAAATCTGTACGGACGTTCTGCTTTCTGATTTGCCTTGTCAGCCTTGTCGCAACGCTTCGCAATTGAGCGGCTAATTCATAATCCGGGTTCACCATAACTAAAATTACTTTACAAAGGTAAGCATTTTATGACTATATAATTATCATTAAGAAGATAAAAACCAATAACTTTGTAAAGTTACTTTACTAAAACCCGCTATGCATATATTTCGCTCACTTCAATATTACAATTACCGCTTGTTTTTTACCGGACAGGCAATATCATTGATTGGCACCTGGATGCAACGAGTAGCAGTCAGTTGGCTGGTTTATAGCATTACCGGTTCAGCATTTCTATTGGGAGCCATCACCTTTCTGAGTCTGATACCTTCGTTGTTCCTTTCTCCATTCGCCGGAAGCTTCGTAGACCGGCACAATAAGTACAGGGTTCTGATGTTTACGCAGATCGGCCTTATGCTCCAGGCAGGGATTCTGGCTTTCATGGTGTGGTTTCAGTACTACAATGTGCTCTGTATCGGAGTACTGAGTCTTGCTCAGGGAATCATCAACTCATTCGATGTGAACGCACGACAATCTTTAATGATTAACCTCGTTGAAAAGAAAGAAGATCTTCCAAATGCGATTGCTCTCAATTCGACCGTTTTCAATTCAGCACGTCTCCTTGGGCCTGCACTGGCGGGTATTGTATTAAGCACACTGGGTGAGGAAGTATGCTTCCTCATTAACTTCTTCAGCTTTATTGCTGTACTGGCATGCCTCATGCTGATGAAATTAAATATCGAACAAGAGGTCAAGCCTACACAAAACATCTGGACAGACCTTCAGAACGGCTTCCAGCACGTTGTATCGTCCAGAGACATCTTTCCCCTGATCCTGACGATGGCCGCTTCCAGCCTGATGATTATTCCCTTTATCACGCTCCTCCCGGTATTTGCGAAGGACATTTTCAGTGGCGACGCAACTACCTTCAGCTGGTTCGAAAGTGCGGCGGGGCTCGGCGCTCTGATCGGTGCCATTTATATGGCAAGACTAACATCTAAAACCAACCTTAATCAAGTTACTATCGTCTCTGGGTTCATCTTGTCGTTTTCCGTTCTCGCCCTGGCCTTTTCACCCTCTCTGCTTATGGCTCTCATCTTCACGGCTTTTGCCGGAACAGGCTTAATGATCCAGAATTCCTCCATCAATACATATATACAAACGCATTCGCATCCCGGGATGAGGGGACGTACAATTAGTTACTATATCATGGCAAACCAGGGTGTGCTCCCACTGGGAAGCCTGTTGATCGGCTTTTTAGCACATCGCTGGGGTACTCAAACGGTTGTTTTTATCGAAGGATTAGCAGGCTTGGTGATTACCATCGGCTTGTTGTTATACAAAAAAAACCAGTTGCGTAACCGGTTTAAAGCCCTTCAGCTCAAATTAAGACAAAAAGAAAAGGTTGCATGCTATTCCTAACATGCAACCCTTGTTCCGCTATCTTGGAGTTGGTGCAGAGCCACTTCCGTTCGATCCGGATCCCCCTGTACCTGTTCCTGTTCCAGTCCCAGTTCCGCTGCCTGTTCCAGTCCCGGTTCCGCTACCTGTTCCAGTGCCTGTTCCGCTACCTGTTCCAGTGCCGCCTGTTCCACTGCCAGTTCCTCCAGTCCCTGTTCCTCCGCTAGTGTCCATGCCGGTAGCTGAACCTGAGCCTGAGCCAACACCGCTATTATCGGTGCTCATAGAATCTGTCATGGTTGAGGTTCCTCCAGCGGTATCCATTGAAGAGTTCTCCATCATCGACGTATCAGAATCCGAACTGTTCTGATTATTGGATCCACAGCTCGCAAGTGACACACCCGCCACTGCAAGCACTGCTAAAATTTTGTATTTCATAGGTAGTTCATTAGATTATTTGTATTCTATAATAAAATTCCTATAAAATGGTTTTGGCATATTGCCAAGACCCGCAAAAACACGTGTTTATACGGAAAACCAGGTATTTATATCCTGATTCCCTGACTGTTGCCATTTAACGAAGCAGTCTGATGAAGTAAATATCCGCCGTCCTGGATCCGCTGCCGGCTTCAAACCGAAGTGTCAGCTGATCTTTATTCTGCCGAATGACCGCTTCCGGAATTTCATAATCAACATCGTAAAACTTGTCTCCCTTCTCTCCCTGAAACGATTCAGACGCCACTTTAACATCGTTCAAATAGATAGCGAACTCCTTATCTGTATCCTTTCCGTAATAGGTCAGGCGAAGTACCCGCGCATCCTTCGCCGGATTCTTCATATTATAGCTGAACCAACCCCTGGCATTTCTGAAGTGCCTGTTGCTCTGCACGCCCATTTCCGAGCCTTCACTTTTGAAACTGTGATCAGACTCCGGCTGCTGCTGTCCCGGGTTTAACCTGTCGATTGTTCGCTTATCGGTTTCCATCTTCCGTGCCTCCGACTCCTTCAGAGCCGCTTTCATCTCGCCCAGCGCAGCCCGGGAAGTCATAGGCCAATAAACAATATATCTGGCGTCGTGCACTTCATGGAATGGTTTAAGCTGGAGGTCGCGGTATTTTTCAGTGGAGATAATATCGGCGGCGGTAAAGTAAAGTGGCTTACCTTCAACGGGCTTCAGGGCAAGAGGCGCCGACGCCAGGTCAGATACCAGAAAAGGTGCTTCGTCCAGCGGATACAACGGTCCGTTAGCGACATGTCCCATCCGGCTGCCATCTGCCCTCAGACCGGGCAAATCCGCCGACTTGGTAGCCGCTGCCAGAACCACAGGGCCATGTACAAAAGAAACCCATGGAGATCCGTCAGGGAGCTGCTCTGCAGTCGTCTCCATCGGAAGACGCACAGATACCACGTCACCTGTCTTCCACCGCCTTTTGACCGATACATAGCCAGATTTCCGATCGGTTATAACTGCAGCTGCCCTCTTGTTATTTACAAAGACTGCTATCGATCCGCCCTCTACCCATTTGGGAACACGTATATTAAGAGCGAATTCTTCCGGACGCGCCAATTTCATTACAAGCTCTGTTTGTTCTTCGTAAGGAAATCTGGTACGTTGCGTAAGGGTAAGTTTCCTTTCCTTCCAGCTTAATGTGGAGGGTATGAATAAATTTACAAAGAGGTTCTGATCATCATGGGCATAAATAATATCGCCATACTTACCATGATTTTCAAGGCCCGATCCCACGCAGCACCAAAACCCTTCCTGTGGCTCTGAATAAACGCGGTAGTGGTTCGGCCTCATACTCGTAAAATAAACAAATCCGCCTTTATCAGGATGTTGTGATGACAGGATATGATTATACAACGCTCTTTCATAAAAATCCAGGTAGATGCCCGAACGGTCATTCAGGAAAAGCTCCTTGCTGAGCTTGAGCATATTGTAAGTATTACAGGTTTCCGGGCCTTCCTTCGACTCAATCATCGATGAAAAATCACCTGAGGGATTGAAATGCTCACTGACACTGTTTCCACCAATCGATACCGTCCTGTTATTTACCACCGTCTCCCAGAAGAAACGCGAAGCATCCCGCCAGGCGTCGTCACCGGCCACCTGAGCAACACGCATATACCCGATAACCTTTGGAATCTGGGTGTTCGCATGCATGCCGTTTAATTTGTCCTGCTTGTTTAGCAGGGGATGAAGAACAGACATATCTGAAAACCGGCGCGCCAGGGTAAGATACTTTTTGTCACCGGTAAACTCATATACATCGGCAAAAATTTCATTCATCCCACCATGCTCCGATCGCAGCATATCCTGAATCTGCTTGTCACTTAAGCCGGAAACCAGAGTCTCACACCAGTCTGAAAGTTTCAGCAACATCCCTCTGGCCTTCTCATTTCCCCCAATGAGGTAAGCATCTTTTAGGCCGGCATAGGTTTTATGGATATTATACCATGGCACCCACTTATCGTTTAATGAAAAGCTCGCAGCTTTGATGTTTCCTGCAGCTAGGTCTTTCCACATGGCGCGCCCGCCCGGAATGCCCGACACATAGCCATCACCGTTTTTTTGCTGGCACTTGTCCAACCAGTCGATCATGTAATTCAGCCGCTTAAGTACTTCCTTGTCTCCCGTGGCAGCATACATATCCGCCAGGGCACTGAGATAATGCCCGCCTATATGTCCGTCGAGTCCTGTATTTTCCCAATTCTCATAGCTCGGTGCCAGGGGCTTCAAGCCGGCCTCACGGAGGTAGGGAGCTAATAAGCGGTCAGGATTTAATGACAGGATATAAATCATATCCGTATGCTGGGCCTTATAAAAAGGACTTTCGGTTAACCTGACGGCCGACAGAGGAAAAGCCTTCAGCGGCTTCTCCTGCGCCACAGCAGGACTAAGCAAAGCCAAAGAGAATAGGAGATGAATAATTTTTTGGTTCATAATGGTTAGTTTATTTCTGGCTTAAAAAATCATTCGGCAACATGCCGGAGCATATTGCCTGAATGAAATGCATCTTTACCAGATTTTAATTCTTTTATCTTCCGGTAAGAACAGTTTCTGACCTTCACGAACGTTAAAGGCGTTATAAAATGGTGTAAAATTCATCAACGGCACGTTAACCCGGTACTCAGCAGGAGAATGCGGATCGGTACTTAACTGTAGTCGCAAAGACTTATCTTCCATTTTATCTCTCCATGACTGGGCATAAGCGATAAAGAACCGCTGATCCGGGGTCAGCCCGTCGATCTTAGTTGTATCCTGGCCCTGCTTGGTTAATTTAAAAGCGTCATAAGCTATAGCGATACCGCCGATATCAGCCATATTTTCACCGGTAGTAAGGGCTCCGTTGATACGCATAGAGTCGATCACAACGAAACTGCTATACAGATCGATTACTTGTTTCGATTTTTCCTTGAACCTCTTGTTATCCGATGGCGCCCACCAGTTGTTCAAATTGCCCGACTTATCATATTGTGAGCCCTGATCATCAAAACCATGCGTCATTTCATGACCGATAACCATGCCGATTGCGCCATAATTTACAGCATCATCTGCATTAAGGTCGAAAAACGGAAACTGTAATATTCCTGCAGGGAAAACAATTTCGTTTATCGTCGGATTGTAATACGCATTGATGGTGGGCGGGGTCATGATCCATTCGTCTTTATCAACCGGCTTGTCAACCTTAGCCATCTGATACTCAAAGTCAGCCTTACTGCATGACACGATATTTTCGAAATATTTTGCCCTGTCGATCTCGACTTTGCTGTAATCTCTCCATTTATCCGGATAACCAATTTTCTTAATGATGGCATGCAGTTTCTCTTTGGCAACTTTCTTAGTCGTATCACTCATCCAGTCCACCTGCCCGATCCTGGCGTCAAACGCCTTCTCCAGATTGTCGATAAGGTCGAGCATTCTTTCCTTGGCATCTTTAGAAAAATGTCTTTTAACATAAAGCTGGCCGAGCAATTCACCCAGGTTGGCGTCAGAACTTCTATAGATCCTCTCCCATCTTGGCTTAATCTGCTTTTGTCCGGAAATCGCTTTGCCGTATTCAAAGTTCGCATTTACGAATGGTGAACTCAATGCGGATGCCGCCCCACGGATGAAGTGGGCCTTCATATATAGCTTCCAGGTGTCAAGGGGAGCTGTCTTCAACAGTTCATTTACCTTCTCATAGTAGGCCGGCTGTCCGACATTTATAGAATCCGTATCGGTGCCCAGATTTTTAAGATAAGAGCTAAACCTGAATAAAGGCAACTTCTTGTCCAGATCTGCAACCGACGTTTTGTTATAATTTATCTGAGGATTGCGCAGATCAACATTGGTGCGGTGGCTTTTCGCCAGCTCTTCTTCAAACTTGTAAACCAATTCTGATTCTTGTGTCGCGATAGAGTCGGTGGTACCGGTTAGCACAAACAATTGGGAAATGCACTTCTTATACGCGTCCTGGATAGATTTCGTCTCTGCATCTTTCCTGAAGTAATAGTCCCGATCAGGCAATCCAAGTCCTGACTGATACAGACTTAAGATGTTTGTTGAGCTATTTTTTTCATCAGGACCGATATACAATCCGGTGAAGACTGCCGATTGCTGTTTATCCAGTTCTGCCTCAAAGCGCAGCAGTTGCTGAACATTTTTGATCGCGTCTATTCTTTTCAGATAAGGTTCGATAGGCTGATACCCCAATCCTTCGATGGCAACCGAATCCATACCAGAGGCATAAAAATCACCAACCTTCTGTTCAACCGTCCCTTTATCGGCATGCGCGTTTGCCGCCTCTTCAAGAAGCTTCTTGATATTCGCTTTTGTCTTGTTATATAACTCGTCAAAGGCCCCGGTACTCGTTTGCGTAGGGGGAATCACCGCCGTTGCCAGCCATTTACCGTTTACATATTTAAAAAAGTTATCTCCGGGAGCAACGGAAGAATCCAGGCTAGTAACGTCTATAAATTTTTGAGTACTACTGGGCTTTTCGCTATTACACGCTCCAAACGAAATAAGTGCGGCGCCCATGGCCGCATAAGACAGGTTCCTTAAATGCATACTATCGTCTTATTAAATGACCGGAGAAATTTACATTTTTTTTAGCAATAAGCGAATCAGACGGCCGTTTATTCTCCTGTATCCCCTTCACATGCTCGTCCTCTGGTCTGGATAAATGCAACGCCGTGCGGGATTTTACTATTTTTGCCCCCTTAATAATTGCTATGAAACCATTCTTTTTATTATCACTGTCGCTGTTCATGTTTACTATCGGACAAGCTCAGGACACCGATCTTCCTTTCAATAAGAAAAACATTCCTCTTAACGACGACAAGAAAGTATCCTACACCCTGGTGGGCGAAGTTCCCCATGCAACGAAAGATCAGCTCTACAACCAGGCACTCGCATGGATTGCCGAGGCCTTCAAAAACGAGAGCGGCGTTATTAAGTTACAGGATAAAGATGCAGGGACAATTATCGCCGAAGGTTCAACCGAAGAGAAATACAGCGTGAAAACACTGGGCGTTCTTGTTCCTAGGAAGTACTATCAAAACATGAAAATTGAGTTCAATATTAAAGAAGGCCGTTACAGAATGATAATGAACTCCTTTTCGATTGAAAACATCGCCGCGAGGGTAGGCAAATCTTACCTTCCTTCGTCGTCGAATCCAATTGAAAAATATTACGACCAGGTGCCCGAATCGTATACATTCAGCAAACTGACATCTTTGGAGCGAACGCAACTTTATTCAGCCAAGACTATTCTGATCACTGCCGACAAATTTGCTAAGGCAACCCTTTCTTCTGTTAAAAGCTATATGACAAACGCTGCTAATCCTGTAAAAAAAGATGACTGGTAAGTCAAGGCCTGTCAGCAGCTTAAGATTTGCTGCTGACAGGCTAGTGGGCAGCTAGTGGGGAGCTGGCCACCAGCTGGTGGGTACAGCCGCCATGATCCCGCGTTGTAGCCACACTGTAGCCACGTTTTTCAAGGAAAAGGTGGCTGAAAGGTGGCTACAACGTAGCTACAATGTGGCTAAACCCACTAGCTGCCCACTAGCTGCCTGCCAGCTGTCCACCGGCAGCGCTCAGGCTAGTATAAGTCAGGTGAGGCGTTGAGCATGGCGTATTGTCTTTGATGCCAGTATGGATAGGCAGGGAACGCTTCACTTACCCTGTCGAGTTTCTTAACCTGATCGTCGCTCAGATTCCAGCCAATCGCTCCCAGGTTCTCTTTCAGTTGCTTCTCGTTCCGCGCTCCGATGATAATACTCGAAACGGTTGGTCGCTGCAAGAGCCAGTTGAGTGCTATCTGTGCATGTGACTTTCCGGTTTCTTCAGACAGCTCGTCCATCAGCTCAACAATATCATATAACCGTTCGTAATTGATCGTTCCGCTTGAGACCGGGCTCCCCCCCTGCGTAACACGGGCATCTTGGGGAAGAGGCTGGTTACGACGATATTTGCCACTAAGTAACCCGCTGGCCAGAGGGCTCCACACGATAGTATCCACTCCCTGATCGATGCCAAGAGGCATCAGTTCCCACTCAAAATCGCGGTTTAGTAAAGAGTAATACGCCTGATGTGCACAGTATTTAGACCATCCATAGCGCTCGGAAACGGATAATGACTTCATTAGATGCCATCCCGAGAAGTTAGAACAGGCGATGTATCTCACTTTACCACTTTGGATAAGCATGTCGAGCGTTTTAAGTGTTTCCTCCACGGGAGTATTGGCATCGAAGCCGTGCATATGATAGATATCTATATAGTCGGTATCCAGTCTCCGCAGACTGTCTTCGCAGGCCCTGATCAGATGGTGCCTGGATGAGCCGTAGTCATATACACCATCGGATGTTGGAAAAGTAGCTTTCGTCGATATAAGCAATTTATTGCGCAAGCCTTTCGCCGCTTTGCCGAGGATCTCCTCGGCCATGCCGTTTGAGTAGGTATTTGCGGTATCAAATAGATTGACACCTGCGTCCAGGCACAGGTTAAGCATGTGACTTGCCTCTCTTACCTGAGTATCGCCCCAGGTTTTAAAGAATTCATTTCCGCCTCCAAAAGTTGCTGTTCCGAAGCTTAGAACAGGCAGACGCAACCCGGAATTGGTAAGTTGTCTGTATTCCATATGGGTATCTGATTTGAATAACAATACGGCTGATCTAAAGATTTGTTTGAACCGGCGATATTAGAATCCGCCCTTGTCTGCCGGATATTCCGGGTCGAAGTGTTCACAAATTTAACACCAGTGTCCAAAAAAACAGATAGTGTCGTTCATACGCCGCGCTTTGTCTCAAGGGAAAAAATTTCCCATCCCCTGCTGGCATGTAACAAGTTCAGGCTTAATTCATAAAATTTAATCTGCGGCACATCGATTGTACCAATACCGGTAAACAATCTCACCTACCAAAAGAGAAACATTATGAAAAAAGTATGTGTATTATTGAGCTTCGCCTTTACATGTTTCATGTTCAGCGAAGGGTTCGCCCAGACGGGGACGACCGGCACCAACAATCAGGGATCGACTGTAGGTACCAATCAGAGTGACACCGGAAAAACCAAGACCGGAAAGAAGAAAAAATCAGGTCAATCTGACCGGGCAACCGGCTCCGGCACTTCTACTACAGAAACCGGCAGCGGATCAGGAGTTGGCACCAACGGTTCAACTACATCGCCGGGAACCAATAGCGGAACAGACGTTGGAACCGGAACTTCCTCCACTCCGGGCTCAGCAACAGGAGTGGGAACTGGCACTACAACTTATCCCGGAACAGGATCAGGCACAGGTAGCGGCACAACCACATCACCAGGCACAGGAACCGGTGTTGGTACAGGCACTACCACTTCACCAGGTTCTGGCACCGGAAGCGGTGTGGGTACCGGCACAACCACCTATCCTCAACCTGGAACAGGAACCGGCACCACAACCTCTCCTGGAACTGGAACTTCACCTTCTCCAGGAACTGGAACCGGAACTGGTTCAGGAACTGGAACTGGAACTGGAACTGGAACTTGGAACTGGAGTTGCGGAGGGGGAAGACCAAGGCTGCGGCCGGCAACGTCGAGGATGATGTTCAGCAGCGAACTAGCAAGCGTTCTAACTCGAATAACTCGGACAAGACTGTCGCCCGCAGTTGGATGCAGTCTTGGGACTCGATGCTTCCACAATGAAATGCGCATTCTCGGTTGTCTGCACGCACCAAGCCCTCTTTCGAGCAATGCATGTCTCCGCCCCGGGGC
>NZ_JAZQRL010000126.1:0-173970 GCF_045629565.1 Arcticibacter sp.
AGTATAGTTTATTTTTTTTATTTTTGCCCAAATCAAAACATGCAAAATCTAACTCTGCTTGACGGCCAAAAGTTCCAGATTACGATTAAGCGGCTGTGTCATCAGCTGATTGAAAATCATGACGACTTTTCAGATTCCGTGATTCTTGGAATTCAACCCCGGGGCATTTATCTGGCGAACAGGATTGCTTACGAATTGCAGCAGATCCTTCCTCAGGCAAATATTCTGAACGGGAACCTGGATATCACGTTCTTCCGCGACGATTTCCGCAGAAGAGAAGCTCCGCTCCTGCCTAATGCCACCAGTATTGATTTTATTATTGAAGGAAAGAAGGTTATCCTCGTAGACGACGTGCTATGGACGGGACGTACTATACGCTCGGCTATGGATGCCATGCTGGCGTTTGGACGGCCTAAAAAAGTGGAGCTGCTTGTGCTCGTAGACCGGCGGTTTTCGCGCGATCTGCCTATAGAACCTGACTATATCGGGATTCAGGTAGACTCGATAAACTCTCAGCGAGTGATCGTTTCCTGGAAAGAGACAGATCAGGAAGACACCATTATCCTCCTGTCTGATAAAGACTAATGATTTTTTAAGTACAATTCAGATAAAACATACCATATCCATGGCAGACAATTATAAGGGCTTAAGTACAAAACATCTTCTGGGGATTAAAGATCTGAATGAGCGCGATATCCAGCTGATATTTGAAACCGCTGATACCTTTAAAGATGTTTTAAACAGGCCTATTAAAAAGGTGCCGTCACTCCGGGATGTCACTATAGCCAATGTCTTTTTTGAAAATTCTACCCGCACGCGTCTCTCCTTTGAGCTCGCTCAGAAAAGACTGTCTGCAGACACGGTCAACTTTGCGGCATCATCATCTTCGGTAAGCAAAGGTGAAACGCTCATTGACACAGTAAACAATATCCTGGCCATGAAAGTCGACATGATCGTCATGCGTCATCCATACCCCGGAGCCGGAATATTTCTGAGCAAAAAGGTGAATGCACAGATTGTAAATGCCGGAGACGGCGCCCATGAACACCCTACCCAGGCACTGCTGGATGCTTTTTCTATACGTGAGAAGTTTGGTGATGTGGCCGGAAAGAAGGTCGCCATCATAGGCGATATTCTTCATTCTCGTGTTGCTTTATCGAATATTTTATGTCTGCAGATGCTGGGTGCCGAGGTTATGGTTTGCGGGCCGACAACACTGATCCCAAAGTACATAAAAAGTCTCGGCGTTAAAGTGGAATTTGATTTAATGAAAGCCCTGAACTGGTGTGATGTAGCCAACATGCTTCGCATTCAGATGGAAAGGCAGGACATCAAATACTTCCCTTCATTAAGGGAATACTCCATGATGTACGGGGTCAATAAGCAGATCCTGGACTCTCTCGATAAGGAGATTGTGATCATGCACCCTGGGCCGATTAACAGGGGCGTTGAAATAACCAGTGATGTGGCGGATAGCAAACAGTCTATTATCCTTGATCAGGTTGAAAACGGAGTGGCTATTCGTATGGCAGTTTTGTACTTGCTGGCAGGGCAAAAGCCTTAAAATGAACTGGTTATTAAAGGTTACCAATTTCCGGGAAAATACTTTTCTTAAATATATACTACTATTCGCTGCTTAAACGTTAATTTTGGCAGATTTCCACATTTGTTAACATCTATTGTGCGCAACTGTGGTTTATAACTTGTTATTTAGCGATTTTAAAATTTGATATGCTTAGAAAATATATACTTGCTACGTCATTTGTATGCTTTTTTCATTTAGCAGAAGCCCAGCAATCGGAATGGTTTAATATTAACCAGGCTTACAAAAGTGGATTAGAGCTTTTTGAGAAAAAGAAATATGTGGCTGCAAGTGAACAGTTCAGTCGCGTTGAGCAATCCCGCCTTAGCCCCTCTTCACAAGCTCTTCCTGAAAATGAGCAGATTTCACTTCTGAAAGAAAACGCCCAGTTCTATCAGGCGGTTTGTGCTCTCGAACTGGGTAACGACAATGCTGAAAGTCTGTTTTTAAACTTCATCAAAGAAAATCCGGCCAGCGCAAATACCAAATCGGCATACTTCCAGATCGGAAAGTCATATTTTGATCGTAAAAATTACGAAAAAGCTGTCGAGTGGTTCAGCAAAACCGAAGCTGGAAACCTCGCCGGCAGAGAGGCTGATGAATATCGCTTTAAATTAGGTTATTCCTATTTTGTTGGGAAGAATTATAACGCTGCAGAGCCCCTGTTTGCAGAGCTTAAAGACGGTAAGAGTGAATATGCTGAATCGTCAATCTATTACTACGCTTATCTGAATTATCTGAGCGCCGACTATCAGACAGCTCTCAGAGAATTTGAACGCCTGAAAAATTCCACCCGCTATCAGGCGAGCTATCCGTATTATATATCGGCCTTGTACTTCCTTGACAAGCGTTATGACGAGGTGCTAGCCTATACCATTCCCGCTATCGAAACGATTGACCAGCAGTACAAGGCAGAAATGTACCGTATTGTGGCGGCCACCTATTTCGCAAAGTCAGACTTCAAGTCGTCTCTTAACTATTATTTGAAGTTTCAGAACCTTGATCAGGGCAAGACGCAAAACAATCAGGACAATTACCAGCTCGGTTATATCTATGTACAGCAGAAGGAATATCAAAAGGCTATAACAGAGCTGGAGAAAATGAGTACGCCCGACGTTCATTATCAGAATGGTATGATCGTGCTGGGAAATGCACTGATTAAAACAAACAATAAGCAGAGTGCCCGGAATGCGTTTTTCCGAGCCTCACGTCTGGATTTCGACCCAAAACTGAAAGAAGAAGGTTTGTTAAACTACGCGAAGCTTTCGCAGGAGCTCGAATTTCATACGGTGGCATTGGATGCCGTTCAGGAATTCATTAAGACTTACCCTCGTTCTACCCGAATCAATGAAGCAAAAACTCTTCTGGGAGAAGTACTTCTTTCAACCCGGAACTTTAAAGAAGCGGTAAACATTCTTGAAACGATTCAGAACAAAAATGAAGAGTCTCAGATGGTTTACCAGAGGGTTACTTATTTCCGCGGACTGGAGTTCTATAACGAGCGTGCCTTTGAAAATAGCATTTCGATGTTCATGCGTTCTCAGAACAACCCCATCGATCCGGAAATTACGGCACTTGCGACCTACTGGCTTGCAGAGGCGATGTTTGAAGTTCGTAAGTATGGCGAGTCTGTTGCTCAGTTTGAAAAGTTCCTGGCCATGTCGGCTGCAAAGAAAACAGACGTCTACAATTATGCGAACTATGCATTGGGGTATTCGGCGTTTCAGCATGAAAGCTATAGCAAGGCTTCTAACTACTTCCAGCGCTTTCTAAATGGAAACGACAAGGACCAAAACACGATTGTAGACGCTACACTGAGACTTGCGGATTCTTACTTTGTGTTGAAAAGCTATGATGCGGCAATGCAGCAGTACAATAAGATCATTGCGTGGAACAGTCCGGGCGAAGACTATGCCCTATTCCAAAAAGGGATGATCCAGGGCCTTCAAGGTCAGAATGACGTGAAGATAGCAACCCATGAGTCGCTCCTCAGTAAGTTCCCGAACTCGAATTATTCTGATGACGCGGGATTTGAGATTGCCTATACCTACTTTGTTAAAGGCGATAATGAGAAGTCGAAGACGGATCTTCTGTCGCTTATCGAGAAATATCCGAGAAGCAGCTATGTACCAAGAGCATTGGTTACGATCGGGCTGGTACAGTATAACAATGATGAGAATGATGCTGCTCTGACGACCTTCCAACGCGTTGTGCAGGATTATTCAACAACCGATGAGGCGAAGCTGGCCTTGGAATCGATTAAAAATATCTATCTGGATAAGGCAGACGCGAATGGCTTCCTCGCCTATGCTAACACAACCAGCATTGGCAATTTATCGACGTCTGAACAAGACAACATCACCTTCCAGGCGGCTAACAACCTGTTTTTAAAGGGTGATTCGCAGGGTGCTTACGATGCGATCAATGCGTACTTTGACAAGTTTCCTAAACCGATCTATGAAAAACATGCGAAGTTTATCCGTGCGGAAAGCCTGGTTAAACTGAACCGTCCGGATGAGGCTATTCCAGACTATACCTTTATTCTGAATGACTGGACGAGTGATTACACGGAGCGTGCGCTGATCAGCATATCCAGACTTTATCTTAATCAAAAGAAGTATAATGAAGCCGTTGTATACTTGAAGAAGCTGGAAACAACCTCAGAGTATAAAGCGAACTACAGCTTTGCTGTGAACAACCTCATGCAAGCTTACAGTAACATGAATATGCCTGATGACGTCCTTAAGTATGTAAAGCTTGTCAGGTTATTTGACCGTTCATCTGAAGATGACAAAAACAGAGCTGGTTTATATGGCGGAAAAGCTTATCTGATGAAGGGAGATACCACCACAGCGGTGAAGGAACTAACAGCAGTAGCTGCCCAAACCACTACCGCTATCGGTGCTGAGGCGCTTTACACTGTTGCCAACGTTCAGTACCTGAAGAAGGATTATAAGACATCCCAGAAGAACATTCTTGATCTGGTAAAGCGAATGGAGTCACAAGACTATTGGGTTGCCAAAGCATATATATTGCTGGCCGACAACTACGTTGCTCTTAAAGACAACTTCCAGGCAAAAGCTACGCTACAGAGTGTCCTGGATAATTATGAAGGCAAGGATGACGTGTTACCAACAGCGAAGTCAAAGCTAGAACAACTGAATACTAAGAACAAATAGGCTAGAATGAAACTGAATCATATTCCATATACAACAGCAATCTGCGCACTTTTGATCTCATCGGTTTCTTATGCACAAACACCTGAAGATCCGAAGAAAGCTGAACCTGCAAAAAGTTCATTAACTGAAGAGATCGTCGTTGAACGACCTTACAAACCTGTTCTGGCAGATGCTGCCAAAATAAGAAGAAGTCCGGACTTGAACAGCAACAGCGTTTACAGACGTCCGCTGACGTATTCCATATTTGATAAAAAACTTGAAATCAACAGCGATATCAGGCAATTGCAGGCACAGGAAGTCGTTCAGGGGGACCGCCCGCCACTGAAGAACAACTACGCCAAGTTCGGACTGGGCAACTTCAGTACCGGTTTAGCAGAGCTCTATTTAAATACCGGGAGTGACGAGGCCTTACAAGCCGGTTTCTTCCTGAAACACCTGAATCAGAAGGGCGACTACGAGGGGCAGAAATTTTCCCGTCAGAATGCAGGTATATTTGGCAAGAGTATCCAGGAGAAAGTATCACTATTTGGAGAACTGGGATTTGATAAGTTCGGTACTTCGTTCTACGGTGTTGATCCGCTTACTGACCAGCAGTTCAGCGCTGATCCGGAAAAACAGCGCTATAACACCTTCACTCTGAAAGGTGAAATGTTAAAGAACTACCGCGAAGAGGACGAGATTGATTATGCACTAAAAGCAGATGCGTATTTTCTTTCTGACAAGTTCAATGCGAAAGAGAATGCTTTTGTGTTAAGCGGTTTTGTGAACAAAGTATGGGATAAGTTCAACGTCGGTGTGAACACTTCTCTGGATTTCACGCAGACGAAAGATTCTGTATCGCTCGGCAATCATATTTTCAGAGCTAATCCCTACATCAAGCTACAGGGAGCTAATTTTAAGCTGACCCTTGGTGCAAATCTGGTGCAGGAGTTTGGCACGAATTCGGGCTTCAACCTCTACCCTGCTATTACGGCTGAAATGCCTATTGTGCCTGAGTTTGCCACTATTTTCGCCGGATTTACAGGTGATGTAAATAAGTCTACGCTGAGAGATTTCTCGAATGAGAACCCTTATCTGAACAGGAATATCAATATCCGCAACATCAATGAGTCTGCTAACTTTTACGGTGGTATAAAAGGAAATGCCGGTTCTGGATTCGGCTATAAGGCTACACTATCTTACAAGAAACTTGAAAATATGCCGCTGTTCATCAATAATCCTGTTAACCCTGAGCGTTTTGACGTGATTTATGATGATGCAAATGTTACGGGGCTTGAGGGAGAAATCAATGTGAAGGTTTCTGAAGCATTTAGCTGGCTGGGACGTGTATCCATCAATAACTATAACATGGATGTGCAGGAGAAAGCCTGGTTTAAACCGGACTTTAAGCTCTTTACTAATGCCCGTGTGAAGATCAGTAAAGAATTGACGCTTGACGGGGAGCTCGTATTCAATGATGCTACATCTGCATTCTTGTCTACTCCGACACCGAGCATTGTAAAGGTTAAGAGCTATGCGGACGTAAGCGCCGGCGCGGAATACCTCTACCAGGAGAAAGTGGGTATCTTCTTAAGAGTTAACAATATCGTTGGTAATAAATATCAAAGGTTTTTATACTATCCACAGCTGGGCATGAACGTGCTTGGAGGCATCAACTATTCGTTCTGATATCTTTGCTCGATTGACTTTTTAGTGTAATTTTACGGGAATGAATATTTCGCTATATATATCGGAATTGCTACGGGATTATGATGAGGTATGTCTTTCCGATATAGGCACTTTCTATAAGGAACGTACTCCGGCGTCATTTAACGAAGCGCTGGGTGTGTTTAACGCACCATACGATAAGGTGCGGTTCAGACCGAAGGCGGATGGTGATGATGTTCTTGTTAAATACATCAGTCAGGTTAAGAAGATTTCAGAAGCTTCTTCGCGATATTTCATTAATAAGTTTATAAACGGTATACAGCAGGGTCTATCGACTGACAACGAAGTTGATCTTCAGCCTATCGGCGTCCTTAAGAAAAGCCCTTCAGGACTCCAGCTAATTGCAAACAATGAATCCCCCGGATATTTTGGTTTGCAGGCTGTCCATGATCCGACTTTCTCATCACGTGTTCGGCCGTTGAGTGTTGCGGCCGTAGATGAAGCGGTGAGTTCGGAGATGGAACAGGAGTCCTCAGGATCTTCCGCTACAGGAAAAGTAGCGTTGATCATATTCATTGTTCTGCTCATTACAGCGGGTATTTTATATGTGTTTAACCCTTCCATGTTTAACTTGTCTGCCGACAAGCCGATAACGGAAAGGAATAAAGTAAGGGTTGATTCGCCAGCGAAAAAAACGACTGGTACAGGCACTGCGCCAGTAACTAAGAATAGTACTGCGCCCCTGCCTGCAGCTCAGGATACGTTCAAAGAAAATACGACCGCCGCTTCACCAGAAGTGCCAGCTCCGGTACCGTCTTTTGAGGTAATAGGGGCCTCCTTCGCTCTCCCTTCGGAAGCGGAGACTTATGTAAAGCTCATGAAAAGCCGCGGTATTAATGCCAAGGTGATAGAAGACAAAAGAAAACCAAAATATAAGATCAGTTTGGGTTCATTTACCACCTATGAAGCTGCAAATATGGAAAAACGGCGGGTGCAAAGTACATTTAACAAAGAGGCCTGGATCTTAACCTTAAACGATAAAGCTAAAAAATAACACACATGTTTTTATTACAAATCGATTCCTTTAACACTGTTACCCCCGACACCGTTGCTACTGCCGCCGCACAGGCTGCCCAGGAAGTTCAGGAACTGAGCTTTTTCGACCTCCTTTTGAAGGGTGGTTGGGTAATGCTTCCTCTGGCGCTTCTTTTCTTCCTCGGACTGGTGATTTTTATCGAGAGATATATCACGATTAGAAAGGCTTCGAAAAATGAGTCTAACCTGATGTCGCAGGTTAAGCAGAGTGTACTTACCGGCCACCTTGATTCTGCGATTGCCCTGTGCAGAAATAGTAATTCTCCACTTGGCCGGATGCTTCAGAAAGGGCTTTTACGTATTGGCCGCCCGATTAAAGAAATTGAAGGAGCGATTGAAAATCTCGGAAAGCTGGAAGTATCTAAGCTTGAGAAAAATATCAGTATTCTTGGAATCGTAGCGGGTATCGCTCCTATGCTTGGATTCGTGGGAACTATTCTCGGTGTAATTAGAATCTTTTATAATATTTCATTAGCTGATAATATCAGCATTGGTCTTATTGCCGGTGGTTTGTATGAAAAGATGATCACGTCTGCGACCGGTCTTGCGATTGGTATCCTGGCATATGTGGGTTATCATATCCTGAACATCATGGTGGACAGAGTAATATTAAGAATGGAAACAGATGCTATCGAATTCATTGATCTGTTGGACGAACCAGGGAGATAAACAGGCATGAACTTAAGAAAAAGAAATAGGCCCGCCGCGGAAGTGAACACGTCGGCCATGAACGACATCATGTTCTTTCTGATGCTGTTCTTCCTGATCGCCTCTACTGTGACCAATCCGAACGTCATTAAACTCTTGCTTCCGAAATCGGATACGGGACAATCTGTATCCAAGAAAACCGTTACTATATCAGTAACAGAGGATCTGGAATATTTTTTGGATAAACAACAAGTTCCCGTTACGGAACTTGAGGCTAGACTTCGGGCTTTGAAGCAGCAGACCGACGAGCTGACTATTGTGTTATATGTAGACCGTACGGTAGCGATTCAGGACGTTGTCCAGATTATGGATATCGCTAACAGAATGGCTATTAAACTCGTTTTAGCAACAGAACCAAAGTAAAGGTATGCAGTACCAGGAAGAAAATAATTATCCGAAGGCCATTATGATTGCAGGGGCTTTAATGGCTGCATTCTTAATCCTATGCTATATTCTGCGCTTCGGAATGAATACTCCTCAGGAAGTCGGCACCGGCGGTATCATTGTAAATTACGGTACTGTGGAAGAAGGAATGGGCGACGATTACATGAGCATTGAGGAGCCTTCTATGGATCCTAATGCCAATAACACCCCCCCGGATAAGGTCATTGAGGAATCTCAACCAGAAACCGCCCCGGCTGCGGAAACCAGCGACAAGACAGTGGTTACCCAGGAGAACGAAGATGCACCTGTAGTCAAGGCGACTCCTAAAAAGACGACAACGGCCACTCCATCAACTGCTAAAGAAACCAAGCCTGCCGCACCAGTGGTGAATCAGAATGCACTCTATAAGGGCAAAAAGAGCAAAGGTTCCGGCCTGGGCGATGGTACGGGCAGTACCCCCGGAAATCAGGGTGATGTGGACGGCGATCCTCTTGCTCCCAACTATGGCAGCGGCGGTTCGGGATTTGGTAATGTCAAACTAGATCTTGCTAGCAGAAGATTCATGAACCTGCCGAAAATTACTGATGAAGGGCAGCTTTCAGGACGTATTCACGTAGAAATCCGTGTGGATAAACTCGGAAAAGTAGTATTTGCCAGAGCCGGTGTAAAAGGTACTACCCTTTCAGATCAGGCTCTTTGGAGGAAGTGTGAGCAAGCTGTTCTGGGTGCCAGTTTGAATCAGCTAGAATCAGCCCCAGACGTTCAGATAGGTGTTGTGGTTTTTAACTTCAAAGTGAAGTAGCTGCTATCGCTACGATAACGCTCAGAAAAAATGGACTATACCCAGACTGTTGAATACTTGTATTCACGCTTGCCCATGTTTTCCAGACAGGGTGCTGCGGCCATTAAGAAAGACCTTCACAATACCGTGGTTCTATGTGAGAAGCTGGGTAACCCACATAACCTGTTTAAAACAATACATGTTGCAGGCACGAATGGCAAGGGCTCAGTATCTCATATGCTCGCTGCCGTACTTCAACTGGCGGGTTATAAAACCGGACTCTATACTTCCCCCCACCTCCGTGACTTCCGAGAAAGGATCCGAATAAATGGTGAAATGATACCCGAAGAAACGGTGGTGTCGTTCGTTCAGGAACAGCAGGGGCTGATCGAAGAGGTTGATCCCTCGTTTTTTGAAGTGACCGTGGCCATGGCTTTTGATTTCTTCGCACGCCAGAACGTTGATATCGCGATTATAGAAACCGGACTTGGCGGACGCCTTGACTCTACAAATATCATCAGGCCAATACTGTCTGTTATTACGAATATCGGCTTTGATCACGTGGCTATCTTAGGAGACACACTGCCGCTGATTGCCAGTGAAAAGGCTGGAATTATAAAGCCGGGCATACCGGTAGTTGTTGGCGAAGCTACGGGCGAGGTCAAACAAGTTTTCCTTGAAAAGGCGGCCTTGGAACAGTCTACCATATGCTTTGCCTCCGAGGATTGGGTCGTAGATACGGAGGAGCAACCTAATGAGGAGTTGCTTCAACTTCGAATTGCCGGAATTAGCCCTTCGGCTTCAACAGAGGAACCCAACTTTCATTTGTGTCTTGATCTTACCGGCTCCTACCAGATAAAGAATGTTAAAACGGTGTTGTCTGCCATTGATCTGATAAGGAATAATGGCTTTAATATCACCCGTCAGCACCTTTATTCAGGCCTCAGGCAAGTTACTAAACTTACAGGTCTGATGGGCAGATGGCAGACTATCTCCCATAACCCCAGGACTATATGTGATACCGGACACAACGAGGATGGTATCAGGGAAGTACTGAGCAACCTTAAGCGGCTCCAATATCAACAGCTTCACTTTGTAATCGGGATGGTAAAGGATAAGGACATTAGTAAGGTTCTTAGTATATTGCCTGATCAAGCAATATACTATTTCTGCGCACCGGATATTGAACGCGCTAAATCTGCTGTCTCGTTAAGAGAAGAAGCTTTGGAAGTGGGACTTAATGGCAGTGCGTATAAAAGCGTGCGCGAAGCTTTATTAGCCGCTCAGAAGAACGCAACGGCAGCAGATCTGGTATTGGTCGGCGGCAGCACATTCGTGGTGGCAGAAGTCATCTAAATGCTTTTAAAGGGCATTTGTTAAAGGTAAGACAGTTTGCCAAATGTATATGCGAAGCCAATCGTTAGCGAGCTGAACACATCATTTTTTGATCCTGGCACGGCAACGCCGTCTATCTTATCCCCTAATACAAAATTCGTTTGATAATGAAGATTTAGCAATAGGCGCGAATCCTGCCGCAAATAGAGGTCAATGCCCGCCATGGCAGGAAGGTAGAGTTCTTTATTGTGGTAGTTGGTTTGTGAACCAGCCCGGCTTTTAACGCTGACCACTCCTCCCCCAGAGCCGAGATACAGTCCTTTCAAAGCCCGGCTAACGAAAGAATCGGATACGAGCTTGTATCGGCGTGGACGGGCGAAAAATTCACCGGCATGAACCTTACCCCGAAATTGCAGAGTGATGAACTCCCCATCGAAGCCATATCTCTCACCACTTTGAGTATTCTCGCTAAATCCCGACATGGTACCTCCCTGCAGCTCTAACCCCGCGTTTAAATAGGGCGTGAAAAAATAATCAAATGTACCGGAAGCCAGGTACCCTCCTTCGGACTGGCTTCTGTCTGTATGGGAATCCGTAAGTCCGCCTCCAATACCTATAGCGAATTTCCTGAAACTTTGTTGACCAATAGATGACTTGGTCGTAGAGAATAAGACCAGCAGTAGAAGTGCTGATCTTAGTAAAATATTCATTTTCTGCATTCGTTAAACCCTACATGCTAACCGTGCCAATCACATCTTTCAATTTTTTTGCTGATTGCTCAAGTAAGCTCTTTTCTTCGGCACTGATCTCCAGCTTGAGCACTTCTCTGATTCCGTTCCTGTCAACAACACAGGGAACACCCAGAAATACGTCTGATACACCATGGTAGTCCTGAAGCAGGGTAGAAACATTTAAAACGGAAGCTTCATTATGAAGAATTGCCGTGCAGATCCTATCGAGCGCCAAAGCTATCGCATAAAATGTGGCTCCTTTAGCTTTGATTATCTGATAAGCTGCGTTCCTGGTGTTTAAAAAAATTTCTTCTTTATCCTGACCGGAAAGCGACAGACCAGAACCGGCGACATTTGCCAGACTCCATAGAGGAAGTTCTGAATCCCCATGCTCTCCGATGATGTGAGCATGTACACTTCTGGAGTCTATATTCAACTTCTCGCCAATAAGATAACGAAAGCGTGCACTGTCGAGCAAAGTTCCCGATCCGATGATCCTGTTTATAGGCCAGCCCGATTTCTTCCAGGTAAAATAGCTCATTACATCGACCGGGTTCGACGCGATCAGTAAAATTCCGTCCGTGTTATACTTTAGCACTTCTGTGGTGATACTCTCAAATATAGCTACGTTACGCTTCAATAAATCTATACGCGATTCTCCCTCCCGCTGTGCAGCGCCTGCCGTTATAATGATAATATCTGCTCCTTTGCAATCTTCATACGTACCGGCCCAAATCTCGGCTTTCCCAAGAAAAGGCAGACCGTGACTCATATCCAAAGCGTCTCCAATAGCCTTCTCCTTGTTTGCATCAATAAGCACCAACTCATCCATGCGTTCTCTCAAGAGAAGTGTATAAGCGGTAGTAGAACCAACTGCTCCAGCGCCTATTATTACGATACGGTTTTTTTTATTTGTTAATGACATCGGTCGATTGTTTACTTTGACAAGATACTTAAAGATGACAACACTAAATGCCAAAAACAGTTCATAAAAAAGGCCGCATAAAATGAATGCAGCCTTTTCAGTATCGGAAAAGTGTTAATTCCTCTATTTCTTAAAAAAGTCGATAATCAGACTGGCCAGCTCGACACCGATGCGCTCTTGAGCTTCATTAGTTGCAGCTCCAATATGAGGTGTAAGAGAAATCTTCGCATGGGTCAAAATCTCCTGACGAGGTGTTGGTTCATTATCAAATACGTCCAGTCCGGCAAAACCTACTGTACCGTTATCTAACGCTTGAATCAAAGCCTCCTCGTCTATTGTACCGCCACGAGAACAATTTACAATACCCACCCCTGTTTTCATCCGGTCAAATTCGTTTTTTCCAAGGATAGGCTTGTCAAGAAACGGAATATGAAGACTAATGAAATCGCTATCGGTGATGAGTTCATTAAACTCAACTTTCGTTACAGGAACGTCCACGTTGATTCCGCCAGTTAAATTTAACTGAAGAGTAGCCGGAACATCATACAGGTCATATGCAAGAACTTCCATGCCCAGGCCCAGAGCAATCTTAGCCGTTTCCCTTCCTATACGACCGAACCCGATGATACCGATCTTTTTACCTTTTAATTCAATACCGCTACCATATGCTTTCTTAAGTGCATTGAATTTAGTACCGCCTTCCACAGGCATCTTACGATTGGAATCGTGCAGGAAACGAATTCCGGTAAAGAGGTGAGCAAATACTAATTCTGCAACAGAGGGTGAGGACGCTGCAGGCGTATTTACCACCGCAAGGCCTTTTTCACGTGCATATTCCACATCAATGTTATCCATCCCTACTCCACCGCGACCAATCAGGCGCAGATTTGGGCAAGCATCGATCAGCTCCTTTCTAACTTTAGTTGCACTGCGGACAGTGATGGCGTCGAAGTTTTTCAAAGCTTCTGGAAGCTGCTCCTGAGGAATATTTTGAGTTTCGACGGTAAAGCCAGCTTCTTCAAGTAATCTCTTACCAACAGCGTCTATACCATCATTTGCAAGTATTCTTATCATTACGTTGTATTTGTTTATCTATGCGTTATTTTCTGCGAACTCTTTCATTGTGTCAATGAGTGCCTGAACGGAAGAAAGAGGAAGAGCATTGTAAATAGAAGCTCTGAAGCCTCCAACACTACGGTGCCCCTTGATTCCGACCATTCCACGCTCTTGTGCGAACTTAAGGAACGGCTTTTCAAGTTCAGGGTTTTCCATTACAAAACAAACATTCATTCGAGATCTGTCTTCTTTATTACAAGGCCCTTTGAATAGTGGATTACGGTCAATCTCTGCGTAAAGAGCATTAGACTTTTCGATGTTTTCCTTTTCAATGGCCGATACGCCACCCTTAGCCTTCAGCCATCTTAAGTTTAGCAACGAAGCGTAGATAGAGAAAACCGCAGGGGTGTTATACAGCGACTTGTTATCTGCATGCACTTTATAATCGAGCATAGAAGGAAGCTTGCGACCAGATTTACCCATGAGCTCGTCTTTGACGATGACCAAGGTAAGACCAGCAGGCCCCATGTTTTTCTGAGCACCAGCGTAGATGACACCAAAATCAGCTACATTGATCTCACGGCTGAAAATGTCTGAAGACATATCAGACACGATAGGAACGGAAGTCTTAGGGAAGGTGAAAAGTTCTGTTCCAAAGATCGTATTGTTTGATGTACAGTGGAAGTAGGCCGCGTCAGCAGGGATCTCAAAATTCTTGGGAACGAATGTATAGTTGGCGTCTTTAGATGATGCTACGACATTGACGTTTCCGAAAAGCTTCGCCTCCTTAAGCGCCTTGCTTGACCAAGCTCCGGAATCAAGGTATGCAGCAGTCTGTCCTTCCGCCAAAAGGTTCATAGGAACCATAGTGAACTGCAAACTTGCACCTCCCTGAAGCAAAAGCACGGAGTAGCCTTCGGGAACGTTCAGCAACTCTTTTATTAACGATAACGTTTCATCTACGACAGCTTCAAATTCTGGAGCACGATGGGAAATCTCAAGAATGGAAAGTCCGGTATTGTTAAAATTTAATACTGCCTCTGATGCTTGTTTAAAAACTTCCTGTGGCAAAATACAGGGTCCAGCGCCGAAATTATATTTCATGGTATAGCTCGTGTTAGTAAAGCGCCAAATTTATAAGTTTTATTAAGTAATTATAAGAGAAAATGAAATATCAGTGTAATATTTGTAGATTTTGGTCATCTGTCTCTGGTTTGGCTGCCTCATGGTGACACATATGCTCATGCTGCACGTTAAAGCTCAGCATTTAACAGCTCGTTTCGCTATCCATATTTACGCCTGAATAATATCGCATCGTTTCCTCAGATTATGCACTTGCAGAATCAGGATCAAGTTTCAAAGGATTTTCCTTTCTTTGCAAGGATGGACGTATTTGGTAAGGCACTGCTAGATTATTTCGAAAACAAGCCGGTTTCGACTCTGTGGCTCTACAACACCTATGGAGAGCCGGAAGAGATGCCGGTAGACATTTTTTTTAGAGATATAGACGACATGCCGGAAATAGAACGGCTTGCTCTAAAATATTGTAAAGGGAAAATTCTGGATGTTGGAGCTGGCGTGGGTTCGCATGCTTTGCTTTTGCAAAATAAAGGCATGGATGTAACAGCTTTAGAGATTTCTACGGCGGCCTGTGCTATTATGAAGGAACGAGGCGTAAGAAAAGTCGTCAATCAGGACTTTTTCACATTTAACACCGGAAAATTCGATACCATCCTTCTTCTGATGAACGGTATTGGGCTGTGTTCCAGTCTTTCCAATTTAAACACATTTCTAAGACACGCACGGCAACTGCTGGAACCGAACGGCTCCCTGATTTTCGATTCTTCTGATCTCAGCTATTTGTATCAAACACAGCCTTTCCCCAAAGACCACTATTATGGCGAAATAGGATACCAGTACCAATACAAAGATCAGCTCGGGGAGTGGTTTCAGTGGCTCTATGTGGACCAATATACCCTGAGGGAAGTCGCCGAAGAAGAAGGCTGGAACTTTGAGCTTCTTTTGATGGAGGCTACAGACCAATATCTTGTGAAGCTCACTCTAGCGTAGAAACGCTTCTTCCTACAACAAAATACTTCTTGTAATCTCTTTATTAATAGTAATATAGCCAGGATATTTTATCTCTTTGTTCCCTAAGCCTATCGTTGGTCTTATCTTAATGGTGAGAATACTTTTCTTGTTACTGGAATTGCCATCTAGAAAATCAAGAATAGCCCTTTGTGTTCCGTTGTCTGATAAAAAGCCATATATATTTGAATTAATCTTTATCGGTACTACCGTCTGCCCTCCGTTTGGTGGCACACTGATCGTCTGGTCAATAAATCCATTTGCAATTTCCTGATCTTTAATTAGCAGCTTATACTCAAACTGGCGTATCGCTGCCAGATCGGGGCTAGGGTTTTTAATTTCCAGATGGATGTTTCCCTCTAAAGGAACATTTTTCCGCAGCAGCGCAAGAACAAGTCTTGGAGACTTGACAATATCAAAATTTCCCGATCTAAAAGCCTCAAGGACATTAATATTGGCGAGGTAAAGGCTATCTGCAGACTTGATCTCATATTTGCACTTCTCGAATGCTTTAGTCTGTTTAAACTGTTTATTCACACCACAAGCAGAAACGACTACAGCCAGGAGACAAAGATAAATTAGATTTTTCATACGACAAGTCTAACGTTTATTACCGCTATAATGTTATCAATAAGCCAAGGTACGCGGTGCTTTATCCCACATTTCGTTGAAGCATCCATCAACAAATAATACCAAAAACCCCTCGTTTTTAATCATATACTACAGATATTCAACAAAATAGAGGCGCTGCAATTGATTGGCAAAGTATTTTCAATATAGCTGACATTAACAACTAAACATATGAAAAAAGTAATGTTATCAGCTGCATTCGCAGCATTAATAAGTCTAACGACGGCTCAGGCACAAACTGCCGATTCTACTCAGGCAAACACAACAGCTCAACCTACACAAGCTGCACCCGCGGGTGATGTAACTCAAGCTATCGGGGCTTCCGGGTATAATGCAAGTCTGGCTACTGCAATAAAGACCACAGGCCTGGAAGAGACTCTCAAAGGTGCGGGTCCTTTCACCGTCTTTGCACCTTCCGACCAGGCTTTTGCGTCAGTACCTGCGGGAGATAGTCTGCTTACTCAACAGCCAAAACTAACAGCGGCGCTTAAGAACCATATCGTCAGCGGAAAATACACAAAGGATGATATCATTAAAGCATTAACGGCCGGTAAAGGTGTTGCTACACTAAATACTATTGAGGGAGGGACAGTAACACTAAAGGTTAACGAAAATAAAAACCTCGAGCTTTCAGACGCTTTTGGAAACAAGGCGCTTGTCACTGTTTTTGACGTTGAGGGGACGAACGGGACCGTCCATGTCATCAACAATGTACTCATACCGAAACAGTAATTCATCTATCTAAATGGAGGTCCTGACTTCTTTAGTCAGGACCTTTCCTATGTTTCAAACTTGTTTACGTTCAGTGTAAACAACAGCATAAAGTATCTGCCCAGCTTATTACTCCTATTATCGAGTATTGAATTATTAAGTACCATACGCTGGACGTTTGCATTTTGATTAAAGAGATCGAAACCTGTAAATCTCAATGCTCCCCTTTTAGCTCTCAGAAACTGAAGTTCCAGGTAGGTATTTAAGATCAACGGGTTAGTCTTCACTGAGCCTGCCAATCCATTGTAAAAGTTCTTATCGAATGCTGAACCTACAACGAAAGAAGGTGTTATATTCCAGCGGCCAGACGCACTGAGTGCCCAGGAGGAAAGTTTATTCTTTTCATACTCATCAATCGAATAAGATGTTTTGTTGAAAGTGTAAGTAACAGATGGATTCAACTCAAATCTACCACCGGGATTAACCTGCATTCTGAAATTCTGCGAGGCAACAAGGTTTTTTCCGCTGATGCGTGTATAGTTGCTTAAGGAGACATTATTATTGTAATTGACGCTACCATTTACATCCAGTATCAGCTTGCGTCCTACGAGAGGAAGAGAAGCATTGTAGATCCCTCCTACTTGAAAACCACCATTCACATTTTCGAAAAACGTTTCCTGAGTTACTACGTTGCCTTCCTGATAAACAAGCACTGTATTAGATACAACCTGGTCCTGAACCAAGGATGCGTTTACGTTTGTAAACAGGGTATTTCCGGTATCAAAATTAAAACTGTTATAAGAAAAATCGACGGTGTGCCAGAGCTCGGATTTCAATGTCGGGTTACCCGTAACCGGATATTGAGGATTAGTTACATCCCTAACAGGCTGAAGCTGCAGATATGAAGGGGGGTTACTTGTCGCGGCGTAATTAAATGCGAAGGATTTTTCTGAAGAAAATGTATAGGTATAGTTAAGTTCAGGAACAATATTGAGTCCGTTTCGATTCACATATATGTTCCGGTTGATGGATTCCCCCGATAACTGCGTAGGCTGTACACTAAGACCAAGCGCATAAGAATGTTTTTGACCATTATGCCTGAAAGAAAGGCTTACCATGTTTGTCATAAAAGAATACTCGTATTTGTCGCTCAGCGAGTCTATACGTTTTCTCTGGTCGGCACGCGTCGTCTCACGATCGTTCAAAAACTCAGAATAATCATATATATAGCTGAGTTCGACGCGGGATCCGTTGCCCACAGGTTCCATATAAGAGACGCGCCCAGTTACAGAAAGGTTTTCGTTTGCATTTCTATGAAAAGTTCTCTGAACGGAATCCAGACTGAGATTTCCTCTTCTATCAAAATAATTCAAGCGGGCGTTCAAACTTTGGCGAGACGTATTTTCGCCGTCCTTAACATTCACTTCGGCATATATATTACGCCCGGGCTTCCCAAACCGGTGATTGGCAACGACTTTTAGGCCTAAAAGAGGACTCGAATTAAAAATGTCTTCATCCGTAATCTGCCTCAGACTATCAGCAAGGAAGGAATTGAGTAATTTATTCTGAGAGAGGTTGACCTCCCGGGCTGTTTTCTTCCTGTTATATGAAATTGAAGGGGTGATCTGAATGTAATCTACTTTATTTCTGTCATATTCGATATTCCACTGAAAAAAGTGGTCGTAGGCATTGCTTCCAGCACTAGTGGTATCATTATTTGTAATTCTAGTATTATCAGGATAAATATTTTGCCGAAAGGTCTCTGACAGCAACTCATTCTGCGCATTAGAAAAGTTATAACTACCAAATGAAGTAAGGTTTTTATTGTGCTTTTCCCGATGGTTAAGCCCGAAAGCGTTGAGAGTAGTTAGTCCGTTCTCGCCCCCATTCTTCAAAGTGTAGCCCGAGCCACTCAAGTTAGAGTTGTTATTGTTGAGATTACCGTAAACTCCAGTTTCTCGGTTGTTGTTAAAATAATTCGCCAGCGCAGAAAGTTGATATCTGCCTTCTGTTCCAATTCCTGCATTTGCGTTCCCGAAATAACCTTTTCGCAGATTTGCCCATGTTTTGATATTGATAATCTTTTGTGCACGCCCGTCACCACTGCCCGTTAGCCTGCCTTTGTCACCATAGTCATTAATCACCTGTATTTTCTCTATGAGATTTGCGGGAATGTTCTTTATTACCGTTTCAACATCACCGCCAAAAAAGTCTCTTCCATTTACAGTTATTTTAGAAATTTGCCGGCCCTGAGCTATGATGTTGCCGTCACGGTTAAGGATAATTCCAGGTAACAACCTCATAAGGTCTTCGGTATACGCATTCTCGCGTAATTTATAATTCCGGGAATGGTACTCTATTGTATCCTTTTTAATTACCAGGAGTTGCTTGCCCGTGATCAGGATCTGGTTCAGCTCATATGACTGGGCTTGCAGCTGCAGGGGTTCAAGCTCAATGTAAAAATTATCTGGATTTAGTTCATACCCTTTTTCCAGAGACTGGTACCCAAGGTTAGACAGGGATAACTTAAAGGTTGATGAAGTAACATCCTTAAACGAATAAAATCCCTTTTCATTTGTACGAACACTAATTGAATCAGCATCCGAGGTTAGCAAAACTGTTGCACCCGAAATTCCTGTACCTGTGGTATCCTGCAATGTCCCTCTTACAAAATACTTTATACTTTGAGCGGTCAAACATGGAGAAGACAGTAATAGTGCAAACAGGATTACAAATACTTTCATCTATATGCAATTATAAAGAATATGCCCCGAGTAAAGCAAACTAATTAATCGTTAAAGTGTCGTGGGAATAAGAGTAGCGGGCATGAACTTTAAACGGGGGTTGCGCCTTTATAATATCTGTACTCTTTCTTTTAAGGAAATCGCAAAAGAGGAATTAGCGGGATTCGAAATATCGTACCGAAGCAGGGCTGCCCTTAGCATTATGAGAATATTAAGTCGTATTAAAATAGCAAAAGGGCCGTAAACAGCCCTTTTCTATATTTTATCGGTTGTAGCCGCCTCTTCCGCCGCCGCCACGGCTGAAACCGCGGCTCTGACCGTCATTTGGTTTATCTTCAGCTACCTTCACGGTGATCTTACTTCCATTGTAATCTCCGCCATTCATGTTCTTGATAGCCTCTTTAGCCTCATCATCGTTCGGCATTTCGACAAAACCAAAGCCTCTGCTTTTGCCTGTCTCACGATCTTTAATAATTCTTAGTGATTTAACTACGCCGAAATCACCAAAGACCGCTCTTAATTCTGCTTCCTCTACTTCGAAAGGAAGGCCTGCAATAAATATCTTCATTAAAACTTTAAAATTTATTCAAATGTACGGCTTTTTAATTTAAGAAACTGTAATTCTAATGACACATAACTTGTTTTTCACTACATTACCTTCGTTTTTTGAGCCTCTCGATTTCGGCTAAATCAGCAAGCACCGTTTGGAAGGCTGCCCGGACGCCACCAGGGGCACCCGGACCGCACAGCTCTTGTAAACGTAACAATAACGTTCTTATGTGATAGTAGCTTCGATTATCTTGCTTTCCAAAGGATACTGTATTAAATCTACATAATCTGACAGTGCTCCATCATTCAAGCAAGTTTCAATTATTTTTCTTCCTAGCGGGTGCAGGTCTGGCACCAGGTACTTCTGCAGCTCTCTTTTGAAAAAGTCAGTTAAAATAGCCGCTCCTGCGTCATATCCTTCCGTTCCGTTGTCTTTCTGTAATTCTACCTGAAGGAAGTGTTTTGGTATCACCTGACCGTCTATCTTTAATGATTCAAGTGCATAACCAAGCAACGGCGTTCTTGAAGGAACCAACGGTTCTTTCTTGAAACTCACGTTTCCCCTGCGTGATAGATATTCTCTGGCAATCCATTGCCCCATAAAACCAACCTCGTATGCACCTATATGCTGATTGGGGATGAGTATGTAACGTGTCAAAGGCGTATTCAGCACCTGCTCAAGCAATAGATTTGCCTGATCGACGCGTCTGCCGGTAGCAAACGGCCAATACGAGCCCACACCCTCACTGCTCATGCCCTCCGTGCTCATTATACTCGGGTTTGCATGGCCTCTCGGGGCGACCAGCCTCCACAACCACGCCAATGCGGGTGGAAGAATGTGGAAGATCCCGATAATGCCATAATTCGGGTTTTCCCGTGTACTAGGCGGAGTTCTTATTCCAAAGCTTCTGATATCAATCTCCACAGGTACGTCAACCGTGTTGCGTACGAATCTCCTCGGCAGTATTACCCTTGGGTTGGTACACGGTTTTCCGGGACTATCAAGGGTATGTTCCCAAATAAGACATGTAGCATCAGGCTTACCATCTATGCTCAGGAAAACGAGAGGTTCCTGCGGATGAATAGTAGCTCGTTCAATATCAGGATCCGTACCGTATTGATCGATATGGTTGATTCTGAGAAACCACCCATATTCTGCATCTTTTATTACAAGTTTTTTGCCGTTTTGAAAGCTCGGCAAGGCAAGAGCCATATCATCCGTTACTGGCTGAAGCTCTGAGGAATCTTTAATATCAAGATAATACTTTTCTTTACTTTTCAAATTGGTGCCCAGGAGCAGACGCCCGTCCGGTTCTCTTTGAATGGCGCCTGTCATCTCACTTTTGCCGCCACCACTGGCACCTTCATGCATGATGGTGAATTCATTCTCGTAGGGAGTCGTAATTTTGACCGCCGAGGCGTGCAGGCATGTCCATCCTTCCTCCTCACCGATATCCAGCAACACTGCATAAATACCTTTTTTAGCACTCGGACCGGGGTACAGATTATAGGCAAACATCTCATGCATTTTGTTCAGCCGGTTGTGAACGACCACTTGCTTCCCTCCAAAGTGTGTATGTCTGAACGGCGGTGCAAGATAGATCACCGCCCGGGGCTTAAAGTCATGTGGTATCTTACTCCTTGGAATGAAGCCCTGCAAATCTGCAAGGGCAGCCGCGAAAAAACCAGCGTTTGCGGGTGCAACGAGCAGCGATGGATATCCCGTATCATCACCACCAGCCATAAACGGGACAAGGATCAGCTCTTCTTGCTGCTCCAGCCATTCGAAAGTGGCTGTCCGCAAATCAGAGAAATCAGTACCATATTTATCTGTAAACTTTGGCTTATCAGTTGGATTACTATCTGCAATCACCATACAATCAGGATCCCTCCTTCTAAGATATGGATCTGTGTAATTGACCGATACGCCGTTTTTACATCTGACTACAGTTGCCTCTACGACCTTTCCAAGTCCCGGGGTGTCATATGATACTTCGTAGGTATGACCCTGGATTCTGCCCAGAGCTAAATCGCTGAGATCTTCCCTGCTTTCGGCAAGGATTATTTCTTTTGTTTCGACTATCCGTTCCAGTTCCAGAGGAAGAACAAACTTTTTAAATAAGGATTTTTCCATAATGCTAATCTGAGATTGCAAACCCCAATGGTATACAATGCAATGGTAATCATCTTGGTCTGATTCTGAAATGACGACCGTCATAGTTTAGTGTAACATGGCGTTAATTTTGGAAGAAATTTCTACTTTGTATTAAATATTTTGCATTATTTCTATGTGGCTAGTATGAAATTGCCGCATGTGATTCATATTTTACGTATCCCGGGTTTTGTAGCGATTTTTTGTAGATTTAGCCGATTAAATCGCGAACAACAGTAGTATATGGCTCTAAATTATGTCTGGATCAGCTTTTTCATAATATCGTTTATCGTAGCGCTCATAAAGCTGATCTTTTTTGGAGATACCTTGGTTTTTACAGCAGTGATGAACGGAATGTTCGATAGCGCGAAAACGGGAGCTGAAATTTCATTAGGACTAATCGGAATCATGACCTTCTGGCTGGGTATCCTCAAGGTCGGCGAGAATGCAGGCATGATTGCGATGTTTGCCAGGGCCGTTAATCCATTCTTTAGCAAACTATTTCCAGGTATCCCTAAAGGACACCCGGCTTCAGGGTCTGTTATCATGAACTTTTCGGCTAATATGCTGGGGCTTGACAATGCCGCTACGCCAATGGGACTTAAGGCCATGAAAGATTTGCAGGACTTGAACCCCGTCAAGGATACCGCCAGTGATTCTCAGATCATGTTTCTTGTGCTGAACACAGCTGGCTTAACGATAATCCCTACCTCTGTCATCGCTCTGCGGATGGCCAATGGCGCGGCTAATCCGGCAGATATCTTTATACCTTCCCTTATCGGCACATTTATATCTTTTGTTTCCGGGATGATAGCTGTGGCACTCTATCAAAAGATCAACTTGTTTAAATTGCCGATACTCATATTTATCGGGGGCTTTGTAGCATTGATGTTTGGCCTTTATTCCTGGCTCGGAGGGATGCCTCCTCAACAGATCGAGATATATACCAGCCTCTTGGGAGGAATTATCATTTTCTCTATAATAACCTTGTTTGTAGGATACGGCGCCATTAAAAAGATCAATGTCTACGAAGCGTTTATTGACGGTGCAAAGGAAGGATTTAAAACTTCGGTTATGATCATTCCATTTCTGATTGCCATACTGGTGGCAATCAGCGCATTCAGGGCGACGGGCTGTATGGACTATCTGGTAAACGGCATCGGATCCGTTGTAGCTGCTTGTGGGCTCGACACCTCCTTTGTGCCTGCCTTGCCCGTTGGTATAATGAAAACCCTTAGCGGAAGCGGCGCAAGAGGACTGATGGTCGACGTAATGACCACTTACGGACCAGATTCATTTCAGGGACGACTTGCCAGTATTATTCAGGGATCTACAGAAACGACATTTTATGTATTGGCTGTTTACTTCGGATCGGTGAATATAAAGCGGCCGAGATACGCGCTAACTTGTGGATTAATAGCCGATCTGGTAGGCCTAGTTGCAGCTATATTTATTGCTTATATATTTTTTAAATAAAAACGATGGTACAGAAAACAATTGCCCTCATCGCTCATGATGGAAAAAAAGATGAAATGGTAGCTTTCGTCAAAACATATCACGATATTCTGGCGCCTATGAATTTGATTGCAACCGGGACAACAGGATCAAAAATTCAGGAAACGGGTTTGAAGGTTACCAGAAAGCTAAGCGGACCCGCTGGTGGCGACGCTCAGATAGCGGCCATGGCAGCTGAAGGCAGCCTTAGCGCTATTGTATTTTTCAGGGATCCCCTGGGAAAGCATCCGCATGAACCGGACGTTCAAATGCTCCTTCGTGTCTGCGATGTCCACAACGTTCCTTTGGCGACCAATATGGCCTCAGCAAAATACCTTCTGCTTGGCCTAATAGAAGAAAAAGAAGGGAATTATTAAACGTACATAATGAGAAGAATATTTGGAATGAGTCTTATCATGGCTGTCACCGCTTTAAACGCACAAGAGAAGATGACTCCTGAACTTTTATGGCAGCTGGGTAGGGTAACTGGTGAAGTGGTTACTGCCGATGGCAAAAACGCCATTTATGGGGTAACGACTTACGATCTTAAAGAGAACAAAAATACGAGAAATCTATATTCTGTGCCCTTAAACGGAGGCCAGGCGCACCAGCTGACATCTGAAGAAGGCGGAAAAAGCGTTCTTAGCACCGACGGCAAATCGGGCAAGATCACTTATCTGCAAAGCGGACAGATATGGACCATGGACAAGGATGGAGCAAATAAACAACAGGCCAGCCATTTTAAGACGCCCTTGAGCAATGTTCGAATCTCGCCTGACGGCAAACGGATCCTGTTCTCCAGGGAGGTACAAATCTTAAAACTTCATAGCAAAGACCGCCATCCAGAACTCGACAAGTCAGACGCATACGTTTATGACGATCTGAATTACCGGCATTGGGACACTTGGGAAGATGGCAAGTTCCAGCATATCTTTGTAGCGGATTATATCGACGGCAATATCGTGAATGAGGTAGATCTGATGCCTGATGAACCGTTCGACTGCCCACAAATGCCCTTTGGTGGTTCGGAAGATGCAATATGGAGCCCCGACAGCAAATCCATCGTTTATGTAACGAAAAAGAAGTTCGGAAAAGAATATGCAGTAAGCACCGACACTGACCTATTCGTCTATTCCCTGGAATCTAAAAAGACTATAAATCTAACCGAAAACTACAACGGCTATGACACTAGTCCGGAGTTTAATAAAACAGGATCCAAAATCGCCTGGCTGAGCATGGCTGAAGATGGTTATGAGTCAGACAAGAACGATCTGCTGATATTCGATTTCAGATCGGGGGCAATTACCAACCTGACTAAAGAGTGGGATGGCACCGTTGCCTCTTTCAAATGGGACAAAGATGATGCGAAAATTTATTTCCTGGCAGCAGTTAAAGGAACGGAGCAACTTTTTGAGATTAGCAAGATAAACGACAAGTCCCTCAGGAAACCCATCAGGCAGGTAACGCAGGGACAGCATGATATCAACGCCATCGTAGGGCAGTCTGGTGCCGAGCTTATTGTAAAGAAGGAAGACATGAACCATGCTGCTGAGCTTTATAAAATAACCCTGACCACAGGCAGGCTTACAGCTTTAACGCAGGTAAATGCTGCAACCTTCAGTAAACTTTCACTTGGAAAAGTATCCGAAAGACAAATACGTACTACAGACAACCAGGATATGCTTGCATGGGTCATATATCCCCCCGATTTTGATCCCAAGAAAAAATATCCGACGTTGTTATACTGCCAGGGAGGCCCACAATCCGCACTTAGCCAGTTCTACTCCTACCGTTGGAACTTTCAGCTAATGGCTGCTAACGGGTATATCATTATCGCTCCCAACAGGCGGGGAATGCCCGGACATGGTGTGAAATGGAACGAGGCCATCAGCGGCGATTGGGGCGGCCAGCCCATCCAGGATTATTTGTCTGCTATAGACGATATCGCGAAAGAGCCCTATGTCGATAAAGAAAGATTAGGAGCAATCGGTGCAAGCTACGGTGGATATTCCGTGTTCATGCTTGCCGGGATGCATCAGAATAGATTCAAAACGTTCATCGCCCACGATGGTTTATTCGACCTGCGCAGCTGGTACGGCACCACCGAAGAGCTGTGGTTCGCAAATAAAGACATTGGCGGCCCCTATTGGGGAAGCAACCCGGCCCCGGGCTACAAAAAGTTTAGCCCGATTGAGTTGGTGGATCACTGGGACACCCCTATCCTGATCATTCAGGGAGGAACAGACTACAGGGTGCCCATTGAACAAGGACTCGAAGCATTCCAGGCTGCGCAACTTAAAGGAATAAAAAGCCGTCTGCTATATCTTCCCAATGAGAACCATTGGGTGGTAGGTGCTCAAAACGCACAAGTCTGGCAGCGCGAGTTCTTCAAGTGGCTGAAGGAAACCTTATAAACAATCACCTATGAAAGCAATTGTGATCTCCAGGCCAGGCGAACCCGAGGTTCTTCAACTCGCAGAAAGGACCATTCCTTTCTGCGGACCCGATGAAGTCCTTATAAAAGTTGCAGCGGCGGGCGTCAACCGTCCCGACGTATTTCAAAGGAAAGGCCATTATCCCGCCCCTCCGGGTGCACCTGAAGACATCCCCGGCCTCGAAGTTTCAGGAATTATCGAGACATGCGGTGAGGGAGTTACCCGCTGGCAGCCTGGAGACGCAGTATGCGTCCTGATCGCTGGCGGAGGCTATTCACAATATGTTACTGCCCATGCCAGTGTATGCCTGCCTGTTCCAAATGGACTGAGCTTCATAGAAGCGGCAGCCCTTCCGGAAACCGTATTTACTGTTTGGCATAATGTCTTCCAGAGAGGAAAATTAAAGAAAGGAGAATCCCTGCTCGTCCACGGTGGCAGCAGCGGTATCGGAACCACTGCCATCCAATTAGCTACAGCTCTTGGATCTGCAGTTTATGCAACCGCGGGAACTAACGAAAAATGCAAAGCCGCCGAGAATCTTGGCGCTGTAAAGTGTGTCAATTATAAAAAAGCGGACTTTTACAACGAGCTTCGATCTGTTGGAATCGACGTTATTCTTGATATGATCGGCGGCGACTATACCGATAGGAATATCAGGCTTTTAAAAGAAGAAGGAAGACTTGTCCACATCAACGCGATAAGGGGGAGCAAGGTACAAATAGATATCTCCGAGATTATGCGAAGACGGCTCACGATTACAGGGAGCACCTTAAGAGCCAGAGACCTTCGATTTAAGTCTGCACTGGCTCAAGACATTCTGGAGAACGTCTGGCCGCTTCTCGAACGAAACCGGCTTAAGCCACTTGTCTACAAGACCTTTCCGCTCTCTGACGCTGCTTCCGCTCACTCCCTCATGGAAGAAAGCAGTCATATTGGAAAACTTGTACTGTCCGTAGATGATACGCTCGCAATCAGGTAATAGGGAGTTCATATTGTTTTAATGTACAGATGCTAGCTTTACAGAAACTGGCACACATTATGTATGACGACAATCACAACCACACCTGAATTATTCAATATGAATTTACAAGATCATACTACTGAACGATTTTTGAATCAGCACAAGACGATTAAATCGTATATCGACGATCTTCCTCCTGAGGCAATCTACAGCAGGCTTATAGCTGACAGGTTTTCCATACATGAAACAATTGCCTATTTAACCCGATACCATCACGTTTTCATGTATCGGTTAAAATCAATTATAAAAGAAATAAATCCATTTTTTGAGGTTTATAAACCAGATTACGACCCTGAATTTGGCTTCAGCTGTGCGAAATCTACCGGCTCACTCTTACATGAGATGTACCGGCTCAGAGAAGAGATCTGCACGCTTTTGGAAAAAGCTGATGACGAATGCGCTTCCAGGATTGGAACACATGCGGTGTTGGGGCGAATGACGATCAGCCAATGGACAGAATTTTTCCTTCTCCATGAGTCAACGCAGCTTTTTAAGATCTTCAAGCTGGCCGGAAGCTTTTGGTCTATGAAAACCGAGCAACACAGCAACGTTATTCACCTTCCGAGATTAACAAATTACCTCGACGAACTCGCAGTCTAAGACCCGTCTTACCCAACATTACTGTATATAAACCCTGTATGATAATTGATACATGTATGAATTATCATACAGGATTTCTTGTGGTCTGCCTTTATAAATCCCTTCGGGCTTTGACCATTCTATCCTTTCCAGAGATATCTTTTCTTAATTCTCCCCGGAAATTATACTGATCCAACAGCCCGAGCATTTGATTGCCCATCAGGGAATTGATTTCAAAGTACACTGTACCGGCCGGAACGAGACAGTGTTGAGCAAGCTCCAGTATATTGCGATAAAACAACAGCGGATCATTATCCGGCACGAACAACGCCAGTTCTGGTTCGTTATTTAACACATTACCCTGCATTTCCTTCATCTCAGAGCGGGTGATGTACGGAGGATTGCTGACAATTATATCTACAGAATCCGGTGCAAAATACGGCAGACCGGCAAGGACATCACCCTTCATGAGCTTCACGTCGACTTCGTGGAACAAGACATTTGTCGACGCTATCCTGAGCGCATCGTCTGAGACATCGACCGAAATAACTTCCACCTCCGGCAGTTTCTTTTTAAGCGTAATGGGTATACAGCCGCTGCCTGTGCCAATATCAAGTATCAGACGCGAACTTTGGACAAGCCACTCCTTTGCTACATCCTTCAGTATCCAATCAACCAGCTCCTCTGTTTCAGGTCTGGGAATGAGCGCACCCGGGGCAACTTTAAATTTTAAGCCAAAGAAATCCGCCCTTCCCAGCAGATATTGAATAGGGATCTCCTTTTTAAGGCCGTCAAGGACCTTTAAAAGACGCTGTTCTTGCTCTAGCGACAGATCTTTACTACTGTTTGAAAAAGATCTGCCATTCCTAAGATCACAAACATCCTCCATTGCCACATTTGCCAGGCTCACCGATTCGCCTTCACCATACTGCCCGGTAAGCTCCGTTACGAACCGTTGGTCCATCTCTCCTATCGTCATATTCGGGCAAATTAAAAATTATTCTATAAATGATTAACTAAATTTGTTGCTGTGGACATGACGCGGAATAATCTAATAGCCCCTGAAGTAAAATATATGACCCGCTGTTTCGAACTGGCGGAACTTGGTATGGGATCGGTAAGCCCAAACCCTCTGGTCGGATCTGTAGTGGTGCATAACGGAAAAATTGCAGGAGAAGGATACCACCAACAATATGGAAAAGCGCACGCGGAGGTGAATGCCATTAATGACGTCATTCGACGCTATCCGAACAACTTTGAAGAGATTTTACGCCAATCGGCCATTTATGTAAACCTGGAGCCATGCTCGCATTTTGGCAAGACCCCGCCCTGTTCAGACCTCATCATCAAATATGGAATTCCGCATGTGGTTATCGGATCTCCCGATCCCTTCGATTCCGTCAACGGCAAGGGCATATTGAAATTAAGGAATGCCGGCATAACCGTAACGGAAAATTTTTGCTTAGAACAGTCGAACTTTATCAACCGCCGCTTTTTCACCAGAATTACCAAGCAGCGTCCCTATATCATCTTAAAATGGGCACAAACTGCCGACGGATACTTTGCTCCCGCTGATCGCTCTCAAAAATGGATTACCGGACCAGAAGCAAAAGTGCTCACGCATAAATGGCGAACGGAAGAAGATGCAATCCTAGTCGGTAAGACAACAGCAGTATCAGACAACCCACAATTAAATGTCCGGCAATGGTTTGGTCGCGATCCGGTCCGCATAGTCATAGACAAGAACCTCGAATTGCCTCTTTCTTCGAATCTGTTGGACCAGTCTCAGTCTACCATTGTCTTCAACGCTCACAAGACAGCGTATAATGGCCTGATAAAGTACTTGGAAATCGAAAACTTTGATCATTATCTGCCTCAAATGATCGCTTACCAACTTTATATTCTGGATATTCAGTCGGTCATAATCGAAGGTGGAGCCGCTACCCTCGACCTCTTTATCAAAGCGGATTTATGGGACGAAGCCAGAATATTTATAAGTGACCAGCACTGGGGACAAGGATTAAACGCACCGACCCTCCGTGTGGGAAAAGAGGAAGTGTTTACCATAGGAAAAGATCGCCTTCATATCTTGTTCCATACCAACCCGTGATACCCGTTTTGTGTAGAACAATCCAGAAGATGATACCAAGGCTGTTATTGGTGTCTATATGGTCTGACAACCTCATTTTAATAACTTAATGCTGTTCGCTTTGACGAGTCAAGACAGGCTGATCAGAGAGCTGTACCGCTTTATATGTATGTTCCTGACCGATACCAGCCTGGCGGTAGTATTGATACCCGCCGGTTTGGCTCGCACAAGGATATCTTTCCTACTATATATCATCTGGCCTTATCTGGCGCAAAGTATCTTAATGTGGGAAACAATCTGCTGGAGAAAGGCAACGAACAATTCCTTTTGGCATGAATCTCCGATCATTCACCGCCTTTTCTGCTGATGCAGCCGCTGGGTACGGCTCAGGGGGGCTTCATATAAAACGGATAACAAGCAATTGAAAAAGGAAGATGACTGCAGCCCTGCCCGTCAGTTAATGAAGCAGACCCACGCTCATTACGCTTTATCCGTGTTCACAATCATCAACTCCCTCAAAGAACCCGGGGAAAAAGCACAGATCAGCAAACGCAACAAGAAAACCTTGAAGACCGTCGGGACAGATACACGGAAAAGTCTTCCAATTCAAACGTCCCGACCAGGCTAAATCACTTACTGAGTCCCTTCCGGAATAAAGCTTTCAATAGCCAGCTTATAACTATTCAGGCCGAAGCCCGCTATTACGCCAACGCAGTTCTTCGCCAGAAACGAATGGTGACGATAGGCTTCCCTGGCATGGACGTTAGAAATATGCACCTCTACAACCGGCGTAGTAACGGCAGCAATCGCATCTGCGATGGCTAAAGATGTATGCGTATATGCGCCTGCATTGATAATAATGCCGTCGTATTCATATCCTATCTCGTGGATCTTATCGATAATTGCTCCTTCTGAATTATTTTGAAAATATTCTAACTGGATCTGAGGAAACTGATCTCTCAGGCTGTCGAAAAATGGCTCGAAGCTTAAATCTCCGTAAATTGACTTTTCTCGTTTCCCAAGTAGATTGAGGTTGGGCCCATTAATGATTTGTAATTTCATTACCGATGTATTTCCAGTTAATTGTAATCGCTTTGATTGAATTGAGCATCTTTGATGTTTTCCAGGCATAGCCTGAGATTATTCAAACATACTAGTTTAATTGAAAATGTCATATAAAAAATATGAACTGGACTACTTCCATAAAGGGCTTTAAATCTTATCTCCTGCTTGAAAGGGCAATGGCCCAGAACACCATTGAGGCATATATGAGAGACATTGGTAAGCTGCAAACTTTCTGCGAGAGCTCCCGCGCCCAAGAGCCTCATTCAGTGAGTACCGATGATTTGCGTATATTTCTGGGATGGTTGAATGAGTTAGGAATGCTTCCTTCCTCACAGGCAAGAGTTCTATCTGCTATAAAAACATTTTACCATTATCTGGTTTTAGAAGCGGGTCTGGAAGCTAATCCCGCGGCTCTGATGGAAGGTCCCCGGCTAAGCCGAAACTTGCCAGACACACTTAATATCCTCGAAATACAGGAGCTCATCAATGCGATTGATCTTTCTAAACCGGAAGGGATGCGCAATAAGGCTATAATCGAAGTCTTATATGGATGCGGACTGCGAGTTTCGGAGCTGATAAACCTAAAGCGTTCTGATCTGTTTCTGGATATTGAGTACATTAAGGTGATCGGAAAGGGAGACAAACAGCGTTTGGTGCCTATAGGCGGCGAGGCTATCAAATTCCTGAAGATCTATTTAAACGAGTCCAGAATTCATCACCCTGTTAAGCCAGGTTTCGAGGACTATGTTTTTTTGAACAGACGAGGTGCTGCACTGAGCCGCGTAATGATCTTTTTGATCGTCAAAGACCTCGCAGAAAAGGTCAATTTGAAGAAAGATATCAGTCCGCATACTTTCAGACATTCCTTCGCGACCCACCTTATTGAAGGAGGCGCAGATCTACGTGCAGTGCAAGACATGCTGGGGCATGAAAGTATTACAACAACAGAAATTTATACTCATCTCGACAAAGCGTATCTAAAAGATATGATCCGTCAATATCATCCAAGAAGTTAGACTAGATAGTCTTCACGTCTTTCTTGTCGTAGCTCTCAATGTCTGTGATATAGTTATTTAGGATTAAAAAATCATAAAGCGGCTTCGCCTGATAACTCACGGGCATGTTCTGAGTAGTGATAATTTCGTTCGTAACTTTGTTTAGATATGGATAAGCATACAGCTTGACGTTCTTACTAAACAAGTCGCTAACATAGCTGAGAAGTTCGTCTGTATAGTTTTCGCCGTACTTTGCGGAGTCAAATATCCGCTTCAGGTTGGCGATATTAGTCGATATCCCTACGCTGCTAGGCCTGCATTTGGCAAGGTATTGAGCAAGCTTGTGGTTCCGCGAAAAGTGAGATACAATAACGTGGTTACCTGTTGCGCACAGTTCCTCGGCACGTTTTGCAAACTCTTCCAGATCCTCTTTATTGATGTCATCTTTTTCGTCGAACATATTTGACATCAGCACTTCAATCAGGACGATCAGGTTAGAATCGTCGATTCCCTGGGTCCGCTTAAACTGCTCAACAGCCCGGTTGAAGAGATCAAAGTTAGGGGTCGACTTTTGCCTGTACTTCGTTCGGAGAATCATGATATTCTTCTTGTAAAGCAGGTCTTTAGACTGTTGTACTTCAGCGGACTTATCAAATATCGCTGCGCTGGAGAAGCCCTTAGCAATGAGATAGAGATTAACAAGACGATCATTTGCATGCTGAAAAACCGGCCCCCTAAGATTGATCAAATCAATCTCAACAGATCCTATCGAAAGGTTATCAACCAGCGATTCGATCATTGTTTGTACATTGCCGTTCAGGAAAAACGCTGCGTAAACCAGGTTCACTCCAATTACACCCAGCACATTTTGCTGTAAACTGGCATCGCTGTCTAACAGACGTATATGCAAGATAATTTCATTCGCTTTACCATGCGGTTCTGATTGAAAACGAATTCCTACCCAACCATGCGGCTCATTCGTCTTATTATAATTTAATGTTGTTACTGTATTTGCAAAGGAAAAAAAACACCTGTTATCGTAAGCAAGACCTTCAAGTCTTTCGGTTAGCAGATCAAACTCATGAGCCAGCATCTTGATCAATCTCGACTTACTAACATATCGTCCTGATTCCTCGGCTCCATAAATTTCGTTACTGAAGACCATGTCATAGGCCGACATCGTCTTGGCTATCGTTCCTGAAGCAGCACCTGCTGTAAAGAAATTACGTGCAACTTCTTGCCCTGCACCAATCTCAGCAAACGTGCCGTAAATATTAGGGTTTAAATTAATCTTTAGCGCCTTCCTCTTGGTTTCGGGTATTTCTCTGAGCATGTACAAAACTAGCTTTTTGATTCAGTAGAAGCAAAAAAACGGTTCGTTTTATGCTTCTGCATCTCCGTCCAAACAAAACCCTTCTGAATATAGTTTATCGAAATACATCTGCAGAACCAACCACCCTGCATCAAAAATTCCGCTAAATGAACATTGATTCTTATAACTTTAAAACGTACATCCCTATTCGCTTCGGCGATCTGAATGCCTATGGAGTAGTCAATAACGATGTTTTTCTTACTTATTTCGAAATCGCCCATTCAGGCTATTGGAAGCAAATCGTAAACTGGAAGAGTAACACACGAGGTATCATTATAGGCAAAGCTGAAGTGAGTTACAAAAAGCCGGTCCGATTTAATGACGAGCTGTATGCCTACGTTAGGATATCGAAGATAGCAAACTGCAGTTTCACGGTAGAATATCTCCTAACCATAAAAACGCATGGTGGTGAAGACATTTGTACCACAGGGAAAACAGTATGCATATTCTTCAACTATGAGAAGAACCGGCCTGAAAGAATCCCTGAGATTCAGCGTCAAAAAATGATAGATTTTGAAGCTCTGGCTTGTTAGCACAAGGCTAACGCTCGTAAGCAAGCTCCACTTTTGAATTTCTAACCTCTCCTTTGATCGGAAGGGATAGTTTTGAGATACTTACCGTTATCTTGCTTACTGACGGGAATTCGTTTTTAATCCTGATAAGGATAGCATGAGCTACCTTTTCAAGTAATTTACGGGTGATCTTCATCTCTTCCGATACGATTTCAAATAAGCGTCCATAATCCACTGTTAGCTCCAGATCGTCGGATTCATCATGTATACTCTCCATTTCCGTGAAGACGTCGACAGAAAAAGGTGTTCCGATAGTCTGCTCTTCAGGAAAATAACCGTGATAAGCAAAGATTTTCACTCCTTCCAAGCTTATCCTTTTAACAATTCCAGCCATCTAACAAATATAGCTTATCACGAGGTAAGGGTAACATAAACAATGGTATTAAATCAATTTCTTGTATTCCAGTTGAGTAAGAGGTAAATTTGCCCGTATGAATCTTCGCTTAATAATTCCTGTATCTTGTTTTCTGTTTTTATCCTGCAACCAAAAGTCCGAGAGACTACCTATACTGGGCAACAGGGAAGCAGTCACACGCGTGGTTGATGGAATAACCATCACGGACACAATATATCAAACTATTCCTTCTTTCAATTTTGTAAATCAGGATAAGCAGGTCGTATCAGAGAAGGATTTTAAAAACAAAATCTACGTAGCCGACTTCTTTTTTACTTCATGTCCTTCAATCTGCCCGGTTATGCATCGAAACATGCTTAATGTGTATGACAAGTTTAAAAACAACGAGGATGTTAAAATTGCTTCCCATACAATTGACTATAAATATGACACTCCCGAGAAACTAAAGGAGTATGCTACAAAACTGGGGATTGAAGGTAACCAATGGGAATTCTTAAGAGGCTCTCGTGACTCGGTTTATACGCTGGCTGAGCGGAGCTATCTCGTTGCAGTGAATGAGGATGCAAATGCTCCCGGAGGGTATATTCACCAGGGGTGGTTCATCCTGGTCGATAAGCAAGGACGATTAAGAGGCGCATACGACGGCACCAAGGAAGATCAGGTTTCGAAGCTCATGGACGACATGGAAACTCTGCTAAAAGAAACTGATGAGTAAATACAAAATCGTCTGCTTCCTTTCCTTGATAACAGCTGTATGTTCGGTCATTTATTCTTGTCAATCAGAGAACGACCTCAATTACGCCCGGTATTACACCAATGGAAAAAAACTGTATGACGTTCACTGTCAGAACTGCCACGGATCTGACGGTCAGGGATTAGGTAAGCTGATCCCGCCCCTTAATGACACAACTTTCCTCAAAAAGCATAAGTCAGAGCTAGCCTGTTGGATTAAGCATGGCGTAAGCGACAGCATGCTTGTTAACCAGGTACTTTATGCCTCGGAGATGCCTGCTAATGCGAACCTCCCAGATATAGATATTGCAGCCCTAATAACCTACATCACCAATACTTTCGGAAACAATCAAGGCTTATATGATGCCAATGAAGCGTCTGCTGATCTTAAAAAGCAGTGCATTATCAGTAAATAAAGCTACCTTTGCAAAGGTTGTTCCATCGCCGGATATTTATATCAGGAGGAAAGTCCGGGCAACACAGAGCGTCTTGCTTCCTAACGGGAAGGGCACATCTTGGATGTGTACGGAAAGTGCCACAGAAAACAAACTACCTGAATTGCTTGCGATTTGGGAAAAGGTGAAAACGTGAGGTAAGAGCTCACGGCTTTGTATGGTAACATACACCGCGGTAAACCCCAGGAGTTGAAAGACCAAATATGCTGGCGACTGAAGGCTGCTCGTCTTAGTTTTGCTTCGCAAATGCGCCAGCGGGTAGGTCGTTTGACCATGTTAGTAATAACTTGGCTAGATAAATGATGGAAGCCCTTTATGGGAGACAGAACCCGGCTTACAGACCTTATTACAAAGCCGTCTAAACAGACGGCTTTGTGCTTTTCCGACCACAGCAAATCGAAACTGTATATAATTGTATACATTAGTAAAAACAAAACCTTCATTCCTACGTTCAAAAAATAGAACATTATGGCTAAAATTCTAATTGTTGACGACGAGCGTGCTATACGTAACACATTACGTGAGATACTCGAATATGAAGATTATGAAGTTGAAGACGTCGATAACGGCATTGACGGCTTAGCTCTTATACAAAAGCAAAACTTTGATCTCGTTCTTTGCGACATCAAGATGAACAAAATGGATGGAATGGAAGTCCTCTCAGAAGGGCTAGCTATCAAACCAGACCTCCCCTTTATCATGATATCAGGTCACGGCACGATCGAGACAGCCGTAGAAGCTAGCAAGAAGGGCGCGTATGACTTCATTTCCAAACCACCCGACCTGAACCGATTGCTGATTACTGTTCGAAATGCCCTGGAAAGAGGGAATCTGGTAACGGAAACAAAAGTTTTAAAACGAAGAGTCAGTAAGGTCAGAGAAATTCTCGGAAATTCTCCGGCCATCTCAAAGATTAAAGATACCATTGACCGGGTCGCACCTACAGAGGCACGCGTTTTGATAACCGGTGCTAACGGAAGTGGAAAAGAGCTTGTGGCGAGATGGCTGCATGAAAAATCCAGCCGGGCCAACGGACCTATTATAGAAGTTAATTGTGCAGCAATTCCCTCAGAACTGATAGAAAGTGAGCTTTTTGGTCACGAGAAAGGCTCATTTACTTCGGCCGTTAAACAGCGCATCGGCAAATTCGAACAAGCCAACGGAGGCACGCTGTTCCTTGACGAGATTGGGGATATGAGTCATTCGGCGCAAGCCAAGGTTCTCCGGGCGCTGCAGGAGAATAAAATAACCCGTGTGGGCGGCGAAAAAGAAATCGAAGTGAACGTGAGAGTCGTCGCTGCTACCAACAAAGACCTGCAAAAAGAAATTGAAATGAACAACTTCAGAATGGACCTTTACCATAGGTTGAGCGTTATTCTGATACACGTACCACCGCTTTCAGACCGAAAAGACGACATCCCCATACTAGCCGAAAGCTTCTGCAACGAAATCTGCTCGGAATACGGCATGCCGGTTAAAAAGTTCAGTGATGGTGCTATTGATGCACTTAAAGCGCTTCCATGGACAGGAAATATCCGCGAACTGCGAAATATGATCGAGAGGTTGATTATCCTCAGCGAGAAAACAATCACCGAGAATGATGTTCGAACTTTTGCCAATCCATCAGGAACTGAGCAACCGGTATCTGCTAACACGGCAACTTCGCAAAATCCTCAGGTAAACTTTGATCAGTTCGCAAGCTTCCAGGAGTACAAAGACCAATCGGAAAAGGAGTATATCAAGTATAAATTGCAGAAGAACAATTGGAACGTTTCCAAGACGGCAGACGATATTGACATCCAGAGAAGCCATCTTTATAGCAAGATAGAAAAGTATGGCCTGAAAAGATCAGAATAACAGCAATCTAGCTATTATACCCTTTGTTGCGCCAGTAACAAAGGGTATAACACGAATTCTCAATTTTTGGAATTGAACCTGCGGATACATCGGCTTTCATATACTTTTCCATATCGACTAAAAGCAGATAAAAGCTTTCCGCTTTCAATTTTTCCTTTTAACTTTGGAATTATGACAAAAATGGTACTCTCCTCCAGATATCTGGTGCTAACCGGCTTAATTTTATTGGCTGCCTGTACAAGAGCTTTACCTCTCTATGTTCCACACATCTGGAACTTTACAGCAGTTGGTGCTCTGGCGGTTTTCGCAGGCGCGCAATTTCAGAACAAGACATTGGCTTTTTTGATTCCCTTAATGGCTATGGCCGTGTCTGACTCATTCCTTGGAAACGGGTTCAATCTCCCGGTATATATTGGCTTTATCGTTATGGTAGCATGTGGTATGGCTATCCGGGGCAAGGTAAACCCTACATCGATCGCTTTGTCTTCTGTAGCAGGAGCAGTATTCTTTTTCCTTATAACGAATTTCGCTTTTCTATACCCCTGGTACCCTCACAATATGGGAGGTGTAATCCAATCATACATCATGGGGCTTCCGTTTCTGAGAAATATGATCATCGCTGACGCGATTTACGGGACTATTTTATTCGGTGGTTTTTATCTTCTTGAGAAAGGCTTTCCAAAATTAGCGAGGGTGAGAGCTTAAGCTCTCACCTGTCCATTCCCTCTCACTATCCATTTGTAGCTCGTTAACTCCTCCAGACCCATAGGCCCACGGGCATGTAACTTCTGAGTGCTTATCCCTATCTCAGCACCTAACCCAAATTGAGCCCCATCAGTGAATCCTGTAGATGCATTGGAGTAAACCGCTGCCGCGTCAACCTGAGTAAGAAAAGCATCGATATTTACATCATCTTCAGAAAGTATTGCTTCACTATGTTTTGAGCTATACCGGGCTATGTGATCCAGGGCCTCACTGAGGTTTTCAACTGTTTTAATAGCCAATTTATAGTCCAGAAACTCAATACCGAAATGCTCATCCTTCGCGGGGAGGAGAAGATGATCAGGATAATGTCCTTTTAATTCTTTAAATGCCTCTTGATCTGCATAAATAACAACGTCTGAATTGCGCAGTTCCTCTACCAAAAAAACAAGGTTCTTAATAGTCTGCTTATGCACCAACAAACAGTCGAGAGAATTACACACGCTCACTCTTCTGGTCTTCGCATTTAGTATTATTGCCCTGCTCTTATCCAGATCAGCAGATGCATCTACAAATGTATGTACTATACCTGCGCCTGTTTCTATAACAGGAACCTTAGCGTTGTCTCTGACGTAAGTAATTAAATGCTGACTTCCTCGAGGAATAATTACATCTACATAGTCAACTGCGTTTAACAGCGCCTCTGTGGCACTCCGATCCGGTGGTAGCAGAACCACCACATTCTTATCAATAGCATTCGCCTCCAGCACCCTATGAATAATGGAAATTAATGCTTCGTTAGAGAAAGAAGCATCACTCCCCCCTTTCAGAACCGCTACATTACCGGTCTTAAAACATAACGAAAATACGTCAACGGTCACATTTGGCCGCGCCTCATAAATTACGCCGACAACTCCCAGAGGAACGCGCACCTTTCTTAATTGAAGTCCGTTTGGAAGCTCCTTTTCACTTAAAACCCCACCGACCGGGCTGTCAAGTCCCGAAACACTCCTTAAATCCGAAGCGATGTCTTGAAGTCGCGACGCTGACAGCTTCAACCGATCGTACTTAGGATCATCCACGCTCATCCTGTTTAAGTCCTTCTCGTTCTCCCTGATAATAAACTCCTGATTCGCCACAAGTTCATCAGCGAGTTCATTCAGCAATCCGGACACTTTTTCAGAGGTAATCAAGCTTAGGGATCTGGCAGCAGACCTCGCCCCCTCAAAAACACTATTAAGACTCATATTGTCAATTTTGCGGATTTAAAAAAAGATAATCATAATGTACCAAAGCCTTCTGCTTCTTAACTCCCAGACGCTCTCTTGCTTTCTCAGAGCCATATTCAGCAATTCCAAGCCCGATATAGAAACCGGCCTCGTCAATAAGCCGGATAATGTCGCCTTTTTTGAAGTCCTTTTCAACACTTACCAGCCCTACAGGAAGAAGACTGCTGGCCTTAGCCGATGTCAATGCTACTTTCGCACCGTCATTAATCCGAACAACCCCGGTTGCGTAGTTCTCCGAGTGTGCAATCCACTTCTTTTTTCCTGAAGCAATTTTCTGGGGCACAAAGTAAGTATTCAAAACCTCTCGCTCCAGTAGTCGTGGAATGATATTCGCAGTAGTTCCGTTTGCGATATGCACGGCGATACCTAACCTTGAGACTTTATGGGCCATATTAGATTTCGTCATCATTCCCCCCCTGCCGAACTCTGATTTCTTAGCTGATATAATTCCCGAAAACCCCTTAAAATCCTGGTCGATACGTTCAATAACTTTAGAACCGACAGCTTTCGGATCGCCGTCAAAAATACCATCGACGTTTGTCAGAATAATTAGAGCGTCCGCATTCAGTTGAGAGGCGATCAAACCTGCCAACTCATCGTTGTCTGTAAACATCAGTTCAGTCACAGAAATGACGTCATTTTCATTAACAACGGGTACCACATTATGCTGCAAAAGAATGTTGAAACAGTTCTTCATATTAAGATAGTGAAGCCTGTCCCTAAAATCCTCTTTAGTAACAAGTACTTGTGCGCATACCAGCCCCCTTTCTTCAAACAGCTCAGAATATTTGTTTATTAACTTTACCTGGCCTATCGACGCAAATAATTGCCGCGTAGCAACCGCATCAAACTTATCAGACACAGAAAGAAGACTCTTACCTGAGGCAACAGCTCCTGAAGAAACGAGAATAACCTCCTTATTTTGCTCCTTTATTCTTGAAATTTGATCAACCAAATGTTCGATCCTTTCAAGATCCGGTAAGCCATTTGCTTTTGTCAGGACATTTGATCCTACTTTGATTACAATACGTTTGTAGTTTAAGCTCATAAGACAGCATAAAACTACTAAATTTTAAGACAAAAATGACTTCATTACTTCCTCGTACGCCTCCGAAGTGAAATATATGATAGGTTCTTCGGCCTCATGGGATGCAACCATAGTAATTTTCGATCCCCCATCTCCGGAGGGCTCGATTTCAATTATTCTGCTCTTTTCAAATCGGGTAGGAACGCCATCAATCAGGACCATGAAAAAGTTACTGGACATAGTGTTAAAGTTAAAATAGACCATTAGACGATATGTCGCCTTCTGACTATAAGCAATCAAGATAACGAAATGTTCACCCAGAGATTAAAACTATCAAAGATGCACTTTGAATTTACAAAAAAACCCAGAAGCTGGCGCTCCCGGGTCTCTTCCCTTCAATAATAATAAATTTAGGCTACTGCCTCTTCGTCAAGCTTGAGCTCATCTTTTTCCACCTTCGGTTTTCCTTCAAAGGCGTTTATATATAATTGTTTTAATTCGCTTATCAACGGATATCTCGGATTTGCTCCGGTACATTGGTCATCGAAAGCCTGTTCAGACATCGCGTCAAGGGTCGGATAAAAGGCCTTTTCAGAGACACCGTATTCTTTTATTGAAGCAGGGATACCTACTTTGGCTTTCAGATCGTCTATTGCAGCAATCAGCAGGTCGATCTTCTCGGAATCCGTTTCTCCGCCCAGGTTCAGGTAATCTGCCACCCTTGCATATCTCCATTTTGCGTTTGGATATTTATACTGAGGAAAAGCAGCCTGTTTACGTGGATTGTCAACAGCGTTAAACCTGATCACCTCAGTGATAAGCATTCCGTTGGCCACGCCATGTGGTACGTGGTGAGTGGCTCCCAATTTGTGAGCAAGCGAGTGGCATATTCCTAAGAAAGCATTGGCAAAAGCCATGCCCGCCACTGTTGCCGCATGCGCCATTTTTTCGCGTGCCTTAACATTTGTTTCCCCTTCATTATATGCATCTGGAAGATACTTGAAAATCAACCGGATCGCTTCCAGTGCAAGCCCGTTAGTATACTCAGAAGCGAGGACGGAAACATATGCTTCGAGAGCATGTGTCAGTGCATCTATACCAGAAGCAGATGTGAGCCCTTTAGGCATCTTCATCATCAGCTCAGCATCTACGATGGCCATGTCAGGCGTCAGCTCATAATCAGCAAGTGGATATTTTAAGCCTGATACCTCATCCGTAATAACAGCGAACGGCGTAACTTCAGATCCTGTTCCGGCAGACGTCGGAATCGCAACCATCATCGCTTTTCCCCCCATTGTCGGGAAGCGGTAAACACGCTTGCGGATGTCCATAAAGCGCATGGCCAGATCTTCAAACCGAACTTCCGGGTGCTCATATAAAACCCACATGATCTTCGCTGCATCCATCGGAGAGCCACCACCTAGCGCGATAATCGTATCTGGCTGGAAGCTGATCATTTCAGCCGCTCCCCGTCTTGCCGTATCCAACGTTGGATCTGGCTCAACGTCGAAATATACAGTATGCTCAATGCCTAACTCCTCCAGCACCTTCACCACCGGATCCAAAAAGCCTAACTTATATAGCACCTTGTCCGTTACAATAAAAGCCCTTTTCCGCCCAAGCTCTTTAAGCTCGCGAAGAGCAACAGGCATACAACCGTATTTAAAATAAACCTTTTCAGGTACTCTGAACCATAGCATATTTTCCCTTCTGCTTGCCACGCTTTTTATATTTAATAAATGTTTAACGCCTACATTCTCAGAAACAGAATTTCCTCCCCAGCTTCCACATCCCAAAGTTAGAGAAGGAGATAGTTTAAAATTGAAGATGTCGCCTATCGCTCCCTGGGAAGATGGCATGTTTACAATCGTCCGCCCTGTCTTCATCTTAGTTCCGAAAGCTTCGATTCTGTCGTGCGACTTGACCTCGTCCGTGTAAAGGACCGATGTATGTCCGAAGCCGCCCAATTTAACCAGCCGGACAGACTTCTCCAAAGCTTCCTCAAACGTGCCGGCCTTATACATCGCCAATAGCGGAGAAAGCTTCTCATGAGAGAAGGCTTCATCCCTTTCTACAGATTCGACCTCTCCGATGAGTACCTTAGTGTATTCAGGTACAGTAAAGCCTGCCAACTGGGCAATTTTGAAAGCAGATTGGCCTACTATTTCGGCATTTAAAACGCCGTTTACCAAAATCACTTTTCTGACCTTTTCTGTTTCTTCGTCATTCAGAATATAAGCACCCCGGTCTTCAAACTCATGTTTAACCTCCTCATAAATGCGGTCAATTACAATGACAGACTGTTCAGACGCGCATATCATCCCGTTATCAAATGTCTTTGATAAGAGAATGGAGTTTACCGCCATCTTCAGATGAGCTGTTTCATCAATAATTGCCGGTGTATTTCCTGCTCCCACTCCAATGGCTGGCTTGCCTGATGAATAAGCGGACTTAACCATCCCCGGTCCACCTGTAGCCAAAGTGAGATCACACTCAGACATAACGATCTGCGATAACTCTACGGAAGGCTCGTCAATCCAGGCAATAATATCTTTGGGTGCCCCTGCTGCGATAGCTGCTTCCAACACGATCTTCGCAGCTGCGATTGTTGACTTCTTTGCCCTCGGATGTGGTGAAAAAATGATTCCGTTTCTTGTTTTCAGAGCGATAAGAGCTTTGAAAATCGCTGTTGAAGTTGGGTTGGTTGTTGGAACAACCGCGGCGATCACACCAATCGGCTCAGCAATCTTCGTAATACCAAAGGCCTCATCGGTTTCTATGACACCGCATGTCTTTGAATCTTTATATTGGTTATAAATATATTCTGAAGCGAAGTGGTTTTTAATCACTTTATCTTCCACAAGACCCATTCCTGTTTCTTCAACCGCCAGCTTAGCCAGCAATATTCTGGCATTGTTTGCAGCCATGGCCGATTGACGAAAAATTTCATCAACCTGGTCCTGGCTATAGGTTGAGTACAACCGCTGAGCTTCTCGGACCCTTTCTATTTTTTGAACAAGCTTTTCCGCATTTGTGGGTTTCATAACGATTACGTTTAATCTATGTGATTCAATGGTATAAAGGTATACTCATATCCTCTTGAAACCAATGACAGCTATCAACCTGCCAAATGATGACAATCATTAAACCTCAGGCGTTTAACCAAACAAATTACTGGTATACTCACGCCGCAGCCTTGACTGAAACGACTCTATCGTTCTGAAAATCTCTTTCAGCGTTACCTGCTCAATTTTGGTAAGACTGTTTGGATCAATATAGTTTTCCGGAAGGGCCTTATCGTGTATAATCTGGCTAGCTTGCTTTTTTAATCGCATAGCCATCAAATAATAGTAAGACTGATTCAATTCGTGAAATTCCGATTCAGAAAATACCTTTATATCCTTCAGGGCCTTAAGGCGCTCGCCCGTGTTGGTTTTAAAAATCCGGTTTCTGAGGCAATACAGCCGAACCAGATCAACTATAGGAGTCATTGCTTTCTTTATATCGAATACTTCCTGTTCACCTATGGTAATCGTCCGGATATTTTTAAAGAACGTCAAAGGTGGTTCATACTGAACGGCATTATTCGCCATATGGAAAAACAGCTTCTCCATCGGCTCATGAAGCTTTTCATCGAGAAACTGATGGAGTTCAGAAATAATAGTTTTATCGCCGTAGATATACCTGCAGTCAAAGAAAGTAGAAAACTTGATAACCGTCTCAGGAAGAGACTCTTCCATCCAGCTTTCGTAATTCCGTTTCCAATGGGAAAGAGAATGGGTCCAGTTAGGATTGCTCGCCATGAATCCACCGGTACAATAACTAAAGCCTATATAGTTAAGCTTCTCCGAAACAATCTTTGCGAAGTTCAGAAAGTAATCCCTCACCAACTCGCGTTGCTCATTCGCCTTATCTTCGTATATGATCGCATTGTCCTGATCTGTCTTCAGCGTCTGCTCCTTACGGCCCTCGCTACCCAAGACCATAAAAACGAACTTTGCAGGTGGCTCGCCGACGCGCTTAATAACCTCTTCAATGACCTTTTGGGCAATTGTATCGGCAATAGTCGAAATGATCTGGTTAATGATCTCTGCATTGACCCCGCGGCCCAGAAGCTGTGTTATCATCTGCGGCACCTGCTGCCATTTCGATCTAAGCTCTTCAACCGACACAGCAAGCTTAACCGACTGCACATATACCAACGGTGATTGCGCCTGTTCGCTTAATAACCTGTTACGGCTAATTATCCCCTTATATACACCCTGGTCTTCGACCAGCAGATATTTGGTCTTGGTAGAAAACATCATCAGCACAGCTTCGTATACAAAGGCCTGACTGCTGATGGTCACCACAGGGTTGTCAACCACCTCGATAACCGGTGCATTAACGTCTCCCCTCCTAGCAATAACCTTGTCCCTTAAAGTGATATCCGTAACAAAACCTTCAACTACACCCTCATGGCTCCGGATAATCATACAGCTTGTTTTGTTATCCGCCATGATACCTGCAGCCTTATAAATCGGCGTATCCGGATAGCAGTACACAATATCGCGATAACCGATACTTTCAATCCGGCGTGAGTAAAGCTGTTCAGAAGCGAGGTAACTTTCCTCAAACGAGGTTGGTTTCTTAGCAAAGTGAGCAAATTCTTCATTCAGCATCCTGCGGCCAAAATCCGCAGTAAAATGATGGAAGAACTCATCGTAAGCATTACACAGTGCCCTGAAGTCCTTTCTGGGAAGGAAGTATACAACAGTCCCTTTTTTTGCGATAACGGTCCTCAACGAGCGTTTCCTGTTCAGCAGAACAGAGACTCCCCCATAGCAGAAGCCAGGCTCATGGTGCTCTTCAAGCCGCCTGGCCTGTGAGCTATCATAAAAAAACGCCTCGTATTTCCCTTCTACAATAACGTCGATACCCTTCATTTTAGTCACTTCCTGTTGGTAAATGACAGTATCCTTAACATACCTCACTTCATGAAAAAGGTCAGCTACTCCCCGGAGCACTTCTTCAGGCAAGACGTTGAATGGGATAACATTTTTTAGAAACTCGGCACGTGTCATGGTGTTTAAAAAAGAAATGAGATAAGTATCGTAAGCACACAAAGAAAAAGTACGGGCAGAGCAGACGAGAATTTCTTCGCATTATACTTTACTTTATTTAAAGGCCCTTGTTGAGACGCTACAACTTCGTCGGTTATGAGCCCCTGCCTTTCAAGCTCAAAGAAACACCTGGCCGTCGCAATAGAGTCATCCAACGCATTATGCGGATTTCGCAGACCTTCATTGAACAGAAGATCATATAGTTGTCCGAGCCTCAAAAAACTTGCACTCGGATTTCTTACTAACTTTACCGTTGCCATCATGGTACAGAAGGCCGGGCAACAAAGAGCCAGGTTGGGAAGTCCGGCTCTGTAATAGTCCGCTCCGATCATATGCAGATCCAACTCGGTAAAGTGACCCACAATCATGGGTTTGTAACGCGACAGATCTTCCGACAAGTCTTTCATTACCACCACCCGAGGCTTCCCATACTCTTTCCGGTATTCGTCTGAAAACCCATGAATCTTAAAGGAGCCCGGCGACACAACAAAGTCTTCATCATTAATGAAGTGGTCCTTCTGAATGAGCTCTTCGCCCTTCTTCGTATAAACCACCCATGAAATTTGGACAATATGCGGCCAGTTCCCTTCCTTGGAGTAAGGCTTGTCCCAGCGTTTGGGCAAGCCTGATGTTTCAGTGTCTATAAATAAATAATACTCATCCACGTTAATCACTGGTTAGTTTAATGTCCTTTCAATAAACTACAAGACCGTTAAACGGTTCTTTGTCTCACTGCTTCATAAAGAATCACCCCCGCAGAGACTGACACGTTAAGCGAACCAATCGTACCACTCATCGGAATTTTAGATAAGTGGTCAGCTACACGAATAATTTCCGAAGATATCCCATCTTCTTCAGAACCCATCACGATAGCTGTTGGTCCTTTAAAATCAACCTTATACAAGTAATCATTAGTTTTCTCTGTACACGCAACAATTTGTATACCAGACTCCTGAAGATAACGAACAACCTTACTCAGACTCTCATGGCGGCAAACTGGAATATTAAACAACGCGCCTGCAGACGTCTTTATCGTATCCGGATTGATCTGCGCAGACCCCTTTACCGGCACGATGATCGCATGCACGCCAGAGCATTCTGCGGTTCTTGCAATGGCACCCATATTTCTCACGTCGGTGATCCCGTCCAGGATCAACAATAGCGGCACCTCACCTTTTTCATAAATCTGAGGAACAATATCTTCAATTTTCTGATACGTGATCGGCGAAACCATTCCGATAACACCCTGATGGTTTTTTTGCGTTATCCGGTTCAGCTTCTCAACGGGCACCTGCTGATAGGTTATCTCAGCCTCCTTCAATAACACCCTTAATTCGTTGAATAAAGCACCTGTAAGGCCTCGCTGTACATACACTGCTTCAATATCCTGCCCGCTCTTAATCGCCTCAATCAAAGCTCGGATGCCGAAAATCATTTGATTATGCTCTCTGCGGACTCTATCGGAATTCGTATTCATTCATAAAATTTTATCTGACAAATTACTGTTTTTTTGCTCATATTATATATAATAAAATCCCTGCAACTTCCGTTTTTAACATCTTTGAAAGTTTTCAACATCGCTCAGCGGCTGTTAATCCCCTGATAAGCCGCCTTGATTAACATCTTATCCACATCCCGATGTGGATATCTAGAAATAGTCTCGTTGTAAAAATCAGCCTCCTTTCAATAGTTGTGCAGAACTAGACAAAGCGATTATGTATTTTTGCATAATGAGTTTAGAAATGGAAAACGGAGGATTTAACCCGGACAGAAAATCCGCGGGTACAGACAGGCGAACTCGTCTTACAAATATGGTGAGCGGACTTGGAAAATTACCTCCTCAGGCAATCGATCTGGAAGAAGCAGTATTGGGTGCACTTATGTTGGAAAAAGATGCTCTCTCTGCTGTTATTGACATTCTGAAACCTGAGCTCTTCTATAAAGAAACACACCAGAAGATATTCGCTTCTATAGCAACGCTTTTCCAAAAGTCGTCCCCTATCGACATCCTGACGGTTACATCCCAGCTCAGACAACAGGGAGACCTGGAAATGGTCGGAGGCGCATACTATATCACTGAACTTACAAACCGTGTGGTATCCGCCGCAAATATCGAATATCACGCACGTATTATTTCTCAAAAATTTATTCAAAGAGAACTTATCCGCATCTCTACGGAGATCATCCAGAACGCATATGAGGACACTACCGATATATTCGACCTTCTGGATCATGCAGAAAAGAACCTTTTTGATATCGCTCAGAACAACCTTCGTCGTGATTCCCGGAAGATGGATGATATCATCCGCGAGTCTTTAGACTCACTCGAAAAATTGCGCGACCGTGTAGACGGCCTTACCGGTGTACCCTCCGGATTTACAGCATTGGATAGAATGACCTCAGGTTGGCAGCCTTCCGACCTGGTAATCATTGCGGCACGTCCGGCAATGGGTAAAACCGCTTTCGTGCTCAGCTGTGCAAGAAATGCAGCTGTTCAATTCAATAAGCCCGTCGTTGTATTCTCTTTGGAGATGTCATCTGTTCAACTTGTCAACAGGTTAATTTCCGGGGAAACGGAAATAGAGCAGGAAAAAATCCGTAAAGGTAATCTGGCTGAATGGGAGTGGCAGCAGCTTCACTCCAAAATCGGGACATTAACGGAAGCACCTCTTTTCATAGACGACACCCCTGCTTTGAACATCTTTGAGTTCAGGGCCAAGTGCAGGCGCCTGAAAGCGCAATACGATATCCAGATGATCATCATTGACTACTTACAGCTCATGCATGGAAAAGGTGAAGGAAAAGGCGGTAATCGTGAACAGGAAATCGGTAGTATATCCCGCGCATTAAAATCCGTTGCTAAAGAACTCAACGTCCCGGTAATCGCCCTTTCGCAGTTGAGCCGGGCAGTAGAAAGCCGTCCGGGAGGAAATAAGAAACCAATGCTTTCCGACTTACGTGAGTCGGGTTCAATTGAGCAGGACGCCGACATGGTACTCTTCCTTTACAGGCCAGAATATTATGGCCTTACGGAAGACGAAGAAGGACGTTCAACCGTAGGTATTGGTGAAGTAATCATTGCAAAGCACCGTAATGGTGAAACAGGTACCATCCCGCTTCGGTTCATCGGAAAGTATGTAAAATTTGCCGACCTGGAAGATGATTTCAGTGTCAACTCCGCTGCGGTAAGCACAGATCCTTTTGCAGGAATGGCCCCATCAACCGACTTCGACAAACCCAATACCTTTATCACCAGACCATCCCGCATGGATGACATGGATGATGAGGCACCTTTCTAAAATATCAGACCCACCAGAACCCCGGTTAGAATCAACCAGGGGGTTCTGATCCTGGTGAAACATAAAATGCAGATTGTCACAGCGATAATTCCGAACTCAAAAAAAGAAGAACCCATACTTTTCTTAAGCATTGGATCCAGGAGAAAAAGAAAAGCGGCAATAACAAACCCCACGGCAACAGCATTAATTCCCGACAGTGATTTCCTTATTCTGCTTACCTTTTTTAGGTCGTCCCAAAAAGGAACGAAGAAAAGTACCAATATTACACCCGGCAGATTGATACCTAAAGTTGCTACCAGGCTACCCGCTATTTGGCCAAGAATGCCGTTTCCTGCGTTTTTCATCGCCATCGTACCTACAAAAGAAGTGAAAGAGAACGTGGGCCCTGGCAAAATCTGCTGAAACGCATAGCCGCTTAAGAACTGGTCGGCAGTCAGATATCCCTTCATCTCCACGAATTCCGTAAACATTAGCGGAACAAGTACCTGGCCTCCGCCGAAAATGATCACTCCGTTCCGATAGAAATTCTCAAATAAACGGATGGGAAGACTAAAAGGTGAAGTCTGATTGATGATAGCACCCAACGATGCAAACAGCAACAGGATCCCGATAAAGTACAACACCTTTTTCTGATTTATATTCCTGAAAATACCCGTATGGAGACCTTGCTCCTTCGAAGAACTCTCCAACGCCGCGGAAATAACCCCACCAATTAAGATGAGTATGGGAAATACAAACGCGTTCTTCAGAATAAGCGTTACGATCACCGCTCCGAATGCGAGCCATAACGACAACCTGGTCTTCAGCTGACTTCTAGACAGCGTAATCGCAGCGTAACCGACAATACCGACTGCGATTGGCTGAATATAATCCATCACATGGTGGAACTCCGATTTCTCCCCCAGAAAGGAATAAATAACGCCAATAAAGCACAAAAAAGCTGCCGACGGAAATATCCAGATAAGAAAGGTAATAAGAGATAAATAAACTCCGCCCACCTTGTAAGCAATTCCCACGAGCGTTTGGGTAGAAGACGGCCCGGGCAGAACCATCGTCATCGCATTCAGCTCAAGAAGTTCGTCCTCGCTGATGTACCTTCTTTTCAAAACAAACTCCTTCAGCATCATCGCAAGATGCGCCTGCGCACCGCCAAAAGCCGTCAATGTAAAGATCATTACATCTTTAAGAAACAACAGCTTTTTGGCGTTAAGTTTAATCATCTTCGTAATCCTGACCTGTCGCAGACAGGTATACGGTTTGCAACTCTGAAAAAGCATGCATATCACGTACGGCTTTTGCCACAGACATTCCCTTCTGATAGGTTCTTACCGCCTCCTCCTGTCGCCCCAGCTTCTCATACAGTTTTCCTGCATGATAGTAAGTTCCAACATAATCTTCATTATTGGACATCAGGTCTTCAAAGTAAGATAACGCTTTCTGAAGCTCCAGTCTTTTCGTATATTCAGTTGCCAGAGCGTATTTAATGAATGGATCGGAGGGATCATTTTCTAAAAAAGCGAAAAGCTTTTGCAATCGGTCGTCGTTCATTATAAAAAAATGCTTTTTTAATCTATTTTTGCAAAATAAAACAAAACAGGCGATTAAGGGTAAACGGAATGAAAAAAATCAAATTGGAAATTGTAGGCTTGTCATATAGTCAAACACAATCCGGCGCATATGCCCTGGTATTGGGTGAAGTAAACGGAAGACGCCGATTACCTATCATTATCGGTGGCTCAGAAGCGCAGGCCATAGCCGTTGAAATCGAGAAAATGACACCAACCCGTCCTCTTACTCACGACTTATTCAAATCATTCGCAGTCGCCTTTCAGATCAATATTCAGGAAGTGATCATCTACAATCTGGTAGACGGAATATTCTTCGCAAAATTGATCTGCAGCGATGGTACCCAGGTGCAAGAAATAGACGCAAGAACTTCAGATGCGGTTGCTTTAGCAGTACGCTTTGGCTGTCCCATCCACACTTATGAGTTCATACTCGCCTCCGCAGGAATTATGATTGAAGGCAATGACTTTGTCTTCCTTGAAAACATTGATGCAGCTCCAGGAGATGAAAAATCCGAAGCAACAGCAGGTTATAGCTCTTTAAGCGATGACGAACTTAAAGAAAAATTACAGCAGGCATTAGCAGAAGAAGCTTACGAAAAGGCGGTGAAGATCCGCGACGAACTATCTAAAAGAAAGTCTTCATAGGCCTCTAAAAGCAACACACAAAATTACAGCAACTTAATAAATGGAAAGATTCACCGGCATAATCGGTATCATACTGATTTTCGCCATTGCTTTTTTGATGTCTAACAACCGTAAGGCAATCAACTACCGTCTCGTTTTCTCCGGATTAGCTATTCAACTCGTTCTAGCCGTATTCATTCTTAAAGTCCCGGCAGGTAAAATGATATTCGCCTGGTTAGGTGCAGGAGTCACCAAGGTTCTCGACTTCTCCCACGCAGGCGCCAACTTCGTATTCGGCCCTCTGGCAAACAAAATTGCCCTCAACACCGCTTTTGGCGTCGACACCATCTTCTTCTTCAACATTATTCCCACTATTATCTTCGTAGCAGTACTCGTGAGTGTTGCTTATTATTTGGGTATCATGCAGCGTATTGTAAAAGTCTTTGCGTATGGCGTATACAAACTTATGGGAGTTTCAGGGGCAGAGGCACTCTCGAACATTGCAAGCGCATTTGTCGGTCAGGTGGAGGCACAGATCATGATCAAACCTTACCTGAAGGGAATGACCATGTCCGAGCTGCTCGCCTCCATGACAGGCAGCATGGCATGTATTGCAGGCGGCGTCATGGCTATCTACATCTCTTTCGGTGTTCCCGCTGAATACTTACTGGCCGCCAGCATAATGGCTGCACCGGCAGCATTAGTCATCTCTAAAATCGTATGGCCCGAAACGCAGGTTTCTGAAACTAAAGGTGAAGTATCCCTGGAAGTGCAAAAGACCAGCGCAAATCTTGTGGATTCTATCTCACATGGAGCTAGCGACGGCCTGAAGGTGGGACTAAACGTCATTGCGATGCTGATCGGCTTTATTGCCATTATCGCACTGGTCGATTACGTTCTCGCAGGCATAGGCTCAGTACTTGGAGGCTGGGGGCTTTCTCTGGCATTTGTCGGTATTGATATCCATCATCTGAGCCTGAACCAAATCCTGGGTTCCCTGTTTTCTTTGTTCGCCTGGGCTATGGGCGTTCCATATAAAGATATTCACGCCGCAGGTTCTCTAATGGGTACCAAGATGGTGATCAACGAGTTCGTCGCCTATCTGGATCTGGCTAAAATCAAAGACACCATCGACCCGAAAACGCTGGTTATCACCAGCTTCGCCCTTTGCGGATTTGCCAACTTCAGTTCTATAGCCATACAAGTAGGCGGTATCGGCGAACTAGCTCCCGAAAGACGGTCAGACCTTGCAAAGCTGGGAGTGAAAGCCCTTATTTGCGGCACCCTGGCTTCCTATCTTTCCGCAACGATAGCCGGGATTCTTATTTAAATGTAAAGCTGATAACCCCCATCATAAAAAAAGGTGTCCGGAACTTTCCGGACACCTTTTTTTATGATGGGGGTTAATGAACTAGCCCCTGTCAGCTATGTCAACATATTGCTTGTCAACTCCGCCCACATATACCTGTCTTGGTCTGCCTATTGGCTCCTTATTTTCTCTCATCTCTTTCCATTGAGCTATCCATCCCGGCAGACGTCCCAAAGCAAACAGAACCGTAAACATATCCGTAGGGAAGCCAAGCGCTCTGTAAATGATTCCTGAATAGAAATCTACATTCGGATACAACTTGCGCTCTACGAAGTAAGGATCGTTTAACGCAGCCTCTTCCAGCTTCTTGGCGATCTCAAGAATCGGGTCGTTAATTCCCAACTTATCGAGAATTTTGTCACAAGCAGATTTTATAATATTGGCTCTCGGATCAAAGTTTTTATAAACACGGTGACCAAATCCCATTAAACGGAAGTTATCATCCTTATCCTTTGCCTTGTTGATCCATTTCTCCGTATCTCCACCATCATTCTTGATGAGTTCAAGCATTTCAATTACAGCCTGGTTGGCTCCACCATGTAACGGGCCCCAAAGTGCTGAAATACCGGCCGAAATAGAAGCAGGAAGGTTACATCCTGATGAACCTACGATACGAACGGTTGATGTAGAACAGTTCTGCTCATGATCTGCATGAAGAATCAACAGCTTATCAAGCGCATCAACCACAACAGGGTCAATCTCAATCTCTTCAGTAACCTGGCCGAAGGTCATGTTCATAAAATTCGCTACATAGCTTAAACTATGCTTCGGATAGATGAACGGCTCTCCTAAAGAACCTTTATATATCCAGGATACGATAGTCGGCATTTTAGCAAACAGCTTGATGATGCTTAAATTGATATCCTCCGGTGAAGGGTTTGCGTTGAGGCTTTCGGGAGAAAATGCGGATAATGAACTTACCAGTGAGCAAAGCTGTCCCATTGGGTGTGCTTTAGGAGGAAATCCGTCATAGAATTTCTTCATATCTTCATGCAAAAGCATGTGCTTGCTGATCTGGTGCTTAAAGTTGTCAATCTCCGCCTGAGTAGGCAAATTTCCGTAAATCAATAAGTATGCAACCTCAATGAAACTGGATCTTTCTGCAAGATCTTCGATCTTGTACCCACGGTACTTCAGTATGCCGTGTTCACCATCTAAATAGGTGATAGCACTTTTGGTACTTCCCGTGTTTTTAAACCCACTATCTAACGTAATGTAACCGGTTTGATCTCTAAGCTTTGAAATATCTATAGCTTTCTCATTCTCTGTACCACTAGTAACTGGTAACTCGTACGTTTTATCTCCTAGGTTTAAAATAGCTTTATCTGACATATATTTGGATGTTGCAACGCAAAATTAATTAAATATGTAAATCCTGAAAGTTAATTATGGAATAGCAATGTAATTTTTTTGTAAGCCCAAACGATGAATTTACGCTTTTAAAATTACATCTCCATTAATTTTCAACCCACAATATACCATTTATGTGTATATTTATGTAATCATTTCAAACCTTTTCACATCCCAGGCGTAGAACTCGTACATTTATGGGAAAGGTTGGTTCACATTGCTCTATGAAAAAAGAAATTCTGATAGTTGACGACGAAGTAAGCATACTGAAGCTTCTCAACTTTGTACTCTCCAAAGAGTACAAACTAGTCATAAAAAACAGTGGCGTTGAAGCGATTAGCTGGCTGGAAGAGGGCAACGACCCTGCACTCATCATATCAGACCTGCACATGCCCTATTTCGATGGCACTTCTTTTATTCACAATCTTAAAGTAAGCGGATTCTATAGGGACATACCTGTTATTCTTCTATCCGGAAACGACGACCTCACCAGTGTAGCGAATAGTATGGCCCGCAAAGCGGAAGCATACATACACAAACCTTTCAATCCGGAGGCCCTCAAAGCGGAGATCACCAAGCTTCTCTCACAATCCCATATACCTTCAAAATCAGATCATTAAGATGTTATTCGAACCAACCTTAAGCACTTTCAACCGTTCAGGTGTCAACGCTCGTATTGTTTATGCCGGAAGTGAACTCAAGGACTACCTGTTTAAAGACCTTAATGCCAATTACGAGCTTCACAAAGCCGAGCTCACCATTCACAATATAGAGACTTTTCTCAATGACCAGTCTTTGCTCACGCTCCCCGACATCCTCCTGATGGAAGCGGATTTCAAGGGAGAGTGGATTCAAATAGTATCCAAAATCAAGAAAAATCCATTGCTTGGAGGAATGATCATCGTAGTCTTGTCCGCATTTGTTAACAAGCAGTGGAAAAAGAAAGCGCTCTCCCTCAAGGTACACGATTATTACAATTACCCCTTCCCTACAGAAGACCTCTGCGAACGATTGTCATTTCTGGTGAAGTTTAAATTAATTAAACCGACCCTGACAGATTTGTCGGGAAAGGTGGACGTACGTTACAGGCTTCCTGCTTATAAACGCGCATTCGATATCGTAGCGTCCGGCTCTGCCCTCATCATTCTCGCTCCGCTTTTCCTTATCGTAGGAGCATGTATAGCACTGGAATCCAGAGGACCGATAATTTACAAAAGCAAACGCGTTGGCACAGGCTACAAGATTTTTGACTTTTATAAGTTCCGGTCCATGCGGGTTAATGCCGACAAAGAGATCAACCTCCTTTCCTCTCTCAACCAGTATACGGATGCAGAGAAAGGCAAATCAACTTTTATAAAAATCAAAGGTGATCCAAGAATTACCAGAATTGGTAAATTTATCAGAATGACCAGTATTGATGAGCTTCCTCAATTGTTGAATGTTTTGATGGGAGACATGTCAATGGTCGGAAACCGCCCACTTCCTTTGTATGAAGCCGAAATGCTTACTTCAAACGAATGGACCACCAGGTTTCTCGGACCTGCCGGATTAACTGGATTATGGCAGATCAGCAGGCGTGGAAAAGAAGATATGTCTGAAAGAGAACGCAAAAAGCTGGACAACTTTTACGCTTCCAAATACTCTTTCTGGCTTGACCTTAAGATATTGCTAAAGACGTTCCCGGCACTGCTGCAAAAGGAAAAGGTTTAACACTTTTCCTTTTGCTACAACTCACTGCAATTCAACTGCGTCAGGTTCACTCCATTCAGAATAACATCAAATTCCGTCCTGCGGTTCAGCTGCTGATCCGCTTCCGAGCAGACAACACCATCATAGCAGCGGTTAAGTAATCGCGTCTTTCCATAGTATTCCACTTTGATACGACTGCCGTTGATCCCTTTCGCAACGAGATAATTCTTAGCCGCCGTACCTCTTCTCAGCGACAGGTCGCGGTTATATTCCTCCGAAGCACGACTATCACAATGGCTCGCTGTGACCACGCTCATTTCCGGATATCGTTTCATAAGCGACGCAAGATGGTCAAGTGCGCGCCTTGCATCAGGACGAATCTCATCCCGGTCGAGGTCATAAAAAATGTTCTCTACCGCAAAAACACGTTTCAAAGAATCGCAATTAGAGATCACATACTGTTGCCGGCTCTCTGTTTTAAACAGCTGCATGTCTGTTCTTATTAAAGAATCCTTATCAACCCCGATAGAGGTTTTAAAAACAAGCTGACTGACATAACCCAGTTTTTGAGCTGTGATTTCGTAGTCAGTTTCCTTTCGCATTTCCAGTCTGAATTCACCCCTTCCGTTGGTCATAACCGTATCCACACCATCGAGGGTCCTCAATAATAATCTACTGCCACCCAAAGGAAGGCGTGTTCGCCCATCCGTCACCTGACCCGCCAGAATTACTCTGTAAGATGCTTGCTCAAAACTGTATATGTCATCATTCCCGCGCCGATTGGATGAAAAGAATCCACTTTTTCCATCTCGGGCCCTTATGAAACCAAAATCATCTCTGGATGAGTTAATAGGGGCGCCCAGATTAACAGGCGACCGTATTGGTCTCATATTGGTAAGCGGCACCTCAAATACGTCAAGGCCTCCCAGTCCGGGATGTCCTGTTGACGAAAAAAATAAAGAACCATCGGCTGACAAGGATGGGAACTGTTCACTACCCTCTGTGTTGACTTGTTTTCCCATATTAATCGGGCGGCTCCATTGCGTTCCCGACCTGACGGAATAATAAAGATCCGTTCCACCATAGCCTCCCGGCATATCCGAAGCAAAAACCAGAATATTACCGTCCGCCGTCAATGCCGGATGCCCCACCGAATATTCATCATTGTTGTAAGGAAACTCCGATATCACCGAAAGGTTGTTCCCCGTCGCTATATACAACTTCAGCTTATTTACACCGTCCTCACTAACCCTCGTCTTTCCCTTAAAATAATTATTACGGGTAAAAATAAGCGAGCCGTCTGGAAAAGCCGCTGCGGGCCCTTCATGGTACTTCGAGTTCACGCTACCATGAAGCAACTGAACGCCCGCATTTAAAACATCGCCGGTACCGCTCGAGTCAGTAATTACCGAAGGATCATACTGACCCAGTGTCCTCGAATCGTTGGATGTAGGAGCAGTATCATCATCGTTGGACCGCATTCCGGTATTACGAGCCCCAAGCACCGACCCAAGAGAATGGTCGTTCGCACTTTTAATATCCTTAAGATTCTTGATATAATACAAGCTCGTAAAAGGAGTCTTATCCCAGAGAAAGACACGCTTCACCGGACGATCAGTCAACCTGTTACTGGCGAATAGCAGCCCCTCTTTATAAAAAACCGGTGAATATTCAGAGGCTGAAGTATTCAAGTCGGTTAGTGACACTCTCCAAAAGGTTGCATCTTTTGAGAAAGCACCCGGATCTGCACGTGAGAAAGCCGACGCCCGACGGTCAGAGGGCATCATCCTCATATACGCCCTGTACCAGTTCTCTGATTTTTCATACTGCTGATCCACAGCCAGCGCTTCAGCATAGTAAAGCGCCCATTCCGCTTTAAGGGGCTGATGTCTGCTCAGCTTCCCATACCCATGTAAGGCCAGATCATACTTTTTGGTTTGCCGGTAACTGTATGCAAGCATTTCAGCGGCTGCAATATTCCCTGAATCGGCCGCCAGAACCCGGTTAAGGTGCCAGATAGCATCCATGTACCTGTAAGAACGAAAGGCAGACTCTCCTGCCTTAAACGATTTAGACCGCAAAGACAATTGAGCATATCCTTCCCTGCCAAGGCACATAACCATCAGACAACAGATGAACGACAATCGTTGTAAAAAGTATTTCATAGACTTAAAAGTATCTCGGCGACAAAATCTTTCCCCGTTCAAATCCAAATTCGTACCGAAGCATAATTTCGTGACTACCCGAATTAAAGTTGCGTAATCGTGTTATACTGTAATCATAGCTATAACCTATGCGAATCTGCGGAGTCGCCTGAATCTCAAGAATTCCCGCGACGTCAGCACTTGTACGGTACTGCCCACCCACCGCTATGATATCGTTTACCCATAACATGGCATTAATATCCGCTTCAACCGGCGCCCCCTTTACTCCTTTAACCAATACAGAAGGCTTAAGCTTAAATGTCTCATCGAGCGCAAACACGTATCCTGCAGCAAAGAACAAATGGAGGTTCTTGAAACTTCCACCCGCGGCATCATCGGGCGCCTCATACTCAGTGATTCTGGTGTTTAATAAATCCTGGGCCGACAACCCGATATAAAACTTATCCGAATTATAGTAAACTCCGGTCCCGAAGTTAAACAGCATCTTATTTACATTTTCAGCAAAGGCCGGGTCATACGCACCACCACTTCCCAGGTCAACGCCCGTATAGTCCGCCCGGTATTGAACTCCGCTTCCCTGCACACCAAAAGCGAGTGATCCCTTATCCATCCTTATCCGGTACGCATAACTCAGCACCGCTCCGGTGGTTTTGGAGATTCCCAGCTGATCATTGATCAATTGAAGACCAAGCCCTACCCGCTTATTCCTGACAGGCGCATCAATCGTCAGTGTGGTGGTTTTTGGAGCTCCCTCCATTCCCGACCATTGATTCCGGTGCAGAGCCGTAGCCGAGACCACATTCCGGCTGCCGGCATAAGCTGGATTAACAGCCATCGTATTGAACATGTATTGAGAGTACATCGCATTCTGCTGGGCCATGGAACCGAAGGAAATCGCCAGCATAAGCGTAACCAGTATAATCGTTATGTTAATTTTCATTATCTGTTGATTGTGATATAACCCGACATCTTGTCCTTTCCGTCCAATATGACGACATAATAGTAAGTCCCCACCGGAACATCATCCCCAATGTGTATACCTTCTGTACACCTTCCATTCCAATCATTCTGGTAGTCCGCAGACTTATAAATCCTGTTACCCCATCGGTTATAAATCTCGAGGTGGACCTTCCTCCCCAGACTGTTCTGAATAATCAGCACATCGTTGATCCCGTCATTATTCGGAGAAAATCCCCCCGGGACAAACAAACCTTCCCTGGCCAGAGACACGGGAGTGGGATCAGCCGGACTAGGGTCACCTGATATCCGGGAGTCAGGAGCCATTCCGTTAGTCGACTGGTCAGTCACCACGGCACCGTCCCGTACCGAAATCCCGCTAATCAAAGCAGAATTGAGATAAGTTGTACTTTCAGCACTTACGTAAACCACCAGGTCAAGATAAACGGCCTCCTTATATTCCGTCTGTATAGAACTGGCGGGAAGCAACAATTCAGTATCTGATGTGCCATTGTAAGCCGTGTTTACCAGCAAGGTCCCTGTAGCAGACAATCCGGTTATTGTGACCCGCGCACCCGGAAAGGCGGCGGCAAGATCGTCAGTAAGACTCAACCGATCAATCCTGACGTTACTGTAGTTGACAACAGTAAAGGTAAACCGTAAGTTATAGCTGCCGTCCAGATTCTTAGCAACCAGGCTGAGGGCTTTGGCCAGTCCTATCTTTGCGGGCGGGTTCACAATAACAGTCACCACGCCTGGTGTCGACCGGTTTCCCTCTTCATCTATTATCACGTATTCAAAGTCATCAGGACCGGAATAGCCTGGATTAGGTACATATATAACCTGACCGGTCACCGGATCGATGCTCACTGTACCGTTAGCCGGAGGCCTTGTAATTACAACCGATCCACCTTCGGGAACAGGAATATCAATAACGATCCGCCCGTCGACGGTACCGTCAACCTGGATATCGGGAGCCTCAAAAAGCAAAGAGTTAATGGTGATTACCACGTCATCGAATGTCAGACATCCGCCCGTGGATGTTATAGTCCAGCGAAATATATAAGTCCCAGCGATCAGATTGTTAACAACAGTATTCGGTAAAGAAGAATTGACAAATCCTGCCGTAGCCGGTCCGCTGATTTGGGTCCAGAAACCTGCACCCTGTCCTACCTCATTCCCACGCAAGGTGTAACTACGCGATCCGACCCCGACGTTAACTGATGTATCTCTTCCGGCATCAGCCTGAACGGGAGCCGGAGTGATCGTAAACCTTAAAAATGCCGGTGCTGACTGAGCCCCATAGGTGTCTCTTACTGTATAACTGCTCACCGCGGTTCCGGTAAACCCAGGTTCCCGTGTAAACGACACAATCCCCTCATTATTGACAGAAAATGTACCTTGCCCTGCTATCGTAAAGAAAGGCTGAGTGCCAGCCTGTCCAGGGTCTAGATCAACAGATCCTTTGTTAATTACTCCCCCAACATTGTTGGAGCGGTCATTCCGGGTTACGTCGATAAAGAAGGGTTGACCAACACAGCTGCTAACTTCATCATCCGCCGCTGTGGGTGGAGCCAGCTGAGCGGAGTTAATCACATCAATCTCCACATTACGGATTTCATGAAAATTAGTCTTATCACCCGTAGACGACGCTATACCGTAGCTAAGATTAGCCGGAGCAATATCCGGATAGTAATATTTGTCTATTACGGTAGAAGATACCGGAGATGATCCTCCCCGCGTTATCCTGACAGTAATATTGTACCCGCCACGCGGGTCAGGAACCAGTTCCATATACACTCTCCTGTAACCCGGAGATGAAGGATCCGAAAACCTCGCTGAGCCTCCCTGAGTTAGCGGAAACCCGAAATCCTGCGTTTTTACGGATGTCAGAAATCTATAATTTTCAGCCACCAGCGCCGATCCATCACCTTTGCCACGCAAAGTAACGGATCCCGGCCTCAGGCCTGCAATCCCCCCCTGCCTACCCTCTGTTGGATTCGAGAAGTTACCAAACTCGTCCAGGCCAATAGCAAGGTATCCCTTTGACACGCCTGGGGATACCGGGGTCGTTGTGGTGATCTGAGCATAACCCAAAGACCCGCCAAATCCTCCGATAACGAAAGGATTTGCTGTTGCGTCAAACAAAAACAAACTGATTCCATCTGCACCCGTTCCGCCGTAAATGTAATATTCGAAGTCTACCGACAACCCCTGCGATGAAGGGAAACTACTCGTACTATATATAAAACCCTTTTGATTCTTCGTATTGTTAGTTAAACGGAGATAACCGTGTCCTACCGGATCAATACTCGTACCACCAACACCGGTCCCCATCGCCGCAGTCAGGAAGGCTGACGGACTGCCTCCAAACACTACCCCCTCCGCTGTTGCGTTTCTAAAGCTCTCATTATATGGAAATTGCGCCCTGACAGCATTCGAAAATAGCAAAACTAGCACAAGGATTGTGGTTAAGTGTAAAGTTTTGGTCATATATGATTAAATAGATGCTTGAAAAATGCAGGCAAAAACGTAAGATAACTGATAGATTTCAGAAAACCACTCCGACATCTCCGTAAACAAAAATAACGCCACGAGCGTTGATTCTGCAATTTTATGGATTTTTACCTATAATTTACTGATAATGAACAAACTTTCATTTAACATTTGCTTATACTCTTCAGACAAGGCATTCCCCAACAGGTCAGGAACCTCGCGGTGTGCATCTGATGTGAAGTTTTTTCCCCACATGTGAAATTAATAATCCATATGTAAAAAAACATCCTTAATTTTAATAACTAGCGTAAAACCAAAATAATGGTGGAAGTTGTTTAATTTTAGCCCCTTTACAGCTGTCAATGTTTACAAAGAAGTCCTCCATCCTATTCCTGTTCCAGCTTGTACTGATCTTTCAGCACGCGGGCGCACAGGAATCGATCCTATCTGAATATTCCCCTCTATATGTTCAAAAGCTGATTGCGGTCGCCAAAGAAAACTATCCAAAGTCGAAAGCCTACGAACATCAGGTAAAAATCGCCAAGTATAATTTATCTGGCGAAAAATCGTCCTGGTTAGACCCTTTTTCGTTTTCCTACTTGTTAAGATCCAATAATAATACCGTAGATATTGTTAACCCGCAGCTCCTTACAGGTTATCAGTTCGGTGTATCGGTAAATCCCGGCTCGCTCCTTAAGAAACCTTTCCATATTAAAGCTGCCAAAGAAGAAGTAAAAATTGCCCAGCTGGAGCAGAATGAATATGCCCTTCAGCTGGAAAGCGAGGTCACCAGAAGGTATATGCTCTATCTGCAAAGCCTTAACACATTGAAGCTGCAGAACAAGATCACGGTTGATGCGGAGAGCTCCTTTACCGACCTGAAAATCAAATATCAGCGAAGCGAAATCACGTTTCAAGAATACAACTCGGCATCGACTGCCCTTTCGAACGCTCAGATGGCGCGTGTACAGGCAGAAACAAACATGATTACAGCTAAAGCCTCAATTGAGGAATTGCTCGTCAGAAAATTGGAAGAAATCAAATAAATGGAAGAAGTCTACAAGTTTCTGAGGCTATTGAAAAAACACCGCCTCACGCTCGTTATAGTACCGGCCCTCACCGTAATTATCACTTTCTTTTTAGTCAGGAACTTACCCGATTCTTACGTCTCGCAATCGCAGATTGCTACCGGGATTGTCGACAATACTCAGCAAGCCGTTTTAACCGGTAACAGTTCGTCTAAGGGCTGGGCCGAGGTCAACCAGGAATTCGGCAACCTGATCGAGATGATGAAGCTTAAAAAGATACTGGACCAGGTGTCTTACAAACTCATCATCCATGATCTCAATTCCACGAAACCCTTTCGTGACCCTCAATCTGCGCTAAAGGGATCCAGTCCGGCCGAGACCAGGCAAATACTTGCTACCTTTCAGGAAAAATACCATAAATCAGAAGGACTAAATCTTTGGGCTAAGGATCAAAGCAAACTGCATAATGTATTGCGGGCGCTCGACTATGACAGTGAATCGCTCAAAGGGAAATTACGGATAGGGAGAGCGGGAGACAGCGACTTCATCAACGCCGAATTCAACTCTGAAAACCCTCAGCTGTCAGCTTTTGTCGTCAACACACTGATCGAAGAATTTATTAAACATTACGCCTATCTCGTCAAAACAAATCAAAGGCGGGCAAACGTGTTTCTCGATAGCCTGCTTGCTGAAAAAAGAGCGCAGATGAACTCCAGGATTGCTGCGCTTCGAAACTATAAAATCCAGAACCGTGTACTAAACCTGGAAGAGCAATCCAGCCAGCTATACGCTCAGATACTTGATTATAACAACAAAAAGCAGGCAATCCTGAAGGACGTCTCCGCTAATGCAGGAGCAGTAAATGAAATTGAAGCCAAGTTCGCACCAGGAGAGCGGGGTTATCTGGAGTCTACGCTAACGAAGATCAATCAAAGCCTGGTCTCTACGAAAGAAGAGCTTAAAGCACTGTACGATCTGTATATACAAAACGAGTTTGATCCCACGTATAAAACCTCCATCGACTCACTCCAACGCATACTTAACTATCAGATTAATACATCCTCAGACCAATACGTAAATAGCCCTCTTGCCACCAAACAAGCACTCATTCAACAAAAAATCTTACTTGAGGTGCAGCTCGATCTCTCCCGGTACAGCATGACAACCATTGACAGGGAACTCAGGAACCTGAATAACCAATTTGATCAAATGGTGCCCCATGAAGCGGAGGTGCAATCGCTCGAGCGCGAAGTAGAAATTGCCAGTACAGAATACCTGGATGCATTAAACAAATTCAATCAAAGTAATATGGAATCCGGATTTTCCATAAAACTTAACCAGGTACAAAAAGCAATGCCCGGACTCCCCCAGCCATCAAAAAAGATGCTGCTCGTGATCCTCAGTGGAATAATCACGTTTGTATTTTGCCTCATGGTCCTTTTTATTCTGTTCTTTATGGATCATTCTGTCACAACGGCCAAGGAACTGGCAAATAAAACCAACGTTCCCGTCCTGGGAAGCCTGAATAAAATCAGCGGGCCGATGGTCGACCTCGGTGCGATATGGTCAGGTTCCGCCTCGCAAAGTCTTGATACTTTCAAGAATCAGCTACGTTCCATCCGCTTCGAAGTCGATCATGAGCTTAATACCGGAATCGTCGCGGTAACCAGTATGGGTGCATCAGAAGGCAAAACCCTTCTCGCGCTGAGCCTCGCGCATGCGTGGAAGATGACCGACAAAAAGATCCTTCTGATCGATGGCAACTTCGACCACCCTGACATCAGCAAATCGCTTGAAAGCAACATTTATATAGAAGATTATCTTACAGGCATTACCGACATCAGTCACCTTCGTCCTTCTTCCGCGGTAACCGTGCTCGCCAACAAGGGCCAGGACCGCTCGCCGCTGGAAATCGCGGATGCTGAAACCATTAGGGAGAAGCTTGCCCAGCTTTCAGAACTATTTGATATTATCATTATTGAAACACCTCCTGTATCCATGATGAACCAAAGTAAAGAATGGATTCTGTTTGCAGGAAATGTGATAGCCGTCTTCGAAGCAGGTCAAACAATAACCGACGAAAAGAAAATCTATATACAATATCTGAAATCGCTGGAAGGAGGGTTCAGCGGCTGGGTATTGAATAAGTATGAACCGCTGCATATTGATGGCAAGGCGAAAAAAAACCAGGTATGATTGTACTGGACTTTATTTGGACGATCTTTCAGGTTCTGGTAGGATTCTACCTGGTATGGCCTCTTATTCTGTATCTTTTATGGACGATCAGGAGCAAAAGTAACAACCAGCAGCAAGCAGGCGGTGCGGCAGAACAGGATTACGCTGTCATTGTTACCGCCTATGAGCAAACGCACACGCTCCCTGCTGTCATCTCCTCTATCCTGGAGCTCAACTACAGCAACTACCACATCTATGTCGTAGCCGATAAATGTGATATTTCAAACCTTAACTTCGACAGTTCAAAGATTTCCCTGTTAAGACCTGAAGTCACGCTCGCTAGCAACACGAAATCGCATTTTTACGCTATCAAACGCTTTGTAAGACCGCACACCTGTCTCACTATCGTGGATAGTGACAATCTGGTTCATCCTGAGTTTCTAAACGAGTTAAACAGAGCATTCAGCCGTGGATATCTGGCCGTACAAGGGCTTCGTGAAGCAAAGAACCTCGACACGACCTATGCTTGCCTTGACGCCGCAAGAGACATCTATTACCACCATTACGACGGCAAGCTCCTTTTTGAAGCGGGTTCCTCCGCAACGTTATCAGGATCAGGAATGGCATTCTCAGTGAATTTGTACCGTGAATGTTTGGAACACCGGAACATTGAGGGAGCTGGATTTGACAAAGTTCTGCAAGCCGCAATAGTCGAAAAAAACTATCGGATTGCGTTTACTGATCACGCAATCGTTTATGACGAGAAAACGTCCAGATCAGACCAGCTTGTTCAGCAAAGGTCCCGATGGATCAATACCTGGTTCAAGTACTTCTATCTGGGATTCAAGCTGGTCGGTAAGGGTCTGAAGAATTCCAGCATTAATCAGCTGCTATTCGGCATAACACTACTGAGACCACCTCTATTCATTTTCATCCTGTTGTCGGGCGTTTGTTTCCTGGTCAATCTTTGGATCAGCCCTACTACCAGTATGGTGTGGCTACTGGCGTTCACGTCGTTTGTTGCGGGCTTTTACCTTGCTCTTTCGAAATCTGGAACTGATCCACGTATTTTTAAATCGCTCAAAAACATCCCGCATTTCATGTTTTATCAGATACAGTCTCTTCTAAAAAGCAGAAAGGCCAATCAGCGATCTGTAGCAACAAAACATTATCATGCGGAATCCATTGATAAGCTGAATAAGAAATGAGAGTAGATCCGATAAAGAGAGACGAACAAAAGCACCGCCGACTTGAATTAAAGTTGCAGGAATACAAACGGAGAGCTGCAATTGCCCTTGTCTGCATAGTCGTATATTTCTTTTTTATCAAGCTGGTCTTCTTATAATGAAGGATATAATACTCACCTTGGATAAAAAAACGGCACGCAACGATCAAAAATCGGCGTCGTATTTCCGGCGGATATTTCTCGTTGAGAAGTTACGAAATACCGAAGGGTTGATCTTGCTTTCACTCTTCGCATTGCTGTCTTCCCTCGTGATCTATAGCCAGGGACTTACTGGCGGCATATTAATGCTCGTAGTGATGATGGGGTTACCGGCAGTTTTCGCCATTGTCAGGTTTCCGAAATTCGGTATCCTCATCACATTGATTAGCGCCTATTTGCTCATGTGGATTTATGGGATGGTCGCTTCTTTTCCTTTAGGTACGGTAATGGATGGTATACAGGCTCTTCTTATTCTGGGCTTTTTCATAAGTCAGAAGCAGAAGCCAGACTGGAGCCTGTTTAAGCAGCCTGTTGGGATCATTATCCTCATTTGGGTAGGCTACAACATTTTGCAATTGGGAAATCCCGCAGCAGAGTCGCGTATGGCCTGGGTATATACTATCAGGGCCGTAGCGGTGATCACACTCATGTATTTCATTTTTAGCCATAACATCAGAACCGTCAGTTTCTTAAAAATTATCCTGAAGATCTGGCTGGCACTCGCGCTGTTTGGGGCCTTATATGCTTTTAAACAAGAATACATCGGATTTTCTACCTCTGAGTTAAAAACGCTTGAAGACCCGCGCGTCAGAGCGCTTTATTTTATAAATGGTCACTGGCGAAAGTTTTCCATATTCTCTGACCCTGTTGCTTTTTCGTATAACATGGTTGCGGCTGCCCTATTTTGCATCACCATGCTTTTCAGTCACCTGAAAAGACCAAAAAAAATTATACTGGCAGTCATGGCCCTGATCTTCTTGCAGGCTATGCTGTTTTCGGGAACTAGAGGTGCATATGTTCTTGTCCCCGCCGGACTTCTCCTGTTGATCGTTCTTAAGCTAAACAAGAACATGATGATCTTCAGTTTAGTCGCCGCAGCATGCATGGTCTTACTGATTTTCACGCCAACATCCAGCCCGTCAATAAAGCGCTTCCAGTCTGCCTTCCGCCCCTCCGAAGACGCATCCTTTAATGTAAGAAAACAGAACCAAAAAAGGATTCAGCCTTATATACAAACCCACCCCTTTGGTGGAGGCCTCGGAGCAACGGGAGTATGGGGCACCAGGTTCTCTCCAAATTCCTTTCTTGCCAATTTTCCGCCTGACAGCGGTTACGTCCGCGTTGCCGTCGAAACGGGATCCGTTGGCCTTCTTTTAATTTGCACCTTGATGGTGGTTATACTGATAACGGGTATCAACAGTTTCTTCTCGATCAAAGATCCTGAATTGAGGTCGTACTGTTTGGCTATGTCTGTGATCATCTTCGCTTATGCCATTGGAAACTACCCTCAGGAAGCAATCGTTCAGTTTCCTTCAAATATATACTTCTACCTTTTCGCAGCACTGATCACGGTTACAAAGCGATTAGATCTGGAGAGACAAAACGAACTTCAATCCCCCAATCCCTAACTGTCCCCATGAAAATACCAAAATGGATAAACGACGTCAACTTACCCTATAAGACTTACGACGAAGTCCCGCAAAACATCTTTGATGAGATAAATGCAAACTTAGATAAGGTGATCAGCAACCAACCAGCAATCACAATACTTATCGCCGCCTATAACGAAGAAGTAAATATTCTTCGCTGTATATACTCCCTTTCCAAAATGAAAACGGATATGCCGTTTGAGATCCTCGTAGTAAATAATAACTCCACCGACAAAACGCAGAACACACTGGAGCGTCTGCATGTCAGGAACGTTTTCCAGGCGATCCAGGGCTGCGGTCCTGCAAGGCAGTTAGGACAGGAAAACGCACGAGGAAAATATATATTACTGGCTGATGCCGATTGTCTGTATCCACAGGTGTGGGTTGGCGAGATGATGAAAGTCTTGCAGCAACCAGGTGTCGCCTGCGTTTATGGCAGATATTCTTTTCTCCCTGAAGAGGGATATCCAAGATGGCAGCTCTATATGCTGGAGAAAATGAAAGACATTATCGCCTCCTACAGGCAGATCAAGCGTCCCTATCTCAACACCTATGGAATCAGTATGGGCTATGTAAAAGACTTCGGATTAAAAGCCGGATACGTCATGGCCAACATTAGAGGAGAAGACGGTCGACTGGCTTTCGACATGATGAAATATGGTAAGATCATGCCCGTAAAGTCGAACTCCGCAAGACCATGGACCGGCCCTCGCACATTAGACAGAGACGGAAGCTTTGCCAAGGCGCTAAGCAATAGGATCATCAGGGAAATCAAAAGATCCGTAAAAATGCTGCGATCGGAGAAAACTCACGATACGAAGACTTCAAGCAATGAGGATTAAATAAACACACCTTTGGCATTTGCCACCTTTTGGATATTGTCTAAAAGGATTTCAGAAACGGCCTTCCAGCTGTATCGCTTGGCAAAAACAATCCTGGAAGCCTGTCTCTCCTTATTATCCTCATCAAGCGCTCTTTCGATAGCGGTAATATACCCGTCCGCATCACTGGCCAGATAAGTAACTTCACTGAATACTTCCTTCATGGTATTGGTTTCGGTCGCTACGACAGGCCTTCCCAGCGCTAGATATTCAATGATCTTAAGCGGGAAGTTGCCGATGGTAATTTCGTTAATCAACTGCGGATTGATACACACATCGAAATGCTTGACGTAAGCAGGAACCTCATTCGTGTGCTTCTTCGATAAGAATGATATATTGGGTATCTCGTGCAGGATACTGCTCCTAAACGCATCGTCTTCGCTGCCTATAAAAACAAAATCCCAGTCGCTCCTCTTCACTGCCATATCCTCAATAAGCTTGATATCGATGCGCATGGAGTTCAGTGCACCCACGTATCCAATCAAAGGACGTTTGTATGCGTCTAACTCCTGAGGTTTTGACCAGTTTACAGAATCATCGAAAACCTCAAGGTCAGCCCCATTGCCGATGTAAAAACTGTTTGCGTTATATCTCAAAGCGCGTCTTGTGAAGTCCATTGAGTTGCACACTACCAGGTCACTTTTCTTCATCAGCTTCGGCTCGAGGCTCGTGCCGTGTTTTTTCCAATAATCGAACCCGAGGGTATAATCCCTATCCAGATAAACGGTAAGCGATGGTCTCAAAAACTCTTTCAGATAAAAGCTACGAAACATATCTTTATCGTTGATCAACACGAAAGATTCAAATTGGAGTTGATCTATAGCCTGTTGAATGCACGATGCGAAGTTTTTGTTGTTCAATCGGTTAAAAAACGAAAACAAGAACGTCGAAGGAATCCAGTTTATTGACTCGATAACCTTTCCGGGATTTAAAACCGCCAGGTTCTCCGTCACCTTTAGAAGTCCCTCTTTCCCATCTTTAATATCCTGTATGTGTCGTTGTGTATACTCATCCTTTTCGGCCGAAAGCAATGTACGTCTGTCTATTGGCGGGTTCACATAGAGCACCCGATGTTCTTTAGACAGTTCTTTGGCTAAGCTGGTAGACGTTGACTCTCTGTCTGTGTTGATTCGTTGTAAGCTGACGAAAACGAAATTCATGGGAAGGCTCTTGATGCGTGTAATTAATACTTTGTAAATAGAAGATCGTAATTATAACGGATTTGGCGGTAACCATATCTAAAAAGCGATATCAAAGGATTCTTGCTGGTCGTCCAGCTCTTTCTTCTCATCGTACTTGGTTCATCCGCCGAATTCACCTGTGTAAATAAGCTCTTGAAGTCATTATAAAACAGACCTTTGCCGTTATTTTGGATAAACGAAACGCACATACGATATTCTGTCCGGTCACCTTTGATCCCCTCTGCGTAACGGCCAAATTTATCGGGAAAGCTACTTCGGCGCAGGTGGGGATGATCGCTATAATAGTAAATTTTCCGGTAATTCGTATACCAGGGCTTTATCAACATCTCCGAATAACCTTTCTTGTAAGGTTTAAGATAAGGATATGCCGAGTAGGCGTAAAATCTAACCATATCAAGATCATTACGCTCCTCCATGATTGCCAGCGCATCAAGAAAATGTTCAGGAAACGACTCTGAAGGAACAAAGTCCTCTTGTACGTATAAAGTATAAGGTGTCCTCACGGCCTCCTGCCCTTTGTTAATATTGTTCGCCAGGCCCTTATTTACCGGAGTAGTAACCAAGTGAAAATTATACCTGCCTTTCAGGTCCTTCAAGCTGGTCAGCTGATCTTCTGTACTGCCGTCGTCAGAAATCACTATATCATCAAAACGGCAATCCAGACGCTCAAAACTGGATAACAACCTTTCTAAAGAACTGCTTCTGTTATAATGAGTAACGAGTAAAGTTACCCCGGGAAATTCATTGGCCATTTGTAAATATTATCGTTCTCGTAAAGCTTTATGCTACTGTTTTTAACATTGTTTAAAAGGTAGTTCTCCCGACATCTCATCAGGAGGGTGTCTGGCTCACTAATCCGCGCCACCTTTTAACAATCTTATTATATAACTTCTTCATTAGTCTGAAGTTATTGCTTATAGGTTTAAAGCCAGTCCATTTTGTTAACCTTAGATAATGAAAGAACCTGGTCCTGTAGTCATTGTTTAAATCGTAAGATGTATAAATAGGCTTAACTCCAATAAAATGAATAACATATGGATCAGTATTATTCGAAGTAGAGTAACTATTCCACCTGCTATCCAGTTCAAGCCATTGGTTGGCCAGAACCACATTCAGTCCATACTGATCAGGAAATCCCGCGTACCTGCTATTTTCGCTCACGCAGGCAAGGATACGGCTCGTTAAGTCCTCTTCACGCCACTTAATCGGATCCATCAGCAACAGGCCACTATTGAAGTACTTGGTTTCAGGATGTAAGCCTAGTTCTTGGTAGTTTGTTATTCCGCCCCACTTGCTGCTTACCGTTTCCGACCGGTCTACAACGCCGGCTATCACTCTGCCCTGCATGTCCATCTCCCATAATCTCGCAATATCGGTTTCCACGATCATATCCACATCCAGATACAAAACCCGCCCTAAGGACGGAGGAATGAAATGTGGAATAAACAAGCGGATATAAACGTTTAAAGGAAATGTGGAGTTATCGAGAGGCAACATCGTTTGGTCAGGAATGACATCATCCAGATTAAGCCAGGTTAAATCGAACACCTGTCCGGAGACAGATTCTGAAATTTTGCTCTTACTGCTTGCTTTAAGGCCATCATCAACGATGTAAAGCGCGATTTGCTCTTGACCCATGCGGTTAACCTCTATGGATTTCAGCAATGCCGCCAGCATAACCGCATAATGATTATCACATACCGTAACAATAGTTATCGCGTTGTTCATATCTTCCATATATTAGCTACCCGAATAAACACCGCCCAAGTTAAACAATTTTAACACTTTTCACTTTCAGTATGAAAAGCGGGATGATAATATGGATGGAATAAAATTTTCCGATGAGCTTTAAGAAAACCTTCTTTAAAAATGTTTTAGTTACAGGCGGCTACAATTATCTTTCTCAGCTCATCGTCTTTCTGTCCTCCTTTATTACGGCACGCCTTCTCCTTCCTGAAAATTACGGTCTGGTAGGCTTAATCACGGTTTTCACCAATTTCATATCGGTCTTTGCTGACAGCGGCATATCGCTGGCAGTCATTAAAAGCGACTACCGCCACTCTTATCATAAAGGCATGGACGGGCTGGCCCTTTACATTGGCATATTGCTGTTTGCCCTAACCAGCCTGCTGGCCTGGCCCATCGCATCGTTTTATAACAACCATGCGTTAATCTTGCCAGCTATTGTCTTGTCATTAACATTCATCACTCGCAGTATGTCGATCGTGAGGGGAGCACTTCTATCCAAGTCGCTAAATTTCAACGATATAGGAAAGATAACACTGATCAACACGGTCATCAGCATTCTCCTTACCATACTACTGGCCTACTGGGGAGCGGAGCATTGGGCGATAATCCTTCCGCAGATTATTACATCAATTATCAGCGTCATTTACTACGAGCATAAGACCAACCTCGGTTACCATCTTTATGGTTTCAACTATATCAGGATCGCATTCAGGCATACCCGTAACAGCATCCAGAACTTACTGGGATTCAACCTGGTTAATTACTGGTCCAGAAACGCAGACAATCTCATAGTGGGTAAGATTTATGGAGTAAGCGAGCTGGGTATTTACAATAGAGCTTATAGTTTGCTTACCCTTCCCTTGTCACTGGTCACTGGTCTTATGGGTACGGTTTTATACCCAAGCCTTAAGAAACTCAACTCAGAGGGAGGTGATATAAACAAAGAATATACTTTTGTGCTCAAAGTCATCTCCATCATAGTCTATCCTATTGCGTTTATATTCATCATCTTCCCGACTGAGTTGGTCTCTGTCCTCTGGGGTAAGAACTGGCTTGAAGTAAGCACGCTCCTTCCCTATTTCGGTTTGCTGATTTTCGGCCAGTCGCTTCTTTCCACAACAGGAAATGTCCTCGTTCTGATGAATAAAGAAAGAGACCTGATGATCAGCGGCTGGTTTGGAGCGTTCTTTACCATCGCCGGTATTGTCATTGGTGCTTACTACTCGCTACAGGGAATTGCACAGTTCTATTCCTTATCTTTCATACTGTTCGTCCTTCCGTTCAATATGATCTATATCTTTCACCATGCATTGGCGTTCAAACTCAAACCTCTGTTGATTTTTTGGCTTCCTATTATTTTGCTATCCCTGGGAATATGGCTGTCATGCTATTTTGAACATAATAATGCCAAGTTGGTCCTTCTTCTTATCATGCTGGTCAATCTTATCGTCAGCTCAAAAAATGAGATCAGGAGTACCGCATCCATCGTGATATCGAGAATATCGTCGTCCAAAAGAACCTCTAGTTAAATAAATCCATGCATATGAGTACCGATCAGAATCCAGTGGTGTTTGTAATTATCGTTACGTATAACGGAGCCCAATGGGTCGACAAATGTTTCGGCAGTCTAAGGCAATCAAATATTTCCGTCAAAACCATTGTTGTTGATAATCAATCTACTGATGATTGTATTTCAAAAATCCGCCAGTTCTATCCCGAAGTGGATATTATTAACAGTCCGGAAAACCTTGGTTTCGGGAAAGCGAACAACTTAGGCATACTAAAAGCTATGGAGCAAGGGGCAGATTATGTCTTCCTGCTAAATCAGGATGCATGGATCATGCCCGATACGATCGAAACGCTTGTTGCTACTCACGCAGCAAATCCTCAATATTATGTTCTCAGTCCCATGCACCTTGATGGAACTGAAAAGAAACTCGATTTCGGGTTTTCTCTCTATATCTCGCCATACCATTGCAAAAACATAGTTTCCGACCTGATCTTAAAAAATGGAACTGAACGGGCTGTATACACGACAACCTTTGTCAATGCAGCGTTTTGGCTCATCTCACGCGAAGGTTTAGAGAGTGTCGGGCTGTTTGATCCCATTTTCCCTCACTATGGTGAAGACGATGACTACATGCACCGTGTCATGTATCATGGCGGGCACACGGGTATCTGTCCTACAGCATTTGGCTGTCATGACAGGGTGCAGGAACTAGCTGAAGTCAAGAAGTTCCCTTATGATAAAAGGTATAAACGGCAGATTGTAGGCTGCCTGATTACACTGATGAACATCAACCGAAGTTTCTATCACTGCCTGATGGTTTTCATGAGGTCAAGAATAGAGTTCTTTTTCTCCGCTTTTCTCAAACTCCGCCTAAAAGAAGCGTTCCTCGAGATGAAAGTTTTCTTCGTCATACTCCTTCAAATGACGGAGATTATCAGACACCGGAACCATAACAAAAAGCGCGGAAGCTGGCTTAAAAATTAAGAGCCCCGGTTACTCGCGATCATGGCTATACGGTCTTTTGTATAGGCGTACAGCATCGGATGCATGGGAACATTCTTCAATGCTTTGAATGCAAATTTTAAGCCTTTTATGAGGTTCTTTCGTTTGAAAGCGCCGATTGCTATAGAAGAGGAACTATCTAGTATCACCAGTTTATTTACATAAACGGTAAACCTTTTAATACAGGCCAGCTTTTCAGCTAGTCTCATTTGAAGAAATTTCCCATCCAGCAGCTTGTTGATGCGGGGATCAACATGGTGCTTGCTCTGATGGTAATGGTTGATGAAGGCTGAGCTTTCCCTGATTTGCGTTTTGTCTTGCAACAGTAAACCAAATGCGAGCTGCTCGCTGATGAACCATTTGGATTCCTTATAAAACGCATCGCTGAGTGACAATATGGATTCCAGATAGGACAAGATCTCATTCTTTAAACCAAGTACTCCTGAGTTCCATACGTACTGGTCGGCTTTGAAAGATAATCTCCCATCTCGGACAGCGAAGGTCTGCTTCTCGATCTGCCTGATAAATGCTAAGGGATAGGCTTCCGCATTTTCAAGCCTCTTACTCATATAGTTTCTGTAAATCTCCGGGGCCTCTTCAATTTTGTACTCGCGTTCGTGCATCAACGAGTAACCGGATTCCAGGCCCTCCATAAAGCGGGGAGTTTCGGATATAAAAAATGTGTCAGAATCGAGGAAGATGATGTCATCATCCGGATAACGCAGGTATACGTCCTGGAGAACACATATCTTCCGTCGGTGGATATAAGTGCTGCCACCGAGCATTCGATGCATCGTCGATGGGGTAAGGTAGATATACTCCACCTTGACTTCTGCCAGATACTTGTTCATATAAGCAGGGTTGTCAGTGAAACAAATGATTCTGAAATTGCCGGAGGCCCTTCTGCTCCATGCCAGCAAACTCAGTATCGATACGATTGCACGGTTATATTCCATTTCCTTCCCATAGCAGAGAAGCACGATATTTTTCATCTTAGCAAGTATTGCGGACTCACCCGTAAGGAGCGGTTCTTACTTAACTACTCTAATTACGTACCAAACAGATTTCCCTCATGAACCCTCGTAAAACATCTGTTTCTAAAAGCATTGTATCGATTATGTGCAAATATTTCCCCAAAGCCTGACCCTAACTGTGTAGGGTCAAGGTCTATATACCGCCGTATATAGGGAGCCTTGCAGCCCACATGAGTCCGACTTTTCATGTCGTAAGTCGGACTCAACACGCGCCGATCACTGCTGCACTAGCGGCTGATATAGACGCAAGTATAGACAAGCCGGCCGGATGGCAGAAGGTTGGTATCAATCCAATAAGAAAATGGCAACCATCTATAACGAAGGAAGAATACGCGGAACCTCCGGGAGAGGCCACCGCGATGATAAGCTATACAGCTACACATTCAGTAGAAGATACCAGGGCGATGGAGAGCATCCTGGCTTAGCGGAACATCAGGAAATAGCCGGCGAACTCAGCAAAATGATAAAACAAGTTAAAAGGTGGTAGATTATTTTCCATCTTTGCAGGAAATTATCAACTACATGAACTGGATCATTCTCATTATAGCCGGACTATTTGAAGTTGGCTTTGCTTCTTGCCTCGGAAAGATGAAGGAAACTAGCGGTAATACAGCTATTCTTTGGGGAACCGGCTTTGTGGTATGTCTGACAATCAGCATGCTGCTCCTCATCAAGGCGACTCAAACGCTGCCTATAGGAACTGCCTACGCGGTATGGACGGGAATCGGTGCGGTCGGTACGGTCCTGGTAGGCATCATCGTCTTTAAAGAGCCTGCCACCCTGGGCAGAATTTTCTTTCTGACCACATTGATTGCTTCGATCGCCGGACTGAAATACGTCTCTTCTTAAAACAAAAGCCTGTCCCCTATACAATGAGTTGGGGACAGGCTTTTGTTTATTCTCCCAGATAAGCGCTTATCTGCTGGCCAATCAGGCGAACCTCCTCATCTTCTGAGAAAAGAGGAAGATCGGTCTCCTGATCAAGCTTTAGCCATAGCTGCTCAGTATCTTTCTGTATTTTAACATATTCAACACCATCTTTGAAGATGGTATAGGTATCGTTCTCTTCAGGAAATACGGCGTACTCAACCTGTCCTACTTCTATGTCAAACGGCTCTTGCATCATGTGTTAACTGTGTTTTCTTTTTCTGTCCAACTTGGCTTTCTTGCCAGCACCTATGTTGTAATCTTTGCTGTTCTTTTCTTTTTTTTCATGAAAGGCTTCGCCCCTCTCCGGTTCATCTTCCGTCTTGCGCCTGGCCTTTGTCTTCGGTTTGCTTTCGGTATCTACAACCACTCCATCCGGTAACGCCATTAAAGGAAACTTATATCCTAATGCCTGTTCTACCTTCTTTACATCGGCCAGTTCGATATCCGTCGAAAATAATATGGATAACGCATCAATTTCTTCATCCTGATCCTTAATCACTCTGGAAATAAACGTTTCCTTCTCCACTGGAGGCTCCAAATGAATGATGCGGTCTATCCCGCGAAGATTAACCGGAGCGGTAAGCTCATTAGCCACAATTAGGGTCTCCAACTCTTCAGAATCGTAAAACTCATCTATTGAGCTTACTCCTCTGGACTCAAAGAACACCGGATTCAGGATGGCAGACTTCGACTTAGCTTTTGAAAACAGGCTATTATATACTTTCTCGGCCGTGAGACGCGTATTGACAAAAACTACGGTCTTCGGCAGTTGAGATTCGCGAAGGAGAATATTTAACAGGTTCAGCTTGGTCCGGAAGTTCGGAACGTTATAGAGTTCCTGTGGATAGATCTCCGCAACGGCTTCAACTTCTTCTTCTACTTCTATTATGCTGGGATCCCGCATAAAGGGCTCGATCATCTGCTCGATCCGCGAGTGCATAACTTCAGCAAATACCAGTCGCTGACACCTAATAATACTGTTGGCCAGCTCATTAACCGGCAATTGCAGGCCCTGCTTCACGATCAGCTCTGCGTCATCGACCACAAACATCTGAATCTTATTCAGGTCAAGAGCCAGCTTCAGGTAGATGGCTCTTGCACGATCAGGCGTAGCCACTATGATATCTGCGCCATCGGCCAGTTCATCAAGCTCTGCTTCCATACCGGAACCGGGAGTCAGACTCACAATGCGAAGCGACTTGTTCTTATTTAACAAGTTAATTTGCTCCACAACTGCTTCTACCCGTTCCTTATCAGGGACAAGGATGAGGGCGCGGGGTGCAATCTCGGGCGTTTGTTTAAGCCGCATCAAGACACCCAGTATATAGGTGGTCGTTTTACCGCAACCTTCGGGTCCGACGGCGATAATATCCTGTCCGCCAATAATCCGGGACATTGTCCGAAGCTGCATTTCTTTAGGCACCAGATACCCGGCTTCCGTTACCGACCTTACCAGCTGCTTACTAAGCTTAATCTTTTCTAACCACACAATTATTAATTTTTTTTAAAGAGGAACGACAAATTTACAACTTTATCCCTTGGGGAACATCATAGGAGCTAATATCCCACGACATTAAGTCCATAACACGTTTAAATTCGGGTTGAAGGGGGGCTTCAATAAATACTTCTTTTTGATTCATGGGGTGATGGAAAGATAGACTGCTTGCATGCAACAACATCGTAGTCATCTCCCATGTCTCTTTGAAAAGTTTGTTTTGCTTATTGCAGCCATGCTTTCTATCGCCGATTATTGGATGGAAGATATGACTGAAGTGTTTGCGGAGCTGGTGCATTCGCCCGGTTTGCGGAGAGGCTTCTACTAATGAATATCTGGAGGTCTGGTGTGCGCCCAGGGCGACATCAATTTCAGCCCTTTCCAGCGTTCTATATAAGGTCAGTGCTTCCTGAATGGCACCATTTTCCTTTTTTAAAGGATAATCTATCTCTTCCTGGTCAGGGGTATGACCTCTCACTATGGCAAGGTATTTCTTTTTTACCCTGTTTTCCTGGAACTGTTTGTGCATTCCGATCTCCGCCTCTTTGTGCAGGGCAAATAGTAACACGCCCCCTGTTTTTCTGTCAAGGCGATGCACCGGGTTCACATGGTGATTAATTTGGTCACGAAGGATCTGAAGGGCAAACTCCTGTACATCCATTGCTATGGGAGACCTGTGTACCAACAGCCCATGGGGTTTATTGACGGCGATGAGAAACTCGTCCCTGTATAAAATATCCAGCATTCAAATAATTGAAAGGGCAAACTTAAGTTTTTCCTCCCGAATTAGAGAATATGGCCTCTTCAACGCTAAGCAGCAGTATGCTTATTCATGGTTAAATTCCCACATGAAATAGATTATACACATGGAAAATATAAAGAACTCAATCATAACGCCTCCTCTTTATACCAAATTTAAGCATCTGCGTAACAACAAGCAAGTGATACGGGTCATTATCAGTCTGTTGAGACAAAATTTAATAATCTCACACCAACAGGCCCAGATAAATCCAGTAATAATAATGGATAGCAGGTTCCGATGCAGAAAATACACTTCGGGGTCAGGATCGAACCCAATATATCTTAACGGTAGTTTGTTAATTATTCAAAAAAAATTAAGCAAAGTTCTATTATTCGTAATTTTGCGACGATGAAAAGGATGCTGGTAATATTTCTGCTTACCGTGTACATGGTTTCGACCACCGAACTTTCACAGCTGTTAAAGTTTCCTGTATTAATAGAGCATTATTTCCAACATAAAGAACACAGTCCCCACATTACAGTAAGCCATTTTTTAGCCCTTCATTATAACCATCATTTAAAGGGGCATCTTCACCGTGACGATCCGGGTCAGGAGCAAAAATTACCTTTTATTTCCAGCTCCGTTCTCTTGTTTTTCTGTTTCGTAGTGACGCCACCTTATTTTTTTGAGGCAAGAGAAATACACGATGCACTACATTTGAAAAAGGCACAACCGCATGATGATGTCTTTGTGAAGACACGTATGCTTTCTTCTATCTGGCAGCCGCCTAAGTATTGTTAATTTTCTGAGTGATTCTTCGTGGACCTGCTAGTGCTTCAGCGGGTGTTGTTTGCATAACTGCTGTTATTGCGTTCGCGCCAGCTGACGTTTAGCTAGTTCCATTTAATCATGTTTGTCGTCAGGCTTTGTGCCATCAGCCGTGCATGGTCTCTAACGCGCCATTCCATAAAAAACTAGCAATAACCAAATAATCATGTTACATAAAATCGTTGAGCTTTCCATACGGAACAAACTCATTACCGGGCTTTTTATCATTGTCCTGGTATTTTTCGGTCTATACGAAGCCACAAAATTACCCATAGACGCTCAGCCTGATATTACCAATAATCAGGTTCAGGTCATTACAACAGCTCCGGCACTTGGCGCTACGGATATCGAGCGTTTGATCACATTCCCTATAGAGCAAGCTAACAGCAACATCAATGGTATCACCGAAATACGAAGCTTCTCCCGGTTTGGTCTGTCATTGGTTACCATTGTGTTCGATGACGACACCGATGTGTACTGGGCACGGCAACAAGTCGCAGAACGCCTGCAATCCATACAGAATGAAATACCTGATGGAATCGGGGTTCCTGAACTGGGGCCTATTTCGACGGGGCTGGGTGAAATTTACCAATATGTAGTTCGTCCGAAAACAGGGTATGAGGATCATTTTGATGTCACCGAATTGCGAACTATTCAGGACTGGATTGTACGCAGGCAGCTCCTGGGCGTAAAAGGTGTTGCAGAAGTAAGCAGCTTCGGCGGTAAACTGAAAACCTATGAGATTTCGGTCAACGCTAATATCCTGCAATCGCAAAATCTGACCATAGACGACATCTTTCATGCGCTGGAAAAGAACAACCAAAATACCGGTGGTGCGTATATCGAAAAAGGTCCTGCGGTGTTGTATATCCGTAGCGAAGGCCTGATTAGCAATGAGGAAGATATCGCCAATATCGCCATAAAATCCACAGCAGACGGCCTTCCAATCCTTTTAAGAGATGTTGCAGAGGTAAAGACAGGTTTCGCGACCCGATATGGAGCGATGACATACAATGATCAGGGCGAAGTTGCGGGAGCAGTCGTCATGATGCTCAAAGGAGCTAATAGCAATGAAGTCATTAAGAATGTCAAAGCGCGCATCGCCACCATTCAGAAAGCCTTACCCGAAGGAGTGGTCATTGAACCGTTTCTTGACCGATCGAAGATGGTCAGCAATGCTATCGGCACTATCGAAAAGAACCTAGCTGAAGGAGCTTTGATCGTTGTACTGGTACTGGTATTATTTCTTGGGAATTTCCGGGCGGGAATTTTAGTAGCATCTGTTATTCCACTTTCTATGCTCTTTGCCATTATCATGATGAACGTTTTTGGCGTGAGCGGAAATTTGATGAGCCTTGGTGCGCTGGATTTCGGATTGATTGTGGATGGTGCTGTTATTATAGTGGAAGCGGTGCTTCATCAATTACATCAGGGCAAAAAATATGCGGTGGTACAAACAATCACACAGCAGGAAATGAACAAACAGGTAGGCTCTTCTGCCACCAGGATGGTCAAAAGTGCCGTCTTCGGGCAAATTATCATTCTGATCGTTTACCTGCCGATTTTTACATTGCAGGGTATTGAAGGAAAAATGTTTAAACCAATGGCACAGACCGTCATATTTGCCCTGATTGGTGCATTCATTCTTTCGCTGACCTATATTCCAATGATGAGTTCGCTTGTATTGAGCAAAAGGCTCAGACATCAACCGACATTATCTGACAAAATGATGAAGAAGCTGGAAAATCTTCACCATTCCATACTTACGAAAGTACTGCATTTTCCAAAAACGGTTGTCGGGATAGTCACTGCTCTCTTTCTATGCGCGATTTTTATTCTGTCCAGATTGGGTGGAGAGTTTATACCGGCACTGGAGGAGGGTGATTTCGCAGTGGATACCAGAGTCTTGACAGGGAGCAACCTGCAAACAACGATCGATTACACCCAAAAAGCTGCCCATATCTTAAAAACAGAATATCCTGAAGTGGAAATGGTCGTGACCAAGATCGGAAGTGGCGAGGTCCCTACTGACCCTATGCCCATGGAGGCCAGTGATATGATGGTTATTCTTAAGGACAAAAAGGAATGGACATCTGCCAAAACTTTTCCGGAGATGGCTGAAAAAATGGGCAAATCGCTGGAGGCCGTACCGGGTATCAGTACCGGCTTCCAGTTTCCTGTCCAGATGCGCTTCAATGAACTAATGACAGGAGCAAGACAAGATGTAGTATGCAAGATATTTGGCGAAGATCTGGACAGTCTGGCTGCTTATGCTCACCGCTTTGCTGCGATAGTGAACACGGTACAAGGTGCCCAAGATCTCTATATTGAGCCTGTTACCGGTCTCCCTCAAGTCATCGTGAAATATAAACGGGCAAGTATGGCCCAATTCGGATTGAATATAACCGATGTAAACAGCGTTGTTAACACCGCTTTCGCTGGTCAGAGTGCGGGAAAAGTGTATGAGGGTGAAAAACGATTCGAGCTGGTACTGCGATTGAATGAAAAACAGAGAGAGAATATCGAAGATATAAGGCATCTGCTTATCCCGGCTCCTGAAGGCAATCAAATCCCCTTATATCAGGTAGCTGACGTAAACATAGAGAACGGTCCGGCACAAATACAGCGCGAGGATGCTAAAAGGAGAATCGTTATCGGGTTTAATGTCCGGTCACGCGATGTACAGAGCGTTGTCAATGAGTTGCAGAAAAAAGCCGATGCCCAGCTAAAGCTTTCGCCGGGCTATTACATCACGTACGGTGGCGCCTTTGAAAACCTGGCGCAGGCAACGAACAGATTGATGATAGCTGTTCCTATTTCACTGGCATTGATATTCATCCTTTTATTTTTTGCTTTTGGCTCGGTCAAAGAAAGTTTGTTAATCTATTCGGCCATTCCGCTATCTGCTATTGGAGGCATATTTTCGCTTGCGTCACGAGGAATGCCTTTCAGTATCAGCGCCGGCATCGGTTTTATTGCACTATTTGGCGTGGCAGTACTGAATGGAATCGTGCTTATAGCTGAATTTAACCGCCTCAAGAAAGCCGGCGAGACAGATTTGTTTCATATCGCGTTGACAGGGACGAAGACGAGGCTACGCCCCGTGTTGATGACGGCGTTTGTAGCGTCACTGGGATTTTTACCTATGGCCGTTAGCAACGGAGCTGGAGCAGAGGTACAGCGTCCTCTCGCTTCTGTAGTGATCGGCGGATTACTGTTTGCTACTTTTCTGACCCTGTTTGTGCTCCCTACTCTATTTGTTCACGTGGAAAGCATAAAATTCCCGAAAATGCAATGGGGTAAAAAAGCCGTGGCTATCGTGATACTATTGCTTATACAATTGCCTGTTTCCGGGCAAACGATAACGCTGGATCAAGCCATAGACAGCGCATTGACCAACAATCTGTCTCAAAAGAGCAAAACCTTACTGGCTGAGTATTATCAAAAACTAACATTGACAGGCAATGATATTCCTCAAACAACTGTCACAACTGAATACGGGCAGATAAACAGCAGGACAGCTGACAACAAGTTCGGAGTCTCTCAGTCATTCCAATTTCCAACAGTATATCGTAACCAAAAAAAGCTACTGAATGAAGAATGGGCCTCCACAGTGATTGCGGTTGACCTCAACAGGATTGAAATCAGGAAGACCGCTACAGAGCTGTTCTACCATATTCTGATTCTGCGGGAAAAAGAAAAGATTCTGAAAGAATCGGATTTTATGTATGTTGGTTTTCTCGAAAAAGCCCTGTTGCGTTTAGAAAAAGGAGAAAGCAATCTGCTGGAAAAAACAGCAGCAGAAGTGCAGCGGGAGCAGATAGCCATGCAATTAACAGGTTTGGCGAATGACATTGAACTAGCAAAAATACAGTTGCAACTGGTGCTCAACACCAAAATACGTTATGAACCGGTTGGAAGCAATATAGTTATGGAGGAGAAGGTTTTTCCTGATACCTTTAACGATTTATCTCACCATCCAAGCATCCAGTTATCGGCGCGGGAAATCGGGAAGGCTAAGGCATCCGTGCGCTTAGAGAAGTCAAAACTACTTCCTAATTTATCTTTCGGCTATTTTAACCAAAGCTTAAAGGACATAAATTCCAGTCGTTTTAACTCCATTGAAGTGGGTGTAGGAATCCCGATCTTTTCGAAGTCGCAAAAATCACACATTAAAGCTGAGCAGCAGAAAATCCGATTTACCGAGAACGAACTGGACGTTCATAAAGCGCAATGGATGGCAAAATATAACACCGCTATACAACGGCATCAGGCTCAGCTTGTGATCGTTGAAGCCTACAACCGAAAACTGCTCCCTGCGGCAAAGCAAATGTTCAATACAGCCCAGGAGCAGTTCGATAGCGGAGAAATCAACTATCTGGACTGGGTAATGCTGAACAATCAGTCTATGCAGATTCAGAGCGACTACTTCAACGCTGTTTCGCAGCTAAACCAGGGTATTATTGACATTCAATATCTAGTCTCAAGATAAAACAACAATGAAAAATATAGTAGTCATCCTTGTTTCGCTCTTCTTGTTAAGTTGCGGAAACGAAAAGAACATAACAAAAAAAACAGTATCGGAAGGAAAGGAAAACATCTTGCGGCTCTCCCGGCAGCAAGTGGAATCTTCGGCATTTTCTTTTGTGAATTTACAAGAGCATACGATTTCGCATACTCTGAAGCTAAGCGGAGAGATTGATGTTCCTCCACAAAATCTCGTCTCTGTAAGCAGTGCACTTGGAGGGTATATAAGATCGACGCGCCTGCTACCCGGTATGCACTTCAGAAAGGGAGATGTCATTGCCGTTATAGAAGATAACCAGTACATCCAACTACAGCAAGATTATCTTACAGCAAAAGCTCAGTTGCAAAAAGCACTGGCAGAATACAATCGCCAGAAAGAGCTTAACCGGAGCAAAGCGAGCAGTGACAAAGTGTATCAACAGGCAAAGGCAGACTATGAAACACTTCTCATTTCCAAACAGTCTCTAGAAGGAAAACTCAGACTAGTTCATTTCAACCCGGCAGATGTTACGGTTACTAATATCAGGCCGAACGCCCAGATCTACGCCCCTTTCGACGGATATGTTTCACGCATCTTCGTCAATACCGGTAAATATGTTTCGCCTGCTGACATTCTTTTCGAATTAATAAGCTTGAAAGACTTGTATCTCAATCTAAAAGTTTTTGAAAAGGATTGGGGTAAAGTACATATAGGGCAGTCGATCACTGCCTACACCAACCATAATCCAGATAAAAAATATAAAGGGGAAGTGATGCTTACGGGAAAAAACATCTCAGAGCAACGGACAGTAGAGCTACTTGTCCGTTTCCACAATGCTGACGCTTACCTAATTCCCGGACTGTATATGAATGCAGCGATAGAAATACCGGATAACAGATCGTATGCATTACCTGAAGAAAGCATTTTAACTTTCGAAGGCAAAAATTATGTATTCAAAGTTCTGGATAGTCGCCGGTTTGAACTGATGAATGTAAAAACAGGTTTAAGCGGAAACGGCTGGACGGAAATCCTGGAGCCAGAGAAACTGAAAGATGCAAGGATTGTCCAAAAAGGTGCATATACTTTATTGATGGCATTAAAGAATAAAGCGGAAGAATGATCAAACAAATCTTGTTCCGGACAAATTACAGCCAATATCTATACCGCAGATTAGAACTGTCTGGAAATAGTTAGATTTAACTAGCAATTCGAATAAGTATGACAACATATAACATACCGAAGCATCTGAGAGGTCTGACAGAAGATGAGGTGCGGGCTTCAAGAGAACGATATGGCTACAACAGTATGGACACCATCAGCAACAGTTCTTTGCTCAATATGTTGATTAATATCTTAAAGGAACCGATGCTGATTTTGCTCTTTGCAATTACAATCATTTATGTTATTGTAGGTGATTATGCTGAGGCGCTATTTATGTTTATTGCGATAGTTGCAGTTTCCGCTATCTCCTTCTATCAGGATAACCGCAGTAAAAAAGCGCTGGAAGAATTAGAGAAGCTGAATGAGCCTCTAAGTACAGTGATCAGAGATACAAAGGTGGTTAAGATACCTACATACGAAATTGTGGTAGGTGATTTGTGCATAACGGAGGAAGGGAAGATGATTAACGCCGATGGCAGAATTGTTCACAGCAATGATTTTTCGGTCAATGAAGCATCGCTTACCGGTGAAAGCTTTTCCATATTCAAAAACAGTGATTCTGGCAACAATCAGATCTTTAAAGGAACAGTTGCTGTTTCGGGACTGGCAGTCTTTGAGGTGGAGAAGATAGGAAAACAGACGCAAATTGGAAAAATCGGCGAATCCATATTATCTATCAAAGAGGAGAGCTCGCCGTTACAAATCCAGATTCGGAACTTTGTAAAATGGATGGCAGTAGCCGGTATCATCATCTTTCTGATGGTTTGGATTTTCAGTTTTATTCAGACCGGGAATCTGATTAAAAGCCTGCTAAACGGTCTTACTATGGCTATGTGTGTGCTTCCAGAAGAGATCCCGGTTGCTTTCACCACGTTTATGGCTCTAGGTGCCTGGAAGCTGATGAGAGAGGGCATCATTATAAAAAGGAGCAATATAGTGGAAACGCTCGGCAGCACAACGGTAATATGTACCGACAAAACAGGAACGATTACAAAGAATACGATGCAGCTTAAACAGCTGTATGATTATCCATCTGACAGGATCTTTGATGAAGGGGAATTTGAAAATCCGGAGCTGGCAACACTGATAAATTACGCGATGTGGAGCAGCGAGCCGGTTCCGTTTGATCCGATGGAAAAAACACTCCACCATGTATATGAACTGACACAAAAAAACGATGAGAGGACGGATTACCGTTTGTTTCATGAATATCCGTTGGAAGGTAATCCTCCTATGATGACGCATCTTTTTGAAAGCTCAACAAAGGGCAGAATTATAGCGGCGAAGGGAGCTCCTGAAGCCATACTGGCTGTTTCTGCTCTTTCCGATTCAGACAAGAATAAAGTGAGAGGACTTATCGCAAAGTTTGGGCACCAGGGTTACAGAGTTCTTGGGGTAGCCAAGTCGGCCTTCGAAGGATATGACTTTCCTGAGAAACAGCAAGACTTTCATTTTGAATTTTTAGGGTTAGTGGTGTTTTATGACCCTCCGAAAGAAGGGATACAGGCAGTGTTCCGTCATATTTATGAAGCGGGTATCAAGGTCAAGCTCATCACGGGAGATAATGCGGAGACTACCCGTAGTATTGCTACACAGGCTGGTATCGTCAATACGTCTGAAGTACTTAACGGAAATGATGTGATGCGCTATTCTGAGGAAGAACTGATACCGGTCACTGAGCGTACTGTGCTATTTACCCGGATGTTTCCGGAAGCTAAGCTTGCTGTAGTGAACGCACTGAAGAAGAAAGGGGAAGTGGTAGCCATGTTGGGTGACGGCGTAAATGACGGCCCCGCACTTAAAGCTGCCCACATAGGTGTAGCAATGGGCAACAAAGGTACAGAGATAGCAAAAGCAGCCGCCTCGTTGATTCTTACCAATGATGATCTGGCAAAATTGACCATAGGGATCGCTGCCGGAAGAAGAATCTATACCAATATAAAAAAAGCTATACAGTATATCATTTCCATCCATATACCGATCATTCTTACGGTTTCCTTGCCTCTATTTCTGGGATGGGTGTTCCCACAGATATTTACGCCTGTGCACGTTATATTCCTCGAATTGGTGATGGGGCCTACTTGTTCTATTGTCTATGAGAACGAACCCATGGAGAAGAACACGATGCAGCAGCCTCCCAGGACGATGACAGATACTTTTTTGAACCTGCGGGAATTAAGCATCAGCATCGTACAGGGCCTGCTTATTACTGCTGGCGTATTGTTTTCTTATCAGTGGACTATTCACCATGGAGGAAGCGAAGAGAAAACAAGAGCCATGGTCTTTACTACGCTGGTTATCTCCAATATCTTGCTCAGCCTGGCTAACCGTTCCTTCTTTTACAGCATATTCGATAGTTTCAAGAACAGAAATCCACTATTCCCGCTGGTTATCGGTCTGACGGTGGCTTTACTTTTTGCTATACTCTATACTCCTTTAGCTGGTTTCTTCGGTGTTACCGACTTAAGTATATCGGAATTAGCAACAGCATCCCTGATAGCCGTTGTATCGGTACTTTGGTTTGAAATTTATAAACTTTTTAAAAGATTTAAAAGTAAAACTGGTGAAGTATGATGAAACTGGTCCAGCTTCTTAAATGACAAAGACCAGGTTTTTCCAGGTTAAGACGATTGCCTTTTTAGCGTGTGGCCTCTGTATTTAAGCTATATATGCTCCGCAGAATCGGGCCTTTGTTTTCAGATCAGCACTGATCGTTATGCCTTGCGTACAAAAAATGCCCCTTGCGGAATCGCGAGGGGCATCAAAGAGATAAAATTTAGTAAGTATTATTTTTTGAAGATCAACTCCTGGTTGAGGTAATCGGCGGTGGCTATTTTATACCACTCAGTCTCTACTTTCCCACCAGACCTGGCCCAGTCGGCAAACTTCCGATATGCTAGGGTGATATCCGTTTTTTCGAGAGGATAAGCGAAACTTGAAACCGGTATCTCAAGTGCCCATGTCATTCCTGTCTTGCTGTAGTATGGCTTGCTCGCGGAGGTGTTATCATCTCCAGTACCAAACAGAGAGCGGTCGGCAAGTTTCGTCGGCTGACGTCCCGGGAGATGCGTTTCGTATCCGCGACCAAAGCCTCCTGTATTATTCCAGATAAACAGGTTATAGTTGCCCACTCCAAATCGCTCGATGGTTGGACCATTCTTTATTCTGAACGCCACAGTGTATGATTTACTGTCGGCTATTGTAGTCTTAGAGGTATTCCAGTTTCCCTGCTCCTCACGGCTGTTTTTGAAGAGAATAACAACCAGACTATCTTGATTTGCTTCGGCTTCAGCACCGGAAATACTCACCAGATTGTCCTTTGGAATATTGAATTGGATACCTGCTCCATTTTTGTATTCTCCGCCGGTGGCTATCAGCTTGAAGCTGGCATCTACAGACACAACCTTGTTAGACGCACTTGTTCCTATTTCGTAACGGTAGCTAATGACAACGTCATTCATGTCATAGTCTCCCTGGTAAGGCCATTTATCTTCGAATGCTATGGTAGAACCACCTTGATCATAGTTAAACTGGCGGCTTTTGTATGCCCTGGTTGGATCTGCAGGATAGTCATCTTCGACGTCTATGACGCCATCTTCATCTGTATCAGGCAATGAAGGGTTAGGATCAACGCCATATCCTTCACTGCATTCATTCGCCGGAATATAGATATCACAGCCGTTTTTCGCTGAATTGCTGAAATGTCTGGCGTCTAATGTTCTTTTGCTGTCACAATACAGTACAAGACCGGTAAAGATGCCTCCAGCATTATTAACTGCGTCTGCTGAAGTTCCGGTCACCCTGAACAATGCCCATTCGGTACCGTTTACAGGACCACTCACCGTTTGCGTAGTACCAAGCAGATTATTTGTTCTGAACATGGCCTTTGCGGTTAATGACATGGCAGAATTCATCTCTGTGTTACCTTTGACGTCGATGAAGGATTCATTATTCATCGTTGCTCCGTTCAATAAGAAGTCAGTTAATACAATAAGCTTACATCTGTTGGAGAAAGTTCCGCTCTGGGCAGTCAGACTCATGACTTTCATCTCCCCGTCATTAGTGAACTGACCCGCAAATTCGAGGTGTGATTTTTCTGCAATAAAAGTTCCTGAATTGCTGATAACGGCAGAGGAGTTCATGGTTATTTTGCCCGTTGAGCTGATGAATGATCCGAAATTGTCAAACCTGGATGGATTTGCTCCGATGGTGAATGCCCCGTTGATTTTAAGTGCACTATAGTTGGAAACGTGAGCACCATTCTCCGCATTAAAGGTACCTAATGAATTGACCGTACCATGATTATTGAAGATGCTTTGAACATCTGCCCAGATTCCTTTACTGGAGGTTATTGTTCCAAAATTGGTTGCAGTACCGCTTTTCAGTGTAAGATATTCTGCGGTTACAGTTCCTGTGTTGTAGAAGTTGCCGATGATCTGGGTACTCCACTGTGTGGAATTAATGGTGAGGTCGCCGAAGTTTTTAATAGAAGCTGCGGCATCCCATTGCACGCTGTTGATAGTAGCACTTCCTGTACCGGTGATAATGATATTTAATCCATTCATGGTACCGCCTGACAGTGTCACGTTTTTTCCGCAGATATAGAGTGTTCCGCTATGCGGCCCCCAGCCAACTTTCAAGTTCACGTTACTTGCCGTAATGGAGTAAATCCCGTTGTTCTGAGCGTTAAAATCTGAACTAAAAGAGGAGATAACAGTTACTCCTGCCCCGGATGCGCAGTCAGGGCTTGTTTCCGGTACCGCAGAGGCTGTGAAGCCCGTGGAAGAGAGTTTCTTCATTGACGTAACTGCTGAGGTAGCCCCTACTGCAAGTGATACCTCTGTAGAAGTTATAACCGCCTTACTGGTGACTTTGGAACCGTCAGGAGCTGTTTTGACAATGTAAACCTCTGAAAGCGCAGTTGGTAGATAAATCCTTGTATTAAAAGAACTGGTCAAGGTCGCGCTTCCTTTAGAGAGCAATTCAGCACCCGCTTCCGGATTACCTGCATAAATTGATACGACATGAATTTTGTTTGCAAAACGGGCGTCAGTCACTGAGATGCTGAAATTAACATCTCTGGAGGTTCCCCAATCAAATGAAGAAGGCACGATTATTTCGTCGGTAGATTTCGAGCCCCCCTCTGACGTCACACTATCCTTCTTGCATGATACAGCTGTTAAGGTGAGAACAGAAACAGCAAGTAGTAAAAATCTCTTCATATAATATTTAAGTGAATATAAGGATAAAGGCAACATATGTGCCAACATTATTCTCAGCTTATACACTCTGGATTTTGGACTTCCCAATAGCTTCACAGTCTTTAACTGAGAATTAATCAGGGAAAATATTCCCCAAGCGGGCAATGGCCAAATCTCACTTTTCTGCCGAACCAAACCATTACTGTAGCCTGTTGTTCAGCTGAATATAAAGAGAACACTATGAAATGGATGGGTAGACGCGAAAGCGGAAATATAGAAGACAGAAGGAAAGGCGGAGGCGGGCTCGCTATAGGCGGAGGACTGGCTGCTGTTATCGCAGTTGTGTTCGCAGTGCTAACCGGCCAAAATCCACTTGAGTTTATTGGTATGGCCCAACAGATGGGTTCCTCCTCTCAGGGAACCGAGCTGAATACAGACATCAAGGATGACCCAAACTCTCACTTTGTTGCTGTGGTGCTTGCCGAAACAGAGGATGTTTGGGACAGTGTATTCGCTGCGCAAAACCTGCAGTATGAGAAGCCGGTGCTCACCCTGTTTAGTGGCCAGGTCAGATCGGGATGTGGGGCGGCGAGTTCATCTACAGGTCCTTTCTATTGTCCGGCTGACAGCAAAGTATATATCGACCTAAGTTTCTATCAAGAGCTACAGAATCGTTTTGGTGCCCCTGGAGACTTTGCCATGGCTTATGTTATTGCGCACGAAGTGGGACACCATATTCAGCATTTGCTGGGTACAACAGATAAGATTGACCGCATGCGTGGTAAGGTGAGCGATGAGGAACTGAACGCCCTTTCCGTACGCCTTGAATTACAGGCAGACTATCTGGCAGGCGTCTGGGCACATCACACGCAGCGAAAAGACCTATTGGAGGCCGGAGATATTGAAGAAGCTTTAAAGGCGGCGAATGCGATAGGTGACGATCGTCTGCAGATGCAGGCACAAGGATATGTTGTCCCGGACGCTTTTACTCACGGAACTTCGGAGCAGCGTATGCGGTGGTTCAGGCGAGGATATGAGACAGGGGATATCCGTTCGGGCGATACGTTCTCTGCCAGTTCACTTTGATCTGTATCGTATTCCATACAGAAATGACTAGCAAACAAAACATGTGTATTTGCTTCAAATAGTCCATATCTTAACTAAGACGCTCATTCTTAACTAACTTTTAATTTTTATTGCTTTTGGGCGTAGGATTTGTCTGTATCCAATCACATACTTAAAAATTAAAAAGTAGAAAACATGAAAAAAATAGCTTTACTAGCAGCTGGATTCCTAATGGGAGGTGCTGCATTTGCACAGTCTTTACCTCCGGTAACCTATGGATTAAAGGTGGGTGTTAACTTGCCTAAGTTGCATGTTAATAACTCAAATGGCGACGACTTCGAATCGGAGTCAGCAACCAATTTCAGCGTAACGGGTTATGCTGATGTTCCGGTAGCCAATGGCTTGTCTGTCCAACCGGGTATCTCTTTACAGGGAAAAGGTGGTAAGCAAACCTGGGGCGGATCAAATGTCAATGGCGAACGAAAAGACAATACTATGTATGCTGAAATTCCTGTGAATCTGGTTGGTAAGATACCATTGGGAATGACTGGTACAAACTTCTACCTTGGAGCCGGCCCTTATGCGGCATTTGCCATCTCGGGTGAAAGAAAGCAGTCTGGAAGTTTCTTCGGATCTGAAGGCGAAACAAAGAGAGATCTTGAATTCGGATCTGACAATGGCGACGACTACAAAGGAACTGACTTTGGTGTTAACTTCCTTGCAGGCTTTCAATTAAACAGTGGTTTTAACATTGGTGCCGGTTACGGCCTTGGTCTGTCCGATCTTCGTCCGAACGGAGACGGTGATAATGGAAAAACAACAAACCGTGTTCTTTCCTTCTCCGTAGGTTATGCTTTTTAGACCTGCTGGATAGACTCTTTTTAATTTAATGATTAATTTCTTACGAGCCCTCAAATATGTTTGAGGGCTCTTCTTATTTATGAACAGGGCTGTTTATATTTGCGCTGGCTTATCCGCAGCAAATGATAACTAAATTTAAAGTACTATTACTTTCTATACTATTCGTTTTGACAGGTTTGGACGGCAGTGCGCAGTCAGGAACCGACTCCATAACAAATTTCATCGTTAAAGAAAACCTCCTGAAAAATGATAAGCTGGCCATCATAGCCGCCGACGAGAACGAGGTGCCTAAAGAAACAGTCAACGGAACTTTTGTTTTCACGATCAACGGTTTCAGGCAGGAACTTAAATTTAATGAAGGGGTTGCCATTGCCCCTCAGCAAATTGAGAAATCGACCTTTGTATACCTGAAGCATAAGAATGAAACCTCGACTCCTGCCAAGCTTTACTATGTTCTGAAGAAGGAGGCGGGAATCAATCCTATCAAGATCAACTGGATGATGCTGATTATCATCCCCCTCGTCCTGGTAGTCATCGCCGGGATATTCCGGAAGTTTATTGTTTTCGCCGTTATTATTCTGATTTTGCTGTTGGTGTTTAATTCCAATCAGGGTCTTGGAATACCTACCATCTTCGAGACGATATTTGATGGACTGAAAAATGCACTGCTATAATCAAGAAATGGAGGGACCGAGTTAAAAGGGCATTCCGATGCCGAAATTATACTGAAGGAAGCGGTATCTATCCGGAGAATTGGTTTGGATATACTCGTCCTTGAAATCTTTTCTGGCTTCGCTGCTAAACAAGTGTCTGATGACCCAATTGTCTGATCCGGTGAACTGTGGATCCTTAATCTTGGCTCCCACATCGAACCGGAACACAAAATACTGAAGATCAAAGCGTAAACCTGCACCTGCACCGAGAGCAAGCTGATCGAAGAACTTGTCGAACTCAAACCGTCCTCCGGGAACATTCGCTTTATCATCTAATCTCCAAACATTTCCATAATCCACAAACGTTGCTCCTTTGAGCTTAGACCCAAAGAAATTGTTCATAAGTTTGAATCTGTATTCCAGATTTCCCTCGAATTTGATCTCGCCAAACTGATCCAGGTAAGTCAGGTTTTTTCTGGTTTCCTCATCTTTTATAATACTTCTGTTGTAGTTCCCGGGACCAAGCGTTCTCGCCTGCCATGCTCTCACTCCGCTGGATCCACCCGCGTAGAAATTGCGCTCAAACGGCAGTGCGTCGGAGTTACCGTACGGCAGTGCCACTCCAGGGTTGATTCTCGCGACAAATTGCCGCTCACCGCCAAGCGATTTATAAAACCTTAAGTCGACTTCCGTCTTTGCATATTGAAGATATGGCAGACCCATAAAGGTGCGAAAGCCATTTTCATCCTGATGAAAGCGGAAAACGTTCGCCAGCAGTCCTAATGAATTGCCGCCTATGTCAAAAAAACCTCTGAAGTAAAAAAAATTGTCGTAGGTATTGAGTTTCTGCGCATTCAAAGTAAAATTATACTGTGAACCGATGTTGAGAAAGCGGCGGTCATTCGTTTGCACGTATAGCAAGTTTCCACTTTTGTACAGGCTGTCTTTAAATGCCGCATCAAGCCTTCCATCCCTATACTCGATGTTGATTGGTGTAAAGCTGTGCAATCGGCTCTTACTCTGCGTCCAGTCGTAACTTATGGAATTAATGAACAACCTGTTTCTAAATGCACCTGGCTGATCAAAGATCTGCATACTACTGGAAATAGTAGTATGAGGGAGCCCGGCCCTGTAGTTTTCTCTTACGTGGAACGGCGCAACTATACGGGGAATAATCAGATTGGCGCCAATCTGTATGTCCCGGTTAAAAATGCGGCTAAAAAGTTTTTTATCCCTGGAATCGAACAGGATACCGTAACGGAATTTAATATCGAGGCGCTCAGCCCCTCCAAACAAGTTTCGGTTCGTATAGGTATTTCCGATATTAAATCCATTCCTGCCTGAGTTAAATGTATACTCCCCTTCTACTCTGTTGCTGTTTCTTTTTAAGGGAGTAATCTCCATTCGCGCATTCAGATGGCTGCTATCAGGATCTTTCTCGTATTCTATCTTAATATTGCGGAATACGTTCAGCTCATATAAGCGGTCATAGGTCAGGTTTTCATTCGCTACACTATACTTTTCTCCCTTATTTATAAAGATATACCGGGTCAACTTATCGAATTTGAATCGGTGTGAGTAATCTTTGAAGTAATATTGCGAATCCACTATAGCGCTATCCGGTGCTCTTCTGCCAAAACGGATATTGCTGTTTTTGATATCAATGGTGGTGTTCTTCAAATGATAGACCTTATGAGCCACCTTTCCCGGAGGATTGTATACATTCAGTTTCAGATCTACCTGACTCGAAAGCAGCGTACTGTCTGCATCAACATGTATATACGGCTTTAAGAAGTCATAATACCCGTTAGACTTCATCAAGGTAAATATGCTATTGATCTCATACATAATGGAGTCGACATCGTAACGATTTCCGGCATGAAGCCTGCTGAAGCTTTCGCGATTTTTGAGGTACAAGTCGCGTACCGCACTATCCGATATAGCGTGATTTACATTACGGACCTTAAAAGAAGGACCCGGCACTGCCAGAAAGGTGATATAGGCCTTTTTATTCTTCACCCTTATCTCGCTGGTAACCGCTGCGTTAAAAAAGCTTTTATAGGCAAGAAATTTCTGTATTTCGCGACTTGAGATGTCTACCAATGAGCTGTCGAGTAGCCGTGGCGCTTCCCCAATGTTCTTGATACGATCAGCCCTGTATCTGCCATTGCTGGTGTTAAACATATTGTAAAGGGCGAGGTTTATTCTCGAATTGGGTCTTATCTCTTGCTGTACGTACTGGTATGCGTCCTCGGAAAAGTCCTTATTGATCCCCTTAAGCTTAACATCCTTAACGAGTGCCTGGTCATCGTTCAGATACCTGGTGGCGGAACATCCTGATAAAATAACTGTTAAAAACAGTATACTTGCACCCAATAAAACAACAACGTAATCTTTATATGCTTTCAAAATCTCAAATCAGTTTTGTAAATGCATTACACTTAAAAAAAAACAGAAAAGACCAGGGTCTCTTTCTGGTAGAAGGCATTAAATCGATTTCTGAATTCATTAATTCGAAATATCAGGTAGATTCAATTTATTGCTCAGGTTCATCCCTTAAAAAGTTTAACGACTTGTCCCCCAGCATTAAACTACATGAAATAAGCGAACCGGAGCTTAAAAAGATCAGCACGCTTAATACGCCTCAGGATGCCCTTGCAATTATAAGGATTCCTGAGAAAACCCCCATAAGATCAGAAAGTTTTCTCGATAAGTATACTTTAATCCTTGATGGGATCCAAGACCCTGGGAATCTTGGCACGATCATACGAACGGCAGACTGGTTTGGCTTCTCACAGATCGTTTGCTCAGAAGATACCGTCGAGGCGTTTAATCCGAAGGTGGTACAGGCGTCTATGGGATCTCTGTCCAGGATGGCTGTGCACTATGTAAACCTTCCGTCCTTCATCCAGGAGCTGCAATTGCCTGTATACGGTGCGTTGTTAGAGGGAGAGTCCGTTTATACGGCTAAATTTGACCGGCCGGGGCTGATTGTCTTGGGTAATGAGGGCAAAGGAATTTCAAATGGCGTCATAGAGCTGATAACCGATACGATCACAATTCCCAAGTTTGGCAATGCAGAATCGCTGAATGTCGCGGTTTCAGCATCTATAATTTGTTCGGAAATAAAAAGGAGAGGTTTATAAATTCTTTGTAAATAATTGTTGTGGGGTACCAATAAATTATTATTTTTGCACTCCCTACAAAAGGGTCGGATGGCCGAGTGGCTAGGCAGAGGTCTGCAAAACCTTCTACAGCGGTTCGAATCCGCTTCCGACCTCACAGGAATTAAAAAAATTAAAAAAAAGACAATGGGAGTTACACGTTTAAAGAGAAAAGATAGAAAAAACAAAACGGTTTCACGCCTTGAAGTTCAATTTCTAAAGATTGGCCGTAATATTGAGGTAGGAAGCCGCTCTCAGGAATCTGCTTCTAGCCAGGTTGCTAAGAACAATGCTGTTCTTGCTCAGATCGAAGCTCAGGCTAAGTAAGATATTTTCTGTTTTACAGATAGCAAAAAGCCGGATAATTATTTTATCCGGCTTTTCTTTTTAAGGTATTTTGACGGTTATGCTCCTAACCCCAATTGTGCCTTCTGGTAGACCTTCCTCAGCTCAAGTAAACAGGAAGCGCATAGACATCCCTCATGGCTCTCGCCGATAAACTCAATTTCATCAGGAGTTAACTGCACTGCACTGCATTGACACCTGGTATAGGCATTCGATCTGCATTCGATCCGTGCAGAACAGCGTTCACAGCTGATGATCTCATGCTTGATCATTGCGTTTTAAATATCAAATTTATAACCTACACCTTTAACTGTCGATATGTAGTTATCACCCAATTTCTCGCGAACCTTGCGGATATGTACATCTATGGTACGGTTTGTAACAACTACAGAGTCTTCCCAAATATTCTTCAAAATCACCTCTCTGGTATAGACTTTTCCGGGCTTCGAAGCAAGTAAATAAAGCAGTTCAAACTCTTTTTTAGCAAGAGAAATACGCTCTCCCCGCTGATAAACGAGATAAGTTTCGCGGTCTATAACAAGATCACCTATTTCAATCTTATTCTCTACGATATCTTCGGTTTGATTGTTTCTCCTGAGAATAGCATTTATGCGACTAACGAGCGCGCGGGATTTAATAGGTTTAGCGATGTAATCGTCTGCACCTACGTTAAACCCTGCTATTTCTGAATATTCTTCGCTACGGGCAGTAAGAAATACCATGAACGTAGACTTAAAGTCGTTCATTGACCGCATAATCCGGCAAGCTTCGATACCGTCCATCTTTGGCATCATCACATCGAGGATGATAAGGTCCGGATGAACCCGCTTTGCCTCGTTAATTCCCTCCTGACCGTTACTGGCTGTGTAAACCAAATAGCCTTCCTTTTTGAGATTATATTCTATTAGCTCCCGGATGTCTGGCTCGTCATCAACGATTAGAATTTTTTGTTTTGAACTCATGATTTTCGATTACAGCGCTAATGTAGCAGGAATAGGATACCTCAAAGTTAATACAATATTAAGTTATTGTTAACAGGACAGATATCTTAACAAGTTCTTGAGCTCAATTTAATGTTTTTTTCAGGAATTCTTCAAGTGCCCCGCCACGCAGGTTCTTGGCGATGATTTTTCCCGAAGGATCTATCAGGAACGAGGCAGGGATAGCTGAAACCTGATATTGCCTGGCAGCCTCGCTGTTCCATTGATTAAGCTCGGAAACGTGAGGCCAATCCAGCTTATCAGCTTCGATTGCTTTTATCCAATCGGCCCTGTCGCCGTCCAGCGAAACGCCAAACACCGTAAAGTTTTTGTCTTTAAAAGCATGGTATTGCTTGACGATATTGGGGTTCTCTTGTCGGCACGGCACGCACCACGACGCCCAAAAGTCGAGCAAGACATATTTCCCTTTAAAGTCCGACAGTTTCACGATGTGCCCGCTAGGTGCCGTCCCCTGGAAATCAATAGCCGGCTGACCCTTGGCGATTGGTTTAACCTTATTCATCTTGGCTATGAAGTCTTGCACCGGCTTATTGCCTGGAAACTTATCTTTCAAATTTTGAGCATAGGCTAAAAGCGGTTCCTCATATTCTACCTGATCGAGCATACTCATGGCATAAAAACCCGCAAGATTATCTTTATTTTCTTCTGCAAAAGAAAGGACCTCAATACTAAAAGCTTTCATATTATCATCAAACTTCGGACTGAATTCCTGCATGAGCGCTTCGCGATCACCTGGGTTAGCGGACGAGCGCCGGTCAAACTCAGTCTTCAGATCGATAAACACCTTCCCGTATTTGCCATTTATTTTGTTAAGTTCTTTGAGTTTTTCAGCATCTGAGGAACCTTCAATTTCATAATCGCCTACAGAACTGGCATAGTCCGCACTAAACTTGAGCTTGTCACCATTCTGCGCAAGTAGCAAATAGTTTTTCGCATCAGCGACGATATAAAAGAAATCAGGCTCCGGAGAAGGAACGCGGAACCGGAACTCCCCCTTTTCATTTACGACGGCGGAATCGACAAGATCATTCCCTTTGAAGATTCGTACTTTGTTGAGGTTTCCTGCATTCCGAAGGGTACCGTCGATTGTAAAGGCCGTTTTATTCTGGCATGCAGATGCAACCAGGCTTAAGGCAACGAGGAGTACTACTATTCTATTCACTTTAAAGATTCTAATTTTTCTAAAAGAAGTTTGTTCGCAGCTTTGGGATCTATCTTACCCTTTGAGATCTTCATGATCTCACCCATGAATAAACCTAAAACGCCCTTTTTGCCTTTATGGTATTCAGACACCTTGGCAGGATACTTTGCAACTGCCTCATCTACGAATCCAATGAGTTCGCTGTCATCAGTGTCGATGATCAGGTTGAGCTCCTGTACAAGCTGACTAACTGACTTGTCGCTTCCTGAAACAAGTGCAGGGAACAATTGCTGGACAGCGGCTGTATTGTTGATCTTGGAAGACTCCACAAGCGACAATATTTCTGCGATTGGTGTCACATACGACTCTAGAACGGAGAAATCTTTCCCATTCTCGTTAACATACGACTGAAGCGGACCGTTTATCCAGTTAGCAGCGGCTTTATAGTAAGGTGTCTGCGTAACAAGTTGTTCAAAGAAGTCGGCTACCGTCTTATCCGATGTTAATAGAGAAGCGTCGTAATGGGACAGCGAGAACTCATCTGAATATCTCTTGATTCTTTGTTCAGGCAGCTCCGGAAGCTCGCTTTTAAGCTGCTGGATCCATTCCTCGGATAATTCTAAAGGCGGGAGGTCGGGCTCAGGAAAATACCGGTAGTCGTTTGCCATTTCTTTCGAACGCAGAACGGACGTTATTCCGGTTGCTGCGTCGAAATTCAGGGTATTTTGGTCGATATGTTCTCCTCGCTCAACCAGCTTCACCTGTCTTTTGAATTCGTAGTTGATGGCCCTTTGCAGGTTGCGGATGGAATTAAGATTCTTGACTTCGCATCTGGCTCCGTATTCTTCAGAGCCCTTGGGTCTAACGGAGATATTGGCATCACAGCGTAAGCTCCCCTCCTCCATATTACCATCGCAAACGCCCAGGTACCTGACGATCTTACGAATTTCCGACATATAAGCTGCTGCTTCTTCTGCAGATCTCAGATCAGGTTCGGAAACGATTTCTATAAGCGGAACACCAGCTCTGTTCAGATCGATCAGCGAGTATGTACTGTCTTTGTCGTGCATGCTTTTACCCGCATCCTCTTCCATGTGGATCCGGTTGATCCGGATGTCTTTTTCCGTCCCGTCCTTTAACCTGATGGTTATGTATCCCCGCTGACAGACAGGAATCTCGTCCTGTGTAATCTGATACCCCTTCGGAAGATCGGCATAGAAATAGTTTTTGCGGTCAAAGCGGTTGTACTTATTAATAGTGCAATTCGTTGCCCATCCCATTTTTACTGCGTAGGCCACCACCTTTTCATTGATCTTTGGCAGTGTTCCGGGTAAGCCAACCGAGATAATGCTGGTGTGCTCATTAGGACCGGCACCGAAAGATGCAGGATCCGATGAGAAGATCTTGCTGTTTGTTAAGAGCTGCGCATGGATTTCAAGTCCGATAACCAGATCATATTTCGCCAGAATTTCCTCTGTCATATGTAATGTACTTTATTAAGGTTAAAGCTGATATCAAATATTTTATCATTTGCGGGAAGGATGGCTTACAGTGCCTGCCTGATCCGTAGAAGTTTCTCGAGAAGTTGCTCCAAAGAATCCAAGTGGAGCATATTAGCACCATCTGACTTTGCGTTCAGAGGATCAGGATGGGTTTCAATGAACAGCCCGTCTGCTCCCACGGCAATTGCCGCCTTAGCGATGGTTTCAATCAGTCCGGGCTTACCGCCAGTAACGCCATTCGGTTGGTTTGGCTGTTGAAGAGAATGCGTACAATCCATCACAACAGGGACGTCAAAAGAGCGCATTTCGGGAATCCCCCTAAAATCAACGATGAGATCCTGGTACCCAAATGTATTTCCTCTGTCTGTGAGAATTACTTGTGAGTTGCCAGAATCCCTGACCTTCTCTACAGCGAAGGACATTGAGCTTGCAGATAAGAACTGCCCTTTCTTGATATTGATAAACTTACCTGTTTTAGCGGCAGCAACGAGCAGATCGGTCTGACGGCACAGGAACGCAGGAATCTGCAACACATCAACATAGCAGGCAGCCATTGCTGCCTCATTGCTTTCATGAATGTCGGTAACGGTGGGAATACCGAACTCATTGCCCACCTTGGCCAATATCTTGAGTGCTTTCTCATCACCTATTCCGGTAAAAGAATCCACTCTCGATCTGTTTGCTTTCCTGTATGAACCTTTGAAGATAAAGGGAATGCCCAGCCTGTCGGTGATATTAACAATCCGCTCAGCTATCTTCAGGGCCATCTCCTCCCCTTCAATAGCGCAGGGACCAGCCATAAGGAAAAAGTTATTGGTATCGGTATGTTTGATACCTGGAATTTGATTAATCATTAGTTTCCTAATTCTGATAAAAATTTAATTCGCATGAGCTGCAGCTCCTCACGAGTGTAGTCGTCGGATCCAAGTTCCTTCAATGCGATGTCTATTGAATCCACTTCGGATGACCGGAAGTAGTCAAAAGCCTCATCCTGCCGGTCCTCATCGATCATCTCATCTATGTAATAATTCAAGTTAAGCTTGGTGCCCGAATTGACGATGGACTCGACCTCCCGCAGGATATCTTCGTAGGATATACCTTTTGAAGATGCGATATCCTCAAGGGCGATATGCCGATCTATATTTTGTATGATTGAAACTTTGAGGGCAGACTTGTTTGCAGCACTTTTTATGATCAGGTCTACCGGCCTGTCTATCTCATTTTCCTCGACATATTTGCTGATCAGTTTCACGAACGGTGGGCCATACCTAACCGCTTTTCCGGCACCTACTCCTTGAATCTGCTTAAGCTCCTCAATAGACACTGGATAGTGGATACACATTTCCTCTAATGAAGGATCTGAGAATATGACATACGCAGGCAGGTTCTTTTCTATGCCCACCTTCTTACAAAGATCTTTAAGCATCTTGAAAAGCTCGGTGTCAATAGTCCCGGCAGCTTGCTGATCGGTATCATCAAAATCATCATCCATGGATCCCAGTTCCCGGTTCATCACAAACTTAAGAAAATGAGGGCTATCAATGAAGCCACTGCCTGATTTGGTCAGTCGCAGCAGGCCATAGTTATCTATATCTTTTGACAAGTAGTTGTTGAGAAGTGCCTGGCGCAATAAGGACTTCCAGAAAAGCAAGCCATCTGCCTTTCCGCTTCCGAAATAAGGAAGCTTGTTATGCTGATAAGCGCTGACCTGAGAGGTATCAATACCCATGAGAATATTCAGAAGGTGAATGTCATCGAACTTCTCCCCTAACTCACGAATCATGATCAGCGTACTTCTAAGCTTCTCTGTCGCGTCAAAATGGGTACGCTCCGCCCTGCAATTGTCACACATAGATCCGCAACCGGCCTCATCAAAGTTTTCCCCAAAATAGTGCAAGATCTGCTTTCTCCGGCACACGGCCGACTCCGCATAATCAATTACCTCCTTCAGGATCTGCGTACCGATCTCCCGTTCAGAGACTGGCTTATCTTTCATAAACTTAGCCAGCTTGTCGATATCCTTTTCAGAATAGAAAGCAACACAGACACCCTCACCACCATCTCTGCCGGCCCTGCCAGTCTCCTGATAGTAACCTTCCATACTTTTGGGTATGTCGTGGTGGATCACATAACGAACGTCCGGTTTGTCAATACCCATTCCAAATGCGATAGTAGCAACGATAACATCGACATCTTCCATCAGGAATTTGTCCTGCGTATCGGCCCTGGTTTTTGGATCCAGGCCCGCATGATAGGGCAATGCCTTTATGCCGTTAAGCTTTAACGCCTCAGATATTTCTTCAACCTTCTTCCGGCTGAGACAGTACACGATACCCGACTTTCCGGTATGCGACTTAATAAATCTTATAATTTCTTTAACGACGTTCCGTTTCGGTCGCACCTCATAATAAAGATTATGACGGTTGAAAGATGACTTAAACAGCGTCGAATCAGTCATTTGCAGGTTTTTAATAATGTCCTGCTGTACCTTTGGAGTAGCAGTTGCCGTAAGTGCAATAATCGGGATCTGGTCACCTATGTTACTGATGACCTGTCTGATTTTTCTGTACTCAGGCCTGAAATCGTGCCCCCACTCCGATATACAGTGGGCTTCATCCACCGCCACAAAAGATATCGTGATAAGCCGGAGAAAATCGATGTTCTCCTGCTTGGATAATGACTCTGGCGCAACGTAAAGTAACTTCGTTTCGCCGCTAAGTACATCATGTTTAACTTTTGCTATTTCAGATTTATTTAATGAAGAGTTTAAGAAGTGTGCGATGCTTTCTGTCCCCCCGAACCCCCTCAATTGGTCCACCTGATTTTTCATCAGGGCGATAAGCGGCGATATAACTATAGCCGTTCCTTCACTCATCAACGCGGGCAATTGGTAACATATTGATTTACCTCCGCCCGTTGGCATTATTACAAATGTGTCTTTTTTCTGTATTATGTTGGTGATTATCGCTTCTTGCTCGCCTTTGAAATTATCAAAGCCAAAAAAATTCTGTAAATTATCAAATAATGATTTCTTGATCTCCATCGTCCTCTTCGGAAAAATTTAGAAAACCTAAACTTAACCCCAAAATAACATATTTTTGCCGTTAATATGTATCTATTTCTAAAATAAATCTCCTTGGAAGCTCCACTAAACGTGCTTGAGACAGCAAAACGAACACTACAGATTGAACTTGACGGAGTTTCCGGATTACTGTCAAAACTCAATAATGACTTTACTGTGATAATAGAAACGATACTTCAATTGAGAGGTCGCGTTATTGTTACCGGAGTGGGAAAAAGTGCTATTATCGCACAGAAAATCGTAGCCACATTTAACTCTACGGGAACACCATCGGTGTTCATGCACGCAGCTGATGCCATACATGGTGATCTGGGTATCATCCAGGATGAGGATCTGGTGATTTGTATCTCCAAAAGCGGCAATACGCCCGAAATAAAAGTTCTTGTCCCTCTTTTAAAACTCGCCGGCAGCAAGCTTATTGGCATGGTTGGCGACCTGAATTCCTATCTGGCGCACAACGCTGATCTGGTACTGGATACTACAGTTGAAAAGGAAGCCTGTCCGCTCAACCTCGCACCTACATCCAGCACGACGGCCCAGATAGTAATGGGAGACATTATGGCTGTCTGCCTTTTGGAATCCAGAGGGTTCAGCAGGTCGGATTTTGCACGCTATCACCCAGGCGGCACCCTCGGAAAAAGGCTATACCTGAAAGTAAGCGATCTTTACATTAATAATGAAAAGCCGAGTGTACGCCCTGACGCCTCCATTAAGGAAGTTATAATAGAAATAACTAAAAACCGTTTAGGTGCTGTAACCGTACTCCGGGGAGAGGATATCTGCGGGATCATAACAGATGGTGATATTCGAAGAATGATGGAAAAATATGATTCTGTGGGTCATCTGCAGGCTCAGGATATTATGTATAGTGCACCAAGGACGATTGAAAGCGAAGAACTCGCCGTCAACGCCCTTGCGATGATGCGGGCAAATAATATCACACAATTAATAGTTTTAGAAGCTGGAATTTACAAAGGTATTATACATTTGCACGATTTATTAAGAGAAGGAATTATTTAACCAATTGAGCGAAAATGAAGAACTTTTATGCCATTATAATGGCAGGAGGTATTGGCAGCAGGTTCTGGCCTATAAGCCGTTCCGCCCATCCTAAACAATTTTTAGATATCCTCGGTACCGGAAAGACACTTATTCAACAGACGTACGAACGATTTTTAAAGATAATTCCGGCTGAGAACATATATATAGCCACAAATGACATTTACATTCCGCTTGTCAAGGAACAGCTGACAGGGATTTCCGAGGAGCAGATTCTGGGCGAACCCATCATGAAAAACACAGCGCCCTGCATCGCTTATGCGAGTCATAAGATCAGCTTGCTGAACCCTGATGCAGCAATTGTGGTGTCACCTTCTGATCATTTGATCCTGGACCAGGAAGCATTCAGTAAGGATATCCTTTTATCACTGGAAGCTGCTTCAGGAAACAATTGCCTGATCACCCTGGGGATTAAGCCTTCAAGACCTGATACTGGATATGGGTATATTCAGTATACCACCCAAACCATCGGAAATTCCTTTCACAAGGTTAAGACCTTTACTGAGAAGCCGAATTTCGAGCTGGCGCAAACTTTCGTTCAGAGCGGAGACTTTTTATGGAACGCTGGTATTTTTGTCTGGTCGGCCAGATCGATTTTAAGCGCCTTAAATGAATTCCTGCCAGACATGAACGACATATTCAGGGAGGGTGCCAGTAAGCTAAACACAGAGGCTGAAAATGCGTTCATTCACCATGCCTACTTCCAGTGCACCAATATCTCAATTGACTATGGCATTATGGAGAAGGCGTCAAACGTTTATGTGTTACCAACAGACTTTGGATGGTCTGATCTGGGTACCTGGTCATCGGTATATGAATTGGCCGAAAAAGACTATGTGGGGAATGCTGTAATCCCTTCGCAAAACGTCATGATGTATGATTCGTCAAACTGTATGGTGAAAGTCCCCAAAGATAAACTTGTGATCTTGCAAGGCTTGGACGACTATATTGTTGTGGAATCGAATAATACGCTTATGATATGTCAGAAATCACATGAGCAACACGTAAAACAGATCGTAACGGATGTGAAGTCAAAATTCGGAACGTTATATATTTAAGACATGCATGAGGGAAGCGGTTCTGCATATATCTGAACCGCTTCCCTCATGTATGAGCGTGGCAATTATCTAGCCTTTATGCTTGTAATGGCGACCCCCTATGAATTTGCTTACTCCAAATCCAAGAACCCAGGTGTCATAAGACTTCCATTTAACGTCGTAGGTGAGCTCACCAACAACTTCCCAACCACCATGGAGATGGATGCCATAGTCGACTCCAACAGTAGAAAGAAACAGATTTTCTTCTTTGGTGATTTCATCACCGACTCCCACCATCAGACCCAGGTGGTTTCCGGGCTTATAAGTGCCCACAACTTTCGTAGCAAAGGGTCTTGAGCGTTCCAGCATTTTATGATCCACCTGATGGAGGTGCTCTTCGACTGTAAAATCTTCGAGGATCAAATCATTATGCAGACCAAGCGCCCAATGCTTATTAATCACGTAGTCGGCATTGAAGGCCCATGACGGCATCATTAACCATTTCTCCTCGCCGGCCTGAACTCCTTCATGGATGTGTGCGTGACCAAGAGCCAGGGTGATTTTGTAACCCTTTTCTTCCGTCTGCATCGGCTTGTGACCCTGTGGTTGTGCAAATGATGGTTTGCTTAAGGCCAGGAAGGAAATGCAGGCGATGAAAGCTACCGCTGAATTTAAATTATAGAATCTCATGTATTGAACTTTTTACAAAAAGAACAATTTTGTCGCGGAATAAAAGTGATGAGAATTATATTTCACAATTGCTGTCCCAGTTTTCGAGATAATCAGCCACCCGTTTGATGAACATGCCCCCTAAAGCACCGTCGACTACACGGTGGTCATAAGACATGGAGATAAACATTTTGTGCCTGATGGCAATTACGTCGCCAAATTCAGTCTCCAATACCGCAGGTTTTTTCTGAATTGCACCAACAGCCATTATCGCTACTTGCGGCTGGTTGATTATAGGAACTCCCATAACGTTACCAAACGAGCCGATATTGGTCAGGGTGAACGTCCCATCCTGGACCTCATCGGGCAGTAACTTGTTTGCACGTGCACGGGCGGCCAGATCATTAACGGCTCTGGTCAAGCCAATCAGATTAAGCTGATCTGCGTTCCGGATAACCGGCACGATTAAGTTACCACTTGGAAGTGCTGCAGCCATTCCGATATTAATGTTCTTCTTTTTTATGATCTTGTTGCCCTCAACCGAGATATTGATCATGGGCATATCTTTTATAGCCTTTGCTACTGCCTGAATAAATACCGGAGTAAAGGTAATTTTCTGCCCTTCCCGTTTCTCAAAAGAAGACTTAATTTTTTCTCTCCATTTAACAATATTGGTAACGTCAGCCTCAATAAACGATGTAACGTGTGGCGCTACCTGCTTGCTCATGACCATATGATCAGCGATAAGCCTGCGCATACGGTCCATTTCGATGATCTCATCGGCACCATTGGAGACGGTGCTTTGCTGCGGAGGATACGGGGCTTTATAGGAACTGGTATTCCTGTGAGGTTCCGGTGCTGGTGCCTGGGCTGACTTTTTCTTATGCCCTTTTATGTAATCGAGAATATCCTGCTTGGTTACACGTCCATCGGAGCCTGTTCCTGTAATATGATCAAGCTCTTCGAGAGATATACCCTCTTCAGCAGCGATGCTCTTAACAAGCGGAGAATAAAAGCGGGATGAGTTTTCGTAACTGACTTTAGCTTCCGAAGGGGCAACCAGGAGATCAAGACCCGGAGGCTCAGGCGCAGTTATTGCCGCTACTGACGGTGCCTGAGCACTTTCGCTATCGTTTGTTACATTATCTGCTGTTTCGATTACAGCGATCACAGAGCCTACATGGACAATATCATCAACTTTTACGGTTTGCGATATTAACTTTCCGGAAACCGGTGAGGGAACTTCTGAGTCGACCTTATCTGTCGCGATCTCGACTATAGTTTCGTCTTCATGAATCGTGTCACCTGGATTCTTTAACCATCTGATGATGGTAGCTTCGGCAACACTCTCACCCATTTTCGGAAGAACTAATTCAAATTGAGCCATACGAGTTGTAATTGGGTATAGCTGCAAAATTAAACCTTTTTAGCACTTAGTTGTGTTCTTCCTTAACTAATTTAAGCAGTAATACGATTGAATTTATTGCTGCGCGTTCAATATTTTGAGTTCTGCGCCCCGAAAAGGAGTACTTACGGCTGATGGTCTTGTTCTTCCCCGAAACGGCAACCCACACAGTACCAACCGGCTTAGCCTCGGTTCCACCACCCGGTCCGGCCACTCCACTTATGGCGATAGCATAATCAGCGTTAAAGTTCTTTCCTGCTCCTTTTGCCATCTCCAGAACTGTTTCCTCGCTAACCGCGCCGAAGGTTTGCAAGGTAGCATGCTGCACATTAAGCAGCTTTTCTTTCAGCTCATTCGAGTAAGTAACAGCCCCCCCTAGGAAGACATTGCTTGCACCGCTGTGCTGAGTAAACAGATGAGACAGGAAGCCGCCCGTACAACTTTCAGCTACTGTGAGCGTTAGATTTTTCTCCTTTAGAAGGTTCATAGCAGCGATTTCAAGAGGTATATCCTCACTGACGATAACATATTCGGGAATCCGGGCGGTGATCTTCGTAACGTACTGCCTGATCTCGGTAGATAAAGCAGCTCCGTCCAATCCGTAAGCACTCAGGCGAAGCCTGACCTGTCCTAGTTTCGGCAAATAGGCCAGATGAATATGCGGCGGCAGGCTGTCTTCGATATCAGCTATCGCCTCTGCAAGAAAGGACTCTCCGAGACCAGCTGTTAATATGGTATGATGGACGATGGCTGAAAGATCAAAATGAACTTTCACTCTTGGCAATACCTCTTCTTCAATCAGATATTTCATTTCAAAGGGAACACCCGGGAGAGAAACATATATATGCCCTCCTTCTTCAAACCACATACCTGGGGCCGTGCCGTTCTGGTTTTGCAGAACGATAGCGTTCTGCGGCACATCAGCTTGTTGTTCATTGATTGCCAGCAGGGGCCGGTTTGATTTCGCGAAGATCCGCTTCACGTTTTCCAAGGCGCCTTCATCGCGTCGGAAACCGACACCAAAGTAATCTGCGAGCGTTTTCTTGGTTATATCATCCTTCGTTGGTCCCAGCCCCCCGGTAATGATGATCAGCTCGGCCCGTTGCGAAGCCGCTCCAAGAGCCTCCAGAATATGGTCTTTGCTATCGGATACGGAAGTAATTTGCTTTACGCTGATCCCATGATCATTCAACGTCGTAGCAATCCAGGCGGAGTTGGTATCAACGATCTGACCAATTAGAATTTCGTCTCCAATGGTGATAATTTCTGCTGACATGACTTAATAATTTAGTGGTAAGGCACTTCGTCTTCTAAGCTTGAGATCCTGAAGAATGGATGCTCTGACGCGTATGTCAAAGCTGTAGCTTTTGTACCTTCCGAAAGGTGTCCAACCAAACGACATGTCCCAGCAATGCAGATCACGGTTTATACTGAACCGTGTTAAACTGATTTCTTTTGCCCGGAAATCATAACCTGAGTTGAACACTACTTTCCATTTGGGCGTAACACTTAAATCGCCATTGAAGTTAAGCGTGTTGGTGATGAAAGAACGCAGTCCGTTGTTTGTATAGTTAAAACTATAAGCAGCGCTGAAGTTCCATGGAACCGTAAAGTCCACATAGTAGTTCGGATTGTTCAGGATATTGCGGATGTCCTGTTGTTGCGAAGGCGTGATATTGGGATCATCCTGACGTTTCCGAAGTTCTTCATTCCGTTCTCTTAGTGCGGAAGAGTTGAAGCTGAAGTCGGTTGAGAGTGACAAAGATGACAATCTGGCCAGCTTCCCATCTTTAATCAGGAATTTGTTGATCCTAACCGGATAACCTTTTTCATTCATAACCTGATAAGGGTCAAAACTACCGGAAAAGTTGATACCTATTTTTTGTTTAAAAAATGCGGTCCTCCCACCAAAGCTTATCGTCGAGAGCTTCAAGGAGTCGGCCGCAAAATTATAATTTCCGGAAAATGTTAGCCCTTGTATAATAGGAATTTTCTCGAACGCATTGCTGGTGTCGCTCTTGGCTTTTACCTTCGCTTCTATGTTATTGTCTATTGAGAAGCCAATAGATGCACTCCTGCCCCGTCCGGGACCGCCATACATCGTCCCTTCAAAGCGGGAATAGCGGCTAACTCTTTTAACGGAATCGTTTACCGCAAAGCCATTCGTGGCAATATCTCTATAAAAGCCAAAACGGGGATCGCTGAAATCGGGCGTATAATTAAAGTTGACTGAGGGTGTCATGACGTGGCGCAAGGCTACCAGATTACCCTTTTTAAACGTCTTCATTCCATATATCTTGGTAGAAAAACCACCATTAAGGCTGTAGTTATAGTTTCTTGCAAAGCCGGGGATGGTATCCGTCGTTACTGTAGAGTCGCCCTCCAAACTTTTACTCACCGTCTGAAATGACCACCGTTCAGAGTAATTCACCCCAGTATTGAACTGTAAGAACTTCAGGACGTTCATCGATAAGCTGACCGGAATATTGTGCTGCATCCCATTTTGGAACTTTTGTAAATTCTCTTTCTTGAACAGCCCTTCTTCCGGGCCGTTGAATGTATTGGAACCTTCCAATGTATACCCGACAGCAATTCGTTGAAACCATTTCTGCTCCCCTACACGATCTTTCCTATCGAACGGATTAATCGTAGTCATACTCAGGTTGAACGAAGGAAGCGTCAGATTTACCGTCTTCGCACTGATATCCTGGGAATGCCTCAGTGCCGAAGTGAAGTTAAATAGCCCATCAAAGAAAGTACGCCCGTATGCAATACTGGAAGACATACTGTTCCTTACAATGGAATTATAATCATACGTTCCCGAGGCAGCGGTCTGTTGAAAATAAGAGCTTGTCCCGAAGTTCACATTCGCACTCAGAGTAGTTCCAGGGTTGGCAGACTGATCCTGTGAGTGAGACCATTGCACATTGAACTGTTTCGAAGCTGTATTACCGGCTGTTCCCTCTATCGCGTTTGGACTCTTGATCGAAGAAAAACTAAGATTTACACTTCCGCTGTATTTGTAGTTTACCTTGTATCGTGCAGCAGTGTTAATATCCCAGGAACCTTTACTGTATATCGTGCCCAAAATATCCGCATCCCAATAATCGTTGATACCCAGATACCAGCCTATACCCTGCATATAGAAGCCCCTGTTGGCGTCTTCTCCAAAACTAGGGAAGCGAAATCCGGATGCCCGTTTGTTCATCTTAGGAAAAAACCCAAAGGGCAGCCCCAAAGGAATGGGTATATGTTCAATCTCCAGATAAGCAGGCCCGCTGATCACCTGTTTGTCGGTTACAAGTCCTTTCGTAATATGGATACCGAAATGCGTATGTGGTTCCGGAAGGTTACAGGTACTGTAAATGCCATGTTTCAGGGAAACCTCATTATATTCGTTCTTCTTTGATTTCCGCGCCTGGATAAATCCGCCGTCCATGGAAGTAGCCGTACCAAACAGTGTCCCCTTTTTGGTTTCGAAATTAAAGAACAGAGAATCCGTCGTCACGGGGTTATCCGCCCCTTGTTTGAATATAGGCCTTCCGCGATATACGTTATATTTGTCGTTTCTACCTCTCGCGAATAACAGCTTATTCTTCTGATCAATGCGAATATAATCAGCATCAAGCTCTAAATCTTCATAGGCAATCCGCCCGTTTCCATATAAATAGATGATATTCCCGTCTATGCTGAAATTGATAGAATCCACTGCAGTGTATTGAATCTCGGAATTAAGGCCTGTAGCAGACTTTTTGATAACAGAATCCGTTCTAAGAGAGTCCGGTCTGACTGAGTCAACTACTGCAGAACGAGTTCCTGATGTATCAGTTCTATTTGCTGGCGGACGATTTAATGCTGGTTGGGCGCTTAGTTTGAAACTAAACAGCAATAAAAAGAGAATGTGTATGTTTCTCACAAAAAGGCTTCTGACGAATTTTAAATCTGACAATGAATTGTACTTTTGCAAATATATTCTTACAACTCCAAAATTAATGAAAATATTACCATTGAAGAGATCGATTTACGCTATACTCCTTTTGATACTGGCATTTCCCCTTGTTTCATTCGACTATAACTCCAAAAATGCGCCTTATCGTATAAAAACAATCGTAATTGACGCTGGTCACGGTGGCCGAGACGGAGCAACAAGAGGCTTGTTCGCTAAAGAAAAAGACGTTGCCCTACAAGTAGCACTTCGTCTGGGCAAAGCGATATCAGAAAATAACAGCGATATTAAAGTGGTATATACCCGGGAAGAGGATGTGTTTATTCCGCTCTACGAACGGATAGGCCTGGCAAACCGGGTCAAGGCGGATATCTTTATATCCATACACTGTAATTCCATGCCTTTCAATATGAGGAACCGGACGGCGACCAAAGGTGTTGAGACCTTCGTATCCGGATTCAATAGACTGGGAGAGCAAAACACTGCTATCAGGGAAAACGCTTCCATACTTCTGGAAAAAGATTATAAAGACAATTACGATGGTTATGATCCAAACGATCCTGAAAGTTTCATTATCTTTTCCCTGCTAAAAAATGCATATCGTGAGCAGAGCATCCGTTTGGCAACATTGGTACAGGATGAGTATAAAGCAGCGGGGCGCGTCAACAGAGGGGTAAAAGAACAAAGCCTTGCAGTGCTCGCTAAGGCGGGAATGCCTGCTATATTGACGGAAATCGGCTTTATAAGCAATCCTCAGGAAGAAGAGTACATGACCTCCGAAAATGGTCAAAACGAAATTGTATCTTGTTTGTTAAAAGCAATTCAAGCCTACAAGAAGCAGGTGGAACTTAATTAAACAGATATTACCGAACATTTATGAAGATTACTAACGAAACGAAAGTTGGAATCCTGGCTACAGTTGCTATAGCTGTCCTGGTCATTGGTTACAGCTTTCTTAAGGGGAACGACGTCTTTTCTAGCGAACAAGAATTTTATGCTTCCTATGACAATGTTGAAGGTCTTGTCGTATCAAACCCAGTCTTCGTAAATGGCTATCAAATTGGTCGTGTATCTAAACTGTCGCTGGTTGAATCCGGAAAAATTGTTGTTCAGTTGAAGATCAATCCTGATTACCAGATCCCAATCAACACCATAGCACGTTTAGAAAGTACAAGTCTACTCGGTGGAAAGGCGATAGTGTTCGATATTGGAAACAGCAAGCAGTATGCGCAAAATGGAGACACCCTACAGGCAAACATTCAGCAGAACCTGATGCAGCAGGTAAAGCCGGTTCAGGAAAAGGCAGAGGCAATGGTTGGAAGGCTTGATTCTATCCTTACATCGCTTAATAGCACCATCAATCCGGAGTTTCAGCAAAACTTCAACAGAAGCTTCGCCAGTATCGCCAATATTCTGCGGACGCTGGAGGCTACAACTCAAAAAGTTGACGGCATGGTAGGTGAACAGAGCAACCGCCTGACCAGCATATTCGCCAACCTGGAGTCAATCTCTGCCAATTTCAAAAACAATAATGCTAAGGTGACCGGAATAATGACGAACCTCGAGAACATCACCGACCAGGTGGCACGGTCTAATTTCGAGCAAACTATCAAGAATACTGACAAAGCCGTTGCCGATCTGCAGCTTGCCATAAACAAGGTGAATAACGGTCAGGGTTCCATTGGTAAACTCGTAAACGACGATAGTTTATACAACAATCTGAATAACGCAGCCAAGAATCTTGATAACCTGATGATCGACCTGAAAGCACATCCAAAAAGATATGTCAGCTTCTCCGTATTCGGAGGAAAAAAGGATTAACGAATGAGTAAAGAAGGTTACACGGTAAAGGTGTGGCCTTCTAATGCTAATCTGGAATTCGAAAAAACCGTCCTTGCTTCATCCTGAAGAGGTTCGAGCTCACGGTAACGTGCAGAGAAATGTCCAAGTAATAATTGCTCCGCCCCTGCTTTTTCTGCAATCTGGGCTGCCTGAAGTGATGTGGTGTGGAAGGTTTCTGCTGCCCTGGCCGCCATGTCATGCATAAACGTCGCTTCATGATAAAGCGTGCTGACACCCTGAATCTGCTCTATATATTTCCAGTTGCAGATAGTGTCTGAGCAATAAGCATACGAGCGCGGCGGATCGGCCTCCTGGGTAAGCTCAGCCGCAGCGTGAATAACGCCCTGCTTATCCGTAAAATCGACACCCCTCTTGATTAAGGGAATCATGTCTATCGGGATATGTAGCTCGTCAACCTTTTCTTTTAAAATTTTGGGAAGTCGCTTCTTCTGGTTAAACCGAAAACCGGTGCACGGAATTCTGTGTTCCAACGGAAAGGTTTCAACCCTTATATCGGGATTCTCATAAATCAACTCGTTCCTTTGCACCTGCGTGGCATGAAACTCAATAGGATATCGGAGGTCAGTCTGCGAATATTTAAACTGGATATCCAAGATTTCCTTAAGCTCAGGCGGACCAAAGATATTCATAGGCCGCGTGCGACCATAGAGGTGAAGCGACGACAAGAGACCAACCAAACCAAGATAATGGTCGCCATGAAGATGGCTGATAAAAATATGGTTCAACCGCTGTGCTTTGATGCTGTTTTTCAAAAGCTGTTGCTGCGTACCCTCTCCACAGTCGATAAGAAATAAACGCTCATTAGCGTTCAGCACCTGAGCACTCGGATTTCTATTAAAAATGGGAGTTGCGGAGCTACTTCCCAGGATCGTTACCTCAAATTTCATTCGACTTCTATTCCTCGGATCTGTTTAAATCTCTCTCAATCTCTTCCATGAATAACAAATCGATGGCTTCTTCTACGGACTGGGTAATACTGAGAACGTCCTGAAGCTGCGAAATATTGATTAATCGCTCGACATTTTCACTTAGTCCGGAAATGATAAAGCTGCCCGCCGAGTTTTTACATAACCTGTGTCCCACAAGCAAACTGCTAAGTCCGGAAGAATCTGAGTACAGTACCTGGGACAAGTCCAGTATAATGTTTCTTATCCCTTCTGCGTTCATCAAAATCATCTCAGATTTTAACTTGGGTGAAATAAGAGAGTTTAACTTTTTTTCTTCCAGTATAATAAGTACGTACTTCTCGTGCCTGTCTAGTGAATATTTCATTACTTTATTGGTTAGAAATAATATCCTATATTAACTTAATCTTTTCAGGCTCTCTTCAACGTTCGCTCTGATTCGATCATTTATTTCTGAAGATTCTGATTTGCGGAACGACTCACCGGTGATGTGTTCGTAAAGTTCAATATAGCGTTCTGATATCGATTTCACAAGTTCGGGTGACATATAAGGAACTTGTTGTCCCTCTTTACCCTGAAACCCGTTCTCAATCAACCACTGTCTTAGAAATTCTTTGGACAATTGTCTTTGAGGCTGCGACTCCTTTTGCAGCTGCGCATATGAATCCGCATAAAAATACCTGGAAGAATCAGGTGTATGAATTTCGTCGATCAGATAAATCTTTCCGTCAGCAGCCTTCCCGAATTCGTACTTGGTATCTACCAGTATCAATCCACGTTCAGCCGCTATATCCGTTCCCCGTTGAAAGAGCTGACGTGTATACTGCTCTAATTGCAGGTAATCTTCTTCCGATACTATTCCCTTTTCAAGTATATCCTCGCGGGAGATATCTTCATCATGACCCACGGCAGCCTTCGTCGTAGGGGTTATGATAGGAGCTGGTAATTTGTCATTTTCCTTAAGTCCTTCAGGAAGTGAAACTCCGCAAACCGCTCGTCTGCCTGCCTGATATTCCCTCCAGGCATGGCCGGCGAGGTAACCGCGTATCACCATCTCCACTTTAAACGGCTCACAGATTTTACCGATAGTGACATTGGGATCAGGTATATCTATAACCCAATTCGACACGATGTCCTGGGTAGCACTTAGAGACTTAGCTGCAATCTGATTCAACACCTGCCCCTTATAAGGTATGGCCTCAGGTAAAATAACGTCGAAGGCAGATATCCTGTCACTTACGATCATTACCAGATAGTGATCGCCGATCGTATAAACGTCGCGGACCTTCCCCTTGTAAAATTTCGTCTGTCCCGGAAAATTAAAGTGAGTTTCTTTGATAGCAGTCATCTGGAAAATGGATCAAGTTAATCTTAATAATAAGTCCAAAATTATCAAATAATGTCAGAATACCCACTTTCTAGGCAGATTATTGAATATCTCCGTAAGCTTCGAGTATCCTTCTCACCAATTTATGGCGAACCACATCTTCACCATTCAGATAGATTATTTCGATACCCTTGATATCTGTAAGAATTCGTAGTGCGGTATATAAACCCGATTGTTGCTTCTTGGGAAGATCTACCTGCGTAACATCTCCTGTGACTATAAACTTAGCCGTAGGACCCATACGTGTAAGAAACATCTTGAGCTGCATGTCCGTTGCGTTCTGCGCCTCATCCAATATAACGAAACAATTATCAAGCGTCCTCCCTCTCATAAAGGCCAGTGGCGCAATCTCAATGGTGCGGTTCTCCAGAAAGTGTTTAAGCTTTTCAGGCGGTATCATATCATCAAGCGCATCATACAGCGGACGCAGATAGGGATCAATTTTCTCCTTCATATCACCAGGCAAAAAGCCCAGGTTTTCGCCCGCCTCAACAGCGGGTCGGGTCAGGATGATACGCTTAATCTCCTTGTTTTTTAGAGCCCGTACTGCCAGTGCAACGGCAGTGTATGTTTTCCCAGTACCGGCCGGCCCGATTGCAAAAAGAATATCATTTTTATTGATACTATCCACCATGCGGCGCTGATTGGCTGTCCGCGCTTTTACGACAATGCCGTTAGGACCAAAAACAATGGGTTCTGATCCACCTCCCAACTTGTCTGACTGCCCTGAAGCAGGGTCTGCATTCAAAGCCAGCTTAGCCCCGATTAAGCTTTCCAGATCGTTTGGACTAAGGTTGTCAAATTTCTCGACATGGTCGTACACTTTTTGAAAGCGTATTTGAAATGATACAAGTTCTGCTTCATCACCAAGCACTTTTAATTCTGAACCCCGCGCAACCATCTTGATCTTAGGAAATTGCTTCTTAATAAGTTCTAAATAGTCATTATTAGGCCCCCAAAGCACAAGCGGGTTTATGTTCTCCAGATCTATCTTTAATTCGTTCAAGTTATCGTTTTTTTAAGTTTCCTGGTACGTATGTGCGATTAAAATTCAATATTTGCACACTTGCGTCTTATCACAAGAATAACAATAAATATTTACATTTTAAATGGCTGTAATTACTTTAACAACCGACCTCGGCGACAAAGATTTTTACCAGGCTGCTCTGAAAGGAAGCATCCTCAGTCTCCTGCCAGATGTAAATATCGTTGACATTACACACCGTATTGCAGCATTTAACATTCCTCAGGCAGCTTTCGTTTTAAAAAACTCGTTTCATTATTTCCCAAAGGGCACCGTTCACCTGGTGGGGATAGATTGCGTTTATAACCAGAACACGCATTACCTGGCAATTAAATACCGTGACCATTATTTCGTGGGTTCAGATAACGGAATTTTTTCACTGATGTTCGAGGAGGATCCCGCGGAAATCGTAGAGATCAACATTATTCAGGATCTGAAATTCCTGCACTTCCCGCTGACCGACATATTTGCTAAAGCCTGTTGCATGATTGCTTCCGGCGTACCGCTGGATGACATCGGTGTGCCCGTAGGACAACTGAGGCAGAAAGTCAATCTTAGTCCCGTTATCGACAAAGACATCATCCGCGGAAGCGTTATCTACATCGACTCGTTTCAGAATGTTATCACCAATATCTCCAAGGATCTGTTCACCAGAGTTCAGGGAAACAGAAACTTTACGCTGAACTTTAAAAGGGGCGAAACGATCAGCCACCTCAGCTGGCACTACAACGAAGTTCCCGAGGGAGAAAAGCTTTGTCTTTTCGGGATAAGCAACCATCTCGAGATCGCTATAAATAAAGGAAATGCCAGCAAGCTTCTTGGCCTCTATTTGAATGACATTGTTACCGTAGAATTTCATTCCTGATCAAAGCATACCTTAACAAGGGTAATATGACGTATAGGTGATGCTTGTTTATGTCATTTTTTTAATAATAATGTATTTTTGCATGCTTTTTTACGGCATTTAAACAAACTCAATGGCTCGAAATAGATTTAATAGTGGCACAAGCCCTGAACAGGAACTGAATAAAGCCAAGATTAACAAGCAAACCATTAAAACAGCTTCAGGACTCCTCTCTTATTTAAGACCATACCGATGGAAATTTGTTATAGGGTTAGTGTTTCTGCTGTTATCCAGCCTGACAGGCCTTGCTTTTCCGGCCTTGCTTGGCGCAATGATCGATGTAGCTAAGGGGGAGGCTCCCAGATGGTTTATTCCGGATAGTATAAATGCGATAGGAATTGTATCTTTCATTATCCTGTTTTTTCAATCGTTTGTTTCCTTCTTCAGGATTCGTCTATTTGTAGAGGTTGCCGAAAAAACGATTGCCGATATACGCCGAAACACCTATTTCAAGCTCATTACTCTTCCGATGGACTTTTTTGCCAGCAGAAGGGTCGGAGAATTGAACAGCCGTTTGTCTGCCGACCTCTCACAGATACAGGACACTATCACGACTACACTCGCTGAGATGGTACGCCAGGTAATTTTGCTTGTTGGTGGAATTTCCTTCCTGATTATAGTATCGCCAAAACTTACACTATTCAACCTCGCCATTCTGCCCATCCTCGTGCTTTCGGCAGTGCTGTTTGGCAAGAAAATCCGTAAGATATCCAGACAGGCCCAGGATCGTTTGGCTGACAGCAATATAGTTGTGGAGGAAACACTGCATGGCATAAGCTCGGTGAAAGCATTTGCCAATGAAGCCTATGAAGCAAACCGGTACGACAAAAGCCTGAAGGAAGTTGTCAAAATAGCACTCAAGGGAGCTACTTTGAGAGGAGGTTTCGCCTCTTTTATTATCTTCTGTTTGTTTGGGGCTATTGTCGCCGTGATCTGGTATGGTTCTTTACTGGTTGCCGACGGCAGCATCACGATTGGAAGCCTCACCACCTATATCATATACTCCATGTTTGTGGGGGCAGCAATGGGTACATTCCCTGAACTGTACGCTAACGTGCAGAAAGCCTTAGGAGCAACGGAGCGGATCATTGAAATTTTGAACGAGAATAACGAGCCTGTATCGATCAACGCTGCGGAAAACGTCAGCAAGTCTCTGCTCAAGGGAAATCTAACCTTTAGGAATGTGCGCTTTTCATACGCATCACGAAAGGAAATAACCGTTCTCCACGATGTGTCATTTGAGGCAAAGGCCGGACAACGTATTGCTCTTGTCGGACCGAGCGGAGCAGGCAAGTCGACCATAGCATCCTTAATTCTTCGTTTTTACGAGCCCAGCGAAGGAGAGATCTTGTTTGATGGAAAACCTTCCAGCCGGTATCCGCTCACCGATATCCGAAACCAGATCGCGATCGTGCCACAGGACGTTTTGCTGTTTGGAGGGTCCATTCGCGAAAACATTGCCTATGGAAAGCTATCTGCTTCTCAAGACGAAATCATCTCTGCTGCTAAGCAGGCAAATGCCCATAACTTTATTATGGCCCTGCCCGAAGGTTATGAAACACTCGTTGGTGAGCGCGGAATCAAACTATCTGGCGGCCAGAGGCAACGCATAGCCATTGCCCGCGCGCTGCTTAAAGATCCTGCTATTCTTATTCTGGACGAAGCTACCTCCTCCCTGGATTCGGAATCCGAACGTCTTGTTCAGGAAGCGCTGGAGGTGCTCATGAAAAACCGTACTTCCATTATCATTGCACACCGGTTATCAACTGTAAGAGAAGCTGATTCCATACTGGTACTGGAGAAAGGAAACGTTGTAGAAAGTGGTTCTCACGCTGAATTACTGAAAAACGAAAACGGTCTGTATAAATACCTGAGCAACCTGCAGTTTGAAGCTTAGCATTATTCTCTATAATAATTTTACCATAACCGGCCTCGCCGAAACGATATAACCTAAGATGAAATTAACCATTTGGGGTGCTGCTGAACAGGTTACCGGAAGCATGCATTTGCTGGAAGTCGGCAAATACAAAATACTCATAGATTGTGGCCTTGATTACGAGAAATCAACCAGACAAGAGGAGAATGAGGTATTCCCTTTCAAACCTTCGGAAATCGACGTAGTCATTCTGACACATGCCCATATTGACCATTCAGGAAATTTGCCCACCTTGCTGCGTATGGGCTTTGAAGGACAAATTTTATGCACAGCTCCGACCGCTGACCTGGCAGAGCTGCTGCTCCTTGATTCAGTAAACCTCTTCATGGGAAGAATGCGAAAGAAGAGTCGTCGCTCAAGAAGTGTGTCGGGTCCGCGCCCGTTATATCTGCAAAAGCACGTCATGGAGACAGCCGGTCAGTTCGTCACGATCGGCTTCAACAGGCCATTCAGGTTAAACGGTGACATCGAACTTGAACTCATACCCTCCGGACATCTGTTGGGAGCTGCATCAGTAGTGTTAAAGATTAATGAAAACGGATCAACGAAGACCATTGCGTTTTCTGGCGATGTCGGCAGAAAAAATTATCCCGTCATCGTGGATCCTCTGCCTCTTCCACAGGTTGACTACCTCGTGTGCGAATCCACCTACGGTGGCCGCTACCACAGTAAAGACGAAACCATCGAAGAAACGCTGATCCGAACCATCGAAGAAACTTGTATTAAGACGCCCGGAAGACTAATTATCCCTGCGTTTAGTATCGGACGTACCCAGGCTCTCGTCTACTCACTCAACAAAATCTTTTCCACAGGCAAGCTACCTCCCGTAAAAATCTTTGTTGATAGTCCTCTGGCAAATTACGCTACAGAAGTATACCGCAAGCACCATCATTATCTCAACGAAGATGCCCAATCTTTTTATAATTATAATGGTGATGAGTTTGAATTTGACAACCTACATTATGTGCAGAACATGAAGGAAAGCAAATCACTTTCCAATTACCTCGAACCCTGCATCATCGTCTCTTCTGCCGGTATGCTTGAGGGTGGCCGGATTCAGGATCACCTCTATCATAACTTACAAAACTATTATTGTACTATTCTGTTCGTTGGATACAGTGCCAAAGGAACGTTGGGTCACCGCTTGCTAAGAGGTGACCAATTTGTACATCTCCGTGATCGTGAGCTGGCGGTCTATGCTAAAATCACACGAACGGATGCTCTTAGCGGACATGCAGATCACGAGGATTTGGTCAATTTGGTAACATCCCAGGATAAGGCACGTTTGAAGTCGGTTTTCCTTGTACATGGAGAACCAGAGAGTATGCGCATGCTGGGAGAGGACCTGATGTCCAGAGGATACGCTGTATCGATTCCTGTAAAAGGACAACTATTCGCGCTTTAAATTAATCGAAACTATATGAAGTTTGACAGCATAATTTTTGATATGGATGGCACCCTATGGGATCCGACAGAACTATATCTGGAAGCTTGGAACAGCGGACTTAAGACATCTGGAATTGACAAGGTCTTAACCGCCGCCGACCTGAAACCCATGATGGGTGTTAACGGGAAAAGTGTTCTGGAAACACTTCTGCCAGGCCAGGATGACGATACCAGGCAACGGATTGCCGATGCGGTTAACGCACGCAGGCGCGAGCTCATCACTTCAGGCGGTGGAACGATGTATCCTGGCGTGAAAGAAGGAATCAAAGAGCTATCTAAAAAATACAAGCTTTTTATCGTAAGCAATTGTCCCAAAGGCATCATTACGTTGTTTACGAGCCGCGCCGGAATCGCTGAATATATTGTCGATGAAATGGCTTATGGGTTTAATCTGAAGCCAAAAAATCACAACATAAAGCTGCTTATTAAGAAGCACAACCTGAAAAGCCCGGTTTATGTAGGAGACACCGATATTGACCGTGTTGAAAGTGAAATGGCCGGCATCCCCTTTGTATTTGTGAGCTACGGATTTGCAGTGGCCGAGCGATATGATCTGACGTTTGATAATTTCGATAGTCTTGTAAAGCACTTCTCCTGAAATTTGCGAAAAACTCTATATCTTCGACGCGCTAAACGAAGCTTAACCTAATCCATTATGAACTCCATGAAAATTCCGAGACGTTCTTTCCTTAAGAGTACTATAATCGCCAGTGTGGCTACTTTGACCCTTCCCGAAATTGCATTGGCCTCCATTCCCTCCATGAAGCAAAAGAAGACTCTTTTGAAAAATAACGCCGTTATTCTTTTCCAGGGAGATTCGATAACTGATGCTGGGAGATCCAAAACCGAAGGAAAACCCAATCATGCTGGGGCTCTGGGATCAGGTTATGCATTTTTAGCATCAGCAAATCTGATGGGATCTTACCCCGAAAAATCTTTGAAGATTTACAACAGAGGCATCAGTGGAAACAAGGTCTATCAGCTTGCCGACCGCTGGGAACGCGATACAATCGAGATCCAGCCCGACGTGTTGAGTATCCTGATTGGCGTAAACGACTTCTGGCATATGATGAATGGAACCTATAAAGGAACGCTTGAAACCTACAGGAATGACTACAGAAATTTGCTGAGCCTTACCAAAGCTAAACTACCGAATGTGCAGCTAATCATCGGCGAGCCTTTTGCTCTCAAAGGAACATCGGTTAAACCAGACTGGTTTCCGCTGTTTCATGATTACAGGGCAGTAGCAAGGGAAATCGCGAACGAGTTTAACGCGACGTTTATTCCCTACCAGCAGATATTCGATAAAGCGCTTGAACTTGCTCCCGTATCGTATTGGGCACCCGATGGAGTGCACCCCTCCATAGCAGGGGCACAGTTAATGGCCGGCAGCGTCTTACAGGTATTCCGGAAATAGCCGTCTACTGATCAAGACTGGTGTCATTGTAAATACTTTTGTTGGCATCGTCAACGGTAATAAAAGTATACGTGTCCAAAACGTTTTCAAACTCATCGTCATCATCCCATAACGGGATGATTGGCTTTTGATGATTAATAGTAATGAAGGCATTCATTGCTGCGATTCTTTCCTTCTCCACACAAGGAATGCCTGCATTACTAATTCCCGCCTGAACGGCAGTTTCTGTTTCATGACATATAAAAAATAGTTGTTTCATAGATCTTTGAACTTCTAATAACCACTCCATCAGCAATTAGTTTGTGAGGTATGGCCTAATAACTGCATCCAGTCTCCGACGATTAAAATATTGCTCATCCTGAAACAATAAGACACCAGATTTGTTATGTTCATTATGATTAATGACAATATCTATATTACTTACATATTCAAAGACCGCAATACCAACCAGTTGATTCAACAATTGGTTGTGAGAAACACGGTAAAGGCATATGAAAGTGTGCTGCTTACTATCCAACAACTTACAGAAAAATACTCTTTGTCAGCTCAGGATATCATTGTAGAAAACTAGTCAACTCATTTGCTGGTTTTTCAATTTATTCTGGATGAAAGCGAAGCTAGCTGATATGATCGCTGAAAAGAGCAGGTTATAGTGGCAGTACCCGCCGGATAAACACAAACAAGGGGACCTGGTATATCCCCTACCCTTTCCTTACTGTCTGCTTGAACATACGCTGTATTTTTTTACGGAACAAGGTAGAACGGTAGAAGGCTGTCCGCTTTTTAGCAGATCAGGTATGGAGAAAGGTAAGGGCTTAAAGTAAAACGCCTTTATATGAAGGTGTAAACGGCCCCACTTAGTGCCGTGATTAGTCCGACTTTACGCACACCAAGTCGGACTAATCACGGCATTAAGTGCGGCTAATGTCGCCTTCATATAATCGTTATCTTTAATAACATTGCCTGTCTTATACTGAAAATACCTTACACTTATCGAACAGTGAAAGAAGTCACTTATACATGCAGGGCATGTCTTCTCTCCTATATCGCCTGCAACTAATCTTAATTACCTCGTCAAAAATAAAGGCCTGATTTATACAAAATCAAGCCTTCAGATTAATAGTATTTAAAACGGATGTTAACTCTTTCCGCAAAATGCTCTCAGCATCCAGGTATTCTTTTCTTTAAACTGCATAAAGCGATTGATCATATCATTCGTTCCTTCGTCACCGCTTGCAGCAGTCGCTTCCATGAGATTACGCTCCATTTCAATCAGGGCATTAAAATCTTCCAGAATGGCTTCTACCAGCTTGATATCTTCCATTCCGATGGTATTAATCTCCTTTATCGTCGCCGTATTAATGTAGTCCTGATAAGTACTTAAAGGAGCCTTTCCTAAAGTGAGAATTCGCTCAGCAAGTTCGTCAATCGTTGCTACTGCATTAGTATACAACTCTTCAAACTTCACGTGGAGCGTAAAGAAACTCTTTCCTTTCACATTCCAGTGGGCTCCCCTTAGCTTCTGGTAATGGATATGATAATTGGCAAGATAATCATTTAGCTCGTCAACTACTGGACGTACATCCGTGTCCTTTAATCCGATTTGTTCAGCTTCCATAAATGCATTATTTTATATCAATAACCGAAGTCCTCGCCATAAGGTTTCTACGAAATCATCTTTCTTACAAATACATTATAATTCTCCTGCTTCTCAACATAAACGGGTGTACCTTTCTCCAGATATCCGTCGAGTGCAATAGCATCGTACCAAACCCCCTCGATCTCAATCTTTCCGGACGGACGCATGTCGGTTTTAGCAAACCCTTCTTTTCCGACAATGCCGGCGGACTGCTTTCCGCTAACATATCCAAGATCAGACCGCTGTTCATCTTCCAGTACCAACCTTCTGAAAACAGGTGTTTTCATGATCGATTTTCCGAGTATAACGGATATTACGATAGAAGCAACCATAGAGAACAGCACGATGATTACCGCCGTGGTCAGCTGTTCAGAGCCTGTAACATTGAAGTCAAAAAAGTCATTCAAAACCATACTCAAGGCCAATCCGGCCACTATACAAATAATACCTAAGATCCCTGCTACTCCAAAACCCGGAATAACAAATACTTCCAGCAGCAGCAAAACAATTCCGACCAGGAAAAGGCCGATCTCCCAATGAGCAGCCAGACCTTCCAAATATAACGGCGCGAAGAACAATGCTGCGGCTACGACTGAAACGAGCAGAGCAAATCCTATGCCCGGCGTTTGCATTTCGAAATAGATCCCGCCTATTATCAGAAGAATCAAAAAACCACTAACCACCGGAGATATCAGAAACGCAATGATGCGATCAATGGTGGTCACCTGGTGATCTATACGATTTTTGAGGTCCAGTCCTTCCGCCGTAAAAATTTGCTCAACATCAGCAGCCTCGGCCTGGCAATAGCCAACTTTAATTGCCTCTTTACTGGTTAATGTAAGAACCTTCCCTTTGGGATTAACATCTTTTATTTCCACATCCGGATCTACAAAGGCTTCGGCGATCCGTGGATCGCGGCCCTTAGCCTCGGCCGTTGCCCGCATGAGTCCACGCATGTATGACTGGTATTTTTCAGGCAGTACGGTACCTTTGGTATCGACTACGCTGGCTGCACCGATACTTGCACCTGGCTTCATATAGATCTTGTCACAGGCGATTGATATCAAAGCTCCTGCTGACGCTGCATTATTATCAATGAAAACAATGGTTTTCATACGCGAATTCAAAATGGCAGATCTGATCGAATCAGCATACTCGACCATCCCACCGAAGGTATTCATCCGGATGATGACCGTGGAGGCACCCAACTGGTTAGCTTGATCAAATGCCTTTTTCGTTTGCCTCCATGATGGGGGGCCAATCTCATCGTGCAGATCAAACACATATACTTTTGCTGACTGACTCCACAGCAAGACGGGGAAAAATAATGTGAAAGTCAATAATATAATTCTAACAATAGCAGAACGATTCATATTTGCTAATTTTGAAAATGTCTTCAACCACTAAATATACACTAAAACCGTCCCTTCGGGCAAACTTTAAGGGAATAATTTGGAAGGTTGAAACTGATGCCGCGAACCGCATTATTGCTGTCGAAACACGGAATTCTGAAAATCGCACTGCCAGCTACTCGGCATTTAACTTTGAAACCGGAAGGACGCTTTTCAAAGAGGTAACCGTGCAGGACAGTTGGCACTGGGGACTCGATATGGCTTGCCATAGCTTGGTCTATCTACACAGCTATGTAAATGAAAAGACTCCCGAGCATAAGGCAATCATTGCACTAGACACTTCCGGAAGTATCGCCTGGCAGATCTATAACCGCACATTAGACAGTGCAATTGCAGAGGGCCTCGTTGTGTATAACCCAACGGTACAGCAGAAGCAGTATGAGTTGCTTAACCCTGTTTCGGGAATAATCGAGAAAAGCAATATCAGCAGTTTTATACCACTTGGCAGAAACATTTATTTCCCCGAAATAACAACAGACCAGGACCTCCTGAAAAGCATTGAAGAGATAGGCACACCCGTTGGGCCGGTTTCATACCTTGTTCACAATGGTAAAGAATGTGTTTCATTTCATGCCGCCGAGAATTCAATTCTATCACAATACCTGGTTATACGGACTAACGGTATCGTGATTCACGAAGAAATCCTTGAGCATAACATACAAAAACTCAATCCCGAACCGTTCTATATCGAGCAAGACCATTTATTCTGCATAAGGAATAACAAAGCAGAAATTGTGGCATATTTAGTATAATTGTAACCTTTTAATTTAAACATACAGAAAAAATAAATGCGTTTTATTTTAGCAAGTGTTTGCATATTTGTTTCAGGCGGTGTATTTGCAAACAGCCGGCTAGACTCAGTCGGCCGTGAAAACAACAATGGAAAATTAGTTATTATCCACTCTGTAAATCCAAAAGAATCATATTACTCTATAGGCCGCTTGTACAAAGTGGCGGCAAAAGATATTCAGTCCTTTAACAAGGTTCAAATCTTACGGCCGGGCTCGTTAGTAAAAGTTCCAACTGAGCGTCCGTTTGTCAGCGTCCTGCCGGCGGTTAATCAAGCAACCAGCGCTCAAAAGCAGGATGACGGACTTGTAGATTATAAGGTTGGCCCTAAAGAAACCTTATTTGCAATAGCCCGCAGGTTCAATACACATGTAGAGTCCATAAAGCAACTGAATAATTTAAAGGGTAATGGTCTGGCAGTAGGGCAAGTGATCAAAGTGAAGCCCGGAGCAGGTGCGCCTTTGCCCCCAGTGGAAACGGTTCTTGAAGTGGCAAAATCCGATTCTGACAGGGTCATTCCGCAAATGCCGGTGAACCGATACGGGTTGAAAGAAAAGACGGAGAAAGGAATCGCGACATGGATCTCTGATGAGAACCTGGATTCGTCAAAAATGCTTGCACTTCACAAAACTGCTCCTGTGGGTACAGTCGTCCGTATCAGCAACCCGATGACAGGCAAGACTACGTTCGCAAAGGTTGTTGGTAAGTATACTGAAAACACCACGACCAAAGACGTTATAATTGTCATTACCCAAGCTACGGCTGATCTTCTGGGTGTGCTCGACAAACGTTTCTTAGTGACTATAGACTACGGTGTTCCCAATGAATAAGCCTTTCGTCATCGGAATAGCAGGGGGAAGCGGCTCCGGCAAAACATTCTTTCTTAATTGTTTCCTGCATCATTTTACAGATGATCAGGTTAGTCTTATATCGCAGGATGACTATTACAGGCCAATAGAAGATCAACCGCGGGATGAAAATGGCTGGGTGAATTTTGATCTCCCCGAATGCATTGAAGATGAAAAGCTCTTAAACGATCTTTCGATATTGCTTCGCGGCCAATCTGTTCAGAAAAAAGAATACACGTTCAATGTAGACAAGGAGAAGGCGAAAATGCTCACCATCAAGTCGGCTCCTATTATTATCGTTGAAGGGCTATTTGTATTCCACTACGCGAAGCTTGCTTCATTATTCGATATGAAGATCTTCCTGGATGCAGATGAAGAGATTACCTTGAACCGAAGGCTGAAACGGGATATCAGAGAGCGAGGGTATGACCATGACATGATTATGTATCAATGGACCAATCATGTACTGCCTGCCTACAATTCGTATCTTTTACCGTATAAAGATAGTGCTGATAAGATTATCATTAATAACTCTCATGTTGCTGACGACATTATAGAGGTTACTAAAGAGCTGGCGACCGAGTTAAAAGACTCAGTTCTCATTGATTATTAGCATCTTTGCATGAATAAATCTACCAATGGAGAATTTGATAAGTGAGAAGAGCGAGATCCCGACCGATCCTGGATCTTTTAAGGGAATAGGTAAATGTCTTTTTTGTTGTGCAAGCAAAAAATGCTGCAAGAAATATAAAAAAGGAAAACGATGTAAAGATTGTCCAGGAAAAAAGAAGTAAGTGGCTCTTTTTTATGTCAGATTGTCATTCTTTCATAATTGGAACAAGCCTTGATCTAAAGTCATTGAAACATTTAACATATTTCAAAAGACTATGCAAGAGAAAGGAACTATTTCGATCCACACCGAGAACATCTTCCCCATTATTAAGAAGTTCTTATATTCTGACAATGAAATTTTCTTACGTGAGCTTGTATCTAATGCCGTAGATGCGACACAAAAGATCAAACGCTTATCATCCCTGGGCCAGTATACCGGAGAGCTCGGCAAGTTACAAGTTGAAGTTGCCTTCGACGCAGAGAAGAAAACACTCACAATCTCTGATCCTGGTATCGGGATGACTGCAGAGGAGATAAAAAAATATATCAACCAGATTGCGTTTTCCGGAGCTACGGAATTCGTGGAAAAATTCAAAGATGCAAAGGACGCGAACGAACTGATTGGCAAATTTGGCCTGGGCTTCTATTCTGCCTTCATGGTGGCAGACAATGTTGAAATCCAGACGCTTTCTTATCAGGAAGGCGCGCAGCCGGCACGCTGGATATGTGATGGCAGCACTGAATTTGAAATAACAGAGGGTTCCCGCACATCCAGAGGTACAGACATTATCCTCCATATTAATTCAGAGTCGGAAGAGTTTCTTGACAAGGCCAGGCTTCAGCAGATCCTTGATAAGTACTGTCGCTTCTTACCGGTGCCGATCAAATTCGGTACAACAACGGAGAGTGAGCCTGACGGCGAGGATGAAGAAGGCAAACCAAAGTATACCTCTGTAGAAGTTGATAATATCATTAACAACCCTAATCCGATCTGGACAAAAGCCCCTGCTGATCTAAAAGACGAGGATTATCTGGCATTCTATAAAGAGCTTTATCCGTTTTCTGAAGATCCTCTTTTCTGGATTCACCTCAACGTTGATTATCCTTTCAACCTCACAGGAGTTTTATACTTCCCGAAGGTGAAGAACGACTTCGATATTCAGCGTAATAAAATTAAGTTGTTTTCCCGCCAGGTTTTCATTACTGACGAGGTAAAAGATATCGTTCCGGAGTTTCTTATGTTATTGCATGGAGTAATTGACTCTCCGGATATTCCACTGAACGTATCCAGAAGTTTCCTGCAGGCAGATAGCAATGTAAAGAAAATCAACAATTATATCACCCGCAAAGTAGCGGACAAATTGGGTGACCTTTACAAGAAAGACCGTAAGGCTTATGAAGAGAAATGGAAAGACATCGGCCTCTTTATTAAATACGGAATGGTGAGTGAAGAGAAGTTTTATGAAAAAGCAAAAGATTTCGCTCTGCTGGTAAATACTAAGAATGAGTATTATACCCTCGAAGAATACAAAGCTAAAGTTCAGCCTCTTCAGACAGATAAGGACGGTAATCTTGTATATCTGTATACGAACGATGCTTCTAAGCAGGATTCGTATATCCAGTCTGCCAACAGGAAAGATTATGATGTCTTGGTTATGGACTCCCCTATCGATAACCACTTCATTAATCAGCTTGAACAAAAGCTTGAAAAAACTTCACTTAAGCGTGTTGACGCTGATGTTGCGGACAAATTAATCGCAAAAGATGACAGTCCTGCGCATATTTTGACTGAAGATCAGGTTAAGGTGGTGAAAGATATCTTCGATAAAGCCATCCAGAAGCCAACATATAAGGTAGAAGTGGAAAGCATCAGTCCAGACGAGCTACCGGTTCACGTTTCGATGGATGAGTTTATGAGACGTATGAAAGACATGGCGCAAATGGGCGGTGGAATGGGCTTTTATGGTTCATTCCCTGACAGCTACAAGGTTGCGGTAAACGGTAACCATCCGCTTATCGGACGAATCCTTGCGAGTGAAAGCGAAGAGGAAAAAATAAACCTCGCTAAACAAGCTGTTGATCTGGCTATGTTATCTCAAGGTCTGTTAACAGGCGCAGATCTTACTGAATTTGTTAAGAGAAGTGTTCGGTTAATATAAGCCTATCCCCCTTTCAAAAGCCCCCGGTCGCTTCTTCGTCCCGGGGGCTTTTCTGTTAAAAGCGGACCTGCATTTGTGCTACTGCAATATTATATCTCTTTTTGGGGTTTACGGTGGTACTGTGATTGAACATCTCCATGGTGTACCCTAACTGCAACCGCGCAAAATAGTCATCAGTAAACTCAAGGCTTAGCATGGGGGTAAGTGTTTGCCGTTGGTTTCTATTTATACGGTAGTTCTCATCGAGACACTCATAACGCGAAGATAATTCGATAGATCTAAGCCTTGGATGCTTATATTCGTACCTAAGATTAGGAAACAGATAAAATCCACGATTTAGATAAGTTCCTGCGGAATGAACCGGGGTCGTGCCGGCAGTTCGGAAGGCTGCTATATTAGCACCCTGTTTATACTCCCCCGAAAGGTCAAGCTTCAGACGTTCTGACAAGGGAATGAATACCGACATATCGACCCCCATCGCAGAAACGTGTTCTCCCTCAAGTGCTGTCAGAGCTCCGTTTATTCCTAGCTTGAGATTTTTAAAATATCCGCTTTCCAGCCTGGCATAGAAGTTTTTTCCGTTATCGTTATCCATAGCCTGGTTTCTGTTGTTACCGTTATAAACACCTACATAATAATGCAGAGGAACATTCCCTGGATGCAGCTCTCCATACAGCGTGATCCCAAGTTGGAATCCCTGCCATCCGCTTGCACTGAATAAATAATATTGATTAGAATAGTCGAGGGATTTAATAATGTCGGCGGGGTATATATCTTCTGCGCCAAAGAATGGCCGGAACTGTCCCATTTGAACATTAAAAGCGCTGTTAAAACGATAACGGATAAAGGCGTTTTCCAGAACCTTTGCCTGTGGATTGCCGGAAAAATCGGCCAGATTAACCATTATATTGGCGTCCAAATGATTATTAATATCCGTTCGCAACATAACTCTTACACGCTTAAGCGAAAAGCTGTTGCTTACTCCTTTATCCAGACATGCGTTGCCCCCTACATCCACGCTGTCGGTCATGGAATAGGTGTATCTTAATTGAACCAGACCTGAAAGTATCGTGTTCCGCTTAAAATTCGAAAAGTTAATAGCTGTGGAGTCTTCCTGAGCGATACTTTGATAGGGTATCGAAGCCAGAATAAGAAATACAAGAATAGAACAGGTACGCATATTGAACGGGTGTAAACCATGCAATATTACTTCTTAGCCAGCGATATAAATATGCGCCAAATCACTGCCGCATGTGAGAGCCGCCAGTGGCTCAAGATACTATCCTGTGTAAATAACTCCGGAGGTAGGCGTTTCGTTGATTTCAATCTTAGAAAGCAAGGGCATTAAAGGCTTTATTTTGATCCAAAACCATTCGGCAAGACGTTCACTTGTAGGGTTCTCAAGACCAGGGATCTCGTTCAGCAGGCGATGATCCAAACTCTTAACCAGTGGGTCGACCGCATCCTTCAAATCTGTAAAATCTACCAGCCATCCGGTAAGAGGATCCACATCGCCCTCCAGGAAAACGGTAAGTGTATACGTGTGACCGTGCATTCTTCCGCATTTATGGTTTTCACTTACATAGGGAAGGAAATGCGCGGAATCAAATGAAAATTGTTTGTAAATAACCATGTAGGAAAGGAATAGGGTCAAAGATAAGACAAAACCTACATTTGACCCTAAAAATTATTATTGCAATAGCCGCCGAACGTCCTCGTATGCCAAAGCGTGCGAATCAGCGACAGCCTTATAGGTTACAAATCCGCCTAAAGTATTTACACCCTTAAGCAGAGCTTCGTTCTCCAGGCAAGCCCGTCTATATCCTTTGTTAGCGATCTGGATAGCATAGGGTACGGTAACATTTGTCAATGCGAGCGTTGATGTATGAGGTACCGCGCCTGGCATATTGGCGACAGAATAATGCACTACACCATGTTTCATGAACACTGGATTATCATGAGTGGTGATGCGGTCTGACGTTTCGAAGCTGCCCCCCTGATCTATTGCGATATCAACCACAACAGAGCCGGGCTCCATCGACATAACCATTTCCTCTGATACAAGAGTAGGCGCCTTAGCACCCGGAATTAACACAGCGCCTATTACGAGATCAGACTCTCTGACCGCTTCAGCAATGTTGTGAGGGTTCGACATGAGCGTGTTGATATTGCTGCCAAAGATATCATCCAACTGGCGCAGACGATCGGGATTAAGGTCGATAATGGTCACATCCGCACCGAGTCCCACCGCAATTTTCGCCGCATTCGTTCCTGCTACTCCCCCTCCGATGACCGTTACCCTGGCTCGTCTGACTCCGGGAACTCCACCGAGTAGCACTCCCTTGCCACCTTCCGGCTTTTCGAGAAATCTCGCACCCACCTGGGCTGCCATTCTACCGGCTACTTCGCTCATGGGCGTTAATAAGGGCAAAGATCCGTTCTCTAACTGCACCGTTTCATAAGCTATACCAACCACTTCATTGTCGATCAGCGCCTTCGTTAACTCAGGCTCCGCTGCAAGGTGGAGGTATGTGAATAAAATCAGTCCAGAACGGAAGTACCGGTACTCGGAAGGAATGGGTTCTTTAACCTTCATGATCATATCCATCGCCCAAATGTCGGCGGGGCTGTCTAAGATCACAGCCCCTGCGTCCTGATATTGCTTATCAGAAAAGCCTGAGCCCAATCCAGCACCTCTTTCTATGAAAACCTCATGACCAAAGCGGGTCAAATAAGTAACTCCGGCAGGAGTCATAGCAACCCTGTTCTCATTATTTTTAATTTCTGCAGGAACTGCAATACGCATAAACTAATGTTTAATATTTTTAAAATAAAGATGCCTTATTTAAGAGATAAGACAGGAAAAGCAGGTAAATATACAAATATGACAAATTATATAGAGAGAAAACGCTATTATTTACAACAAATTGTCAGATCAATATAGAATTTAAATACCTAATGCTTGGAGTGATATACTTCCCAAAAAGTAATTTTCTTCATCGGACATCTAACGGATCATCCCAGGGAGACAGAAATGTCAAAATGGTTTAATCCGTCAACTTCTTTAAAAAGGTATCGAACCGAATCTGACGATTTAAGCAAAATCAATAGGCCGTAATGTTCCTCCATTTCCATGATCTGATCAGGAGAATGTATGGGATACTCAACAACTTCAAATAAAAGTGAATAGGGAGAATCGACGATGGCATAAATACAATAAAGCTCATCTTTATGTATTTCGATCTGCTCACCGACAAATGACCCGTGTAGGGGTAAATGTCCGTATTTCTTCAGATAAAAAGGCTTTCCGTTATCGGTCTTTCTTATATTAATTACCTTATCACTGATATCAATATTCAGTACGCTATTCTCTGCACCAGAATGCTTCACAGCATTTGTCAACAGCTCCACAATAACGTGCCGACAATTATTAACCTTAACCGCATAGCGCTCCGGAGAGACATTCTCCCTGATGAAGCTTATGACTTCATACATCAATGGCTGAATGCTCTGTACTTTATTATCAAAGAAAAACTGCTTGTTTAAAAACATATGGTTTTACACTATCCGGCAACCCATCCATCTTCATACGAAGCGGGTACCACTTTAAACACCTTAAAGACCTTATCCATTCTAATCATCTCAAACAAGTTAAGGATGTTTTCATTAAGACCATATACCGCCAAATCTCCCCCCTTTGTCAAAGCGTATTTAAGTGAAGCAACCAACGCACCAAGAAATGAACTGTCTATATACTGGACGTTTTCAAATGAGATGAGAATCTGTTTCTGCCCCGAATCTATCGCTGTGATGAGTTCGTGTTTGAAAACATCAGCCTGCTCCATATTGGCTTCGGCAATCATGATGGTTGCAATGTGATAATTACTATATGCTGTTATTTCAATCATAACTAAATGCTGTCTATTATACTTTTTCGATTATAACCAAACTTCTGTCGTCGACTACACTCTGGTCCACATTATCCGAGAACATCTCGTTTTTGATCTCCTTGTAAGTATCTGCTTGACCAAGAAGCCGTCCGAGCTTCTGGACAAACAGAGCGTAATCCGACGTCTTTCCTGTTTCACCTACGAAATCAATCATTCCGTCAGTTATTGCTACTAACTGGTCACCTGTATGCATTTCCAGGACATCTTCCTGATACATTCCATTTTCAAGTATCCCTAGTAGAAGTCCCTCTGACTGTACACAGGAAATGCGTCCATCAGCTTTTCGGAAGTGAATAACCGGTAAATCGCCTGCTCCCGCATAATAAACCTTAGAGGCCGCCTGATCAATCATCATAAGGGAAAGCGTGGAAAGCACATCTCCCAAAACGGGGTCAAGACAAACGATGCGGTTAATCTTGTTGAGGATACTGGCGGGCGACGAAATGCCGTCAAATACACAAAGGCGAATCGCTGAACGTATGTAACTTAAAAAATTGAAGGAAAAAAACCAGGCTCCCCATTTCTTCCCCATCACGTCACCAAGAATTACAAAAATAGAATTCTCATCCGTTTTAATAAAGTCAATAAAGTCCCCGCCAGGGTAATGGTTATAGGTTTGATAAAGAAACTGAAGCTTAAATCCCTCTACCTTTGGTGCGGCAAGAGGTACAGAGCGTAGGTTGAGAGCCTCTGCTGCAGCTCCAATTTCAAACAATGATTTCTCATGCTGCTTCCTAATCGTGTCAAGGATATTATTGAGTTTTGAAACCACCAGATGGACCGGCGTGTTCTTATCAATGTAGTCAACGGCTTGCATCTCAAGCCCCTTCTGCATGGTACTTTCATCGGCAAAAGAGGTATAAAAAACAAAAGGAATATTTTTGTACCGCTTGTCTCTCAGCAGTACCTTCCTGAACTCAAAACCATCTATCTCAGGCATTGAATAATCAGACAAAACGATGTCGGGAATTTCTTCATACAAGAGATCAAGAGCTTCACGCACTGATTTCGCAGTCCTGCAACTGAACCCCTTAGCTCCCAAAGCCCGACATATCAGCTGAAGCATAAAACGGTCGTCATCCACCAACAATATTTTCTTAGCCATGCGGATTGGTTCTTTTCAGGTTATTCAGTGAGTTAAAAAACAAATATACGCCAGTGAAGATAATTACCAACGCTATAAGGTCCATCAAAGTCACCCCGTCATTCTGACTGAAGTAAAAAATGGTAAACATTTCGAAATACGGCGGCGCAGGCATGATAACCATCGCAAATCCAAGCAAGATCAGAAGCACAGCCAGGATCATCAGCGAGATACCTGATCCTTTATCGGCAGAGATCATTCGGGAGGAATCGTTACTGTCAAGTTTATACTTAGACAGCAGTTTTTCGAGGTCATCTGCTTTTTCGAGTCGCGACAATGAATTGTCATCCAATTTCTTAAACTCATCAAGATCCTGCAGGGACAATGATTTACGTTCGATAGCCTCGTTAAACTTTATATGTAGCTTCTCAATACTGTCACTATCGAGCTTACTGTTATCAAGCAGATGTATTAACTCATCGAGCTTCTTCTCTGCCGAAACCTTTGCCTCATCAAGCTCCTGGAATTTCCTTATCTCATTCTTTATACGCTTCTCGCTTCCCAATGTTCAAATATTAATTATATTTTTACCTTAGATCCCTTTGATGAAACAGGAAATTCTTCCAATAGTAAAAAAATAATTGCCCGAATGAAAAAAGTTTCTGTCATCACAGTCAATTACAATCAGCCTCAAGTTACAGAAACACTTTTAAAATCCATAGCCGAACACAATAAATATCCAGCACTTCAAATCATAGTTGTAGATAATGGCAGCCTCGTAAACCCGGTTCCCGATTGGCACGAGAAATACCCCGGTCATAGCTTTTTGCGCTTAGAAACCAACCGGGGATTTGCAGGAGGTAATAACGAAGGTATCAAATTAGCGGACGGCGATTATATTTTCTTTGTCAACAACGACACAGAGTTTACAGAAGGTCTTGTTGAATCGCTCGTCACTTTACTGGACCAGCATCCACAGATAGGGATGATTTCGCCCAAGATCAGATATTTCGACCAGCCAGACATCATCCAATACGCTGGATTTACCCCAATGGAATACCATACAGCCAGAAACAAGTGTATTGGAGAGCTGGAGCCAGATAAGGGACAGTATGACTATAGCACTGGAAAGACAGGGTTTATTCATGGTGCTGCCATGATGGTCAGAAGGTCGGCGATGGAGAAAGCAGGATTGATGTTCGAAAGCTTCTTCCTATACTATGAAGAAATGGATTGGTGTGAGCGGATCAGGAACCTTGGATTTGAAATCTGGCTGGATCCACGAGCCCTTATATATCACAAAGAATCAGTCTCGGTCGGAAAGAAAAGCGCCCTGAAAGAATATTTCATGAACAGGAACAGGATACTGTTCATCCGCAGAAATGCTCCATTGCTCAGTAAATACACCTTTTATGCGTATTTTGCGGCCGTGGTTTTCCCCAGAAATCTGCTCAGATATATGTTCGAAGGACGGTATGACCTGGCAAAACAGCTAGTTCGCGCAGTGAAATGGAACCTGAGTCACAACAAGGATAGTACGGAACTCGGTTATCCGGTACACAAAATTAAGTAACATATGGAAATAACCTTCTGGCTGTCTGTCTTTATCGTATTTTACACTTTCATCGGATATGGCATTTTATTATTCATCCTTGTTAAACTGAAACGTCTTACCGGCAAAAAAACACCGGAAAAATTACTGGACATTTCCTCTCTTCCCAGCTGTACACTTATCATCGCCGCATATAATGAACAGGAGTATATGCACGATAAAATCCGAAACACCTTGGCACTAAAATATCCCCAACACAAACTGGAGATTATTTTTGTAACCGATGGATCTACAGATCAGACACCCCAAATTGTAGCGCAGTATCCGCAAATTAAACTTCTTCATTCGCCCTCAAGACATGGAAAGATTCATGCGGTTCACCGCGCAATTGAACAGGTCAGCTCTGATGTAATCGTTTTTACCGATGCCAACACATTCCTGAACGAAGATGCGCTTCAGCTCATTTGCCGGCACTATGAAGATCCCCGGGTCGGCGCGGTTGCTGGTGAAAAACGTGTATTTTCCGGGAAAGAAGCTGACGCCAGCTCCGCGGGTGAAGGCTTTTATTGGCGATATGAATCCACACTTAAAAAATGGGATTCTGAGCTACACTCTGTTGTTGGTGCGGCGGGAGAGCTGTTTAGCATCAGACGCGACCTGTACCAGCCAGTGGGTAGTGATATCATTCTGGATGATTTCATGATTTCTATGCTGATTGCCATGAAAAACTACCGGATAGTGTATGAACCTGACGCTTATGCAATTGAACATGCATCGGCCGACGTAAGTGAAGAGCTAAAAAGAAAGATCCGCATTGCTGCCGGAGGCATTCAATCAATCATTAAACTGCTGCCTCTGCTTAACGTTTTCAAATATGGAGTGCTCAGCTTTCAATATATCAGCCACCGTGTGCTCAGATGGACCATAACTCCCTTCTTACTTATACTGATCTTTGTATTGAACGTCTTCCTGTTATCTTCTGATGACCAATCGCTCTATACCATTATCCTGATACTGCAAATTATTTTCTATATTTCAGCCATTGCGGGATCTATACTTGAAAATAAGCAGATAAAGATTAAGGCACTTTTTGTCCCTTATTATTTTTGCGTGATGAATTATGCTGTCTTTCGGGGGATAATCAGATATTGCACCAGGAAACAGAGTGCAACATGGGAGAAATCAAAACGAAAAGATAGTAAAAAAAACTAAAACACTTATTCGTCTTCAGATGTTACTGAATGTTATTTGTATCTAAATGAGACGTCTTAACTAGACATTTGACATACCGGCGTGCCGCGAAGCACTCCCTTAACGTATTATACTCTATAATGATTTTAATAGTTGATGACAAACCAGAAAATATATTCTCATTAAAAAAAATTTTAGAGATAAATAACTTTGAAGTAGATACTGCCCTTTCTGGAGAGGAGGCATTAAAAAAAATACTAAAACACACGTACGCCCTGATCATCCTTGATGTTCAGATGCCTGGTATGGATGGCTTTGAAGTTGCCGAAAATATATCAGGGTATAGTAAATCCAAAGATATTCCGATAATATTCCTCTCAGCTGTTAATACGGACAAGCGTTTTATAACCAAAGGATATGCTTCGGGTGGCGTAGACTATATAACCAAGCCCGTAGATCCCGATATTCTTATTCTCAAGGTCAAAACGCTTCATCGTCTTTACGAACAAACCAGAGATCTTAATGAAGCTCATCTGGCGTTAAGGGCAGAAATAGAATTCCGTAAACAGGCTCAGGCAGAATTGCGGGAACGGGTGCAGGAGCTCCGCTCTACCCTTGAAAGTATCCCGCAGATCGCTTTCACCGCGAAAAGCGATGGAACTATAGAATTTGTAAACCAGCACTGGTACAAATACAGCAACAGGCAGGAAAAGTTTCCTGAAACTCATCCGGATGACCCCCAAATCAAGGAACATTGGGAAGCGTCAATCAGAGAAAACCGGCCACTTGAAATGGAAGTCCGCATCAAAACGCTATCAGAAGGAAGCTATCATTGCCATCTTTTGAGGACTACACCAATAACAGAGGGAGATGACATTATTAAATGGGTGGGCACTTTTACTGATATAGAAGATCAGAAGCAAGCGGAAAAGCGAAAAGATGAATTCCTAAGTATTGCTAGTCACGAACTCAAAACGCCTCTCACCAGTATAAAAGCCTACATGCAGCTTCTGGAACGAGCATTTGCACCTGAACTTGAGGCGTCGGCAGACAGTGGCAACTACCTTAAACGCGCGCAGTTTCAGGTTGACAAACTCCATAACCTGATTGCCGACCTGCTAGACATATCTAAAATCGAAAGCGGACGGATGAAATTCAATAAGAAGGTATTCAAATTTGAAGATCTCCTCGCCAGTTCCATTGATATTATCACGCAGACTAACCACGACGTTAGGATTATCCGTAGGGGCACCGTCGACGCACTGATGTATGGCGATGAGATAAGAATTGAACAGGTTATATTAAACTATCTAACGAACGCCATCAAGTATTCGCCGGATACAAAAGAAGTTGTTGTAGAGAATTCACTTACACCTGAGGGACATATACTAGTAAAGGTTATCGACTTCGGTGTCGGGATCCCTGCCGATAAACAGTCTCAAATATTTAATAAATACTACCGGGTGGAAGAAACCTCCCACCGCTTTCAAGGTCTTGGAATCGGACTGTACATCTGCTCCGAAATCATTAAGCGGCATGGTGGCGCATTTGGAGTGGAAAGCAACTCGAACCTTGGATCGACTTTCTATTTCACTATACCCTCATACAAGGGAACTCCACTTACTTAATTTGCGAATAACAATTGAAAAGATCAATGAATAATAAGGTTACTACCAACTTAAGGATCGGATATGGGTTGTCAGTGCTTTTGCTACTGATGAGCTCCGCCGCCTCTTACTTTGCCATTCAAAACCTGGTCAAGAGCTCTGCTCTCGTGAACCACACTAACACCGTGATCCTCGAACTTGAAAGCACTATTTCAGTCTTAAAAGATGCCGAGACGGGCCAGAGAGGTTATTTACTGACCGGGATGCCTGAGTTTTTGACGCCCTTTAATCATGCAAGCGAAAAAATAGAAAGTCATATTGCCAAGGTCAGAGAGCTCACGCAGGACAACCCCACACAGCTGCGCAATTGTGAAAGATTGAAGACCGTATTAAATAACAGGCTTGAACGGTTATCAAACGTTATTGAGCTTCGAAGCAAGACCGGCAAGATATCACCGGATGATATGATATCGGGGCGTAAGTTTATGAACCAAGCCAGAGAAATCGTCGTCGCCATGGAGCAGATCGAACGCACCCTTCTGGCAAAACGCACAGAAAGCCTCAATACGTACTCCACGTATACACCGGTCCTGATTGTTATTGCCGCCCTACTATCGCTCGTAATTGCGCTCGTTTCATATAGGAGAGCTAAAAAAGATCTCGATAGCCGGGCTTCGCTCTACGCTGAACTTAAAGAAAAAGACGAGCATATTGCGCGTAGACTGGTAATTATCGATGAGATAGCAAGAAGGATATCTGCCGGAGACTATTCCACTCGTGTAAAAAATGAAACGGATGCTGACAGTCTGGGCGGACTTGCACTCTCCCTGAACAAAATGGCCGAATCCCTGGATTATTCATTTCAGTCGTTGTCTGATCGTGAATGGCTTCAAGCAGGCGTTGCCTCGTTAAATGACCGGATGATTGGAGAGATCGAGATTAAGCCCCTTACACAGGGTATCCTCGATCATATTATCAAATATACCAACAGCACTGTCGGAGCATTTTACCTCATGCAGGATGAAGAAAACCTGGAGTTAGTAAGCAGCTATGCACTTACAGGCGAATCCAGGCGTGAAGTCGTTAAACTAGGCGAAGGAATTGTCGGCCAATGCGCAGCTAACAAACAGCCCATATCTCTTACTGATGTAAGCGAGGAGGATATGGTTATTTCGTTTACAAGTGGAAGTGTCAAACCCCGGACGATTACCGCCTTTCCTATCGTATTCGAAAATAAGATTAAAGGAGTAATTGAAATAGGCTCAATCGAAAAATACAGCCCCATCACGGTAGAATACTTCAATTCGATATCACATAGTGCCGGTGTAGTACTTAACACAGCGCAGAACCGGGCCAAGCTGCAGGAATTACTGGAAGAGACCCAAGCCCAATCAGAAGAATTGCAGGCTCAGCACAGCGAACTGGAAAACCTCAACACGGAGCTGGAAGCACAGGCACAGAAATTACAGGCTTCTGAAGAAGAGTTAAAGGTCCAGCAAGAGGAACTGTTACAAGCCAACCAGGAACTGGAGGAACGCAGCAAAATACTGGAAGAAAAAAATCAGCTCATTGTTGAACGTAATCTCGACATTCAGAAAAAGGCGGAAGAACTTGAACTCAGCACCAAATACAAGTCTGAGTTCCTCGCGAATATGTCTCACGAGCTGCGCACTCCCCTAAACTCCATCCTGCTTCTGTCAAGGCTTCTTTCTGAAAACGCTGAAGAAAATCTCAGTGAAGATCAGATAGAGTATGGAAGAGTCATCCACAGTTCAGGAAACGGGCTTCTTACTCTGATAGATGAAATTCTTGACTTATCTAAGATAGAAGCTGGTAAGATGGAACTCGAATATCAGGTTACATCAGTAAAAGAGATCGTTTCTGATATGCATGCCCTGTTTAATCCTCTCGCAAAGGAGAAGGCCTTATCATTCACCACCAATATTACAGAGGGTGTCCCTGTCAGCATCTCAATTGATAAGATGAGATTTGAACAGATTCTCAAAAACCTTCTTTCTAACGCCCTTAAATTTACAAGAAAAGGATTTGTATCGCTCAGTATTGATCCGTCTGATCGGGAAGGTTTTATAAACTTCTCGGTAAAAGACTCCGGAATCGGCATTCCTAAAGACAAACAGGATCATATCTTTGAAGCGTTTCAACAAGCAGACGGCTCCACCAGACGTAAATACGGAGGGACCGGACTGGGACTATCCATCAGCCGGGAACTTGCGAAACTTCAGGGCGGTGAACTGATATTGGAAAGCGAACCTGGTAAGGGAAGTAAATTCACCATCAGCATCCCCATAGATCCGCAATTTATCGCTAAACCGACAGAGACGGAAGACTTGGTGGAACTTGAAATTCCGCCAGCCCCGCCAAAGATCAGCGTTAACGAACCTGGCGAAGGACTTGAGCGTACTAAAAAAAGGTACGTGACGACTGTCATTCCTCCTGATCTTGACGATGATCGGGACAACTTAGGCCCCGAAGACAAGCTCATACTTATCATCGAAGATGATACCAACTTTGCCAGGGCGTTACTCGGATACACCCGCAAAAACAACTATAAAGGTATCGTGGCCGTCCGGGGAGATCAGGGGGTACAGATGGCTCGTCAATATAAACCACTGGCCATCCTTTTGGATATTCAGCTTCCCGTAAAAGATGGGTGGGAAGTTATGGAAGAACTAAAAAGCAACCCTCAGACGCGGCATATACCTGTACACATTATGTCGTCCATGGAAGTAAAAAAAGAAAGCCTTATCAAAGGTGCGGTCGACTTTATCAATAAGCCTGTTGCTATTGAACAGATGCATCACATGTTCTCCAGTATCGAAAGCGCATTGAATAAAGACCCAAAGAAAGTCCTCATTATTGAGGAAAATCCAAAGCATGCACGCGCCCTGGCTTATTTCCTCGACACCTACAATGTAAACGCAGAAATAAAAGGATCGGTAGCCGATGGCGTTGATGCACTACAAAGAAAAGAAGTCGACTGCGTTATTCTGGATATGGGAATTCCGGACATGAATGCCTACCTTACTTTAGAAACGATTAAGAAGAGTCCGGGACTGGAGAATCTTCCGATCATTATTTTCACCGGCAAGAACCTGTCGAAAGCTGAAGAAAGCAAGATCAAACAATACGCAGACAGCATCGTCATGAAGACGGCTCATTCCTACCAGCGCATTTTGGATGAAGTTGCCTTGTTTCTGCACCTGGTGGAAGCAAAGCATCCTGTATCTGGCAACGCAGCGGCAATGCGAAACGCCGTGGCGCTGAATGAAATACTTCAGAACAAGACTGTACTGATTGCCGACGACGATGTCAGGAATATCTTTTCGCTGACCAAAGCACTCGAGCAGTTAAAGATGAAGGTAATATCCGCAACTGACGGCAAAGAGGCGTTAAGAATTCTAGACGAAAATCCCCATACCGATGTCGTGCTGATGGACATGATGATGCCTGAAATGGACGGCTACCAGTCTATAATGGAAATCCGCCAAAAGCCGAAACATAAAAATCTTCCTATACTGGCGGTAACGGCTAAAGCAATGGTTGGCGACAGAGAGAAATGCATTGCTGCAGGTGCTTCAGATTATATATCGAAGCCTGTAGATATTGATCAGCTAATTTCACTTCTACGAGTTTGGCTCTACGATAGATATTTATAGACGATGAACAAAATACTGATCATTGATGATGACCCAAGGAACATTTTCGCCTTGGTTGCCGTACTGAAAACGAAGAAGTTTGTCTGCCTCACGGCCGCTTCAGCTGAGGATGGCATTAATTTGCTATTGGCGCAGCCCGATATTGGCATAGTTCTTATGGATATGATGATGCCTGACATGGATGGCTATCAGGCTATAGCTGAGATCAGGAAAAACGAGTCAATCAGTAAGATTCCGATAGTTGCTGTAACGGCACAAGCGATGATCGGTGATCGCGAAAAGTGTATCGCCGCAGGTGCCGATGCTTACATATCGAAGCCTATTGACATTGACGTTCTGTTAAATGTATTGAGTCACTATTTAAAGATATAGATGTTAGATTTAAACGTTATCCAGGACGATGAGGTAGAGATAATATTGAACGATCTTCTGGAAATATACGGATACGACTTTACTGAATATTCGAAGGCATCTATAAAGCGCCGGATTAACCGCCTGTTTACGATAGACCGGTTTATGAGCTTCGCCGAATTCAGGTATCGGATTAAGAATGATGCCGGATATATTCCTCACTTTATTGAACAGATTACCGTAACTGTCACCGAGATGTTCCGCGACCCCATGTTCTATAAAGCACTCCGGGAGCAAGTACTGCCCACCCTCGGTACCTACCCTTTTATCAGGATATGGCATGCCGGTTGTTCTACTGGCGAAGAAGTCTACTCTATGGCGATACTCTTGAAAGAGGCAAATCTTTTCCATAAGTCTTTGTTGTATGCAACCGACCTCAATCCGCAGGTACTCGAGAAAGCGAGGAAAGGAATCTTTCCTCTCAGTCAGATGAAACAATACTCAGAGAATTACATCCAGTCAGGAGGTATCAATGAATTTTCAAAGTATTACACAGCTAATTATGATAAGGCGAAGTTTGACGAAAGCCTGCGTGAGAAAATGATTTTCTCCACCCATAACCTTGTCTCAGACCGCTCGTTCAACGAGTTTCAGCTTATACTCTGCCGCAACGTTCTTATCTATTTTGATAAGGATCTTCAGGCTAAAGTTTTTGACCTGTTCGAGCAGAGTCTCGATAATCTCGGCTACCTCGCTCTGGGATCCAAAGAAACGCTGCGCTTCTCATCAATCATTTCCAGGTTTAAGAAAATAGATAAGGAGAAAATATGGAGAAAGATAGCCTGAAAAGTCCTATAGAGCTCGTTGTGATAGCAGGATCTGCGGGGAGTCTGGACGTAATACTTAAAATGCTTCCTCAGATCGACGGGGCATTGAACTTTCCGATAGTAATTGTTCTACATAGAAAAGCTTCTTATGACTCAACCCTTGCAGAACTTCTAATGACCCGAACCTCGCTTCGTGTAGTCGAAGCGGAAGAAAAAGATCAGCTTCAGAACGGCGTTATCTACCTGGCACCTGCAGATTATCACCTTCTTATCGAAAAGGACCGCTCCCTGTCGTTAGATTACTCTGAAAAAATCCAGTACTCCAGACCCTGTATTGACGTGACGCTTGAAAACGTAGCAGAAGTATACAAAGACCGGGCAGCAGCCCTACTGCTCTCCGGAGCAAATTCAGACGGCGCAAAGGGATTGAAGATGATCAAACAGGCAGGAGGAATCACAGCTGTACAGAACCCGGCCACGGCTGAAGTTTCCTTCATGCCTAACCAGGCACTGCAAACTGCAAAAGTTGACTATGTCTTAGAAACAAATGAGATGGCCTATTTCATTAACAGACTCTCTGCTACTACTTTCTGAAATAAAAAGGTTCTGACTGCTCTCTCAGATTGTAACGTGACGACATTACTTCACCGTAGGCACCCGCCGTCCGTATGGCAATCAAATCTCCCCGGAACGACTCTCCAAGCTGAACTTCTTTTCCAAAGCAATCCGTAGATTCACATATAGGACCTACGATATCATATTTCTGATCTTGCTCATTACCCTCTCCCCGGGTTAGATTTTCTATTTTATGATAAGCCTGATAGAGAGCCGGACGCATTAGCTCTGTCATACCGGCATCGAGAACCAGGAAATGTTTTTTGATACCGTTCTTCACATACAGTACTCTACTTATCAGGCTACCACAATGTGCTACCAGTGCCCTTCCCAGTTCGAAGTGAACCTCCTGACCTGGCTTCCGGTCGAGAAACTGATTAAATATTGTAAAATAGCCCTCAAAGTTAGGTATGTTATTCTGATCGGGCTCCATATAGTCGACGCCCAGGCCGCCGCCCACGTTCAATATACGCAGATTGAAGCCTCTCTCTTCAAACCAGGTCTTAATTTCGTTCACACGTATACACAGACTCTTGAAAACAGTCAGGTTTGTTATCTGCGAACCAATATGAAAATGGATCCCCTCAAGCCAAATATGCTCCGCGGTATTAAGGAATTCAGCACAAGCAGGCAGCTCCCATTGGTTAATGCCGAATTTATTCTCCTCCAGACCTGTGGTAATGTTATGATGGGTATATGCATCAACGTTGGGATTGATGCGTAAAGCCACATGCGCCGTTTTCCCCGCCTTAGCAGCAAGCTCATTAATCACATGCAGCTCTTGAACTGACTCCACATTGAAGCAGAAAATATCAAATTCCAACGCAGAGATTATCTCTTCATCCGATTTACCAACACCGGCAAATACTACTTTTTCGGCAGGAAAGCCAACTTCTATCGCCTTCTTCACCTCATTCCCACTAACGCAATCTGCCCCAAAGCCGTGGGCTTGAATAGCCTTAAGGACCTCATGATTAAAATTGGCCTTCATTGCGTAATGCACATGAAAACCGTATTGATCGGCCGCCTTTTTGCATGCAGACAGTGTGCCGTCCAGCAGTGCTAAATCATAAAAATAGAAAGGTGTTTTGCGCACACCAAATCCGGCCAAAATTTCTTTTGAAAACATATGGTTTGTATAAGCCTCTTTATGTAATGTGAAGCATGTAATTTAAAACAGACGGTTATGAAGACTACGTAACGCTTCCGTCTTGTCAGAAGTATCAACGACAAGTGAAATATTACAGTTACTGGCTCCGTATGATATCATCCGGATAGACAAATGCTTCAATGCTTCGAATACCCTCGATGAAAATCCATGCGACTGATAGGAGAAATCTCCTACCACGCAAATAATAGATTGTTCAGATATGGAATCGACTGTACCAAATACCTCTAGCTCGTTCAATATTTCCGCCAGAAAACGCGTATCATCTATCGTCACTGATACTGCCACCTCAGATGTAGTGATCATGTCAATAGGCGTTTTGTAACGTTCAAACACTTCAAACACCTTACGCAGAAAACCATAAGCAAGGAGCATCCTGCTCGATTGTATTTTAATCGATGTTATGCCATCTTTAGCTGCTATAGACTTTATTTTACCTCGCTCACTCGTTGTGGATATAAGAGTTCCGGGAGCAGATGGATCCATAGTGTTCAACAATCTTACCGGAATCTTATATTTTTGCGCAGGAAATACGCTTTGTGGATGCAATATCTTAGCACCAAAATAAGCCAACTCGGCTGCCTCATCAAACGATAGCTGGGCGATTGGAGTCGTTCCCTTCACTATCCTCGGATCGTTGTTATGCATTCCGTCAATATCCGTCCAGATCTGAACCTCTTCGGCCAGTATGGCGGCGCCAATAAGAGAGGCTGTATAATCACTTCCGCCCCTGCGCAGATTATCGGTTTCACCAAAGAAATTTCGACAAATATAGCCTTGAGTGATAAATAAGTTGTGATCCTGCTTAGCTTCCAATAGCGGCTTCAAATGCGTCGCGATATAATCGATCATTGGTTCATTATCATCATCGATCTTCATAAAGTCGAGCGCAGGAAGCAATACAGATCTGATTCCCTGTTCCGAAAGGTAAAAGTGATAAAGCGTAGTAGAAAGTAATTCTCCCTGAGCAAGAATAACCTTTTCCTCAACAGGAGTAAACAGGTCAGTACTGAATGAACCAATAATGCTAAAATGGTAGTTAATCAGGTCCGTACCATTCTTTCTGCCCTCTTCAGTAAAGAATAATTCATCAACAAAGATCTGATATTTTTCGAATAATAGGTCTGTAAGCTGCTTTGCTGTACGTTTATCACCGGCAAGATACGCCTGAGATATTTCGACCAGGCTGTTCGTAGTACCGGCCACAGCGGATAAAACTACTATTTGCCTTTCGTCCGTCTGGATTATCTGAAGAAGGTTCTTCATCTTTTCGGGACTTCCGACTGATGTACCTCCAAATTTCTTAATTTTCATTATGTAGAGCTGTTCCTATGGTTATTATTCTAGCCGATAAAAATAATTAAAACCATGGGATTATTGGTGCTGAATATACATTTATAGACTCGGATAAATATTTAAAATAATTAAAACAAAATGAGCTTTTGCCAATTTTATAAAAAACATTAGTTATGAACAGTACGAATTTAAGGTATAACGAAAAAATGCTCATCAGTATGCACGTCGAAGAAGACCTCAACTATTGGGCTAATAAATGGGGAGTTAGTAGAGAGAGTATCAAATCAGCAGTGAAAGCTTCTCGCTCAAACAGCATTTCAGCAGTGCAGGAATATCTTTTAAAAAACAAAAAGATATCGAAGCTCGCTGACTAACTGGTGAGTAAGTCAATGCTGTTTATCACAAACCCACCTTCTTTTAAAATATCTGCAACAACAGCAGGGAATTTTTCTGGATATACCGACCGGACGGCATCTTCTATGATATAGGTTACAAATCCCTCCTTGATCGCATCTTTGGCAGAATAGTAAACACAAAAGTCACCTGCGAGACCCGCAATGTACAACCGTTTTACACCCCTGCCTCTTAAAAACTCTGCAACACCTGTGGATTTTAAACGCCCATTATCGTAGAAGGCGCTATAGCTATCAATCTCAGGATTAGTTCCTTTTCTAAATACAGCTTCAATCCTGTGCTGACTTAATTTTCCCGATAGTGACGCCCCTTCCGAAGCCTGCACACAGTGGTCAGGCCATAATATCTGGCTCTTTCCCCTCACTTCAACAACATCATTAACTGACTTTCCCGAATGATTGGAGACAAAACTCTTGTGCGAAATTGGATGCCAGTCTTGTGTCGCTATTACAAGCTGAAAGTGCTCCTGTAACTTGTTAATTACTGGAATCACTTCATCTCCTCCCTCTACGGCCAGAGAGCCTCCCGGAAGGAAATCATTTTGGACATCAATTAACAATAGTGCTTCCATATTTAACATAGGCTATACTACTCCAACATCCACAAACGTTATTTTGTTTCTGTCCTCTTCACTGCTTCGTCCATCGTTTTGTTAATCGTTTCAATCAGCAACCTGACAGCATCCTTTAACCGAGGATTTCCGTTATAGTCGAGATCAAAATAGACCTCCTTCGTCTTACGCTGATACTGAAACTTAATGTGATATCGCGGTAACTCAGGATTTCTCACTTTCGAAGTCATATCCGAGGGAAAATCCCAATACCCGTAGTCAGCAGCTTTACGGTGCAGGTAAAGCAGATCATCTTTAGTAAGTTTCAGCTTCCCTTTAACTACAGCACCGCTTTTATTAACATACTGAAAGTGCTGCGTTTTCGAATCAAACTGATTTAACAGCGAATCGCCGGTCCCATAACTGAACGTCAGCGTCTCAAATTCAGAAAATTTGTACGGGGCATTCTTAATCATCATCCCGTAGTAATAACCACAGTAAAGTAAAAATGGCAGCACTATACTCGCCGCCAGAAATATCTTTTTTCCCTTGTCCTTCATATTCTTACTAATCCTCTACGGGATTAAACTCATTTTCCCACTTTGCTATAACAATTGTAGCCAGGCAATTTCCGATTACGTTTACCGAAGTACGTGCCATATCCATCAATTCGTCGATGCCCAATATAATAAAAATCGGCCATGTAGGCATGCCGAATGATGACGCAGTACCCAACAAGATCACCAATGATGCGCGCGGAACACCAGCTACCCCTTTACTGGTCAGCATCAGCGTAAATACAATGATCAGTTGATGACCCAGCGTCATTTCCATTCCTGCTGCCTGGGCAACGAACACGGATGCGAGAGCAAGGTAAAGCGTCGTTCCGTCCAGATTAAAGCTATATCCAGTGGGCATTACAAACGCCACGATTTTCCTCGGCACTCCGAGCTTTTCCAGGTTTTCCATAGCTCTTGGCAATGCGGCTTCAGAACTCGTGGTTGCAAAAGCAATAGAAACCGGACCTGCGATCGCCTGCAAGAACCGTTTTATCGGCACGCCCACCACCAACGCAATGGGAAGCAGAACCCCCACGAGAAACACGATCAAAGCAACATATAGTGTAGCCAGGAGCTGGAAGAGATTTACCAGAATCCCCAGTCCCATGTGTCCCACAGTATACGCGATTGCTGCACCTACGCCGATCGGAGCAAAGTACATCACGATATTGGTGAACTTAAACATAACCTCGGAGAGGCTTTCTGTGAACTTAAGCATAGGGAGTCGCTTATCCTCGCGCACCATAGCCAGAGCCACACCAAATAACACGCTGAATATTACGATCTGCAAAATCTGCCCTTCCGCAATTGATTTGGCAATATTTTCAGGAAAGATATGTAGTATAATATCGTTGGTGGTCTGAGGGGGCACTGAAGGCAGCTCCTCATGGATACTTTCGGGTACTGCTATCCCGACACCGGCCTTAGTGATATTAATCGCAGCCAGACCGATAAACAAAGCAATAGTCGTAACGACCTCAAAGTACACAATTGACTTCCAGCCCATTCTCCCCACCTGCTTTAAGTCAGCATGGCCTGCAATACCATAAACCAGTGTGGCAAACAAAAGAGGGGCAACGATGGTCTTTATCATCTTCAGGAAGATCTTACTCAATACCTGCAACTGCATAGCAAGCTCCGGGTAATCATTCCCTATTTCAGCGCCTATCACCATGGAGATCAGAATCCAGGATGTTAGTGAGCGTTTCATCAATCCAAAAAAGACAAGTCCCGCAATAGCAAGCCATCTGGAGAAGAGTAACGCAACTGGAGGGATAGCGACTATATTATAATGATTCAGAAAGAGTAAAAGTGCGGCTATAAAAACCGTTATAATCGCAGTGAACCCCGCTTGTTTTAACTTCATATGGACGTAATAAGCGCGACAAATGTAATTTTTTTAACTTTACCCCACAATAAAAAGGCGTACTGATGAAAACCAACGGAATTGCGGAGATAAAAAAAACGATTAAAAACATCAGTCAGGCAGAACTAGCAGAAATATGCCTGAAGCTCGCTCGTTTCAAGAAAGATAACAAAGAATATCTTCATTTTTTACTTTTTGAATCTTCAGATCCACTCGCTTATGCGGAAGATGTAAAGGAATCTTTACAAGAGCCGCTCACTAACCTAAACCGACACCCTAGCTTGAAAGTAAAAGAACTTCGTAAACATCTGAGGGTACTGACCCGCCATATTCGTTATACGTCGTCGACAGAGGTCGAAATCACACTGCTCATCTGGTTCTCCGAAATGCTCGTCGTACACGCAGGGGTGCGTCAGTCCAACAAAGCCCTTTATACCCTGTTTATTCGCCAACTCGAAAAAATAAGGAAAGCATTCCCGAAACTTCATGAAGACCTCCAGTTCGATTATAAGCAACCCTATAATGATCTGCTTTCACGGTCTTCCGACCAAATCAGCGGGTTTTACAAAGACCATTATATGCTGTAACAATTCGCAAATACGCAGCTCTAAATAAAAATGGCGAAAAAGGAAGTTCTGTTTGGTGAGATTTTCAAAACAAACTCAAAGAAAATTTACCATCTATGCTACGGATACACCGGAGACGATGCTGCCGCACATGACCTCATGCAGGAGACTTTCATGAAAGTATGGCAAAATCTTGACGGCTTCCGCAATCAGGCCATGATTTCAACCTGGATATACCGCATTGCGGTTAACACCTGCCTTTCCTGGCTTCGTGTCGAAAAACGACAAGCCAGAGCTCCCCTGACTGATTACATCATTGAGAACAGCCGGGAGGAAATTTCGGAAAGAAACGAACAGGTAGAAAAACTATACAAATGTATAGCCCAACTGGAAGAAAACGAACGCCTTATAATCACCATGGTACTCGACGAGATTCCTTACCCTGAAATTGCGGAAATATCAGGTGTATCAGAAGGAAACTTAAGGGTGAAAATACATCGTATCAAACACAAGCTGACTGAAATATATAACCGGTATGAAAGATTTTGATGCACTGAAAGATTTGTGGAACGGTCAAATGAATGGTCCAAATATGGATCATGAGGATATACTGAGAGATGTCAGGAAGTCCGGATCTTCCATAGCGGGCAAATTGCTGACCGAGGCTCTGGCTATGCTCGCAGGGATCTTGATATTTGGGTGGATTTGGCTGGAGGCCTCATTCTTACTGTGGACAACTCATCTTTCCATTGCAATCATGATCGCATGCTGCCTATATTACTTAATAGTGCAACTGACAGACTACCGACGCTTCTCATCCGAAAAACACATACTTCAGAAACCTGAATCTTATATAACCTACCTTCAGAAATACCAGCGTGATCGATATAATTTCAACACACGTAACTATAAAATATATAGTGTCTTCATCGGCCTGGCTATGGCATTGTTTGCTATTGAGCTTTATTACATATCGCCAGTATGGCAAAGCATCCTCGGCTTGATGTTTACCATCGGGTGGTTCATTATGTGTTGGAGATGGATGATCACCTACCGAAGAAAAGAACAGGAAAGACTAAATGAAATGATCACCAAACTGGAGCGCATCAAAAAGCAATTCAATTAGTCTTCTTTGTGCTCTTTAACAGAAAAACTATTTCCTCTAAGCAAGTATTCGAGCTTCTTTCTTCCAATAGCCTTAACTCCGGAAGTATCACTGCTTTCAAATAATGGAAATTCCCTGAACAATGATCCCTCTTTTACATAAACAGAGTCCTTACCTCTATACTGTTTTGTTGTTGCGGATGTTAAATCTGGAAAGCGTATCTCCCGCGCAGAGCCATTATCACTGAATTCATACACATACATCAGGAGATTGCCGTCCGCATCTCCTGATATGGCCTGAATAAAGATCTCAGGGTTGCCGTCAGAATCCATATCCATATTCCATGCATCCGTTATCTTTCCTTCCAGCTCACCGGATACCGAGCGGTATTTTATTGTGGAGGAATCTGACCGCAGAATGATGAAAGCACCACTTTGCTGTGATCCCCTTCCCCAGCTTAAAATATCAAAAGTAAGCCCAGGTCGTACTTCCACCACCTTATGAGCGCGGAAAGGTTCCGGAAGAACTACACGCGTTTCCGACTTAACTTCTTTTTTCTCACCATCCGTATTGCACGAAGAAATAATCGCCAACGGAATCAAGGTAAAAGCCAGAAATTTCAGAGGTGTAAGCGGAGAGGCAGTGAATTTCATGATACGTTAAATCTTGGGTACAATTGTATAAGAAACTAAATTAATTATTTGAACTTGATCCCTACCTTTTTACCTGAAATATTTTCCAGGATCGGCTTGAAAATTATAAACGCATTCTCACGGGTCTTTCCCAGAATATCCATTTCTTTGGCATTCTCCAGGATACGTTGCTCAGCAATCTTATAAATATCTTCGACCATTGCTTTCGTATCCGTAGAAAACCAGGCTCCGGTAACATCGTAAACCCTGGATCTCTTATGATCGAGCTTAAAATAGCATACTTCAGGCTCAGGAAGGTATACAGTAACTGAGTCCAGACTTACATTTTCAATGTCATCCTTCTTGATCTTGGTCAGATCGATGCATCCGGCTACTTCACCAGCTGCAACCAGGAGTATCCTTCTATCCGGCAGCAGAGTCCTCAGCTCCTTCTTTTCAATCACATCCTTCATATTGTACTTCACAAGCTCTAGTTTACCAATGTTCGTTATTTTTTCTATCATAACATCCTCGGTAATCTCCGTCTTTGTTTCAAACGTTTCTTTCTTAATGTAAAAGAAGAGGTATGCGAAAAAAGCTACCGTTGCAAGGGATATAACGATGGTAAATATGGTTCTTGATCTCATAAATGTTGTGAGTACGATGTGTATATAACGAAAAAAGTGCCTAATTATGGCACTTCTATTTGTTTAAGCAATGGCTATTCTCTAAATAACCGTTTCATATTCTTTCGCTGCAAGATACCGCTCCGCTTCCAGCGCAGCCATGCAGCCGGTTCCCGCAGCGGTAACAGCCTGGCGGAAAATCTTGTCCTGTGCATCCCCGCAGGCAAATACCCCCTCAATGTTGGTCTGAGTGGAGTCGCTCTTCGTTATCAGATAACCGGTTTCATCCATGTCCAGCCAGCCTTTGAAAATATCCGTATTCGGTTTGTGTCCGATTGCCACAAAGAAACCGCTCACATTGATAATTTTTTCCTCCTGGGTCTTGTTATTTATAACACGGATCCCCGTTACATTCAGCCCATCTCCGACAATCTCTTCCGTTTCGGTGTTATAATGGATCACAATATTTGCAGTATTCAGGACACGACGTTGCATCGCCTTGGAAGCTCTGAATTCGTCGCGTCTGACAAGCATATGAACTTTGCTGCAAAGCTTTGCCAGATAGGTCGCTTCTTCTGCTGCAGTATCACCTGCTCCAACAATTGCTACTTCCTGATTCTTAAAAAAGAACCCATCACACACGGCGCATGCAGATACACCGAAACCATTATACTTCTGCTCGCTTGGAAGTCCCAGCCATTTCGCCGACGCTCCGGTTGCAATTATAACTGTATCCGCAGTGATTGTCTTTATTTCATCAATGATAACCTTATGGGGTGTTTGAGAAAAATCAACGGAAGTGGCGTAACCAAACCTGATCTGCGTTCCAAATCGTTCCGCCTGCTTGCGGAAATCCTCCATCATCGCCGGACCCATAATTCCTTCAGGATACCCAGGAAAGTTTTCTACATCCGTCGTCTGCGTTAGCTGTCCCCCCGGTACAATTCCGGTATATAGTACCGGTTTAAGATCCGCCCTGGCTGCGTAAATAGCTGCAGTATATCCGGCGGGACCGGAGCCTATGATTAGGCATTGAACATGTTCTTTTTCCTGATACATAAAAATATTTTCTAGTACAAATTTATAACTTAAATAAGCAATCCTGATCAGCCCTAAGTAAGATTACGGTCTTTAAGCCACATGCCATCGGTCTGGACACTAAACTGTTCCATCTTCGTAAGCAAAACGGCAGGATCACATTCATTCGATACAAGATCACGGTTCTGCTGCTTCAGAAAACCTCTATTCACCATCACATCGAGCTGAGCGAACAAGCTATCATAGTAGCCACCTACGTTCAGTACACCTATAGGCTTGTTATGTAGTCCCAACTGAAGCCAGGTGAGCACCTCAAAAAATTCCTCCAGAGTACCGAAGCCGCCGGGCAGAATGATGAATCCTTCAGAAATATCAGCCATGTTCTTCTTACGCTGGTGCATGTTCTCCGTCACGACCAATTGGGTGACCTCACGATGAGCAACCTCCAGGTCAAGCAGAAACTGCGGGATCACACCTGTAACCCTTCCTCCACGGTTCATAACAGCATCCGCAATCAGTCCCATCACGCCCACGCTACCGCCTCCGTATACCAGGTCAATCCCTCTTTCCGTTAATTCTGTAGCTAATTGCTCAACTGCCTTCGCAAGTTGCGGATCACCATTGAAAGAAGCCCCACAGTAGACACATACGCTCTTCATACTGATTATCTGCTCGTGTAATTTGGTGCCTCCTTAGTAATCGTTACGTCGTGAGGATGGCTTTCCCTCATTCCCGCAGCGGTAATTCTTACAAAGCGCGCCTTCTGCAGATCCTCTATAGTAGCAGCACCACAGTAGTGCATTCCCGCTCTTAAACCGCCTATATACTGGTAAATAACTTCGCTTAGCGTACCCTTATAAGGAACCCGGCCAACAATTCCCTCCGGCACCAGCTTGGTCACAACATCCGTCTCATCCTGGAAGTAGCGATCTTTCGACCCCTTTTCCATCGCCTCAACCGATCCCATACCTCTGTATGACTTAAACTTTCTTCCTTCGTAAATAATGGTTTCACCTGGCGACTCGTCCACGCCCGCAAATAGCGAGCCTGCCATGATGGTGCTTGCTCCGGCAGCAATTGCCTTCACTATGTCGCCGGTTTGCTTAATTCCGCCATCGGCGATAACCGGAATTCCACGCCCCCTTAAGGCTTTAGCGCATTCATATACTGCGTACAACTGCGGTACACCCACCCCTGCAATGATACGGGTAGTACAGATAGAGCCCGGACCAATACCGACCTTTACAGCATCTGCGCCCGCATCAGCAAGCGCAATCGCAGCTTCAGCTGTACCGATATTTCCGGCAATTACCTGAAGATCCGGAAACAGGCCCTTAATCGCTTTAACCATATTGATAACTCCTGCAGAATGTCCGTGTGCTGTATCTACAGTAACCACATCCACTCCTGCCTGAACCAATGCCGTTACCCTATCCAGGTTGTCTGACGCAACTCCCACTGCCGCGCCAACCCGCAAACGGCCGTGTTCGTCTTTACAAGCCTGCGGGTAGTTTTTATATTTTTGAATATCCTTAAACGTAATCAACCCAACGAGCTTACCCTCCGCGTTAACTACAGGAAGCTTTTCTATCTTATATTCCTGCAAAATTTCTTCTGCCTGCAATAAGGTCGTCCCATGAGGTGCCGTCACCAGATTCACTTTGGTCATCACCTTACTCAAAGGCAAATTCATATCTTTCTGGAAACGCAGATCCCTGTTGGTGATAATACCTACCAGTACACCGGATTGATTGATCACTGGAATCCCACCTATGCCGTTATCCTTCATAATCTTGCTCGCCGTACCAACCAAAGCATCTTCCGGAAGCGTTACCGGATCCTGAATCATTCCGCTTTCAGAACGCTTTACCTTCCTTACCTGTTCAGCCTGACGCTCTATCGTCATGTTCTTATGCAGAATACCTATACCCCCGGCCTGGGCAATCGCAATCGCCAGATCCGACTCCGTAACCGTATCCATTGCTGCGGATACAATAGGAACGTTCAAACGAATAGATTTCGTGAGGTTCGTGCTGGTATTCACGTCTCTCGGAAGAACTTCGGAATAAGCTGGGATAAGTAAAACGTCGTCGTATGTGAGACCTTCTGAAACGAATTTTTCTGGATCGAGCTGCATAGCAAATAGTGATTATTTGCGGGGCAAAGCTACTAAAAATCCGGAAATATTGCAAAAGCGAATATCATCTGAATGCTAAATTCACCGCAAGGTGTCCACAGAATAAGACACTTTCCCATTTATCGGAAGATCTGGGAGAAAGACAGGCGATATTGTGGAGGATGTGCGCCTGCTCACAGCTTCAAAACACAAAATTCGGCATAAAAACATTCACGATTCAATCCTGGCAGGGTTTTGTCTAGTAAGTAGGTATAAAAACACCTACTTATGAGAACTTACAACAAATTAAAAGTGAAGATGTGGACTGTAGTTGGAGGCGTACAGCAAATTATCGCTGTATATTTCAGGATTTAAGCGATGACTTCTTCTTCCTTTCCGCTCTCAGGAAAGACAGCAGAACCTTCTCGTCCTGATTTAATGATGTTTCCGTCCCCAGTGACGACTCCTTATTCACCTTCTTCAGGTAAGACATCAGTACACCTTCTTCATATGCGGCTATAAGGGGAGGGAAGACATAATACTTCTTGCAAACCGTGCGCGTATTACCAAGCTTTCGGCATACCCTATCAAGGACCTCATTGGTCACTCTTTTTCTTGCTGTAGCGCTTTCCGGATAATCAATAGTCGCATAGGCTCTGAGTGCTTCCAGCGTCCCTGACCAGGTCCGAAAGTCCTTTGCGGTAAAATCGCAGCAGGTTATCTCTTTAATATACCTGTTAACCATTCCCGAATCTATCGAGCATCGCTCTCCTCCTGCAGTGTAATATTGGAAAAGTTCTTGTCCCGGTATATCTTTGCATTTCTGAACCAACCTGGCCAGCTTCACATCCGTGATGTCCATATCATGCATAACACCTTTTTTTCCTTTGAAGCTCAACTTCATCTTGCTTCCCTTTATCTGGATATGTTTGTCGCGCAGGGTGCTAAGACCGTAAGATCCGTATAATTCTTTATATGACTCATTGCCAATCCTGATATTCGTCTTTTGCATAAAATTAACTGCTACCGCTAAAACCTTACGCTCATCCAGATTCTTTCTGCGCAGGTCCTTCTGTAGGTTGCGCCTGAATTCCGGCAACTTCTTCCCAAATTCAAGAAGCCGGTAAAATTTGCTTTCATTACGCAGTTCAGACCAGCTGGTATGATAACGATATTGCTTCCTCCCAGCTTGATCAATTCCCGTGGCCTGTAAATGCGCATTCTTTTTTGGCGCTATCCAAACGTTTTCCCAAGCTGGCGGAATAGCCAGCTTTCGAATCCTTTCCAGCGTTTTCTCGTCATTAATCTCTTTTCCACTTTTATCATGGTATACAAATCCATCTCTTATTTTAACACGTGTAATGCCTTTGGTGCTGTCTGAAAGGTAGAAAAGATCATTTTCCTCCAGTAATTGCTCAACTTCTGTCATCTGAACCCTTGCTTATCTTCTGTAAGAAATGGTTGATCGCCTCATTGAAGGCTTCAGGGTTCTCTGCATTGGGAAGATGGCCGGCGTCCGCTATTTCCAAAATCCCATGAGAATTCAATTGACTGTCCATCTGTTCCGCCTGTTCGAGAGACATCATCTGATCTTCTGCTCCGCGAATAATCAGACATGGAACAGAGATAGCTGGCAGGAAAGAAACGGTTTCCGTTCTGGATGCCAGGGCAAGCTGTGCCGCACAAATACTGTCGTCATGCGTTTCTGAGATGATATGGCCAATCTGGTCGATGAGTTGCCGGTTCTCCTGGTTTGTCTTTTTGCTGAAAAGACCTTTCAGAAAACCTTCGGTAAATTGCGCCTTGCCTCCACCGGTAATTTCTTCTATTGATTCAAAGCGTTTCAGTTTAGCTTCGTTGGAATCCGCTGAAGCATTTGTATCACACAGAATAAGTCCTGCCAGGTGATCAGACGAACGCTGCGCTGCCCGCAAAGCGATATAACCTCCCATTGACACGCCGCAAAGTACAATCCGCTGAACGGAAAGCTTCTCAAGAAAGCGTATCAGGTCAGAAGCAAAAAGATCAATACTAAAAAAATGATGACCTCCTCTACTCTTTCCAAACCCGCGGATATCATAGGAAATACCGCATACATTATCAGGAAGTGCTTCCAGTTGCTTGTCCCATATGCTGGAATCAAACGGGAATCCGTGGATAAATACCACTGTTAACTCCGCCTTACCAGCTTTTTTTATCTTATAATAAATCTGCAGATCGTCGATCTCCAGTTGTTTTTCCTCTATCATATCGTTCTTTACAGGTTAACAAAAAACTTTCCACTTGGTTCGTCAGGTGTTTTGTACAGTATCACTATATTGCAGAAAACTTAGCCAAAATGAGCAAATATTTAATGATTTTGTCTCTTATCTTCGCATCTATGCAGGGTTCCGGACAAACAGTTATTCCGTTGTATAGCGGGAAAATACCGAATTCGATCAAAGTTGACTACGCTGAAGAAAAGACAGTGAACGATCAGGGACAGATCCGCTACACTAAAGTTACGACCCCAACACTTGAAATTTATCTTCCAACGGCTGAAAAAAGCACAGGAGCGGCAGTAGTCATCATTCCCGGGGGAGGATACGGAGCCATTGCATACACTCATGAGGGGATGGACATCGCAAAAGAATTCAATTCCTTCGGGGTCGCTGCATTTGTTCTGAAGTACCGCCTCCCTTCCGATAAAATTATGGCCGACAAGACCATCGGCCCTTTACAAGACGCTCAGCAAGCAATTAAAACGATCCGGATGAGGGCCGCTGAATGGAAAATTGACACTTCCAAGGTGGGCATTCTTGGGTTTTCGGCAGGCGGACACCTTGCATCAACAGCAGGTACGCAATTCAGCAAAGCTGTTATTGAAAATAAAGAAAACACCAATCTGCGACCTGATTTTATGGTCTTGATTTATCCGGTAATCAATCTCAGCGACAGTCTTATGCACAAAGGATCCAGAGACAACCTATTGGGTACTGATGCGAACGAAGCGATGATCAGACAGTTTTCCAACGACCTGCAAATCACGGCCCAGACACCTCCCACACTGTTAGTACATGCCGGGGATGATAAAGGCGTTAAGGTAGGCAACAGCATTAAATTCTATGAAGGACTTATCAGAAACGGTGTATCAGCAGAAATGCACTTATATCCTACCGGAGGGCATGGTTTCGGTCAGGTACCAGGTCGTACACCTGACCGTTGGACAGACAGGGTTGAGCACTGGCTAAAAGCAATTAAAAAAATCAATTAATACCGTATGAGCACTATTAACTGGGGAATTATCGGTTGCGGAGACGTGACGGAAAAGAAAAGCGGACCAGCGTTTAATAAAGTTAACCATTCAAGACTGGTTGCTGTCATGCGCCGTGATCCTGTCAAAGCAGAAGATTACGCAAGGCGACACGGCGTACCTAAATGGCATTCAGATGCCACCGAGCTAATAAATGATCCGGAAGTAAACGCCATATACATCGCTACTCCACCCGACTCGCACGAGCAATACACGCTCGAGGCACTTCGCGCAGGCAAGCCGGTCTATGTGGAAAAGCCGATGACGCTTTCACGTGAGTCGGCAGAAGTAATGGCCCGGGCAGCAGCTGAAACAAACGTTAAGCTAACCGTAGCACATTACCGCCGCGGACTCCCGCTGTTCAATAAAGTTAAAGAACTTATTGATGGCAAAAAAATAGGCGACATCCGGTACGCTGACCTTCATATGTTACAGCACGCAGAATCTGATCTGATAACTAAGACAGATGATAATTGGAGACTAAACCCGGCGATATCTGGCGGCGGACTGTTTCACGATCTGGCGCCCCATCAGCTCGACCTGATGCTCTTTTTCTTCGGGAAGGTAAAAGACGCCAGAGGATGTTCACTAAACCAGGCGCAGCGCTACCCGGCCGACGACCTCGTTTCCGGATCGCTCCTTTTTGAAAACGGGGTAGTATTCAAAGGCCTGTGGTGCTTTAACGTCCCAAAAGAAGAGCGACTCGACCAATGTACCATCATGGGTTCGGAAGGAAAGATCAGCTTCTCCGTTTTTGGCAACCATTATATCCTTACCAAAAACGGGCACGAAGAAAGAATTGAATTTGAGCTTCCTGAAAACATTCAGGCTCCCTTTATCCAGCAAGTGGTCAATTACTTTCTGGATAAAGGACCCAATCCTTGCTCAGCCGAAACAGGTGTAGAAGTCATGACACTTCTCGATACCTTTACGTCGTAACAGCGTTTGCAGACTGCTTATTTAGCCACTTAAACAAGCGGTCTGCATCCTGCTTTTTGAACAGGCCAGTCCCCGGATTCATAGTAGCTGCCGTACCACACGCCACACCCATCCGGGCCATTTCCGAGCAATCACCTCCACTTGCAAGTACCGAAATCATACCTGCCACCATGCTGTCACCCGCTCCAACCGTACTTAGTTTTTTTGCAGCGGGTGCAGGCACATATTCTTTAAAATCTTTCGTCACTACGTAAGCACCCTGAGCACCCATAGAAACAACAACGACCTCTGCCTTGCCTGCGTGGACCAGCTCCTGAGCGGCTTCGTCTGCCGAATCGTTATCGAGCGAATCAATGCCAGTAAGGTTGCCCAGCTCACCCAGATTCGGTTTCACAAGATAAACACCTTCTTCAAGTACTTCCTTCAAGGCCGCGCCGGATGTATCAACTATCACCTTGGCCGACTTGTCCTTTGCCAGCTTAACGAGCGTTCTGAGAAAGGCTGGTGAGATACCCGGGGGAAGACTACCACTGATCACCACGATGTCAGGAAACGGAGTAATGGAGCTGATCGCCTTCAAAATCCCGTTTTGCTCTTCCTCTGTGATTTCGTTTCCGGGCATACCAAAGCGGTATTGTTGGTTTGTACTGCCCTCTACTACTATAAAATTCTCCCGTGTATTTCCTGAAACCCGGAACGGATTGATTTTCACACGCTCTTCTTCCACCAATTCCTCAAGTAGCGCACCAGTCCGTCCTCCCGCAAGGAAGAACGATGTAGAATCTACTCCCAGCCTGATCAGTCCTCTCGAAACGTTAATTCCGCCTCCACCGGGTTGAAACACAGGTGCTTCACAACGCAGTTTCTTCTCCGGAGCAATGCGGTCTACCATACTGCTTTTATCAACTGCCGGGTTCAATGTTATCGTTAAGACATTTTTCATACTAGTTCCTTTCATGCAATTTAATACAAACCAAGCACAATGGTGTTTGTTATTAAGCGTAATCTACACAAACTAAAAACGAATGGTATCAAGATCAGTCATCGCCTGCTGTCACACACTCCTGGAAAAGAACCTCACCATCTCTTTTGCCGAAAGTGTTACTACCGGAAAACTTATATACGATTTTAGCTCTGTTCCCGATTGCGGGAAAATCCTAAAGGGTTCAATAGTATGCTACGACGTCTCAGTCAAACAAAGTCTTTTTAACATAAGCGAGGAAATTGTTGAGAAATATACTGCCGAATCTCAGGAAGTCACTCAACTCCTGGCTGAGGGACTCAGGAGGTTGATGCCTGCGGACGTAATGGTTGCTGTAACGGGTCTGGCTTCACCGGGAGGAAGTGAGTCTCCCGAAAAGCCGGTGGGAACGATATTCGTCAATGGATATATCAAAGAAAAAGCCTGGATGACGAAGCTATACTTCGAGGGAAGCCCCGACGAAATCATCAGCCAGACTTCCGATACCATCGCCACTATTCTCCTTGACGAGCTGACTAAACTACCGTAATTTGCAATGTCTCCACACCAAAACGGTTCAAAAAGTCTACCCCTTCATCATTAGCCAAGCCTTTATAGGCAGCATAGGAGTTCCTGTACAGTACTTTCTTTATACCCGAAGAAAATATCAGTCGGGCACAGGGCAGACAGGGCGAAAGCGTCACATAGAGGGTAGATCCCTCCAGATCAGCTCCATTTTTAGAGGCATATAATATCGCATTCTCTTCAGCATGCAACGCCAGGGAACAGCTTCCCTTTGCGTCCCGCGCGCAGCCGGTCTCAGGAAATTCTTCATCACAGTTATGGGTGCCTGCGGGTGGGCCGTTATATCCGATGGAAATAATTCGCGTATCCTTAGTAAGAACTGCACCTACCTGCGCCTTAACGCAGTGCGACCGCTGTGCAAGGTCACTTGCCAGATTCATAAATATACTTTCGAAACTCGGTCTCTCTGTTTTCATCTAAACAATAAATAAAACATTCCTGCGTATATGATTAAGTCTAATCTAAACACCTCTCAAAAATAATTTAATTTATAATACTGCTAGGATATTATGAGGATTTTTGGATATTCGCACACTTCCAACCACTAATAGATGCTTGAAACAATTATTTCTGGTATAGGACTTGGCATAGTTCTTTCTTTTGCAACTGGACCGGTTTTTTTCGCTTTGCTAAAGACAAGTATTGAAAAAGGCTTTCATGCAGGTATCTCCCTTGCCGGAGGTGTACTGATGAGTGACATAATTTATGTGGCCCTCGCCCTCTACGGCTCCTCTTTCATCCAGTTTGAGAACGAATACCGTTATGTAATCGGACTCACAGGCGCCGCCGTGATGATGGGTATAGGCTTCTTTTACCTGCTTAAGAAAGTTAAGATCAACTACGACAACATTACATCCACCAAAAGAAATACAGGCTACTTTTTTAAAGGTTTCCTGATGTGCATCTTCAACCCGTCACTACTCATCTACTGGATCACAGTAACCAGCAGCATTATCTCCGTTACCGGTGAGATACAAGCTCAACAGGTATTCCCATTCTTTGGTTCCATCCTGATTACACAATTTAGCATGGATTCCGTTAAAGCCTATTATGCAAACAAATTACGGTATAAAATTAAAGAGAGAACCATCGTACTCTTAAACAGAGTGGCGGGTTCTCTCATTATGATTTTTGCCTTGAAGCTTATATACGATCTGCTATCCTAGCTAGCAGAGCGAGCCTACACATAAGCTCGCTGATTCTTACCTTCCATCCAGTTCATGAATGCCTTGTTTACAACCTTATTACCTCCCGGAGTAGGATAGTTACCTGAGAAATACCAGTCACCCAAATGATCAGGACAAGCTTTGTGTAAATTATCCAGCGTCTGATAGATTACCTCAACTTTAGCATTTATCTCCTTCGGAGATATGATTTGAGCTATCTTGGCAGATATTTGATCATCAGTAAACGGCGCGTATATCGCCTTTATAAAATTTTCCTGCTTCTCTTTTCCTTCAATAACCGCTTGCTGACATTTCTCGTAGGTTTCATATATAACATTCTCCCTACCCGTCTCTTTTAGCAAAGCAATTGCTGCTTCAAACGCAACAAATTCGCCCATTCTTGACATGTCTATACCATAACAGTCGGGGTACCTGATCTGCGGAGCAGAAGACACCACAACAACTTGCTTTGGCTTAAGACGATCAAGAATCTTCAGAATACTCTGCTTTAATGTTGTTCCTCTTACAATAGAATCGTCTAGTACGACCAAATTATCCGTATACGCATTCACCAGTCCATAGGTAGTATCGTAAACATGCGATACCATATCCTGCCTGTCAGCATCCTGGGTGATAAACGTCCGAAGCTTTACATCCTTAATCGCAATCTTTTCAACACGTGGGGCGATACTCAGCACTTCTTCAAGTTCTTTATCAGAGATCTTGTCACTCCTCTTCAGGAGCGTGTCCTTCTGATAACGCTTGATATATTTATGCAAACCTTCTACCATCCCGTAAAAAGCTACTTCAGCGGTATTCGGAATAAAAGAAAAGACCGTATTCTTTAAATCATAATCAACGGCGTCGAGGATTTGCGGACAAAGCAATCTTCCCAGTTGTTTACGCTCACGGTAGATAGAGGCGTCACTTCCTCTTGAAAAATAGATCCGCTCAAATGAACAGGACTTCTGCTCCTCCGGCTCACGAAACATCTCCTCCGAAACCTGGCCGTTCTTTTTAACGATCAGTGCGTGACCCGGCTTTATTTCTCTCACTGATTCTATCGGAATATTGAAGGCCGTTTGAATAGCTGGACGCTCAGATGCTGCCACCACAATTTCATCATCCTGGTAGTAATAGGCAGGTCGAATTCCTGAAGGATCACGCATGACAAAAGCATCGCCATGCCCAAAAATTCCTTCTATCGTATAACCGCCGTCCCATGTCTTGGCTGACCGTTTAAGGATTTTCGCGACATCGATATTCTCGGCAATCAGCCTGCTGATCTCCGCATTACTATGTCCCTCCTGCTTAAACTGATCAAAAAGCTGCTGATTTTCATCATCCAGAAAATGGCCGATCTTTTCCAGTACCGTCACCGTATCTGCACGCTCCTTGGGATGTTGCCCCAGCTCGAATAACTGATCCAGCAGCTCGTCCACGTTCGTCATGTTGAAGTTACCGGCAATGACCAGATTCCTGCTCATCCAGTTGTTCTGACGCAGAAAAGGATGACAGTTTTCTACGCTGTTCTTACCATGCGTACCATAACGCAGGTGCCCCATCAATACCTCGCCAGTAAAACTCACATTTTCTTTCAGCCATTCGGCGTTCTGAAACAACTCGGGAATAGCCTGAATGTCTGCGAATTTTTTTTGCACATACTCGAATACCTCCGATACCGCTGTGGAACCCATCGCACGGTAGCGGCTGATATAGCGGTTACCCGGCGTCACATCAAGCTTAATGGTCGCAATTCCCGCTCCGTCCTGACCGCGGTTATGCTGCTTTTCCATCAATAGGTACAGTTTATTTAAGCCATATAAGGCCGTACCATATTTCTGCTGATAAAAAGAAAGGGGTTTTAATAGACGAATGAATGCTATGCCGCATTCATGTTTTATTGCTTCGCTCATGGAATATCAATGAGCCCGCAAAATTAGCACATTTAAAGTAAAAATGAACTAAATATTAAAAGATGACACAAGTTTAAACATCTAACTTATATCAGCATCCCGGGCATAATTCCCCAGACCAGGAGCAGAAGCGTCAAAAACACTGCAATATACGTGAGAAAGTCACGCCGTGGCGCTGTGCCCGTTACATTCTCAGAACTTCTCAGAAAGGCATTAAGAGGGATTTTAAAGTAGTAAAATAAAGAAACAACGGTGGTTATGGCGGCTACGATTAATAACATCAGCAACCAAACAGAGCTTGTTACCGAATAGTGCTCTATAGCCGCCGTAAAAATAAGGACTTTTCCCATGAAGCCAGCCAATGGAGGTAAGCCGGTGAGCGACATCAGTATCACCACAAAGCAAACCATTTCAAGTGTAAATTTTTTGCCCAAGCCCTTGTAATCGGATATATGGATTGCGCCTGTCCCCTCTTCAATCTTCGCGGCAAATATAAAGGCGGCCATATTCATTATCGCGTACATCATCAGGTAGAATAACAACGCTTTTACTCCATTTGCAGAATGAACTACTACAGCCATCATCAACAAGCCGGTATGTCCGATTGACGAATACGCGAGCATCCTCTTGACATTGTTCTGCCACACAGCCGCAAAGTTTCCTGCAATCATCGAGCTGATCCCTATCAGCGAAAGCACTGGCATAAAATCAAAGACTACTGTCTGACTGCTAGCCTGAAAAGCATAATACGGATCAAGGAAACGCAGTAAAATAGCAAATCCGGCCAACTTGGGCCCTGTAGACAGGAACGCCGTTACCGGAAGAGGCGCCCCCTCGTAAACGTCAGGGCTCCAGAAATGAAGCGGGACAAAAGACAACTTAAATCCAATTCCAACGAGCACCAGTATAACGGCGATGGCAACTGCGGCCGGAGGCATTTCCGATAAACCATTCATAAACGCCGGATCTGACAAAATCAGTGTTCCTGTAAATGCATACAGAAGAGAAATCCCATAAAGCATAATGGCCGAACAGACACCACCGAATAAAGCATATTTCATGGCCGCTTCCGATTGCTTTGGACTATCGGATACATAGCCCACCATCAGATACGAAACGATGGATATCATCTCAATCGAAAGATAGATCATCAGCAACCCCGACGACATTGCCATCAGATTTAAGCCCAGAAGTACCCCTGGCAATAGCAGATACAAATCTCCCGCACCTTTTACGTGATCCTGCAAGCGCGTATTGCCCCGTATAAAAAGAGCATATACAAGCACTATTCCACTGAACAATATTTTGAAGATGCCGGCAGTACGATCAAGAGTAAGAGATCCCTGAAATAAGAGCAGAGGTTCACCAATTGCTTCAAACTGATATCCGGCGAAAACCAGCGATACCAAAATACCTGCTATTCCAACGATGAGGGTATATATTGATTTTTTTCCGGGAAAGAAGAGGTCGGTAACGATCACACAAACGAAAGTCATTATAAGCACAACCTCAGGAAGAAAGTATGGAATCCCCTCCCGGATACTTTGCATTAGCGATGGTACCTGACTTGCAAATTCGTTCATATTATTTCACGTTTACTAAACGAATCAGTTCAAGCACAGAAGCGTTCATTTTATCAAAAGCCAAAGATGGAATAATACCTAACACCAGTGCAAAAGATGTCAAAATACACAGAACAGTCACCTCTCTTGGGTTAACGTCAGTAAGAAGCACCTTCCACTTATCGCCACCCATCAATCTCGTTTCTCCAAAAAACATCCTCTGCAATGTCCACAGGAAGTAGCAGGCACTTAAAAATATTCCGACAGAGCCACATACAGCCATCCACCTTGGCAGCAATCCATTGATCGAAGAAGAATTAAACGCACCGATTAAACTGAACGCCTCCGCGATAAACGCAGAAAATCCGGGCAGCCCCAGGGAGGCAAAGAAAGCAATCATGATAAAAGCAGTATACTTCGGCATGATCAACGCAAGTCCTCTGAAGTTAGGTATCGAGCGGTCATGCACCCTGGAGTAGATAACTCCCACCAGGAAAAACAGCATAGATGACAGAAAACCATGACTAATCATTTGCATCATCGCCCCGCTGATCCCTTCAGCAGTAATGGAAGCGATGCCCAGGAGCACGAAACCCATATGAGATACTGAAGAGTATGCGATCATCCTCTTGAGGTCTTTCTGAGCCAATGCGTTCAGCGCACCATAGAGAATAGATATCACACCAATGAGTCCCAGCCACCACGCAGATTGAACCGCAGAATCCGGAAAGATGCTCACACAGGCCCTTAAGATTCCGTAGCCCCCTATTTTTAACAAGATTCCCGCCAGGATGATAGAAACCGGCGTCGGCGCTTCTACGTGTGCATCCGGCAGCCAGGTGTGTAGCGGAACGATAGGAACCTTAATGGCAAAGGCAATGAAAAGCACAATAAAGCCTATCAGCCGTGCAGAGATGCCGAAAAACTCAGTGTTTGCCAATACAGAGAAGATAGAGCCGTCAACATAGTTCTTCGGGTCCATCATGCTTAGCATATTAAATGTATGATTTCCGGTAACCGGATCTGTCACAGAGAAATACAACCCGATGATAACGAGCAGCATAAACACAGAACCAAACAACGTATACAGAAAAAACTTGATAGCAGCATATTCCCGCCTTATACCACCCCACATTCCGATCAGGAAGTAAAGCGGCAGCAGCATCAGTTCATAAAAAATGTAGAAAAGGAAGAAGTCCAGAGCCGAAAAGACACCGAGAACGGCCGTATCCAGCAAGAGAAACAGCGCAAAGTAGCCTTTCAGGTTAACCTTGATTTCCCAGGACGCAATCAGCGCCACCAGCATCACAATAGATGTCAGCACCAGAAAAGGCATCGATAAGCCATCTATTCCCAGGAAATAGTCGATCTGCAGCTTACCCATTGCACCCAGGTTCAGATCGATCCAGGGCACACGCTCTACCAGTTGGAACTTCGACTGTGTATCAACTCCTGAGTAGACCTCTCCATTGAAGTTCAGATAAATGTAAGCACTTAGCAATACCTGAATACACACCGCAGCAAGAGCAACATATTTATAGCTGTTCCTTGCAGAAGAAGGGATGATGAGGATCAGAAGTCCTGCCAGCAAAGGCAGGAAAATTAATATCGATAGCAAACTCATATAGCTGCAGTGTAGTATTTATAAATAAAAAGTGTCAATATAATGATCAGCATCGTAACCAGATAATGCTGCAAGCGGCCTGTTTGGAAATGACGAACAAAGTTTCCGACAATACCCACTAAATATCCTGAAAAGTTTACCAGCCCGTCAACCACATACCGGTCGATCCATCGTGAACCCGACGCAAGCCACCTTCCCAGCACGCCGGCTGAATTGACTATACCGTCTATAATATAACGGTCAATCCAATACAGTAACCCTGCAAAGGCAGTCGTTCCGCTCACCAGAACCGATGAATAAAACCTGTCCAGATGCCATTGATCCTGTGAAAACTTAAACAACATACTTCGACTGTAATCAGGCGCCGTCTTCATGGCCGCATACCACCTGTAACAAAGACAGATCAACGCAATAGAGATCAAGTTGACAGCTGCCGGCACAACCGTATGAAACGCATTAATCCGCGTCATGCTTTCAACTTGTGGAAAACCATTCAAAATCCAGGCATCCTCAAACAGCAGTGGGTTGAGCGAAAACACCGGAAACAAACAAAATACACTGAGAACAACAAGCACATATTTCATTGCGGCGGGGGCCTCATGTACATGCAGACCAGATGTCAACGCCGACAGCCTGAACTCACCGAAGAAAACCTTGAAGATCAGACGCGATATATAAAATGCCGTCAGCCAGGAGGTGATCATTGCCGAAACAGGAATCAGCCTATGCCAGCCGCCTGCCCCCTCTGCCCACTCAAACGACTGGATCAGAATAGCGTCTTTAGAAAGATACCCAGACGTGAGTGGCAATGCCACAAGCGCCATAGACCCTATAGCCATGGTAACGAAAGTCACAGGCATATAATTCCTCAATCCCCCCATATTCCGGATATCCTGAGGATCGAAGTCTTTGCCCGACTTCTCCTTCAGGTGAGCCATCTCATGAATGACCGCACCCGCCGCCAGGAACAGCAGACACTTAAAAAAAGCATGCGTAACCAGGTGAAACAAAGCAGAACCAGAAGCCCCTACTCCCATCGCAAGCATCATAAAGCCGAGCTGCGATACAGTAGAAAAAGCCAGGATACGTTTGATATCATTCTGCGTCAAAGCAATTGTAGCTGCCATAAAGGCCGTAAAGGCACCTATTGAGGCGATTATAACCAGTACAGTATCATCGAAGAGCGGATAAACGCGTGCGATCAGGAAAACCCCCGCTGCAACCATGGTCGCCGCGTGAATAAGCGAAGACACAGAAGTCGGCCCTTCCATCGCATCAGGCAGCCAGGTATGAAGGGGAAACTGTGCAGACTTAGCCACTGCAGCCAAAAAGAAAACAATTCCCGCAATGGTCAGCCATTCCGAAGGCATACTCCCCGCACTGCCCACCCAGGAACCTCCCGAAACAACCGCAGCCTCCACAAGACCCCCGTCTCCGAATAACCGGGTAATATCGAGTGTCTGGAACTGCGAAAAGATAATCATGATACCGATCAGAAAACCAAGATCTCCCAACCTGTTCATGATAAAAGCCTTTTTATTCGCACGCACAGCTGTGCTGCGGGTAAACCAGAAACCGATTAACAGATAAGAAGAAAAGCCTACCAGCTCCCAGAACATATATACCAGCAGCAGGTTATCAACGATCACCAGGCCCAGCATAGAGAAGCAAAACAATCCCAGATACGCCCAATACCGGCGGATATAGGGGTCGCCCTGCATATACTTCGTTGAATAAATATTGACAAGGAGCGCAATTCCCGACACCAGCAACATCATCATGACCGACAGATTGTTCAGCAACACGCCGATCCGCAACTCCCAGCTACCAATCGTGAACCAATGAAACTGCTCATGTACAGACGAGCCATTCCAAACCTGCACAAACAGAACAACCGACAGAACCAGGCTAAGGCTTATGTTAAATATGGCAAAAGACCCGCTGCGGATCAGGTTTCCCCGGAAGATCAGGCTCCCAAAGAATGTCAGCAAAGGCATTACTGCTATAAGCAGGGAAATGAATACAATATTTTCAGATATAAGTGCCTCCAAAACTAGTCCCTCAGCTGATCGATGGTTGTCGGATCAATATTTTTATAGTATGTATAAACGTTCAATATAATGGCCAACGAAACCGCTACCGTAGCAGCCGCCAGAACGATAGCAAACAAGGCAAACATCTGTCCGCCCATAACCTGCTTATCATACTTACCGAAGGCCACCAGATTCAGTATTGCCGCGTTCAACATGAACTCAATTCCGATCAGCATCATGATGGCGTTGCGCTTCGATAGCACAGCATAAAGGCCTATACAAAAGAGAAGGCCGCTGATGAGCATAAAATGAGATAATGGTATCATTGCTTCTTTGTTCTTCTTGCCAGGTGAGCTGCTCCAATTAAAGCCATCATCAACAGGACCGAAATGATTTCGAACGGAATCAGATAACGAGTCATTAGGTTTACACCTATCGCATGGATCGTATTATCACTGGCAACTAACGTATTATTTCCTGCATTCCTGATCCAGCTGATCTCTTCAGGGTTTGCCTGGTAGACCGTTACAAAAAGTATCAGAAAAAACAATAGGGAGATGATCATTCCCGGTATATGATGAAGACCGATCAAACTCGTCTTATGTGCAGCACTTGTATTTAAAATAGTTTTGCTGGACAACAGGAATGCGAATATCATCAGAACCAGCATCCCTCCAACATACACGATCAGTTGCGTTACAGCAACGAAATCCGCCAAGGCATAAATAAAAAGCCCCGACATTGCGAACAGCGTCATGAAGAACAGAAATATTGAACGCACCATATCTCTGTTCAATACCACCATAAAGGCAGATGACAGGACTGTGGCAGCCAGAAAATAGAATACAACCTGCTCTATGTTCATATTTTACTTCTCTCCTGAAATGCCTTTAATGCCGCCGCGTCTTTCGCCGCCTGCTTTTCAGCCTGCTGTGCCGCGAGCTCTTTCCGTTTCTGTTCAGCCTCTTCTGGTGTCATTTCCGAGAATTTATAGATCAGATCAGCTACATTGGTAACGCTCCTGTCGTACGTGTCGGTCATCGTAATGCACTCAGTTGGACAAACCACTGTGCACAAGCCACAGTACATACACTTAGCCATATCGATGTCGAACTTCGCAGCATGCAGTCGTTTAGTTGTCCCATCGGAGGTAATACCGATCGGACCGGTACCTTTTATACTTTCAATTTCAATGCAATCAACCGGGCAGACTTTCGCACAAAGATCACATACAATACAATCATCAATAACAACATCCAGCTGATACCTTCCAACCTCAGGGATTGGAAGCTTTTCTTTTGGATACTGAACCGTCACAACACCCTCCTTTTGCTCAAAGTAGTTGTCTGACTTTATATCAACGCTCTTCCTCCGCTTATTCACAGCAAACAAATGCTTCAAGGTAAGGGACATACCCCTCCATGAAGTTCTGATAGCGTTTATTGTTTTTTTAATAATCACGGTACCTCCTCTACTTACATGATCAACAGACGCCAAACACCCGAAACAGCCATACATAAAAAGGCCAGGGGCGTTAGTATCTTCCAGCAAAAACTCATCAAATGATCAACCCTGACACGTGGCAGCGTCCATCTGATCCACATCTGAACCAACACAACAAGCAAAACCTTGGAAAAGGTCCAAAAGATGCCCCATCCCATGCCCGTTGTCCAGTCCGCTAACCTAAGCGATCCAACATTCGGCAAGGGAGTATTCCATCCACCCAGGAACAGCACAACCCCAACCATGCCCACGAGAAACATCATCGCGTACTCGCCCAGAAAGATGAACGCAAAACGCATTCCGGTGTATTCAGTATGAAAACCCGCTACCAGTTCCGATTCCGCCTCCGGAATATCGAAAGGAGCACGATTACATTCAGCCAGTGAAGCGATAAAATAGATCACATAAGCAACAATCAGATGAGGTGCCTGAAAGATATGCCAGGAAAAGATCCCGCCTATATCCGTCACATCCCAGAAACCCATGAACCAGATAGCTTCCGGAGTTCCCAGGCCCTGCCTGGAAGCGATGGCATGCATATCCAGCGACTGCGCGATCATTACCGCAGAGATAATGGCTATACCCGCAGGTATTTCATAAGATATTACCTGCGCAACGGATCTCAGCGCACCTAATAACGAGTACTTATTGTTTGAACCCCAGCCAGCCATCAGGATTCCGATCGCTTCGATGGATATAATAGCGAAGATGTAGACCACTCCAATGTTCAGAGCCGCCGGAATAACTCCCTGTGCCCATGGAAGGGCCGCGAATCCCATATAAACCGAGATAAAGATGACAATGGGTGCCAGTGCAAACAGAATCTTATCGGCAGCAGTAGGTGTGATTTGCTCCTTCTGCAAAAGCTTCAAAGCATCAGCCAGCGTCTGCAGGCTTCCCCATTTGCCATTCTCCATCGGGCCAAGACGGTCCTGTATGAAACCCGCCACTTTACGCTCTGCATAAACACTAAACAAGGCAAAGATCGCCGCGAAAGAGAAGAGCAGGACACCAATCAGAATATATGTTATATAGAAATTCAATTTTATCGCTTCGTACTTGCAAACTTAAAAAATACAGACGATAATCAGCGCATTTAATAAGATATGAATCTACAGTGATAAAAGTGAGTCTGCGAGAGGATGTTTCCCAAACTGTGTCAATAGTGTAACTTTAAACTATCGACATGAATATGGCAACAGAAGAAGATTTTGATTTCGAAAGCTTCAAAAAGGAAGCTATAGCTGGCTTATATGCGGGCAAGAAAATGACTGACACGGATGGGGTACTAGCTCCAATGATGAAACACTTCCTGGAATCTATGATGACCGGAGAACTGGAGCATCATATTTCTGAAAGTAAACTAGCTGGTCAGCCCAATCGTAAGAACGGCAAAAGTAAGAAGACAGTACGCAGTTTAAGTTCCGGCGAGTTTGAACTTGAAAACGGCCGTGATCGGCTCAGTACTTTTGAGCCTAAAGTTGTTCCCAAACGGCAACTGATTATTACAGAAGAACTGGAAGGCAATATCCTCTCGATGTATGCCATGGATATTTCTGCAGCTGAGATCTCCCGAATTACCGACAGTGTGCTTCCAGCGGTGCAGGAATGGCGCAATCGTCCGCTAGAAGCGGTTTACCCCTTTGTATTTATGGATTGTATGTTTTTCAAAGTCAGGGTAAATGGTGTGGTTGAAACACGTGCGATCTACAATATCCTGGGCGTAGACATTGAAGGCAAAAAATATGTTTAGGCCTGTATACAGCTGAAAATGAGGGTACCAAATTCTGGCTTTCGGTGTTAACTAATCTAAAAACCCGAGGCGTGGAAGATATACTGCTCGCCTGCATCGATGGCCTAAAGGGCTTTCCAGAGGCAGTTGAAGCTATTTTTCCAAAGACCAGGGTGCAGCTTTGCATCATTTCACCAGATCCGCTCTTCGATGCGTTATGTTCCCGAGAAAGATAAAAAGGCAGTAATGGCCGATATGAAACATATCTACCAGGCAAATAATGAACAGCAGGGTTATGAAAGGTTGCTAGAGTTTGAAGAAAAATGGGCTAATAAATATCCGCTGAGTTGCAAATCCTGGTTGGATAACTAGGTGAACCTTTCTGCATTCTTTGAATACGACGCCGGGATCCGCAAGATTATTTACACCACCAACCCGATTGAGGGTGTCCACCGTCAAATCCGTAAAATAACCAAGACCAAAGGTGCGTTTTCTTCAGAACAGGCACTGATGAAGCTCATGTACCTGATCATTAAAAACATCAGTAAAAAAATGGACAATGCCAATCCATAATTAGGGACTGGCATTCTCTCAATTATATATTAAATATGGTGACAGAATCCTTCAAGAAAATAGAGGCTTCTGAGAGGCGTTAATTTAGAAATGACACAGTTCGCGTTACACTCCCTTATAACATTCAAGGAAATAGTCAAATTGCATCAGATCAATTTTTATATTAAATAGCTCTTCCATCTTTTCTGATTGCTTTTCTGTTATTGGATAACACATATAAAAAAGAGGATCATTATCAAACGGTTCCCACATTTGACGTATTTGATCGAGGCTTATATCTATTTGATGTTCACCTATATATTCATCTCCATCTTTCTGATAGTGAGTAATTACTCTTTGAACTTTCATACTTGCTTCTAATTTACAGGGGTTGTACGCCCCGGTTTGGGTTCTGAAATTTGTTTACCTGTTTCAGGGTCAAACCCTCCTTTATGATTCTTTCCACTTCGATCATATACTTCAACTTCTCCGTGTTGTGAGTCCCATTCTAATATTTTACCATCTGAGTCCTTCCACCTTTTCCTGTTTCCAATTGGTTTAGCTGGCCTCGCCTTTGGAAAACCTTTCAAACTTTTAGGTGGAGGAGTATATTTAACAATGACAGGCTTAATATCAGGTGCTGTAACATACAACGTAACAGCTGCTGCTGTTCCTACTATTGCTTCACCCACCCATTTAGGCCAAAAGCCATCAGAAGGATCGGGTGTAGCAACATCATATTGAATTGCTGTCAAAGCCATCATCGCTGCAGCCCGTGCTCCACTATTGTCTGTCTTCTTAGCAGTTATTACAACTTCTTTTAATTCAATCGGCTTTGGTGCTGGTTTGGGAGTATTAACTTTAGCGGAATCAGCTGCCATCCCAGTCGGATCTATCATTAGAATTGGATTATTCAAAGCATAATTATAAGGCGAAACATTTTCAAATTCATCAGCAAGTGGGTCTATTGTAGTAAAACGCCCTATTACCGGATCATAGAATCTTGCCTCATAATCATACTGATTTAACTCATCCTGTATCTCCTTTCCATTGTAAAGATACTTATTTGCTACCGTTCCTGCCAAACGTGCAATACGTAATCCAAACGGATAATAATCATCCCTCTGCAGCTGCCGTACCGAGCCATTATAGCTGTCGAAGCTGTACCGCACATTCCCCAGATGGTCACTCAGATTGTACTCATACTTATAAGCTCCTCCATTGTTTACTATCCGGCCCTCTTCGGTCTGAATGAAATCCAGCGTAGTA
>NZ_JAZQRL010000127.1:0-59092 GCF_045629565.1 Arcticibacter sp.
AGATCGAGTGCTTCAGCTCCCTTTCCGGATTGATTAAGCGCTTCTGCCTTCATCAGCAAGATATCAGCATACCGGTAAAAGAACCAATGCGCATATGAAGTCGAGTTGGAAGATCCTCTGGAACTCGAAGCATTTACGCCATGATATTTCCATATCGAGTTCAGGCTGATCTGGAAGGATCCTCCGCTGCCGCGGATATCCCGGTTTAGAAATTCCAAAGGATCTGCTAAAAAGAAAACTTCGTATAGTTTAGGAGAAGATCTTATCCGGTTATTTGACGACGAGAACATCTCGTAGAAAGAATTAGTTCGGTTAGCATTAAAATAAAGCTCGAATATACTTTCGACAGAACCTCCCTGATAATATAAGGTATTGAACCAGGTATCATCTCCCGGAACCAGTGTGTATTGACCAGAGGTAATAACCTTGTCACAATAGGTGATACAATCCTGATAATTATCCATCCATAGATACACGTCTGCCAACATGGCCTGTACCGCATATTTTGTGATTTTACCTTTATTCAGGTCCTTGTTCGCATAGCTGCTTACCACATATTGTTCTGCCGTTTTAAGATCATTAACAATCTGAGTCAGAACCTCCTGTTGTGAGCTCTTTGGGATCTGCAAGTTATCCGCGTCGCTATGAGTAGCTTTTAGCTTTAAAGGAACATCCCCAAAACTTCTCGCCAGATAAAAGTACATCAGGCTTCGTATCGCCAGTGCCTGGCCCAGATATTCGTTAAGAGCCTCCCGGGTGAATGTCTTGTCACTTTCGAGCGCCAATGGAGCAGAGTCAATTACATCATTACAATAATTAATCACCTGGTAAATGGAAGACCAGTCAGTAATTTTGTTGTTGGCATTGGTATTGACATTGATAACCTGAATATCGTCAGCGCTTGTTTTATTACCCAGCACTACCATATCCCCTCTCAATTCACCCCATAGAAACAGATTTTCTGTAACTTTCGGGTTTAGCATGGCGGCATAACAGCCGTTAACGGCCGCATCAACCTGTTCTTTAGTTTTCCAAAATTCCTGCCTGACAACGCCGTCTTCTGGTCTTAAATCCAGATATTTATCACATGCAGACAGCATAAATACTACCGCTGTCAGCGCCAAGATCAATTTACTTTTAAAATTCATGATCGTATTTATTAATTAAAAGCCTGCAGTTAATCCGAATATGAAATTCCTGGAAGGAGGAGTCATGGAATTGTCTTGGATAATGCTGAACGGGCTATTCAGTTTTGGAGAGACTTCCGGATCCTGACCTCTGTACTTGGTAAAGGTCACCAGATTCTCACCGGTAACATAGAAGCCAAGTGTTTTCATTTTTAGTTTCTCCAGGATGTTCTTTTGGAAGTTGTACCTCAGTGTCACCGCTCTCAACCGTATAAACGACGCGTCTTCCACATACCTGTCTGAACCGAGCCAATTGAATCCACTTTCATAAAGAGCTCGTGGCATGTCAGTAAAATCACCTTCATTTCGCCATCTGCGTAATACCGCAGAACTCTGGTTATTAAAACCGTACATATTCGTGGTGTTCATCATCGTTCTGTTTACCACGTCGTATTTATATCTGAAACTGAAAAAGGTGGTGAGCTTCCATATTCCTTTATAATTGACATCCGGCCCAAAACCTCCTATGAATTTCGGGTTACCATTACCCAGGTACTGGATATCCATGTAGTCGATGTTGCCATCATGATTGATATCTTTATACATTGCATCGCCTGGTTGAAAAACGTAATCTGTAGCGGGGTAGTTGAACCTCATATATACAGGAAGTCCGTCTGCTCCTACAATGGGATTGCCGTTTTTATCCTGCGCTATCGTGGAGGCTTTATCAGGGTAGACGCCATCATATGTATATCCGTAAAACGATCCAAAGGGATTATTCACCTTTAAAAAGCGCTTATACTCTCCGTTAGCGTCCGTCCGCCCCTCTTCAGTGGGGTAAAATTCGGATATCTCTCTTATTACGTTAACGTTTCGGGCGAAGTTAAAATTCATCCCTACCGTCCAATTTTTACTTTTGTATGCGGTCGTACTCATGTTGACTTCCCATCCCTGGTTGTCCATTGTACCCACGTTCATATTGATGCGGGAGTAGCCGGAAATTGAAGGGATGCTTAAATCGGGAAAGTACAGATTCGTTGTGCGGTTACGATACACATCGAGGTCGAGATCAAAGCGGTTGTTAAAAAGACTCATGGTCAAGCCCACATTTTGACCAGTAACGGTTTCCCACTTGAGATTGCGCAATTCAATGCTACCGGAATAAACGGCCGGGCTTCCCATATAATCATAGTTAAAGCTCTGGTACCTGCTGTAAAAAGCATAGTTATCTTTCGGCGCATTTCCACTCTGACCATAACCAGCTCTTAAACTCAGGTCGTTTATGAATTTAAACTGCTGCATGAAGTTCTCTCCTGAAATTCTCCAACGGGTGGATATCGCAGGGAACAAACCGAAGCGGTTATCAGGACCAAACCTGGAGTTACCATCAGCTCTCAGAGAGAGATTCACGATATACTTATCCAGCAAGCCGTATTGCGCATTTAGTAAGGCTGCGACACTCCTGGTCTGGCCAAAGCTTGAACTCAGGCTGCGGACCCTTGAGGCAGCGGAGGGATCCTGCAGATCTACGGAGGCAGAATTTGAGGTTTGCTCCTGATGGGAGTCACTTTTACTGTCATTGGTTTGAAACATCATCAACCCGGTAAAGCTGTGCTTTTCGTTTAGCTTCGGGGTAAATACAAAGCTGGTCTTGGTTTGGATTCCAAACTTATCCGCATCTCCGTCATACGCACTATTAACTACTTCTTCACTAATAGGCCTTCCCGTTGCTATCTGAGGTAAAAATGACTTATTTTTGGTGCTTTTGATATCAAATTGCACGTCGAACATCGCCTTAAAGATTTCCGGTTTAACATCGTACTGGACAGAAAATACAGGAATGATTCTTTCTTCGATGACATTGTTGGTAGCCGCACGAAGCATAGCTACAGGATTAAACGTTCCGTCATAGGAACCCTGGATATTCTGAATGGGAGAAAGGTAGTTTCCTGTATTGTTTCCCAGGGCGTCATACTCGTATATACCCATATTAGGCATCTTCTCATAGGCGACCCCCCTTGAACTTTTATAGTTCTTATCAGTGGAAGTATGCGTATAAGACAAATCCGTTCTAAACCTGATCCTGTCAGAGACCGTATAATCCAGATTGATCTTGGTCGAAATACGACCGAGGGCAGTCCCAATAGTAGTTCCGGTTTCTCCGAGATAGCCGACGGATGCGTAATACCTCGCTTTTTCACCTCCTCCGTTGATAGATACGTTATGATCCTGCTTGTAACCGGTACGTGTGATCTGTGATATCCAGTCCGTATTATTGCTGTAATTATAGTAATAGTAGGGATCACTGGGATCGTACTGGAACTCTTTGACTGTTTGAGTATTCAGGGGGATACCATTTCGGTTCATGAAGGACTCAGGTATCAGCATAGAGAACTGGTCTCCACTCAGCATAGGAATAGGGTCCGGCTGGTGCTGCATTGTTCCTCTGGCTGAATAGGTAATTTGCGGTTTTCCAAGTCTTCCGCGTTTCGTATTGATGATCAACACCCCGTTTGCCGCTCTGGATCCCCATACAGCAGTAGCCGCCGCATCCTTCAACACGCTGATATCCTGTATATCCGCCGGAGAAATGTTCAGTAATGTTGCGTAACCCTGCTCATCAGCTGTACCGAAATTGAAGTCTTCCGGCACTTCAGTATCGTAGATCATCCCGTCCACCACGATCAATGGGTCAGTGGCTCCGTTTATAGAGGAAGTGCCTCTGATCCTGATCTGCATGCCCGCTCCCGGATCACCGGACATTGCGGCAATATCAACACCCGGCAAACGCCCCTGTAAGGCCTGATCAATAGAAGCCGCCGACATTTCTTCAAGATCCTTTGCGTTTACCCGTGCGACAGCGACGGTGGAATTGCGCGCATCAATCTGTAACATACCATTGCTTGACTGCCGTTTCGCCGTTATAGCTACCTCTGTCAGTTCGCTGGTACTCTGTTCAAGCTGGAAGTTAATAGAAGTCCTCCCCCTAATATCCTGAACAACGGTCTTGTAGCCAATAACAGAAACGGAAATTTTATTATTTAAATCGGAAACTCTCAGAACAAAGTTACCGTCCAAATCGGTGGAGACGCCTCCAACGGTACGTTTCTCTTTATCGAGTTCAACCACGGAGGCACCTATAACTGGCTGCCCATCCTTCTTATCAGTAATCTTTCCTCTTATTACAGCTACAGCGACAGCCCTGGTCTGAGACATTATGGTTTCAGTACCTGACAAAATCAGGAGTAGTGCAAGCCAGCAGGGAAAGAAACCTGTCAATATTCTCTTCATAACTATTTATTAAGATTTAGGCTATTAGTTCAATTGAAATTTTAGAAATCCATCGATCTGATGAATGACAGACCGATTTGACAGATTATTACTCTTTGAGAGGATCACGTTTACGGATTGCCCCGTCATATCCTTGATTTGCAAGTAATTAGATTGATTAGTTATGGTCACAATGGTATTATCTCCCCTGGAATTCTGAAGCAGGGTAATAAATCCACCCTCCTTTTTACCATCGGGAACAATGGTTGCTTTCTGGATGAAATGATACCTGATAAAGTTGGTCACTTTTTCTTTGTCGGCCTGAGAAGACGGGTTATTTGATGAAGGGAGATAGCCCTGAATTACAGCCTGATCTATCGCTTCATTCGTAGGAACAAAAAGCGTGTGTAACGACCCAGTGCCAACCCCTAATATTTCTCCGGTCGTTTGATTGTAACCTACAGAGTTTTTCAGGTAATCAAAGAACTTGGTGTAGGTTGATCCTGGCTGATCAGCTAGTTCTTTCAAGTGTAGGCCGACTGCCTTGGAAGGGTCAAGCAACAGTTTATCAAGATAGTAGACCGTCCCATTGGAGGCGGTCTTTTCAGAAACAACATTCACCTTAACCTCTACTTCCTGGTTTCCTGTCGCATAAACCTTTTGATTTTCAAATTTGATATATTCCCCGCCATTTGATTCCAGTATGCCTGAACCCGCTAGACTATTCACGTCATCGTTTAAGACATGGAGATCGAGAATGCGGCTAAGCTTTGCCCATGCATTTGTACCGGTAATCGTAGCCCCTCCGGAAGGAGGCGTGTATTCCCATCGGTTCGCATCTATATTATACGTGAAGCCCTCCGCCGTAATAACTTCGTCAGATACAAGAAACAAGGTATATTTCAGGTTATCATTGATAATGGACGGCTTCAGGGATACAGATAATGCCCTTGTCATGAGTGAATAAGCGGGGTCGAGGTATGCCTTACCGAATACAGAACTGAACACATTCGCTTCCTGAACCTTACTCGCTCCATAGAACATACCGTTACTTAAGACTTTTTTATCGACAATATCTTTGCCTGGGTCAAATAAGGCACCCTGACCATGATTATTGAGGGTGGAATTAAATTTACTCGGCCACACGGTTGACGTCCACATATGCGCATTTAGAAAGTCGTAGAGTACTTCAGCCGGAAGCTTATCAAGTGATTTATAATGTTCCAGCAATACCTCATTCAGGTACTTGTCTAACGCGGCATTCGTAGGGGCAAACATAGAAAACCCATCACCTTGCGCATCGTTATCAGATAGCTTCATGAAGTTTTCATTATTGGGGGAAAAAGATAGTCCGGCATCAAATACCTTTACATAAACACTTTCAGTTGAACCGGTGATTTCGGCATTTTTGGCTGTAGCATCCGCGCTCAAAGGATAAGAAACCATATAAGTATCGAAAATATCCTTGAACCTGGAATACTCCTGATTCAGGGACAAATACTCATCAATACTTGGCAAAGGCAGGATGACTGAGTTAATTTCATGAATGATTCCGTTCTCCGCAACGATATCCTTGTTTACGACTTCTGCATCGGCCACATTAAATCCAGTATAAGAGCTGGAAGGATAGAAGTATTTGTAGTCATACTCTGTCAAGCCTCTCGCGGTCATGAAGCTCGACATAAAGTATGGGATGTACTTGTTGTTATTATCTTCCTTAACATAATAAGAAGTAGCTGTGGCCTGGTTATTTCGGTTAGAAGAAATGACAAGTCGCTCCTGCCCGTTTACGTTAAGCTTTGAAACACCGTTATAAAACGTGGTTCTTCTTTTGAAAGCCGAAGCCGGGGTCCATCCTAGCGGAGACTGCAGATCGGCCAGATGGTCAGTTTTAAATGAATTGTAAACCAGAGAGTATTTAACAATACGCACAGCTTCTTCGTCAGTTATATCGTTTACACTGCTTATGCCCCTGAGCTGAAAGTACTTATTAAAGGCTTCATCATTAGGGGCGAATATGGTCCAGTAGCCGGCCTTGCCGAGAATGTCCTTATAGCCGGCTTTGTCAATACAGACCAAAAAATTAGTAAAATTCCTTTTAGCGCTTAGTTGCTGATAAATCGGTTCGGCCAACCAGTCAGGCCTTCCGTAAAATTCATCAAATTCGCTTTTCCGGCAATTTGAAAACAGCATGATTACTGCGAAAAAACCCAGCAAGCTTTGCAATAATAATTTCTTCATATTTAAGTGATGGTTAGGTATAAGGCAACCAATCATTATAGTATTCGAACTATTGATTATACATTTCCTTATCGAAAAATTGATTTTATCGGGTGGTACTAACAGTGCGCTAAGAAACGGGGGGATGTAAAAGTTCTTTCATACTCTTTTAATTAGTTGTTTGAAATCAATTGGTTAAAACGACTTAGGTCTAATAGCGATCATGTAGCCAAGGCTCGGGATCGAATTTCACTTCCTGCTGATTTGTTTATTATAGTTGGTTTTGTTAATGCAAATCTATTTCAAATCGTTGCAGGATGTTTTCAAAAACTGACACAAGATTTCCAATTTTTGTTATTTACACATAAATTGCCGGATCTGGTGTTTATAACGAAATATTACTTGATTCACTAACTTTCACCTCACTTCGATCTTTTGATTCGATCTTCACCTGTTTGAAAGTCCAGTTCCTGGCAAAGGAGATCGTGCCAGCGTTTTTCGCGTCACTTATAATTATATTTTCGAGATGGAACCCCGAAATCATTGACTCCGCCAATCCCTCTGCCCAGATAGCTTTGTTGCGGATACCATTCACTTTAACGTTAGCGATATGAACGTTTTTGAAAGTTGGAATCCCTTTAGCTACAGGCTCCACTTTGGTCAGCATAGCTTTCCAATGTGGTGGTATGTTATTAATTGCATAACCTGCCGGAAGAGCCGAATAGCTGTATGACGGATTCCAGTTCATGCTTACCTTTAACATGTTGGCTACATTCGTCAGCTCAATATCTGTAAACCATATATCTTCTACGGTACCGCCACGAGTTGTTGCCGATTTTATGTTTAGGCCGTTTCCGGTGCCATTACCCTTCAGATTAGATGCCCACACGTGCCGAATGCCACCGGCTGTTTCGCTACCCAGGGTAACCAGACCAGCACCAGCGCCGGCAATGCAATCACGGATGACCACATACTCCGTAGGTCGGTTTACACGAAGCCCGTCCCAGTCACGGCCTGCCTTGAGGCAAAAGTTGTCATCGTTGCAATCAATATCGCTGTTTTGGATAAGAATCCAGGAGGAAGAGTCAACATCTATTCCATCTGTACTTGGTCCATGGCCTCCGATATTATTGCGAATGGTTATACCATCTACTGTTACACGCGTAGAATACAGGAGTTGAACGGTCCAAAAACCTGCCTGCTGGAATTCGGGACCTTTTATGATAATGTCGGAAGACTCAGCTACCAGTAAGGTGCGCGGACGCTTAGCGTCATAGTCAACTATCCAGCGCAAACCTTTAGAATCGTATTCTTTACGAAGGTTCCAATAATAATCCCAGAAGGGCTTACCCTGAGCGTTCACAATCCCCTCTCCGGTAACCGCAGCCTTCTTTTGCTTTATCACATTAATAAGAGCAGCTGGCCATTTCATCTCAATCCCTGCAACGCGAGTGTCGATTTCCGGGTAATCCATGATATTCTGACTACCGAGGATCTCCACACCTTTGTCAATTTGCAGGTTTACGCCCTCCCGAACAAAAAGCGAACCCGTAAGGTATTTCCCAGGCGCAAATTTTACCGTGCCCCCTCCCCCGGATGCACACAGATCGATTGCTTTCTGAATTGCCCGGGTGTTAAGAGTCTTACCATCGGCAAGTGCGCCGTAGTCATTAACCTTAAAGAGGTTATTCTCAAAACTCAGTTTTGCTGAGCCCACTTTGGCTACCCATTCAGGCGGCTCAACTTTCGCAGACGAGACTTTTGCGAACAGTATAAATAAGGACAGGAACAAAAAACGATAAGGCAGCGTTTGCAGCATTTTTGGATACCGGTTCATTTTTGAGTGATTAGTCTTTAGTCAAAAGTATCTGATATCACCTCTCCGAATATTCAAAAATTGGCAGAAGACTTTAAGTTTTCGTCAGATGGCTCATTTTCCATCATACAGAACTACTGTTATTCGGCTCTCTCAAGGTTTTGAGATACGCAGAAGGTGACAGTTTATATTTTTCTTTAAAGCATGTACTGAAGTAGCCCAGGCTTTTGAACCCGGTCGTGTAAGCGATCTCCGATATGGTATACTCGCCAGAATCAAGGAGCTGCTTGCTTCTTTTCAACCTCATCTCACGTACAAATTCAACAGGAGCAAGACCAGTGAGGCTTTTCAGCTTTTTATAGAAGGTAGTTCTTCCAAATCCAACGGATTCTGCAACACTGTCGATGTTGAACTCGCTATCTTCCATCGACTCTTCGATGATTTTAATTACCTGTTTGATAAACTCTTCATCTTTTGAGGTAATCAGAATTTCATCCGGCTTGAGGCTCACAACCTTTTTATCATCCGATGTCAGAGATTGCAGTTGTTGATTCCGCCGTTTCATGAAGTTAGCTACGAGTGCGATAAGGTACCTCATATTAAACGGCTTGGTGATATAAAAGTCTGCACCGTATCGAAGACCTTCAACCTGACTCTCTACAGAAGACTTAGCTGTAAGCAAAATTACAGGGATATGGCTAGTGAGCGTATTATGCTTCAGATGATCAAGCATCTGAATCCCGTCTACGCCAGGCATCATTACATCACTAATGATCAGGTCAGGCAAAGATTTTTCGGCAGCCACCAGGCCTTCTGCTCCGTCAGCGGCTTCCATAACTTTATAAAAGGTAGATAGCTGTCCGGCCATAAATTTTCTAAGTTCCACATTGTCCTCTACCAGTAATACGACCGGCATCTCCAGTTCTGTCGGCGCCATTGAATCAGCGATCACCAGGCTCGCATCTTCTTCCTCGTGAAAGATATCTGTCAAGGCCGGAATGGGCTCTGACGATATACGATTAATCTGATCTTTTTGAAAGTGCTGATTCCCTGACCTAAACCGAAGGCTGAAAGTCATACCACCATCAGGATTATTCTCCGCAGTGATCTCTCCCTTATGGGCATGAACAAGTTCCGCCGAGAGAGCAAGGCCTATACCTGTACCTTTCAAACTGGGATTCAGATGTTCTCCCTCATAATATAGGTCGAAGATATCTTTTAACTTATCAGGAGGTACACCCGACCCCTGGTCGCTAACTGTAACAGTGAAATAGCCTTCTTCGCCGGCCCCAATGATCCTGACCAGGATGGCCGTATCTGAAGGACTGAATTTAAACGCATTTGACAGCAGGTTATAGATTATGATATCCATTTTTTCTGCGTCTACCCAGGCATAAAGCTCCTCAACATCAGACTCGAGCTGAAGGTTAATTCTCTTTTCTCTGGCAAGACCATCAAAATAATCTGTTATCTCGGCGATCAGACGGACCACATCAACTTCGGAGACGGCAAGGCGCATTTTACCGCTCTGGACCTTTCTGAAATCTAGTAATTGATTGATAAACCGAATCATGCGGTTTGCATTCCTGCTGATGGTACTGATGTATCGCTTACCCTGTTCAGACACTGACTCGGTTCGGCTCAGTTCTTCAAGGGGGCCTACAATAAGAGTCAGTGGAGTTCGCAGTTCATGCGATATATTCGTAAAGAACTGAAGCTTTAATTCTGTAAGCTTATGTTCAATGGTTACCTTATTGCGGAGCCTGATCATGGAAATAATGATTCTCCTTGCCATCTCCAGAACACCGAGAGCGATTAGTATATAAGCGATGTAAGCCCATATCGTGAGCCACGGCGGTGGAAGAATCGATATTTTAATACTTTTTTGAGGAACGTTGTGAAAGAGGTCCTTATTTACGCTTTTCACAATAAACTCATAATCTCCCGGAGGCAGATTGGTATAGGTGGCTTTCTTTTGATTTTTGACATGATGCCAATCCTTATCATATCCTTTCAGAATGTAAGCATATTGGATCTTATGACTTGCCCTATAATCCAGAACAGCATAATCGATATTGACAACGTTTTGATCGTAGGCCAGCTTGATACGTGCCGTACTGTTCAGGGACTGAGATAAGGGCGATCCGGAAACTCCCGGGACGATATCGTTATTAAAAAGCTGAAGGTTGGTCAGGGCCATGTTCGCGCTAACTTTTCTATTCGCTATTTTGGTGGGGTCAAACGAGATATACCCTTCGGTACATCCAAAAAACATATGTCCGGATTGCGACCTGAACGCCGCGGATTCTGAGAATTTTGTATCGGGAAGACCATCGTAAGTATCGTAATTTTTGAACTGTTTTCCTCCCTTGTCGAGGCGAGACAAACCACTTTCGGTTGCAAGCCAGAGATGCCCGGACCTGTCCTCTGCCATGCTCAGGATGATGTCGCTTGAAAGTCCGTCCTGCAAGGTATACACCCTGAATCTTACCATTGGCGAACGGCCAGGCGACACACGCTTATTCAGGCCCCCTCCAAAGGTTCCAACCCACATACCGCTGGCTTGATCGCGGTAGATAAACTGAACATCGTTATTTCCGAGGCTTTGCTTATCTCCCGGAATCTTGGTATGCCGGACAAAGGAAAAGTCATCGCGGGAGCCCTTATGCGGATTGAGTATCACCAGGCCATTAGTTGTTGCTATCCAGATATCGCCGAAGGAGTCTTCACAGAGATGTCTGATGTATTTTGATGCAGCAGGATAATGTTTAAATGATGTTCTTTGGTTGATGAAAAATGTTCGCGACTTATTTCTAACGACCTCGTTAAGTCCCCCGCCGAATGTTCCGGCCCATATCCTGCCCCGCTTATCCTGAATGATCGAATACACCGTATTGTTACTCAGGCTGTACGGGTTTCTGGCATCGGACAAGAATCGCGTCAGTTGGTACTTGTTGCCGGAAGCATCCGTAGGGACAGCCATTAGTAGGCCCTCGCCCTTGGTACCTAACCAAATCACGCCCCCGCTATCTTCCATAATGGAATAAACGTTTCCTATTCTCTTTCCCGGAATATGATCAAATATCTGCTCCTTTTTTCTGCCCTGCTCAAAAACCGATAGCTCGCCTGATTTCGTTCCCACCCATAGACGTTCTTTGCTATCTTCAAATAAGACCCTTACTTCATTCTGCGACCTGTTATTTGGCTTTTTAACCAGCAGCTTATGATTAAAGTTATTTCGGGGAAAGGTGACCGTATTGATACCTCCATCTATTGTTGCCATCCAAAGAATACCTGTACTATCCGGATATAGGGCGGTTACGATATTGGAAAACCGATGATGTTCTCCACCCGGCTCATTGTAGAAGTACTCAATTTTATCTTCCAGAGGATTATAAAATCCAAAGCCGCCACCTTTTAACCGCGTCCAAAGAGTGCCGTTCACGTCCTCAAATACGATATAATTATTATTCGGACTTATTGCATGAGAATCCTTCTTCTGAGTAAACAGCTTGAACGTATTCTTCACAGGATCATATTTGACAATGCCGGTAGACTGGGGTTCCAGCCAGAGCCGGCCACTTCGATCCTCATGTATGGAAAAAAAGGAATTGAATTTTGAAGATTGGGTGAAAGTAACTTCGTTAGTGGTTAAATCTACCCGAATCAACCCGTGCCCGGAAGTAACTGCATAAAGTATACGGCCAGATGAAATATGAATGGCATTTATGTTTGTTCCCTTATGAAGTTCTTTCGCAGTGAGCTGCCCGGAAAGTAAATTAAAAATCAGTAACTGTCCTTCCCTGGTACCGAAATAAACCAAGTTACCGTTTCTGCTGGCGCAGGTAAAGGACAATTCGGGATGGTAAACAGTGGGGGATGAGTTAGCTAAACCTTGTTTCATGCGTATCAGACCCGCTGCAGTACCTATCCAGATGGATTTCTGATGATCTTCAAAAAGAAAATTTACAGAGTCTGAAGGAAGCTTGAATTTTCCTGTTCCGGACTTTGAATAACGATAGATCTGCGGATCAGCTAAAGGAGAGGTATTGACAACATGTAAAAGACCTTGACTTTTAGACGTTAACCATACATGTCCTTTTTCAAGAGGATAAATTCTATCAACAACGATGTTTTTCAGATCGCCTTTCTGGCCTATTGCATAAAACCGTTCAGTTCTTTTATTAAACCGATACAGGCTGTGGTCATAGGTTTTGATCCAGAGATAACCGTCTCTATCTTCTACTATATTTCGAATTTTGTTATTACTCAGACTTGAACTATCCCCTGAATGACTCTTATAAACGCTAAACGTAGAACCATCGAACTTATTCAGGCCATCCCAGGTGCCAAACCACATGAAACCTTCCCTATCCCGGGTCATGCAGAGAATACCATCATGAGACAAGCCGTCTTCGGTGGAATAATGCTTCAAAATTTCTTTCAGCTGACCGACTGCCGGGAGACTGAAGCACAAAGACACGGCCAGTGTTGACAAACAAAGTGCGTACTTACTGACTGATGAAATGAAATACCCCGAGATCATTGAACAAATAATCATGCAGGGGATTGATATTACCATGCGGAACAGGACTTTAAACGGTCTATACACCGGACAGGTTGCAAAAAGCAATTATCCGATGGGTTACATCAGGTAAAAATAATAAAGAAATGCGTCGCCGCATCATGTACTGTCATGTATGCAGCGACTGGGTGATAGATTAAAAATGCCCGCGTATGATTGGACGAATGTCGGATTCGTACACTTGTTTTAGTTGTTGATGAACAGCCTCGGGCAGGCTCTCCATGTCCGATGCCATTATATTGGCCTGAACCTGCTCGGGCGAGGAGGCTCCGGGGATGACAGTTGTTATTTCGGGATGGTCAAGAATCCAGCGTATGGCCCACTGAGCCGTACGCTCATCGGGAAGCATACCTGCAATTTTTGATGCCAGATCTACTCCCTTATTGAACTCAATACCCGAAAATGTCTCTCCTGCGTTGAACGACTCACCGTTTGCATTATAATTCCGATGATCGCCGGGAAGGAAGTGAGTGTCTTTTTTGTATTTTCCACTCAGGAGTCCGCTAGCCAGAGGAACACGCGCAATGATTGCTACTTCCTTTTCCCGCGCTTCTGCAAAAAATTCCTCCGAGTAGTGTTGTCTGAAGATGTTGAAGATCACTTGCAATGACACGATTCCATTTTGCTGAAGGCAGATCCTGGCCTCTTCGGCAGTTTCGACACTTACACCCCAATAGCGGATTAAACCATCTTGCTGAATTCTGCGAAGATGATCAAACACCTTCCCCGCCTGTAGCTCATTGGTAGGGATACAATGCAACTGTTCAAGAAAGAGCGAATCGAGCTGCAAGTGCTCCAGGGAGCTTTCCACGTGGCTACGCATCTTTTCATAAGTAAAGTTTTGCGGCCAGGCATTATCACCGTCATGTCGCCTACCGAGTTTTGAAGCTACCAGAAATTTTTTATCAGAAGATTTAAGGAACTTGCCAATCACTTTTTCGCTGACTCCCATGCCATAAACATCAGCTGTGTCTATGAAGTTACCGCCAGCTTCTGCAAATGCCGCCAGTACGTCAAGTGCATGATCCTCGTTCACCGGGCCCCAGTCTGAGCCCCCCAACTGCCAGGTCCCCAGACCTATTTCAGATATCTGCTCGTTTTTAAATTTTCTGTATTTCATTGCTGTTGTCTAGTTTTTACCAGGATTTATCTGAGAAGATGATTGAGATGAAAATTTACGGGTCACCATGACCTTGTCGATACGCTGGCCGTCCATATCCATAACCTCCAGTTCAAAATCAAGCCACTCCGTTTTTTCTCCCTCAACAGGTATGGAGCGGAGTTGATGTAAGATTAACCCACCAACTGTTGTAAAGTTTACTTCAGTATCGTCCTCGATGTTCAAAAATTCAAGGAGCTCATAATAGGGATACTGACCATCGACCAACCAGGAATTTTCATCCCTTGCGATGATCTTTAACTCGTCATCGTGAGGTTCTGCCTCATCTCCTACAAGTTCATCAACGATATCATCCATAGTCACCATTCCTTCTACTGATCCGTATTCGTCCACTACGATGGCATGATGTACCCTTGAGCTCTTAAACTGCTCGAGTATCTGATAAGCAGGAAGTTTTTCGTGTACAAACAGAGGTTTTCGCAGGTAACTTTTCAAGTTAAAATGTTTGCCGTCAAGGTCTCTTGGAAAAAGCTCCTTGACATATAGCACACCCACGATCTTGTCGAGATCTTTATTTGCCACTGGGTAAGCAGAGTGTACTTCTAGCTGCATTTTACTGCGTATGGTTTCGAGATCTTCATTCACATCTAACCATACAAGGTCGCTTTTGTGGGTCATCAGCTCAGAAACCTTACGGTTCCCGAGAGCAAAAACTCTTTTTACTATGTCCTGTTCTATCTGCTCTATCTCACCATACAAGGTACTTTCGTGTATGATCGACGCAATCTCTTCCTCAGAAGCAGGTCCTTCTCTTTTTTCAGTGATACCCAGAATTTTAAGGCAGGCATCATTCGACTTTGCCAGCAACCAAATAAAGGGCTTCGTTATCTGTGAAACCAACTGCATGGGTGTGGCAACGAGGGAAGCTACTTGTTCAGGAAAGGCGAGGCCAATCCTTTTGGGCAGGAGCTCACCAAATACAATCGAGAAGTAAGTCAGTATAACGACCACCAGGCCAACGGAAATCGTGTTGGAATAGGGTGCCAGAAAACCAACCTGACTCACAAACCGGTCGAGGTCGTCAGTTATCTTATCCCCACTATAGATACCGGTCAGGATTCCGATAAGCGTGATCCCGATTTGAACGGTAGACAAGAATGTATTAGGGCTTTCGGCTAATGCAAGAGCTTTTCTGGCTCCGCTATGTCCCTTTTTTGCTGTCCTGGCCAGCTTGAATTTACTCGATGATATCAGTGCTATCTCGCTCATTGAGAATACCCCGTTCAGCAAAATCAGAATACCAATTATCAATATTTCCATTATTCGTTTTCGAAATTTAAGTACTGCAAAGCTACATAAACTAAGTGTTCATCTTTTTTTTTTCATCCATATAAGCAGAAAGCTTCTACTGCACAGAATAGTTACACTGTCTACCCATTTTTACCCAGCCAGCACAAGCCGGTAATACGGATACGAAAAATTCCGTGCAATTATTGTTCAATGTAACTGAGATTGAGATAATTAAATTTACCAGTAGATAATTAGACGACAACCTATGGTAGAATCTATACATGCAAAGATCTGGGAATTGTCGCCGGATGTTCGTAATCCGGAAATTTATGAGGAACTAACAGGCCTGACCCGACAGCTGATCGCTATATATGATCAGGATGGCAGACTGGATGAAAACCCATTTACCCCAACCACCAAGCGGACACTGTCAGTTCAGCATGCCGAGCTGGAGATGATGCTGAAAGATAGTGTATGTTTGGTTACGGGTTTTGGCTGTGTGGGTCAATGCCTGGTAAGGAAGTTGTCTTTTCCGGGAATCAGACAGATAGTTGTGATGGATATGAAGCCACTTGCAGAAGATGTAAAGCTGCCGGCTAACGTCATCTATGTTCAGGGCAATATTTCTGAAGGCCGCGATCTGCATGCTATTTTCGAAAAGTATAGACCGGAATTCATTTTTCATACAGCGGCGCAGCGAGATCCGGGACTTGCGGAAACGCATATCCGGGAGACCGTTATTTCAAACATCATGGGGACATGGAACATTGTAAAAACATGTGAACGATATCCTTTCGTCAAAAAGTGCACGTTCTCTTCCACAGGAAAAGCGAGCCGCTATTACACTGAAGAGGTTTATGCCGCAACTAAGAAGATCTGTGAGTTCATCTTTGATACCTATGCCAAACAAAGCAAAGTATGCTATTCGATGGTGCGATTCACACATATTCTGGAAAACAGTCTGATGAATATTGGATTCAGGGATGCCGTTGACGCTCCCTTTCTCGCCATCCACAGTCCGGGGAAGTATGTAACCGCGCAAAACGTCTCTGAGGCAGCAGATCTGTTGCTGAATTCTCTTCTTAGCTCCCGGGAAGGGCAGTGTACCTTTTCGTTGGTAAGGCATCTGGAATGGCCTGTTGAAAGCCTTGAAGTAGCCCTATTCTACATCAAAGAGAGAGGATCTCAAATTCCGGTTATCTTTCAGGGCAATCCTAAGGGGTACTGCGAAAAGTTTTTCAGGGGACAAATGAATTGGTCTGACCCGGACGACCTGAACCTGTTGATTAATGTATACGAATATAAGCACCGCCTGGTTAGTCCTGCCGGAGATATTGTTATTTCACAGATTTCTCCGGCCGACCCGGAAGTGCTCCTGGCTGCACTGCAGGATATGGAAATCTGCTTAGACGATTCGAAATTACGCGACCGGCTGTTTGACGGCCTGCGCAATATCACCAGGAGTGCACTCACCAAGGTAGACAAAAAAGATACGGTTGAGATTCTCAAGTGGGGTTTGGAGCCGAAGCATCTTGCCGCTCAGGGCTTATGCATTAGTGACTTTAAGGGTATTACATCTTTAATGATGGAAACACTGACCGACCCTCCCTGGTTGGAGCAAATCAAAAATATATTATATGTTTTCTAAATACGAGGTGAGCATTCATCAGGTAGCCAGAAATACGATCATTTCAAGTGCAGAGAGGGTCTATCCCGCTGAATGTTGCGGGTTCATGTGGGGCCATAACGGAATAATTACCATCGCTGCGGAGGAAGATAACGTATCTAAGGATGATAAGCTCCGGTCTTTTGAGATTGGCACGAGTGCTTTTATGGCAGCTGAAAAGTTTGCGGACGCAAGTGGGCTGGATTTAATGGGGGTATTTCATTCGCATCCGGACACTGTTGCAGAACCCTCAGATAGAGACCAGGAATCGGCAATACCTAATTTCTTATATCTCATTGTAGCGATTGTCGACCATGTTGTTACCGAAGAACGATTATGGATCCTTAACGACTACAGAAACTTCACAGAGCTTTATATGCATAACAATATGACCTAATAACAAAATACAATATGGCAACTGTAATAATACCTACTCCTCTGAGAAAATTCACGTCGAACGCCTCCAAGATTACTATCTCCGGTAACACTGTTGAGGAAGTCATACAAAATCTGAATGCGGCCTACCCGGATTTGAGAAAGCATATTCAGGACAATAGTGGTACTATTCGTCCATTTATTAATATTTTTGTTGGTGAAGATGACATACGAACGCTGGACAGTCATCATACCGTAGTGAACGACAACTCCCATATCAGCATCATTCCTGCGATTGCCGGTGGAAACGCTTTATAGGAAGAAAAACACGATTATATATGTTTTCAAAAGAAGAACTTTTACGCTACAACCGCCACATCATCATGCCAGACTTCGGCATTGCTGCCCAGGAGAAACTGAAGAAAGCGCGCGTGTTGGTAATCGGAGCAGGCGGACTTGGTAGTCCGTTACTACTTTATCTGGCTGCTGCAGGAGTAGGACATATTGGTATAGTAGATGGTGATGTCGTGGAAGACAGTAATTTACATAGGCAGGTGTTGTTTGGGGTGGACGAGTTGGGTATGGCTAAGGTTGAAGCTGCCAAAAAGCGGTTGCTATCCCTGAATCCTTACATCGAAGTCGTCGTTCACGAGACACAGTTCACATCGGCTAACGCGATGGACATTGCCAGTGATTATGATGTAATCGCTGATGGCACCGATAACTTTCCGACAAGGTACCTTGTAAATGACGTATGCGTCTTGCTTGACAAACCAAATGTATATGCCTCTATTTATCAGTTTGAAGGACATGTATCTGTTTTTAATTATGTGAACGAACGGGGTGAACGGGGGCCGAATTACCGGGACCTCTATCCGAATCCCCCAGAAGCAGGCACTGTTCCTAATTGTGCGGAAGCAGGCGTGCTTGGTGTTCTGCCGGGAATAATCGGAAGTTTGCAGGCACTCGAAGTTATTAAGGTACTTACTCACGTCGGAGAGCCGCTCAGCGGCAGGTTTTATACGTTTGATGCTCTCAGCTTTGAGTCGCGGACGTTTAAGCTGAAGCGAGATCCTGCCAATCCACTTAACGGTGACAATCCCTCTCTCAGCGAGCTCATCGATTACGATCAGTTCTGCGGGATAAAAAAGGCAGCAGAGGGGACGAAGGAAGTCACAGCAGAAGAGTTTCAGGATTGGCAGGAGAACGGGACAGAAATGCAGATCATCGACGTCAGGGAGCCATCTGAATTTGAACTGGTGAATATTGGCGGAACCCTGATTCCCCTATCTGAAATTCTTGAAAATAGTGATAAAATAGACCGTCAGAAAAAGGTTGTGTTTATTTGCAAGTCGGGCGTACGTAGCGTCAGAGCGATCGAGATACTAGAGGAAAGCCGTGGCTTAGACAACTTATACAATTTGAAAGGGGGCTTGATCAATCTAATACTGGAGGCTGATCTGGATTTGCCGACCTATTAAGTCTTTTGCGTGCCTGAGTATAATTGATATATAGCTGAATACATTCTGCCAAACCTACCCAAGCGATTCCTCCCCAGGCTGCGCTGATGATATCTTTATGTAGTATCGGGTCGCCGCTATTGTGCTTGAGGATGATGCCGTAGAAGGCCCATATCACTACGAAACCAAAAAACACATTTTTCTTCAGGATAATAATTGCCGTTGAAATGAGGGTTGCGCCGGCTATCAGAATGATGGTCCAGTAGTTGGCGGAAACTCCGCCTCCCTCCCATCCAAGACCTACCAGAGCAGAGCTTATATTAGCAATGGTAGCGATACAGATCCAGGCGAAGTAAATCCCTAGTGGGAAATGAGTAAAGATCTTGGAATAGACAGAACGATGAGGATTAAAGATCTTGAGCCTGACATTGATAATAATCAGTGTGAGGAGCTGGGTTAGCATAAGGAGTACCGAAAGAACGAACTGTTCATTTACCCAGGCGAATACCCATGCAGCTGTTGCTATGTTGTTTACGATAAAAAGTGCACCCATCCTGCTTGTATCTTTATTCGCTTCTGAGAGGGAATCTTCCCTGAATGCTTTGTATAAGTGGTAGATAGAAAATGCAAAAAGGGCAATGTAAATCACCCCCCAGATGGAAAATGTGACGCCTGCAGGAGTAAATAGAGTATCGTATTTATCAGAGATGTCTCCTATATCCTTGTTAGTGAATACGTTTACCTGGCTTAGCATGGAGACGGCAAAGGCGATCAGAAAGCATATACTATTTGCTATGGCAAGCGATTTAATCCGGTTCATGACGATCTTTATTTGTTAACATCCAAATGCCTGCTTTGTTGACATTAATGGCCAGACAACTAATATAAGAAACATATCGACCGATCTTTATTTGCAAATTACTTGACTATCAGCCTTATAGTAGCTGATCACGAGCTGTGCCTGGATTGTTAGGATCTATCAGCGTGTTGATTGCCTGCATTAACACGGTTCTGGCAGGCCGGGAGGTGTGGCTACAGGCGATTTCTATACGCCTTTCTTAGTCAAGTTTGTTCCAAACGAGAGGAGGTTGCATCTACCACGAAACAACCTCCTCTTGCATCAATTCTTCTGTCGTATTTTACACGACGATGTTGACGATACGTCCTTTTACAACAATTACCTTTTTAGGTGTCTTGCCATCCAGGTATTTCTGAACGTCGGCATTTTCAAGAACTAGCTTTTCCACATCGGCAGGCTCAAGTGCCAATGAAACAGTGAGGTTCATTCTCATTTTTCCGTTTATGGATATGGGATATGCGAATTCGTCTTCGACCAGATATTCGGGAACGAACTTGGGGAACTGAGCATAGCTCAATGACCCCTCTGCATGTCCAAGTAGTTGCCATAACTCTTCTGTAATGTGAGGTGCATAAGGAGCCAGAACGACAACAAGTTCTTCCAGGATAACACGCTTATTACATTTAAGGTCGGTTAGCTCGTTCACACAGATCATAAAGCTGGAAACCGAAGTATTAAATGAGAATCGCTCAATATCTTCTTCCACTTTTCGAATAATTTTATGTAACGATTTCAACTCGGCTTTAGTTGGCTCAGTATCTGTAACCCGGAAATTGAACTGATCATCGTGGAAGAGTTTCCAGAACTTTCTCAGGAATTTAAATACCCCTTCAATCCCGTTGGTATTCCACGGTTTACTTTGCTCCAATGGCCCCAGGAACATTTCGTACAAACGTAGCGTGTCTGCTCCATAGCGCTCTATAATATCATCAGGATTGACGACGTTGAACTTGGACTTGGACATCTTTTCGACTTCTACGCCGCAAAGGTATTTTCCGCTTTCGAGAATAAACTCCGCGTTTGCAAATTCAGGTCTGAAAGTTTTGAACTTCTCCAGGTCGAGGACTTCGTTTTCGACGATGTTTACATCTACGTGTAATGCAATCGTTTTATACTGATCTTTTAGCCCATGAGACACAAACGTGTTTGTTCCCCTCCCCTCTTCATCAGAGATACGGTACACGAAATTCGATCTTCCCTGGATCATCCCCTGGTTGATAAGCTTTTTGAAAGGCTCTTCTTCGATGACATAGCCGAGGTCTTTAAGGAACTTATTCCAAAAGCGGCTGTAAAGCAAATGTCCGGTCGCATGCTCAGAGCCCCCGATATACAGATCCACATCTTTCCAGTATTCGATGGCTTTTTTCGGAGCGAATGCGTCTTCTTTGCGTTCGTCCGGTGAAGCCATATAGCGATACCAATACCAGCTTGAACCTGCCCATCCGGGCATTGTGCTCAATTCGTAAGCATATTCACCTTTATATTTCCAGTTAAGAGCACGACCAAGCGGCGGATCTCCGGCTTCTGTCGGCAGATATTTGTCAACTTCAGGCAATACAAGCGGAAGTTCAGCTTCATCAATAAGATAAGGCAAGCCGTCTCTAAAATAAACAGGCACGGGCTCGCCCCAATATCTTTGGCGACCGAAGATGGCATCACGCATACGGTACTGAACTTTCGCCTTGCCTGCACCAAGCTCTTCGAGTTTTTGAATCAGAACAGGAAGCGCCTCATCGTAGGTTAGACCGTTGATGATTCCTGAGTTGACATACTTTCCGTCTTTTGTTGCATCGGCAGTTTCTTCTATACCTTTCTGCGTATCCAGGATTTGGATAACAGGAAGGTTGAACCGTTTTGCAAAGAGCCAGTCACGCTGATCGCCTGAAGGCACTGCCATGACTGCTCCGGTTCCGTATCCCGCCAGTACGTAGTCGGCTATCCAAACCGGGATCTTTTCACCGTTTAGTGGATTCAAGGCGTAAGTGCCTGTAAATGCACCAGATACAGATTTGGTATCGGCCATACGGTCGAGTTCTGACTTCTTTTTTGTCTTGTTTATATAGTCCTCGATCTCGTTCTTCTGCTCAGACGTGGTGAGGGAGGCAACGAATTCATGTTCGGGAGCGATAACGAGGAAGCTGACACCGTAGATGGTATCCACGCGAGTAGTAAAAACTTCGATTATCTTGTCGCTGTTCTCCACCTGGAACTTAACAGAGGCCCCGATACTCTTTCCAATCCAGTTTCGCTGCATTTCTTTCAGAGGTTCAGGCCAATCTATGCTATCTAGACCTTTCAGCAAACGATCTGCATAGGCGGTTATGCGCATACTCCACTGCCACATTTTCTTTTGTTCAACCGGGTGCCCGCCACGCTCAGAGAAACCTTCTTTGACTTCGTCGTTTGCCAGTACCGTTCCTAAGGCTGGGCACCAGTTCACGGTACTTTCTTTCAGGAAGGTAAGACGGTATCTCAACAGTTCTTCCTGCTGCTCTTTCTCAGACATCGCACTCCACTCTTCGGCGGTGAAGGTCTTAGTATCTTCGTCAGAGACAGCGCTGATACCGGTGCTGCCGTTGGTCTGAAAATGAGAGACAAGCAGGTCGATAGGCTGAGCTTTATCAGCTTCCATATCATACCAGGAGTTGAAGAGCTGCATGAAGATCCACTGTGTCCACTTGTAATATTCAGGATCGCTCGTGCGTACTTCACGGCTCCAGTCGAAGGAAAAACCCAATTGATCGAGCTGCCGGCGGTAAGTAGCAATATTGTCAACAGTGGTTATAGCCGGATGCTGGCCAGTCTGGATAGCATACTGCTCTGCAGGCAGACCAAATGAGTCATATCCCATGGGATGAAGCACATTGAAACCGCGCAGTCTTTTGAATCTGGCAAAAATATCAGATGCGATGTAACCGAGCGGGTGTCCCACGTGGAGTCCTGCTCCTGATGGATAGGGAAACATATCCAATACGTAATACTTCGGCTTTTCTGATGCGTTGTTTACTTTGTACGTTTGATTTTCGGCCCAGAACTGCTGCCACTTGTTTTCAATGTCTCTAAACTGGTAATCCATGTGATTCAAATTCTTTGGATTGCGAAAATAGTAAAATTGATTTAGAGTGGCGGGAGCCAACTTCCATACTTCCAAACTATTTCCTATTTTCGCATATCTTAAAAAAGCACTATGGAAGAATTCGAGAGGAGCGCTTACTCAAAAAAGACCAAGCCGGTTTACATTTCAACAGTGATCAGTATCGCGCTGGTTTTGTTGATGATAGGCCTTTTGGGACTTATACTTGTTCATGCCCGCAACTTGTCTAACTATGTGAAGGAAAACATTGTTCTTAATATCATAGTTAGTGATGGCGCGAAAGAGGTTGATGTACTTGCTCTTCAGAAACAGCTGGATACTAACCCTTATATTCTTAAGACACAATATGTAAGTAAGGAACTGGCTGCGAGAAATTTACAGAAAGACCTTGGCGAAGAGTTCGTTGAGTTTCTTGGTTACAACCCTCTTTTATCATCTATCGATGTTTACATGAAGGCGGACTATGCAAATAACGCAAGCATTGAAAAATTGAGTGGCCAGCTTACCAAAAACCCCTTAGTAAAAGAGGTCATTTATCAGAAGTCACTGATCGATATGGTAAACCAGAACCTTAAAGTGATAGGTTTGGTCATACTGACATTCGCAGGCATTCTGATGATCATCGCCGTTGCGCTGATCAACAACACCATACGCCTGGCTATTTATTCGCAACGATTCCTGATCAAAAGCATGCAGCTCGTAGGAGCTACTAAAGGTTTTATCCGCGCACCTTTCATCGGTTATGGGATACTTCATGGTTTCCTTGGCGGATTAATAGCTATCATACTTTTGTTGCTGACGCTTTATCTGGCGCAGCAGCAGATTCCAGAACTTGTGATCCTGAGAAACTGGTTTGAATTCGGTGTAGTGTTCCTCATTGTTCTTGGAACCGGCATCTTGATTTCCACAATGAGCACTTGGTTTGCAGTCAGCAAATATTTACGTCTAAAAATTTACGATCTCTATAAATAATGGCAAAGAAACCCCTTCCGGAGACCACTGAGCAAAAGCAAGCTCAGTTTGTTTTCGACAAAAGCAATTACCGTCTTTTACTGCTTAGCATAGCAGTGGTCATGATTGGTTTTTTTCTCATGAGCGGCACGACCGACATTTACGAATTCCGTAAAATTGTACTAGCTCCTATTGTAGTAGTTATTGGCTTCACTATTGGCTTTTTCGCCATTTTGAAAAAGCGTAAGTAGGGAAAATGAACTTTATCGAAGCTATTATTTTGGCCATCATAGAAGGCCTGACTGAATTTTTGCCCGTGTCCTCCACTGGTCATATGATCATTGGCTCCTCTTTGATGGGTATCGAAAATGATGAGTTTGTTAAGCTGTTCACTATTGTAATACAGCTGGGAACCATACTTTCTGTTGTCGTATTATACTTTAAGCGTTTCTTTCAAAGCTTTGACTTTTACTTTAAGCTACTCGTGGCATTTATTCCAGCTGCAGTTTTCGGATTATTGCTGAGCGACATGATCGACCAATTATTGGAGAGCCCGTTAGCTGTTGCCATTTCCCTGGTTGTGGGTGGTATAATTCTTCTATTCGCTGATAAATGGTTTGATAAGCCAACTATCGACTCTACGGATGACATCAGTTATCCTACTGCCTTCAAAATAGGCTTAATGCAGTGCCTGGCCATGATTCCCGGCGTCTCTCGTTCAGGAGCTACCATTGTGGGAGGCATGTCTCAGAAACTGTCGCGCAAGGCAGCTGCTGAATTCTCGTTCTTTTTGGCTGTACCAACTATGTTTGGAGCTACTAGCAAAAAGTTATATGACTTCTATAAGAGTGGCTATGAACTAAGTGGCGAGCAGATCAACTTATTGCTCATAGGAAACGTCATTGGGTTCATTGTTGCTATTATCGCTATTAAGAGCTTTATTGGATTCGTGACCAAGTATGGATTCAGGGCATTTGGCTGGTATCGAATTGTTGTTGGAGGGATTATTGTAATTTTGCTCCTGGCAGGCATTGACCTGCAGGTTATGTGATGGATATAGAAGAAAAGAAGACTGAGTTTCCAGCGTTCAACTTTGTTGATGGCGAGCTCCTGTTAGTAAATAAGCCTTACCGCTGGACAAGTTTTGATGTTGTAAGCAAAATCAGAAATGCTTTTAAACCGTTGAAGCTGAAGGTAGGCCACGCAGGCACACTGGATCCTTTAGCTACAGGCTTGCTGATCATATGCACAGGTAAGCTGACTAAAAAAATCGATGAGTATCAGGCACAGGAGAAGGAGTATACAGGCACCATGATACTTGGAGCTACTACACCTTCTTATGATATGGAAACTGAAGTGGATGAAACTTATCCGATAGACGCCCTGACTGAACCTTCCATTCGTTCTGCCTGCGACGCTTTTGTAGGCGAAATAACACAGTTCCCCCCTGCCTTTTCTGCTCTTAAGATAAATGGCGAAAGGGTCTATGAAAAAGCAAGAAGAGGCGAAACAGTAGAAATGAAGTCGAGACAGGTTACCATATCAACCTTTGAGATTACGCGCATTCAGCTTCCGGAAGTAGATTTTCGCGTCGTATGCAGCAAAGGTACCTACATCAGGTCGCTGGTGTATGATTTCGGTAGAATCCTCGGAAATGGTGCTTACCTTTCGAAATTGAGAAGAACAAGAAGCGGGGATTTTCGGATAGAAAAGGCGTTTGAAGTTATGGAGCTTTCCGGACATATTAAAAGTCTGAAGGAAAATGAAAGTCTATAAGCATATTGATGAGTTTCAAAAGCTTGAAACTGCAGTCGTAACGATAGGTACGTTTGATGGAGTGCATCTCGGACATCGCAAAATCATCAGCCGGCTTGTAGAAGAAGCTAAACGCGTAAACGGCGAGAGTGTGATCCTGACATTCTTCCCTCACCCGAGAATGATCCTTCATCCTGAAGACCAAAGCCTGAAGCTGATTTCTACCATACAGGAAAAGCGTGAGTTGATTGAACAGTTAGGCGTAGACCATCTTATCGTCACCCCCTTTACAAGGGACTTTTCTAATTTATCTCCTGACAATTACATCAAGCAGATTTTGGTTGATAAAATTGGAACGAAGAAGATAATTATCGGCTACGATCATCATTTCGGCAAGGATAGGACGGGTAATTTCGCCAAGCTCCAGGAATGTGCTGCGGTTTTCGGGTTTAGCGTTGAAGAAATAACGGAAGAAGACATTCATGATGTAGCTATCAGCTCAACAAAGGTCCGACAAGCACTGACGAGGGGCGACGTAACCACTGCACAGGATTTTCTCGGGTATCCGTTTCATCTGACAGGTCTTGTGATCAGGGGTGATCAGATAGGACGAACCATAGGCTTTCCTACGGCAAATCTATTTTTGGAGGAAACGTATAAGCTGATTCCTGCCGATGGGATCTACGCCGTTATGGTAGAGGAATATCCGGAAAGCAAAGGATTACTTAAGGGGATGGGCTATATAGGCACCAGACCAACACTGAATGGAATGAGCCGGAATATCGAAATCAATATATTTGACTTTGATAAAGACATTTACGGCCAAAACATACGAGTGCATTTTTTGTATTTTTTACGGGGCGACATGAAATTTCATTCGCTGCAAAAATTAACAGATCAGATCAGTCAGGATAAATTAGCAGTAATAGATTTGCTAGGCTAATTTTGATTATCTCCTATGAAAAACCTAAACATCGATAAACCAGAAGCAGAATTTCTAGACGCTACGATCAAATATTGGGAGGAGGAAGGGCTGATCGATAATTCGAAAGCATCGCAGTTGCGTTCTTCCTACGCAGTAAAGCAGTTTGATTGGCGCAGGCTTGCTCAATATTCATTTTGGATCGCCCTCGCATGCGGCCTGATCGCTGTGGCTTCACTGGTGATCAATGACGCTATTATCAACTTATTACAGAACCTGTATAATACTCCTGATATTCTGATCAGCGCTGTGGCTGCGGGGATTGCCGCCTGGATGTATTATTACGGTCAGCGGCAAAAACGTAAGTTTCCTGAACGGTTGTTTAGCAACGAAGCGACGCTTTTCTCGGGAGTATTGTTTACAGCAATCAGCATTGCCTTCTTGGGAAAGGCTTTGGACAAGGGATCGGGGCACTATTCTATACTTTTCCTGCTTTCTGTTTTTGTTTACGGTGGACTGGCATTGAAATTCCAGTCTAAGCTGATATGGGCGTTTGCGCTTATTTCTTTGGGAAGCTGGTTCGGCACGGAGACAGGTTATCAAACGAACTGGGGCAATTATTTTTTTGGACTAAACTATCCTCTGCGATTTGTAGTTTTCGGAGCTTTGCTTACTGCTGCGGGGTTGACTCTTGAACATTACAGGAAGCTACCCGGTTTCAATACGCTCACCTACATTGTAGGCTTATTCTATTTCTTCATTTCGCTGTGGATCCTTTCTATTTTTGGAAATCTTGCAACTATTGAGGATTGGCTGAAGACTGATCAGGTAGAACTGGTATCCTGGGGAATTGTGTCTTCTGTGGCCTCGCTGGCAGTGATGCTGTATGGATTGAAGCAGAAAGATGAGATTGCCCGTGAGTTTGGGATCACCTTTCTGCTTATAAATATCTATACACGTTATTTCGAGTATATGTGGGACAGAACCGACAAAGCAATATTTTTTGGCATATTGGCTGTATCTTTCTGGCTGATTGGCCGTAAGGCTGAAAAGATTTGGAATCTTAAGTAGCCGGTTCTATGTCTATGGCGTAATCGATCTTTACACCTCCGGCTGCCAACATATCATGCACAGAGCAATACTTCTTTACGGCAAGTTCTGCAGCTTTTTCTGCTTTAGCCTGATCGATGTTTCCTTTTAGTTTAAAGTTCATTCTGATATTTGTAAACACAGCAGGAATTGCATCTGCCCTATCAGCCTCTACGGATACAGAAAAGTCTTGTATTTCCTGGCGCTGCTTTTTTAAGATAGATATAAGATCAAAAGCACTGCATGACCCGAGAGCCATCAAGACCAACTCCATTGGTCTTACTCCCAAACCTTCACCACCAATCTCCGGTGAGCCGTCAATATGAACTTTCACAGTGGAAGATGGAGCTGCTGCTTCAAAATGTACAGCGTCATTTAACCGGTTTAACTCAATTTTCATCAGATTTAATTTATTTTTTAAATAGCAAGGAGGTTGGCTGAATATTATGTCGTTTTATAAAGAGGTATGCTCATGAGGTCATATCTGCTATTTGGATCGCTCTATCGCTTGTTTAATATCATGAATGATGTCGTCGGGATCTTCTAAACCTACGGAAACGCGTATAGAACCGGGGTAAATACCAATAGCTTCTCGTTCCTGCTCGGACAGCTTTGAGTGGGTTGTAGACGCAGGATGTGTCCCGATAGTACGGGAATCTCCAAGGTTTGAGGTAATTAAGACCATTTCCAGAGCATCAAGGAATTTCTTTGCACGATCAAATCCTCCTTTTACGACGAAAGTTACTATACCCCCCCCCTGTTTCATTTGCTTTCTCGCAAGCTCATACTGAGGGTGGGAGGGCAGATGAGGGTATCTGACGACTTCGATTTCGGGATGCTCATCTAAAATCTGCGCTAATTTAAGTGCAGAGCTGCAGTGTCTATCCATGCGAACAGGCAAAGTTTCCAGACTTTTTGAGAATATCCAGGCATTAAATGCAGACATGGCGGGACCGGTATGCCTTATAAAGAACATAAGCTCTTTGATTAAGTCTGCTCTTCCTGCTACCAGACCTCCAAGTACTCTTCCCTGCCCATCCATATATTTGGTAGCAGAGTGAGATACCAGATCAATGCCGTATTGAAGCGGCTTCTGAAGATATGGAGTTGCAAAGCAATTGTCGACATTCAAAATAATATTCGGATACTTCTTTTTAAGGCTTCCTAACCATTCTAAATCGACAAGCTCCAGTCCGGGGTTTGAAGGCGTTTCCAAAAAGATCATTTTTGTTTCAGGACGTATGGCAGCCTCCCATGTTTCCGGTGCGAGTGCATCTACGTATGAACTGGTGATTCCCCATCTGGGTAAAAGTTGTGTTAAAAGCTGATGAGTAGATCCGAAAATAGACCGGCATGCTAGAACGTGGTCACCACTCTTCAAGAGCCCGGCCAGTGAAGCGAAAACAGCCGCCATGCCTGATGAAAATGCCAGGCCGGCTTCTGCACCTTCCAGCATACATACCTTGTCGATCAGTTCAGTAGTATTTGGATTAGAGTATCGGGAGTATATAATGCCAGCTTCTTCATCAGCAAATACAGCTCTGCCTTGTTCTGCATCATCGAAAACAAAGCTCGATGTGAGGTATAGAGGAACAGAGTGTTCGCGATTTGGGCTCCGTTCTGCCTGAATACGAATTAGTTTGGATTGTTCGTTCATTTGAATTTTTGAATCTAAAAAAGGACATGGTCATAGATATCACCGCGAGTCCCTGAATCATTTGAGGATAGCCAATATACTAAAATTCCTGCTGGAGTATCGCAGATTTTCATAAATGGCCTATCCTATGGTAATGCGTTATTTTAAGACGCCCTTAAGGAATGCGCCGGTATAGGACTCGTTGACTTTTGCAAGATCTTCGGGTACGCCTTCAAACACCAGGTTTCCTCCCCGATCGCCTCCCTCCGGACCGATATCGATTACCCAGTCTGCACATTTGATAACGTCAACATTGTGTTCAATGACTAAAATAGTATTTCCCTGATCCAAAAGTGCGTTAAGCGACTTCAACAATTTCTTGATATCATGAAAATGCAAGCCTGTTGTAGGCTCATCAAAGATGAAAAGCGTCTTGCTGCGGTTATTTCCTTTAATCAGAAAAGATGCCAGCTTAATTCTTTGAGCTTCTCCGCCCGAAAGAGTGTTTGAAGATTGCCCGAGATGTACATATCCCAGGCCTACATCAAGTAGCGGTTGGATTTTACTGATAATCTTGGGTTCATCTTTGAAAAAATCCAGCGCCTCTTCAATTGTCATATCGAGAATAGCAGATATATTCTTCTCTTTATACTCGACGTCGAGAACGTGCTGTTTGAAGCGCTGCCCTTGGCAGGCTTCACAAGGCAAGAAAAGATCAGCCATAAATTGCATCTCTATTTTCACTTCGCCTTCGCCCTGGCAGACATCACAACGCCCTCCCTCTACATTGAAAGAGAAAGCGGCAGGTTTTAATCCGGCTGCCTTTGCAGATGGCTGAGATGCGAAAAGATTTCTGATATCATCATAGGCTTTTACATAAGTAACCGGATTTGACCGGGAGGAACGGCCAATTGGATTCTGGTCCACAAGCTCAACGTGATCAATCTCGCCGAAACTACCTTCCAGGCTATCATACGAACCGGTCTGCTCACCTGAATAGTTGCCGATGACCTTTTGCAGAGCTGGCTGCAATATCCTTTTCACGAGAGATGTCTTACCAGAACCAGAAACCCCCGTTACACATGTAAAAACATGCAGCGGGAACTTTACGTCAATACTTTTCAGGTTATTTTCCCGGGCACCTTTTATTTCGATAAAATCCGACCAGGTTCGTCGCTTAGCAGGGACTTCAATCTTTTCTCTTCCACTCAGATAATCTCCGGTCAGGCTCTCTCTACTACTTAGAATCTGCTGGTAGTTACCAGAAAAGACCAGGTTTCCGCCATTCGTACCGGCTTCAGGTCCGATATCTATCAGGTGGTCGGCCGCTTTCATCATTTCCTCTTCGTGTTCGACAACCAATACCGTATTGCCGACATCTCGCAGTGATTTAAGTACACCTATCAGCCTATGTGTATCGCGGGGATGAAGACCAATGCTCGGCTCGTCCAGTACATAGACCGATCCAACCAGAGAACTGCCGAGGGATGTTGCCAGGTTAATGCGCTGGGACTCACCACCTGATAGCGTATTAGAAAGACGATTAAGTGTTAAGTATCCCAGACCTACTTCATTGAGAAAACTAATGCGGCTGGTTATCTCTGCAAGTAAGCGCTTTGCTATCTTCGCTTCGTTGGCTGTTAACTCTAATGAATTAAAAAAGTCGACAGAAGAATCCAAGGGCATAAGCACAAGGTCTGTAATGGATTTGCCAGCTATTTTCACATAAGAGGCGTCCTTCCTAAGGCGGCTGCCCTTGCATTCCGGACAATTCGTCTTACCGCGGTATCGTGATAACATTACGCGGTACTGAATTTTATATGTTTGCGCCTCAAGTTCTGAAAAGAACTCATTCAGGCCACGAAAGTATTTGTTACCGTCCCATAGAAGCTGACGCTGATCGTCAGTCAGCTGATTGAAGGACCGGTGAACCGGAAAGTTAAATTTAAGAGCATTTTTTAGAAAATCCTGTAACCATGCGCCCATCTTCTCGCCTCTCCAGGGCGCTATTGCTCCATCGTAAACGGACTTACTCTTATCAGGCACCACGAGGTCTTCGTCAATGCCGATCACTCTTCCAAAGCCTTCACACCGCTTACATGCTCCATAAGGATTGTTAAAGCTGAAGAAATTTGGAGTGGGTTCTTCGAAACGCATTCCGTCCAGCTCGAAACGATCGCAGAAAAAATTCATTTCGCCATTGTACTCTACAAAACAATCCCCTTTCCCTTCGAAGAACGCAGTTTGGATGGAATCACCCATGCGACTTACAGTATCATCGTCTGTACTTATTGTTATACGGTCTATTACGATCTTGATCTGGTCGCTTGTTGCAAGTTTCTCATTCTTTAATTTTCCATCTTCCAATAGTTCCTCAATCCTGATCATCTTACCTGCATGGTAAACCCGCACGAACCCTTTCTGAAGTAATACAGCCAGTTCTTCTTTCAAACTGCGATTGTTGTGGGGATGTAAAGGGCATAGGATCGTCACGGAATCGCCTTCTGGCAATGATGTGAGATAATTAGCGACGGTTGTTACAGAATCACGCTTTACTTCTTGTCCGGAGATAGGCGAAATAGTCCTTCCAACACGAGAGAACAAGAGTTTAAGATAATCATAAATCTCCGTAGAGGTTCCTACTGTCGATCGCGGATTGCTGGTGATAACTTTTTGTTCGATTGCAATCGCAGGAGCAATTCCTTTAATGTAATCAACGTCAGGCTTATTCATTCTGCCCATGAACTGTCTGGCATACGATGAAAGACTTTCAACGTAACGGCGTTGCCCTTCGGCGTACAACGTGTCAAACGCCAGAGATGACTTGCCGGATCCCGACAAGCCAGTGATAACTACAAGCTTATTTTTGGGGATATTAACATCTATGTTCTTTAAATTGTGGACGCGAGCCCCTTTTATTAATATGGTATTTTTTGGATCTTGTTCTGATTCAATATTCATGCAATGACATCGTTTAATGCAAAGGTAAGGGTTAATCTTTCAACCCTCGGTCAGGACTTTAACATATCTTAACACTTTTCGGCGAACCATATGCTATCTTTTTTCGTAAGTTTATAAAACCCTTGGATGAATATGAGGAAATTTTACTTAATGTAATATAAACCAAGGTGTAACAAAAATATTGTACCGACGTAGGTTATATTTTTATTATATTTGAGATATATTCTCCACACACACAACTTATAGCTTAAAACGACAATTTGGATAAAACTCTACTCTATACTTTTTAGTAATTATTTCAAGCAAAATTAAGAGAGGAGTCCTATGAAACTTCAAGGGAAAAGCGACCAGGAGCTTATACATATTTATATAGCTGGTCAGGAGACGGGTTTGGAAGAGTTGGTTAGCAGACACAAATCCAAAATATATACATCTATTTACATGCTGGTTAAAGATCAGTATCTGGCGGAGGATATTTTTCAGGACACCTTTATCAAGGTCATTAATACATTGAAGACTGGAAAATACAACGAGGAGGGTAAATTTCTTCCGTGGGTATTGCGAATTGCACACAACCTTGTGATCGATTATTTCAGGAAAGAAAAGCGTACTCCTGTCATCACCAACGGCGATGGCTTTGATATATTCGATGTTTTAGGCTTCTGTGATGAAAGCATTGAAGAACAAATGGTTAGGAATCAAACTCATCAGGATTTAAGAAAAATGATTCAATTATTGCCTGATGAACAGAAGGAGGTTCTAATAATGAGACATTATGGCGACATGAGCTTTAAGGAAATCGCCGACATTACTAACGTCAGCATTAATACCGCTCTTGGCCGAATGAGGTATGCATTAAACAACCTTCGCAAGATGTTTGATGCTAAGGAACTGAGTATCAAATTAATTTAATAGTAACAATATTTTAGTTTTTTTAAAATAATTCCCATAGCAATGCCGTTAGTTAGATATAATAACGGCATCGCTTATGATACAATTTTCTACGCTCTCCTCCGGCCTATATCCAGCCGACGATTTTCAAAGTGAAACACTTGAAACCTTAAGCAGCAACGACCTATCGTTCTATATGCTGCTCAAAGAAAATTTGGATAACGAACTGAAAGAACCTTCGGTCGAATCAATAAATTTCATAAAAGCGTATTCTCTTACGAAAAAATTTTAGCCCGTATTCGTTACTTTGCTTATGCAAAAAAAAGATCGGGTAAAAGCTTTTGTGGAGTATTTTTCTACGCATCAGCCAGATGCCCAGACAGAACTTAATTATTCCAATTCTTATGAATTGCTTGTAGCTGTTATCCTTTCTGCGCAGTGTACTGATAAGCGGATTAATCAGATAACGCCTGCATTATTTGATAGGTTTCCAGACGCCTATTCACTTGCGGCCTCGACATCGGAAGAAGTTTTTATGTACATAAAAACTGTTAGTTATCCGAACAACAAAGCGAAGCATCTTGTCGGAATGGCAAAGATGCTGATTTCTGATTTTAACGGTGTCATCCCCTCCAGTATTGAGGAATTGCAGAAAATGCCAGGCGTAGGTAGAAAGACTGCTAATGTGATTGCATCAGTGATATATGCTGCCCCGGCTATCGCTGTTGACACTCATGTATTCAGGGTGGCTAACAGACTAGGACTTACAACCAAGGCTACGACTCCTTTTGCTGTTGAACAACAGCTTGTCAAATATTTGCCAAAAAACACTTTGGGAATTGCTCATCATTGGCTTATTCTACACGGAAGGTACATATGTGTTGCAAGAAGCCCTAAGTGCAACGTATGCCCACTCACCTCCTTCTGCAAATATTTCGAAACAAGTACGTCCAAAGCTGCAACTTATTAATGTTCTCTAGCTATTTGTTTTTTCTTTTCCTTTACAGATACTTGTATTAGCAGAGCATGTCCTTCTCAAAAGAATAAATAATGTTAATTTATTTAGCATTAAGAAATAATAATTATATTTGACACTTATAATACTAAATATATGAGCAATTCAGACAAACTGAAAGCATTGCAATTAACCTTAGATAAATTAGAAAAGTCTTACGGAAAGGGGACTATAATGAAGCTAGGAGATAAAGCCGTAGAGGCGGTCGAAGCAATATCTACAGGATCCATTGGTCTAGACATCGCTTTGGGCATCGGAGGACTACCTAAAGGGCGTATAATTGAGATCTATGGTCCTGAATCCTCAGGTAAAACAACGCTCGCTATTCACGCAATTGCCGAAAGTCAAAAAAAAGGGGGAATTGCTGCGTTTATTGATGCAGAGCACGCTTTTGACAAATTTTACGCTCAGAAACTGGGAGTAGATGTTGAAAATCTGTTGATTTCACAGCCAGACAATGGAGAGCAAGCGCTTGAAATTGCTGACAATCTTATCCGATCAGGCGCTATTGATATAATTGTAATTGACTCAGTAGCAGCTTTAGTGCCTAAGGGGGAAATAGAGGGCGAGATGGGTGAATCTAAAATGGGATTACAAGCCAGACTAATGTCCCAGGCATTAAGGAAGTTAACAGGAACTATTTCTAAGACAGGATGCTGTTGCATCTTTATAAACCAACTCCGCGAAAAGATAGGTGTTATGTTCGGCAACCCCGAAACGACAACCGGAGGTAATGCATTGAAATTTTATTCTTCCATAAGACTAGACGTACGCCGTACTTCTCAAATTAAGGATTCAGACGAAGTTTCCGGCAATCGTACCAAGGTAAAAATCGTTAAAAATAAGGTGGCTCCACCGTTCCGAATTGCGGAGTTCGATATTATGTTTGGACAAGGCATATCTAAAGTGGGAGAAATAATTGATCTTGGAGTTGAATATGAGGTTGTTAAAAAATCCGGATCCTGGTTCAGCTATAATGACACCAAATTGGGCCAAGGTCGTGATGCGGTTAAGCAGCTTTTAATGGACAATGTAGAGCTTGCTGACGAACTTGAATTGAAAATCCGTGCAGCAGTTGCGGGAACAGAAGAAATTTAAAGAAAGAACATGAGGGACATCTCGGTGATCTCCCTCATGTTTTCGTTCAAAAGTAGACAATAGTAGAATCCGATGGCCATGTGTCATTATAGCTTACCGTAAAACCGGCAGACATAAATTCTGAAAGCCTTCCTTCTACGGATACCTTCGTCCCTCTTATGTTTACAATACCTGGTATTCTCTTTGCGGTTATCATGTTATTTGAAGCGTCAAAAAACTTTAGGTTTGCTGTTATCGGAGCCTGATTATTCATAATTAGCAGCCCCAAAGTAAGTGACCCGCGATTCGAATCGTTTAAATCCGCACTTACCGACCTCGACTCAAGATTGCCGACTTCAACCTCCCCTGTGTTAATACCGAAATAAGGCGTCTCATTTTCTATCTGAAACTCCACTTTTGCGATATTATCGGAAATACGATCCATAACTCTGATCTGAACGCAACCTACTACCCTATCTAGTAGAACCGATTCTGAAATTCCTTGAGCAGTGACAGTCACTGCTAACTTTTTATAAAAGATATCACCCGAAGCCGGTGTAGACATTATCTTGGTAGCCGCCAAGGTCGTGATCGTTGTGCCAACCGTGATACTCCCCGTACAACTCAACAATACAATCGTGTACTGTCCAACTTTAAGCTCGTCAGATATCTGACCAAAGGAGGGATCCCCTTTTAATTGCTTTTTTTGATGCACAAATCTACCTGTTGCGTCAAAAACAAAGTAATAAAGTTCACCTAAGTTATTCAATAGCAAGTCGGGAGAATTAAAAGTGGTAGCACCTTTCATTACTGGCAGATCGCTACGAATGTTGTTGATTGTTAATATTAATGGAGAGGTTCGTTCTATCACATCCTCAGAAGAGTCCTTGCAAGACCCTAAAAACAGAACTAGAAATAAGTAAAAAAGGTTCCTTTTCATTTCGGTTAATTTTTACCAAATTTTGTAACTAATTGGGAAAAAAAAGTGGAAAAACGAAAATGTGATGAGAATCACTTATCTCGAGCATAAATATGACTAAGACAAGGAGCCCGATAGGCGGGAATCCTTCAATAGGTGATTGAACGATATTAAATAAATAGAAAAGCCGCCTCGTTAGCTGAGGCGGCTTTTCTATTTAAACATTAGTGAATATTTACTGGAAGCCTATTGTCCAATTTCTGCACAAGCTTCAGTAAGCATTTGTAAATTATTCGCAGGGGCTACTTCGCCAATAATTAAACCGGGACCATTACCCACCGTGCCAGTGTTGTTGGCTTCGATTGCTTTGTTACCGACCGTTTTAATTTTGTCGTTCCAAACACCTCTAAAGTCATATCGCTTAGTTACATCAAGACTTGTTGTCGAGATAAAACCATTCACAACCTCTCCTAACGGAAGGAAAGATCCGTTTGAGCCAGCCAATCTGTAATATAACTGGAATGTTGGTAAAGCTTCAACATTCGCCGTCTTGCCTGGACATCTTACGAACAATTGCATCGTTACAACCGGCTGCTGAGGAATGTTAGCCAAAGCCACGTTAACCACGCTTCCGCATGTGATATCAATGGCACCATCGAAATACACCTGTCCTGTAGCAGGATGTGTGATGATCAATCTTGATCCTGATGGAATCGCAGGCACAGCGATCGGCGCATTATTCGTAGATATCGAAATAACTTGTTCCGAAATTATCTGCTCTGCACCGTTGACAAACTTGATATTCAGCGGATATGATACGCCTTCTGTCATCCAATCTGCAACTAGATTCAGATTAGCTTGAGGGCAAGCGCCTTCCAGATATCCAGCAATATAAATCGTTAAGTGCTCGATAGGATAAGATACTGAAAGTTTACCTGCCTGCAATATAACTTCAGCTGATCTCTCGTACTTAAATGTCCCTGTCTCTACTTCGTAGCTATAGATTTCAAGGAAATCTCCAGCTTTAACTAATGCATTCGTATTAGGATTGACGTAAGTCGGATCGATATTCTGATAAACGGTAACCGGCTTATTGAATGATTTCACGCCTTGCTCGTTTATGAAAAACTCAATACTCGTGACAGCAGCTGGATTAAACGCTCCTTCGATTGTTTGACCAGCAGCATTCACAATCGAAGAGCTCGACAATGACCCGCCTGGGAACAAAGCAATACCAGCCGATGTTCTTGGATCGAGATTAACAAGTACTGTAGATAAATTGTCGCCAGTCAGGACTTGTCCGGCTGCGTTTAAAAACTGTGTTCCTGCTTCTAATTCTAATCTTGTGATTAAAGAAGCACTTGTATTCGTCGATATACTCTGATCCTCCGCAGCTAAAGTAGCTAATGTAACTACCGGTTTTGAAACCGCTGCTCCGACTGGCGGATTGTTAAGGTTCAAAATCTTAATAGGCTTCATTTGGAAACTTTGTCCAGAATTCACTTCGAAAGGGATGTTCACGTCCAAAATAGCATCACCACTAACCTTCACACTAAATTCGATCGGATTGTTAGCTGTTGGATCTCTGTGGGGATCTACATTTGTATAGATGTATCCGTCCTGAACTTTAAAGTCTTTTGTACCGGACATAGTATAGATAGCATCGGCGTCGGGACCTGAAATCTCAACTTTCAATCCGGTTGGTAATGCATTTCCGGCAACGTCTTCCACCTTAATGGCAGTAGAATAATTAAATACATTAGGCTCGATAATAATAGTAATATCGTCCGTAGGGTTTTTACAAGCAGCAAAGACGCTTATAAAAGTTATAAGTGAGAGGTAAAATATCTTTTTCATGACCATTCAGGTGTTAGTAGTTGTAAGCAAACTTAATTTCAAACTTTGGTAGCCATTTGTAATCCTTTAGGTTTCTTCTAAGGATCGGCTCGTTAACTTCGGGATTTGATGACAACCAGTTTGTAGCGGTCATGTTGATATCCGGTGAGCCTAAATAGTATGCACCCAGATTAAGGCCGAGGTTGAAGTTATCAGTAATAGTGATGTTGTGCCATCCAAGACCAGCATAAGGAGCCCATCCTTTCCAATCAACTACTGTGTTAATTTCTCCCACTTCTTCCGGAGAAAACGGAATGTCACCAAAGTAATAGTCATCTTTTAGCATAACTTTCGCAGTTCCACCTGCTTTGTAGAAGTATGCACCTCCTGCAGTAAGAGCGAACTTACGGAAGAATGATCCTGCAGTGGGAAAAGGCTGCCAATCCAGAAATGCACTAAGGTTCATGAATTCTACCTTGAAATCAGTGTTATAATCATAAGCACTGTTGAATTTTTTAACCACGTCTCCTTCATAAGGAAGTAAACTAGTACCAAGGCGTAGATTAAACCTTGTTGAAAGAGGAATGCCGACTTCAGCGCCGATTCCTTGAGTTCCGACAGTAATCCCTACTGAATTTTTAAAGGCTGGCTGTCCAACGGTACCATCCGGTAGCCATTCTTGTTGAGCGAACGTAAGAGTGCTGACCAGCATGCAGCATCCTGTCATAAGCATTAAGAGCGATGATTTCATATTTATTTGTTTACAGTTTGAGCGATGTAGATATAGATTGTTGTCTATAAGCGATTATTTTAACTTTGGTGCAAAGATATTTATATTAATAACAAAAACAATAAATTGTTTTTCAATACGTTACAAAAAAACGAAGATATTATATGAAAGTCGTAATTAGAATGCGTTTTCTTCGCCTTTGAAAATGTTGATTACAGTCATGAAAATGATCTTCACATCGAGCATAGAACTCCAATTTTCCATGTACCAAATGTCGTGTTCAACGCGTTTTTCCATTAGCTTAGGATCCTCCGTTTCGCCTCTGTATCCATTTACCTGTGCCCAACCGCTTATTCCGGGTTTAAGAAATTGCCTTACCATATAGCGGTCTATAATAGCACTGTACTGCTCCGTATGCTTTAACATATGGGGGCGCGGGCCAATAATGCTCATATTACCTTTCAGGACGTTAAAGAACTGTGGAAATTCATCAAGACTACTTTTTCTCAAAAATCGGCCAATAGGTGTTATCCTGCTGTCTCCTCTGCTGGCCTGCTTGTTATCGCTATCATTGTTCATTCTCATGCTCCTGAACTTATAACACCAAAAAGGTTCGTTATTACGACCACTTCGCAGCTGCTTGAAGAAAATAGGCCCACGACTTTGGGCTTTAATGATAATACCTATAATAGGAACTAACCAGCTCATAATAAACACGATCACCAATGAACTGACAACCACATCAAAAACACGCTTTTTAAACCTGTTCTGCATGTTTTCAAGAGGTTCATGCCGCATACTTATTACGGGAAATTCACCTAAATAGCTCACAGTAAACGGAGCGGCAAGAGATCCACTCAAGTCAGGCACAAATTTCAGTCTTACACATTGCTTCTCCGCTTCCTCAAGAAGATATTTCGCATCAACCATTCTGTCGGGCGTTAAGGAGACATAGACATCTTTGATACCGCGTCTTGCAGCGTCAGCAATGTGCTCGCATGTAGAAGGCATTAAAGAACCGTCTTCCTGCACAAACAAGGTATCTTCCTCATTATGTAGAAATCCCTCAAACTTGAAGTTCTGACTTTTTTCAAGGTATCCTGCCAAGCGAAGTCCCGTATGGTTTTTACCTAAAACCGCAACGGGTCTACTAACTTTGAAATGTCTATATAAAACAAACTCAAAAAAAGTACCTGCAAAGCGACTAAATAAAAAGCCTACGCTCATAGCGACGTATAAGGAAATTATGAAAGGCTTTGAAATTGTATAGTTATCCGAGAAAGTTAAATAAAAAACGAAAATTACCGCGTGTAAGGCTACAGCCCGCCAGGTTGCCCGGTAAATACTTACAATCTGACTTAACGATTCGTTGCGATATAACCCGCATAAATTGGATGTAAAAAACCAGATTAGGTTACAAACCAGCAAGTAATTCTTATAAGAACCTTCTAACGGCGAAGCACTGACACCAAAAATCGCATAGAACGAAAAAAAGAAGGAAACATTTATTAGAATGATATCTGTAACCAGAAGCACGAAACGCAGTAAGTATAAGTATCGTGTTTGCATATTCATAAATTAATGTGCTTCAAAGATAAAGGTTTTTTACAAATTACAATCAAATAAGAACTACATTGAAAATAACCAATCTTTATTCGATTTTTTTTACAAAATAATCAACAATATTCACTTATCTCGAAAGAGATATAAAGCCGCAATGCTAACAGTACCGATTAAACCAAAAATTGCAACTAGGAAAAACTGGTTTAATACTTGCTCGAAAGAACATGTATCTCAACATCGCATCAATGACTGCATATTTCCGTTCAGGAAAAAAGTCCAAGATGCAAAACTTTAGACGTCTGTAGAAAAAGGTCTTTAACGGAGTTCTACAAGATAAAAACTGTTATCTAAAGTATTAAGTGTGTAAAATACTTCCATTGATCACAATATAATCAATCCTAGCTAGTTATCGAATACTATTCGAGCGAAGCTCTCAGATCACGTAAATTCCTCAATTTTCACGAAACGCTTCATATAGCTGATAGTCGATTAGAAAATTATACTTTTACGGAAAATGGAACTCAACTTAATACCCATACACGAATGAATCAAGAATTAAATTCCAATTACTATGCCGTTATTATGGCCGGAGGAATCGGAAGCAGATTTTGGCCAGTTAGCCGCACTGCGATGCCAAAGCAATTTATCGATATTGCCGGTACAGGCATGAGCCTGATTCAGGCAACATATGACCGTTTCAAGGCTATCGTTCCACCGCAAAACATTTACATTCTTACCAACGATAAATACAAAGATCTTGTTGCAGAACAGCTAAAAGGAATTCAAGAACACCAGATATTGTGTGAGCCGGTGATGCGTAACACGGCACCATGCATTGCTTATGCCTGTCACAAAATCAGTGAATTAAACCCCAACGCTTCGATAGTTGTAGCTCCTTCCGACCACCTAATACTTAACCCTATTCAGTTTGGCATAGATGTGACTAACGCGCTCCAAACCGCCGAGACAAATCCATGCCTTATCACGCTTGGGATCCAACCCTCCAGACCTGACACAGGATACGGATACATCCGGTTTAGTGAAGAGGAGCTTGGACAAGGGTTTAGAAAGGTTCTACAGTTTACAGAAAAACCAGACAGAGAAAGAGCTCAAAGCTTTATAGATAGTGGGAATTATCTTTGGAATGCAGGCATTTTTATTTGGAGTGCAGCGGAAGTGCTTAAAGCATTCGAATCACAGCTCCCCGAAATGAACGAGTTGTTCCTACAGGGAAGGAACGTTTATAACACAGATGGCGAAGCTGCGTTTCTTAAAGATAATTATCCGAATTGTGAAAACATCTCAATCGACTACGGGATAATGGAGAAGGCACGAAACGTCTATGTGTTGCCTGTTGAGTTCGGATGGTCTGACCTGGGTACATGGGCGTCCCTGTATTCGCTTGCGGAAAAAGATCAGGAGCAGAATGTAGTCATCCCTTCTGGAGGAACCATTTTGACAGAAACTAACGGCTGCATGATTAACATCCCTGACGGAAAAAAACTGATTGTTAAAGGCTTACAAGATTATATCATTGCCGAGTCGAATAACACCATAATGATCATTCCAAGAGAAAGCGAACAAGAAGTAAAGCAGATCGTTGCTGATGTTAAAGCAAAGTTTGGAGAGAACTATATTTAACCTTGATTTGGATCTTCGAATTTAATAATATACTTTTATAAAACTTTAGGGGTGCCTGTAGGCTGAGATAAAACCCTTTGAACCTGATGCAGCTAATACTGCCGAAGGGAAAAGTTTAATGACATACATATACAAGATTCACTTGTATATGTTCCTATAGTCATTCCTAAAGTTTAATCTATTAGGAATGAAAATCACTATCAATCAACAAGTTTTCGAGGTTTCCGAGCGGAGCAGCCTCCAAAGTATTATTTCCGAAAAACTGGGCGGAAATACCAAAGGCATGGCTATTGCTGTCAATGACAATGTAATAGCAAAAGAAGCACACCCAAGCTATCTACTGCAGCCTAACGACTCGATTATCATCATTCAAGCAACTCAAGGAGGATAGGAATATGATTACAGAACCACTACCGGGATCACGTAAGGTCTACGTGTCCGGCTCCCTCCATAATATTCAGGTCGCTATGAGAGAAATTATCCTTTCCCCAACCCAACTTACCGACGGCGGCAAAGAACAAAACCCACCTGTGACCGTTTATGACTCGAGCGGCCCATTTACGGATGAAAACATCGACTTAGACATTCGAAAAGGACTTCCAAGGTTAAGAGAAGCATGGATTCTGGAACGAAACGACGTCAGACAACTGCCAGGAGTCAGTTCTTCTTACGGAAGATTAAGACATTCCGATACTACCCTTGACGCGTTACGTTTTGAACACATTAAACCGCCCCTGTGCGCTAAACACGGAGCGAACGTATCCCAGCTACACTACGCAAAGAAGGGCATTATCACTGCTGAAATGGAATATGTTGCCATCCGGGAGAACCAACGCTTTCAAGATGTTAGCACTAATGCATCTCAAACAAATAACTCTTTGAATCACCAACACCCTGGAGCAAGCTTTGGTGCTAATACACCTAAGGGCGAAATCACTCCTGAATTTGTCAGGGAGGAGATTGCTGCAGGACGTGCCATCATACCCAATAATATTAATCACCCGGAAAGTGAGCCAATGATCATTGGGCGTAACTTCCTTGTCAAAATTAACGCAAATATTGGCAACAGTGCAGTCACTTCCACTATAGACGAAGAAGTTGAAAAAGCTGTATGGGCATGCAGATGGGGGGCAGATACCATAATGGATCTTTCAACCGGTAAAAATATACACGAGACACGCGAATGGATTATCCGTAATTCGCCGGTTCCTATAGGCACAGTCCCAATTTACCAGGCCCTGGAAAAAGTCAACGGAAAAGCCGAAGATCTTACCTGGGAGCTATTCAGAGATACACTGGTAGAACAAGCAGAGCAAGGCGTTTCGTATTTCACTATACATGCCGGAGTATTGCTTCGATACATCCCTCTAACGGCAAAACGGCTGACAGGTATTGTATCTCGAGGCGGTAGTATAATGGCCAAATGGTGTCTCGCCCATCATAAAGAAAATTTCCTGTACACTCATTTCGAAGAAATTTGCGAAATAATGAAACGATACGATGTCGCTTTTTCTTTAGGGGACGGACTACGACCCGGATCAATTGCTGACGCCAATGACGAAGCACAATTCGCTGAACTCGAGACACTCGGAGAACTCACAAAGATCGCATGGAAGCATGATGTGCAAACGATGATCGAGGGGCCCGGACATGTCCCCATGCACCTTATTAAAGAAAACATGGATAAGCAGCTACGAGAATGCAATGAGGCTCCATTTTATACTCTCGGACCTCTTACAACAGATATCGCCCCCGGTTACGATCACATAACGTCTGCCATTGGCGCAGCAATGATCGGATGGTTTGGCACAGCAATGCTTTGTTACGTAACTCCAAAGGAGCACCTTGGATTACCTAACAAAAAAGATGTGAAAGACGGTGTGATTACCTACAAACTTGCAGCTCATGCCGCAGACCTCGCCAAAGGTCACCCCGGAGCCCAGTATCGCGACAATGCATTAAGCAAGGCCAGATTCGAATTTCGTTGGGAAGACCAGTTCAATTTATCTCTCGACCCAGATACTGCCCGCGAATTTCATGACGAAACGCTACCCGCCGAGGGGGCAAAGATTGCACACTTTTGTTCTATGTGCGGACCAAAATTTTGTTCTATGAAAATCACACACGAAATCAGGGAATCGGCTGCAAACGGCATGTTTGAGAAATCAGAAGAGTTTAGAATGAAAGGAAGCTCAATTTATTCCTGATGCTGATCTTGATATCCAACCCTACTCCATTAGTTGAAGAAGCCACCCTCATCAATCAGTTCTTTGATGAGGGGCTAGACGTCTTTCATATTCGAAAACCGCAAGATAGCGCACGGAACGTGATAAAACTGATAGAGGCAATCGACAGCAGGTACCACATGCAAATCAGCCTTCATCAAGATCACCACCTTGCCGGTAATTATGGAATTAAGCGATTACACTTCAGTGAAAGGGTACGCTATGGTCAAAAGAATGATATCACGAAGGTACTGAAAAACGAAGGTTTTATACTTTCCACATCCGTACATAGCGTCGAAGATTTTGAGCATCTCAACAATACTTTCATGTACTCATTCATAGGGCCCGTGTTCGACAGCATCTCCAAACCGGGCTATTTGTCAAAGGTTAAAAGTTATATACCAGCGTTTGAAAAATGCACCAAGGCTATCGCCATCGGCGGCATAAAAGCATCAAATATATACCACCTAAAAGGCCGTTTCGACGGAATAGGAATATTGGGAGCTATCTGGCAGTCTGATGCGCCGTTAACAAGCTTTCTACAAATAAGAAAAATATGGAATACGCAAGACCCATAGTACTAAGCATTGCCGGCTTAGACCCATGTGGAGGCGCAGGCCTGCTGGCCGATATCAAGACAATCGAACAGCATAAATGTCTGGGCTTTGGCGTAACCACCGCTATCACCTGTCAAACAGAGAATCGGTTCTATAGCGTAAAATGGATAGCCGAAAATGAGATCATTTGTCAGATTGAACCTCTGCTGGAACAATATAAAATTGCCGCTGTCAAAATAGGTCTTGTTCAGAGCACCCAGATTCTCTACCGGATTCTTCATTTACTAACAGCGAGAGGCATTCCAAACATCGTCTGGGATCCTGTACTGTCAGCATCGGCGGGCTTCCACTTTAACAACCATAGTGATGCCGTCGACCTCCCTAAACTGCTAAAAAAGATCACTTTGATCACGCCTAACCTGCAGGAGGCAATCGGTCTGTCAAAAATAAGCGATCCGGTAAACGCAGCGTATGCGCTCGCTGATCATACAACGGTACTCTTGAAAGGGGGACATGCTCCAACAGATGTCGGTACTGATCACCTTTTTATTCATTCGCGAAAAATCAGCTTACCTCCTGTTGCCAAATTACTTTCTTCCAAACACGGATCAGGGTGCATTCTGTCTTCCTCCATTGCAGCGTTTCTGGCAAAGGGGGGGAGCCTTGAGAGCGCCTGCACAAACGCAAAACGTTATATCGAGAAGGCATTGGCAAGTAATTCAAATCTCTTAACATATCATCATGTATAGCAAACTTCAATACATATCCCAAGGCCTTAGCGCAGAAGAGCAGCTCGTCAACATCAAAAAGGTTCTGGACAACGGGTGTATCTGGATACAGCTTAGATTTAAGAACAAGCCTCACGAGGAGGTTTTGACACTGGCTGAACAAGTCAGAAACCTTACAGAACAATATAGCTCGACTCTCATCATCAACGACTCAATCGACATAGCAAAGCATGTCAATGCCGACGGTGTACATCTCGGACTTCAAGATGCGGATATTTCCTTGGCCCGAGCTTTCCTGGGAAGCGACAAGGTGATTGGCGGGACGGCCAACACTATCCAACATATCAAACAACGAGTAGCTGAAAATTGCAACTACATCGGATTAGGTCCATTTAGATACACAGAAACCAAACAAAATCTAAGTCCCATTCTTGGCTTAGCCGGTTATCAGACGATTTTGAGTCAAATCAGTAAAGAAGAGAGTACAATCCCTGTTTACGCAATAGGGGGAATTCAATTAGATGATATTGATGCGATCCTAAACGCAGGCATATACGGCGTCGCCATTTCAGCAGCCCTAACCCAATCTCATCAGTCCGATATTATTCAAAAAATCTTAGTTCAAAAAGATGAAAAACCTAATTATAGCAGGTCAGGAGTTTAAATCCCGACTTTTTCTTGGTACCGGGAAGTTTGGCAGCCCCTATCTTATGAGTGAAGCCGTTTTGGCATCATCCACCAACATGGTCACAGTTGCCTTAAAGCGAATTGACTTCCATACAGATACCGACTCCCTTATCAGGCATCTGCAATTTCCAGATGTGCAACTCCTACCAAATACATCCGGTGCCCGAAATGCTAAGGAAGCGATATTCGCAGCCCAGTTAGCCCGTGAAGCACTCGAAACCAATTGGTTAAAACTAGAGATTCATCCTGATCCCAGGTATCTCATGCCTGATGCTATTGAAACGCTGAAAGCAACTGAAGAACTGGCAAAACTTGGCTTCATCATCCTCCCCTATGTACATGCCGATCCCGTCCTTTGTAAGCAACTGGAGAGTGCCGGCACATCTGCCGTGATGCCGCTCGGAGCACCCATCGGAACCAATAAGGGCCTTCGAACGATCGATTTTTTAGAGATAATCATTGAACAGAGCAATGTGCCAGTAGTTATCGACGCAGGCCTGGGTGCTCCATCTGACGCTGCTAAAGCAATGGAGATTGGCGCAGATGCAGTCTTGGTCAACACAGCTATCGCCGTCTCCGACGATCCTCAGAAGATGGCTCTTGCATTTAAACTCGCAACCGAGGCGGGCAGGTTTGCATTCGAATCCAAACTTGCTGGTACCAGACACGTTGCTGAAGCAAGCAGTCCCCTAACATCATTCCTAAACACTTAGACTATGTTCAAAGAAATATTCAGACACTACCAGTGGGATCGGGAAAAAGCGAGCATTCTCGGTAAAACAGCTTCTGATGTAGAGCGGGTGCTCACGAAAGACAAGCTAAGTCTCGACGATTTCAAAACGCTTATTTCTCCTGCAGCGTTACCTTTTCTCGAACGCATGGCTAGGAAAAGCCAGCTACAGACGCAAAAACGGTTCGGCAAAACCATTCAAATGTATATCCCGCTGTATTTGAGCAACGAGTGTCAAAATATCTGCACCTATTGCGCTTTCAGCCTGGACAATAAGATTAAACGCAAGACCCTGAGCCCCGCTGAGATACTTCGTGAAGCCAGTATAATTAAAAGCATGGGATATGATCACATTCTTCTTGTAACAGGAGAAGCCAACCTAACAGTAGGTGTTCCCTACCTTAGAAGTACGCTACAACTACTAAAACCTTTTTTTTCCAGTATTTCCATGGAAGTGCAACCTCTTGACGAAACCGACTATGCCGATCTCATTCAAGAGGGACTTAACACCGTCTTAGTTTATCAGGAAACATACCATCGGGAACGCTATAAAGTGCATCATCCGAAGGGGAAGAAGTCAAACTTCGACTACCGCCTTGATACACCTGACAGGCTCGGAAGAGCTGAAATACATAAAATAGGTCTGGGAACGCTCATCGGTCTGGAAGATTGGCGAACAGACTGTTTCTTCACAGCTCTGCATCTCCAGTATCTCGAAAAAACCTATTGGAAAACCAAGTACTCTGTATCATTTCCAAGATTAAGACCCATTCAAACGCTCGAAAATGATCAACCAAAAGCAATAAATTCACTCAACTATATGAGCGACAAGGAGCTAGTCCAACTCATCTGCGCCTGGAGACTATTTAATGAAAACCTGGAGATTTCTATTTCAACGCGTGAAGAACCAGCTTTTCGCGATAACGTTATAAGCCTCGGAATCACCAGCCTCAGTGCGGGCTCAAAAACTAATCCGGGTGGCTACTCTTCCGCTACCGATTCTCTTGAACAATTTGAAATTTCTGACGAACGCAGCGCAGACGAGATAGCTCAGGTTATCAGACAACGGGGATACGAACCCGTATGGAAAGATTGGGATAAAAGTTATAGTTAGTTTTTTCTACATTTAACACATGAACACAAACATGTCATGGCAGGTGCTTGAAGAGAAAGATGTGTCGCCGAGCAGATGGTTCCCGATATTGCAACATAAAGTAAAAATGCCCAATGGTACAATTATCGATGATTACTTCTTTTCCCCAATCGGCAATGTGGCTATGGTGTTACCGCTCACATCGGATGGAAACTTCATACTGGTTAAGCAATATAAACATGGCCTGCAGGACATCTTTCTCGAGCTTCCCGGCGGAATGCAACAGAAAGGAAAGAGTATAGAGGCCTCAGCAGTTGCAGAACTCGAAGAAGAAACCGGAATCAAAATTACTTTAGACAGATTAATTCCTTTAGGGAAGATAGCCAACAACCCAACAAAGACAAATCAAATCACCTATGGCTTTCTGGTGAAAGATGCAGAATTCAATTCCGTCCAACGTCTTGATACAACAGAGCAAATCGAACTGATGGAACTTTCGCCGTCAGAAACTATCGAACTCATAAAAGATGGTTCTATAAGAACTTCCGATACTGTAGCCCTTATCTTTAAAGCTTATCTCGATCATCCGGAGATCTTCGTATAGATAGCTCAGAAGATCGAGCTGTAACAAACACCCAATTCTTCTGCAATGTATAGTTGAACCCCAGCGAAACAGCAACATCCGTTAGTATTCTGCTCAAGCGATAGTCCATTTTCAACGATTCTGTTAATCCGAATGTCCCTACTGACTTAAGCATAATGCTCCCGAGCACCACGATACAAAAGCGAAAAAGCTGAGTATCAATGGAGCTGTTTTCCTGATTTTTCACCCTGAACGTCCACTTTCGATTAATGGAAAAGTTCACTAAAGCACCTATAATTCCACCCAGTGCAATGGATAGCGTATAGTGAACCCCGATAACTTCAGTAAAGAAGATCATAATCAAAATATCGACTATGCCTCCGGTGAACGCCGAGAACTGCGCTTTAAAAAAAGTCATCAAGCTGTTCTTTCTAATCATTTTGAATTCAGCAGAGCAGCCTTCTCTGCCAGGTCACGCTTATCACCTAACTGCAATAAAGCACGGGTATCAATCAAATTAATTATAAAAAGAGCCGCACACATCACAACCCCAAACCACTTCATTGATCCGACGAAAAGGACTTCTGAAATTAATACCGCACAAATGATGAACCGAACTTCAGTAGGACCAAATATCCCTGAGTCAATTGTGTATTTATCGGTAATCTTATAGCGTACCTGAGAAATAATCATTGCCCAGCCATAAAAAGCAACAAAGAGAAAAGCGACAATCTCAAACTCATTCTTAATGTAGACCAAAAAGCCAAATCCCATAAGAATAGTGCTTATCCAGTCCATAATGATATCCAGTGAAAAACCGTACCACTTCCTCGGAATATTACGATAATACGCAATCCGGCCATCCAGTGAATCTCCAAACCAATTAATGAATAGCCCCCCTATTCCAACAAGCAGATACGCCACATCAACGTAGGTTGCCATCAAAAAACCTGTGAGTACAAGCAAGCTTCCCACCAGGCCAACACCTGTTAAAATATCGGGAGTTATAAACTGGGGCATTCTGGAAACAAGCCAGCTGATAGCCTTCTGCTCTGTACTTTTTAAGATATTAGTTCTCTTCCTGTCCTTAAAAGTTCTTTTTCTATCCTCAATTTGCTTTTCCAACGTCGCCATGGATAGTTCTTCTTTATTCATAATGTAACCTTATATAATAAAAGGTGTGCAAAAGTAACAATAATAGGTTCAATCTCAAGCCATAGAGCAACTGATTAACAGAAGCACCTCAAACGGAGCCAAGCGCCGGTAGCTTCCAAACTAATAAGCTGTTCAGCCAAGGATTTCTTTAGAGCAAATAAAAATTTCATAAACAATTTCAACAAGGGACGGTTACTTATGAACATTTAATAACCTAACAAAAAAAACATAAATCATGGCGACTACCTCAAAATCAACGAAGAAAAAACCAACCGGCGTAACAGGAAAAATGAAAGACTCTGAATTTCATAAATTCTTTGTCGATGGACTGAAGGATATTTACTGGGCAGAGAAGCATCTTGCAAAAGCTCTTCCGAAATTACAGAAAGCGTCAACCAGCCCTGAACTAGCAGCAGCATTTGAAAAACATACTGCTGAAACTGAAGAGCACATTGCGAAAGTGGAAGAAGTATTCAGTTTACTTGAAGAAAAAGCATCTGCTAAAAAGTGTGATGCAATGGAAGGTCTTCTCGAAGAAGCTACCAGCATGATAGAAGACACTGAGGAAGGCACAATGGTGAGAGATGCCGGTTTGATCCTCGCAGCTCAAAAAGTTGAGCACTACGAAATTGCTACTTATGGCTCATTAAGAACGTTTGCAGAAAACATGGGACATACCGATGTGGTGAACTTGCTTTCAGAAATTCTTGAAAACGAAAAAGCTACAGACGTTGCTCTTACAGAGGTTGCCGAGGGATTCGTCAACGAACAGGCAGCTGAAGAATAATATCAAACCTACATATAACAGGCAGGACTTAATATCCTGTTTGTTATATGATATAGTCATTCAATATCCTCTTCGCACTGTCCCCCCAGCGCTTAACTAGATCATTTAGTCTGATCATCAGATCTTTATTATTCATCTGTTTTCCTTTTGCTGGTGCTTTAATCAAATTCTTATCCACCATCTTATCAGAAACCTGAGTTGCAAACCAGGTTACGTTCTCATAAGGAAGAGCCACTCCCAATATCATACCAGGCAAGCCACCAAATGATTCTGGCCCTCCCGAAACCGTAATTTCATCCGTATAAAACGCTACCACATAAATTGAATCAAGCATTAGACCGTTGGCTCTCCGACACTGATAGCCAGCAATTTCCCGGGTTTCACCTGTCAATTTCCAGGTGATAGGTCTTATACTATCCTTAATCAGATACGTTTCTTCAAATACCTTTTTTTGAAGAACAGATGATCGGGTTGCGAAATCAGTAAAAACTACATTAGGTTGGTTATTATTGGGATCCCCATACATACTGTTTTGCGCTGTAACAGTAATGGGGATGGGTGTATACAAGCTTCGGTCAGCCGCAAAAATAAGATTGCTCTTAACTGTCAGAAACTGAGGCTGGCTTTTCACAAATTGATCGTAATACTTAGACATGTAGGCCTCATTTTCCTTATCGATACTTTTTTTAACCTTGGCATACATGTTTATTTTTTTTTCGAACTCGACAACTCCCTCACTAACAAATCTCGCATGCTGTGCCATACCGGGCAAGGTGCTCACAATCGATGCTATTAACATAAAAACATACCGTTTAATCATTTCTTTATACCTCCACCCATTTTGTTAAAATCCCAGATAGCTGATACCATATAATTACGTCTGATGGTATTAAACCTGTTTTCTATCACCATATTATTGTTTGCGCTCCTATTGATCCCTTTATTTTGGTTTAATAAATCATTCCCACGTATAGCAAGGCGGAACGCTTCGGATTTAAAGAACTTCTTCTCAATCCTCGCATCTATAATCATGCGCTCAAAGTCATCATTAAAAGATTGTGTCTTTTCCCTGAACTCATAACGTGAGTTTGAGCTTATCTGGAACTTTCCGGGAAGATACACTGCGAAATCAGCATACGAATTGAACACGAATCCGTTGTTGTCTATATCTTGTTGAAGCGAGGACTCATTCGTACTATATCCAGGTCTGAACGAAAACGAGAACTCATATTTCTTTTGTTTGTACTGGGAGATTCGCAATCCAGCATGGTAATTATATGATTTCGTCTTATTTAACACTGTATTCACATAATTATAGTACGTATTCCCATTCATCCCTAATTCAATCCCTACATTAACATTTCCGATGAGTTTCTGGCTATAATAAGCGCTGAGGTCAAGGCTGGAAGGTTGTTTATTAGTCAAATTCACCGACTGGTATACGTTACGTCCCGACGAGTCGGTAAGCGTATTCTGGACTATTTGGTTCGAGGTAAAATTATAGGAACTGTAAAGATAGATATACTGTTCACTCATGATCTTGTATGAATTGAAGTATACTTCAAACCTATTTCTGTACGATGGCTTTAGATCCGGATTTCCCACTACTACATTCAATGGATCATCATTTACCCGTATCGGCTGAATTTGGCTGATGGACGGTTGAGACGTGTTTCCAGTATAATTAACTCGCAAAGACCTTTGCTGAGAAAAACGGTATTGGTACGTCGCCTGTGGGTTCCAGTTGATAAAGTTGCGAGAGTAAGTCGTGCCATCATAAAGGTCCTTCTGTCTAAAATCCACTGTACTGACCTTTGACCCGAAATTAAAGATTGCCTTATCCTTCTTATAATTAAAGACCGCTCCTCCCTGATGGTTCGTTTCGTCAACCTCAAAGTTGTTGCTAAAAAGCGTATCCAGAAGATTGTATTGTCCATCACCTGACATATTATACGACCTCCTGTCAGCTGCACTAGATCTTAAATTGAAACCGTAATTAACAACCAAAGATAATGCAGAACTCAGCGGCTCTGTATATGTCAGATTCGTTCGGAAAAACGAGTTCTCACTATCATTCAATTTCAACTGATCAATGTTCTGTACACTCTCACGGTTTTCGTTCTGATCAAAAAACTCATTCACAGAATTAAGGTATCCCGAGGTCTTATTCTGTCGCAAATCCTGGCTGGCTAGAAATGAGATAGTGCGCCCTGTCTTCTTAAACTTTTTTGTATAAAGCGCGCTGGCTGAAAATTGCTGTTCCTCCCCATCATTGGTATTCCTGCGTGTCCCGGTGTTTAGCAGCGTGCCACTCCCCCGATAGCTTTCCGTAAGATTAGCCTCCCGATTCTCCACGTCAGACTTCCCCCCTTCCACAATAAATTTCAAGGTTGTAGACGAATCGAGCTTAACCTCATAGGTAGCATCGATTTTCTGCCGGAAGGTGATATTGTTGTAGTCCCTGGCGGCGTTACTGTTGATGATCCCCGTTGGAAGGTTATTCTGGGTAATCGTGCTCGAGTTGCCGTCAACTTCTAAATGAGAGATCTTATAATTAGTATTAATCGACTGCTTGTCGTCATTCCACTTTGTGTCATAATGCAGTCCCCCATTCCTCGAGATAGGTATCCCTTGCCCGTTATAGTCAGACCTCTCACCCGATATATAAACACCACCTCCATCGCTCACCTGTACGCCACTTCCATACTTACTGGCATCTTCCCAGCCAAGACTAACAGTCCCGTCATTCCCACCCAGACCGTAGGCCGCAAACTTCTTCTTTCCCTTAAACACGTTGATCATTGCCTGACCGCGATAAAAGTCATCAGTACCGACACCGGCCTCCAGCTTTCCGAAATAGCCACTTTTCTTATCTTCCTTAAGTTTGATATTGAGGGTTTTTGTTTTCTCTCCATCATCTATGCCCGTAAAAGTAGCCTGGTCGCTCTTCTTGTCATATAATTGCACCTTATCCACCATATCCGCACGGATATTTTTTGTCACTAGAGTAGGATCATCTCCAAAAAACTCCTCCCCGTCAACGAGTACTTTTCTAACGGTCTCGCCTTGTGCAGTAATCTTTCCATCTTTATCGACCTGAATCCCAGGAAACTGCTTTAACAGATCTTCTACCCTGGAATTGGGTTGAATTTCGAAGCTCCCGGCGTTAAACTCGGTAGTGTCGCCCTTTACTTTTACAGCGACAGCTTTTGCCTTCACGAGCACCTCTGCTAGCAGATTTGCCTTCAGGATCATTTTCAATGGGCCTACGTCCTTCACTTTTTGCAAAGAATCGATCTGAATATATTCCACGTAGTCGGCGTATCCAGGATACGTCAACAACAATATATTTTTCCCGGCTCTGAGCTTGCTCAGTTCGAATTCACCAATGGTGTTTGTTCGTCCGAAATCTGTGAGAATGGAGTCTTTAGCACTCATTACGCTTACTGAAACGTTAACCATTTTTATGTTAGAGGCAGTGTCTATGACTGAACCTTTCAGTGTATATCGTTGTTGGCTAAAAAGTGGTAAAACAAAAAACGAGCAAAAAAAGATAAGGAAGGTTAATTTCATAAAGGTTAATAAGGTTAACAATGATAGAAATAAATGTTGGTGATTCAGCACCATTATTGTTAAAAATTGTTAATCATTCACTTAACTTATTGCTTATTACCGAATGGCTTATGGAACCTGAAAATGAAAATATTCCCGCACAACGAGAGGGTATAAAAACGGATACCGTCTCATCAATAAAACACCGATCTGAGAAAGAGGCTATCGAACATTTCCTCATCGTGAAGGCCCGCCTTCTCAACATATCTGAGTGGGATAAAGTCTGTGGGAAAGCATCCGCGGTTTTTAAGTTAACGGATGCTGATGGGAACCCTGTAAACAGGAAACCCATCCGAGGTGACCACATCAGAATAGATTTACCGGCTCCGAAGACAGATGAGGGCGACGGTTTTGAATGGGTAATGATCGAACAGGTAGACGACCAAAGCGGTTTTTCAAATGAAGAATACCTGTCCATTAAGGTACATCCTGCAGATAATCCCCTGAACAACAAAGAAGCAGTCGCCCATTTCTTTGAACCTGAAACAAGCTCAACCTTTGTTGTCAAGAGAAATAAATCCACCATACAGGCTGAAGTGCACGGCCGCAACGAAATGCCCAATACACATACAGATAGCGTATGGGGTAGAATAAGAAATATGATCGTCGCAGCAGGCGCGATGCTGGGGGTGTCCAAGCTACAGTGGAAAAGCTTGGTTGAAGGACTTATAAAAAAGAGTTAATTAAAATGATCATCGATTTTAAGCCCGATTTCATCGGCTAAAGGCTGCTCAGCCTTACCCTCTTCCCAAATCCATCGCTTGATGGTATGCCGTTTAAGCTTACCCAGATCCTTCCCGTCCAGCGAGACAGTGAACGAAGCTTCTGTATGTTTTTTATGATATACAGGACTGATGAGGTAGCGGTGTTCCTCACCATTTTGGATGATCTGGACCTCAAACGGCTCGTCAAAGTGCGAAATCATATCTTTATGCTTTAATATCAAGCTTTTGCAAGTCTTTCCGTGGAGGACCGGTTAGCACCTTGCCGTCTATATCGAAGCGCCCACCGTGACAAGGGCAATCCCAGCTTTTCTCCGGGCCATTCCACTTTACAATACAACCGGCATGCGTACAAACCGGATCTAAAGCATGTATCATGCCTTTCCCGTCCTTGTAAACCGCAACCTTCCTATCCTCATACTTGACAACCGTTCCGGAATCGGCAGCCAGCGAACTCACAGAGTCCAGCTTCGAAATCTTGACGCGGTCTGCTATGTAGCGATACGCAACATCGGCATTCTCCCGCACAAATTCTTTGAAACCGGCCACCGGCTTTAGCCGTGCAGGAGCAAACAGATTGCTGAACGGGCTATCCTTTTCCAGCAAAATATCTTTCAACAACAATCCTGAAAAGCTTCCCCATGTTATCCCATTACCGCTAAACCCTGTCGCCGTATAAATACCTCTATCAGCAGAAGGCAACTCCCCTATATAGGGCAGACCATCAGCAGATTCATAATATTGGGCAGACCATCGATAATTTACAGATCTAACCCGGAAGTGTTCCTTCAGATATTGTTCCAGAGCTGCAAATGATTCCTCTGGCTCCCCATGCCCAGTTTTATGATCTTCGCCTCCCAGGATAAGATACTTCTTTCCGCCCATCTCGTGAGATCTGAAATAATGATAGGGATCTTTCATATCGTAAACCAGCTCGTTAGGATAACCTTCTTCTAGTTGAGCAGCCAGCACATAACTTCTGTATGGAGCGCACCTCAGATGCAGGATATTTATTCCGGGAGGGATATGGGTAGCATACACTATTTTTCGGGCACGTAAGTTCAATCGTTCGCATCGGAGAGCATGAACCTCATTCTCAAGCTTCGTCTCCTCAACCTTGTTATTCTCAATTAAGAAACCTCCCCCGGCAACGAAAGCATGAAGTAGGCCATTAATATATTTTATCGGATCTATCTGAGCCTGGTTTTTAAAAACGATGACCGACTGATAATCCAGCGGTATCGGCAAATGATCCGCTTCTGCCACATCCACACCCGCACGCTTAGACGCTGCAAGAATTTCGTTTAAACTTTGCGCTTCCGATTGATCCTCCGCAAAAAGATAACCATCTCTAAAACTGAAGTCGCAGTCTATATTATACTTCTTAACATTGTTATAGATTAAGGCTATAGATTCCATGGTTGCTGCCGCGACAAGCCTGGCATTGTCCAAACCAAAGTCCCTTTCAATAATATCATAGGAAGTATCCAACATCGTGTTTATGTGCGAGGTCGTGCCCCCTGTTGTACCGAAGCCTGGCGTCTTTGACTCCGTAATAACGCAACGCAAACCAGCTTCCTGCAGCAGCAGGGCAGTCGTCAATCCGGTGATACCTGCACCTACAACAACAACGTCAAAGATTTCAGAGGCAGCCCTGTCTTCTGAACTTGCAGTCGCTGCGCTCAGAACATTTTCCTGCCATAAGCTCTTGGTTTTCGCATCTCGTAAGGTGAAATTTTCTGGTGTCTTGTCTGATGTCATCATATCAATAGGTTGTTTTCTATAAACACACAAGCCACAATAAGTTTTTCAACATTTGCATCTTACGCATTATCACTCCGCAAATTGCCGTTCGTTCTAAACAAAGCCGCAGGTTCGTTTGTCTGTAATCTACCTATGAACCACCTAATGAACAGCAAAAGACCTAAGATCTTTACCTGGCACATCCACGGTAGCTACCTTTTTTACCTTTCTCAGGGAAACTACGACATTTTTATTCCTGTCAGGGAAGAGAAAACCGAAGGATATTACGGGAGGGGCGAAACATTCCCGTTCGGAGACAATGTCCATGAAGTACATGTCGACGATATCGCGAAACTGGATTTCGACTGTATCATCTTTCAAACCAATAAAAACTATCTTGAAGATCAGTACGAGATCCTGACAGCTGAGCAGCGGGCGCTTCCCAGGATATATATTGAACACGATCCGCCCCGTCAGCATCCTACTGATACCAGGCATGTCGTCGATGATCCGGAAGTCCTGCTCGTGCATGTTACTCACTTCAATCGCCTGATGTGGGATAATAACAATACCAGAACCCGGGTGATCGAACATGGTGTAACCGTCCCCGACATTCCGTATACAGGAGAAATTAATAAAGGAATCGTTGTTATTAACAATTTGCCGAGCCGCGGCCGTCTCCTTGGACTCGACATTTTCCTTGAAGTCCGCAAGCATGTCCCCCTTGATCTGATCGGAATGAACACAGGGGAACTGGGGCTGGGCGAAGTACTTCACCCCCAATTACCAGAGTTTATCAGCAGGTACCGCTTCTTCTTCAATCCAATTCGCTATACCAGCCACGGTCTGGCGGTTTGCGAAGCCATGATGCTGGGTCTCCCAATAGTCGGAATGGCCACTACAGAACTTCCCACCGTAATAACTAATGACATTAACGGCTTTATCCACACTGATATTGACACACTGGTCAAAAAGATGCAGCAGCTCCTTCAAAATAAAGAATACGCTGCACGGCTGGGTATTGAAGGTAGAAAAACGGCACTGAACCGCTATAATATCGAAAGGTTTACACACGATTGGGAGCAAACAATACGGGATGTTATACAAACCAAAATAGCGTAACCGACATGCGTAGTAAGGCTGTATTTATGGATAAAGACGGCACTCTGATTGTAGACGTGCCGTTCAACGTTAATCCTGATCTCATCCGGCTCCAAGCTCACGCCATAGAGGGCCTGAAGCGAATTAAGCAACTTGACTACGAGCTGATCGTTATAACCAATCAATCCGGTGTTGCCCATGGATATTTTGAAGAATCTGAGCTCAGGCAGGTGGAAGAAAAGCTCAGGGAACTTTTAGCTGAACATGATCTTTCGCTGGACGCATTCTATTATTGCCCTCATCACCCCGAGGGTAGTGTTGGGCGCTATGCAATCGACTGCGGGTCCAGAAAGCCACAGCCAGGAATGATCTTAAAGGCTGCGGAAGATAGGAACATAGACCTCAACGAATCATGGATGATCGGCGATATCCTCCACGACATTGAGGCCGGAAACCGTGCAGGCTGCCGCACCATTTTAATTGATAATGGAAACGAAACCGAATGGATGATGAATGATTTTAACCATCCCGACTTTACCGTCAGAACCATCAATGATGCCGCTACTAAAATATAACAATATACTCTGCATCCGCCCCGATAACCTGGGCGATTTACTGATGAGCTCTCCCGCCATCAGGGCACTTAAAGAAACGTTCCAGGCAAAAATCACCGTACTAACCTCTTCAATGGCGGCCGGAGCTGCTCCTTTAATTGCGGAGATAGACGAGGTTATGGTGTGCGACTTCCCCTGGGTAAAAACAAGCACCCCGGATGACCAGGGATTTTTGAACCTCATTCCCCTTGTCAGAGAGCGCAATTTCGATCTTGCTGTCGTATTCACGGTGTATAGCCAAAACCCGCTCCCGGCAGTAATGCTCGCGTACCTTTCAGGCATTCCTTCCAGACTGGCCTATTGCAGGGAGAATCCCTATGAACTGCTCACGCATTGGGTGCCTGACAGAGAGCCTTACACCTACATTAAGCACCAGGTTAGGCGCGATCTCGACCTTGTTGCCAAACTGGGAGCGTCTTCTTGCAATGAAGCGCTCAGGATCAGGGAGGATCAATCTGCTCAGGAGCAGGCCTTGAGCAAATTACTTCAAGCAGGAGTCAACATACAGCAACCCTGGTTAATATTCCATGCCGGCGTTAGCGAGCAGAAGAGGGCCTATCCCAATCACCTATGGATAGAGACAGCAAAGACCGTTATCAACAGCATGAACTACCAGATCCTTTATACCGGAAGTGCCAAAGAGAAACCGCTGACGGATCAGCTGGCAACCGAGACCGGCAAAAACTCCTTTTCCCTGGGCGGATGGTTCGTGCTCAACGAGTTCGCTGAACTGATTCGCAAGTCCCCCCTTGTAATATCCGTCAACACAGGTACCGTTCACTTGGCAGCGGCGACAAACACTCCTGTGGTCGTTCTTTATGCGTTGACTAACCCTCAGCATGCGCCCTGGAAAGCCTTGGGGCAAATCCTGCCGTTTAGCCCGCCCC
>NZ_JAZQRL010000128.1:0-7280 GCF_045629565.1 Arcticibacter sp.
CGACAACCCATCGTTAGTTGCTATCTTTTCTTCCGATTCACAATCAAGCACGTAAAATCCTCCCAAGGATATTACACCGTTCTCGTCTACCTCAAAGTTCCAAACCTTCTTAATCTCGATATCCGGTGCAATGGTGATCATCTTGGATTGATACGGTTTACCAGACCACACACGAGGGGAGAACTTATCCCCGACCTTCCAACGGTGGCCAGCACGGATAGTGTGGTTTTTGTATACCCGAACGTCCGGAGAAAGGGTGTCAATGAAATTACTTACAAGTTTGGTTGGATTGCAGTCTGAAATAATATTAAATACCGATTCCCCTTGTGGATTTTGATTGTCGTAGAACCATTCCATAATTCTCTCGACGAAATATGTAGGCTGTCCTTTCTTTGGATGGTAAGCCGGGAAAACACGGCTGAATGTTATTACTCTACTCATAGTTTTTACCCTCTCAGGCGGTTAAATGATTAAATATTGTTATTGCAACAGGAGCCATGATAAACAAGGCTACAATCACGCTTACTACTTTCTTCCAGGTTGGACAGCCTATTCCAGTGCCGTGTAGCGAGAGGGTCATGAGACAGTCTCCTCGTCATCATCAAAATCACTCCATGAAACATAAGCGGGGCAGCCGCCGTTATCATCCTCGTCGCCAATAATAACATTACCTTCAAGGCCACATTCTACACACCTATCATCATCATCATCATAAGCGAAGCCATCATCCTTGCTGTCTGTAAACACTTCGGCCTCGCTGCCACATATAGGGCATTCATCACCAAATAATTTCCATTTTTTACTCATTTCTTTCTTGGTTTAACTTCAATTACCATTCTGTTTATTATTATCTGATCAGGTCGCCTGTATCTCTCTGGGGTATCTTCTTTCTCACAGGAAGAAAGTAAAACATAGATGATAGCGAGGACTGCAATTACAAGTGGTGTTCTCATGTGAGCTTTAATTGATTCAATGGCGTTACCGAATGTGTCGTATAGTCATCGTGATTTTTTAAGTCTCCCTGGCACAAACCTTCTTGGTAATCGAACCAATCAAAAGAGGATTTGGTCTTAATGAAACTGGCGCACTTTTCGCAATACCATCCGTTCCAAAAACCTTCACCTTCATGAACACCTGATTGTTTTAAACACATGGTTCCTTTATCCATTTTCTTAGAGCAACCCCAGCAATACCGGTCTTTGCTAATTTTTACTATTTTTTCAGGAAATGAATGTGCCATCTCTACTCCCCTCCCTTGTTAAGTGCTTCGATTAAAGCGTCGGCAGCCATTACAGCGTATGTAGCGATTGTTTGCGGATCTCTGCTTACCTGACCGTGTTCAGTCATTACGCCATTGTGGTACATCCCCTGCATAGCAGCCATTGCCATTGCTTCGCGTTTAGAAAGTCCTGGCATTTGCCATGTACTTGATCCTACTTGTGGAATTACATCTGCGGACGTGCCTACAATCACAGGTTGTGCCGGATCGTTTGGATTAGTAATCATCATTGGTTTTTGGTTAAATAAACAAAGCCTGAATTATACAAACTGAGATGCGATTCAATCCGTATAACCAGGCTCTTAATTTCTTTGTTAGCTAACTTGATCGCACCGCATTAGCATGATCAAACATAAGTATAAATATTCTCAATCAACTCATTTTGAGAATATTTATTTTTGATTTAGCAGTTTATATGCACCGAATAGGAGGATTAGGAGTACTGCAATAGCTAGAAGTATCCCCATTTTAGCAGGTTCCTTTTCTTTATGAACTGTTTTACGTTCCGCTTTATCATTAACTAGGACAGCTTTCTTTTGCTCGGATCGTTGAGTTACGTCCTTGTGAGTCGTTATAGTCCTTATCCCGCGCACAGTAATAGATTGGGGATGCAGGGTTGCAATTGCTTTCAGTGCGCCTGTCACGGGATTAAGCATTAGCTGAACATCTACCAGGGCATCAGATATGATCGTAATGCCATTTATAAGGCTATCCATGTTAACCGATTCTTTGGTTTGCTCTACAACCTTTTTAGGTACCACCACCGTTGTGTCTACCTCGGAGCGTTCAACCACCACAGACTTATCGATAATAAGCCCTATACTATCCGCTGTAGTTTTCTCTGTGTGTTCCGTTCGTACAAGCTCCTTATCCTTTACCGTTTGTTTAAACAAGCCACAACTAGACAGGAGTAAGCACCCCACGAGTACCATTATTAATCTCATATTCCGCCTCTTAGCATTGAATTTATTTCTGACGCCTTTAAGTTTGCACTATCGATCTTTGTATTTAAAGGCTCAATATGTTTTCTTTGACGCGGTGTCTTATACTGTTCAACTTTCTGGGGGGAGGCCGCTACAAATAGTAGCAATGCCGATAAGATTAAAAATAGCTTTCTCATTTCTTGATGTTTTTCTTAACGAATTGTTTAACGGATTCAACTGTACCATTTAGATTATTTAAAGACGTATCCACTTTCTTGCCCTGTTCAGCCTGACTATCTTTTATAGGCTGCATCTGCTGCGCTACTTGCTTTTCAGCTTCGGCCTTTGCTGTACGCCTCACCTCTGCAATTATCTCGGCTTTAGACAGGTCATTGAGGTTTATGTACTTTATAGTAATGAAAACACTATACATGATCAGTATAACAACAATCGTGCTCTTACCGTCGCTCTTAACGGCTAGGTACAGCTTATCAAAGATCCTTTCCAGTGAAGATATCTTACGATCAATCATATCTTGTTTTGCCCCATCTTTTTCCTCAGCCATTATGCGACGTATTTATCTAAACGGCTTAACCATGATCTAAGAAATTGTGCCTGATCACCCGTAGCCCATGATCTATAAGCCGCCTCACGAGCTGCATTGTACTTCTCATAAATCAGCTTAGGATTAGACTTATTGGCTAAATCAATTACAACAGGGTCCATTATTCCGTCTTTCTTCACTCCGAAGATTTGTTCCAAGAATTGAACCGCTCGACCTTTACCGGAGTTTACTCCAAAGTCATATATTGAGTTAGCAAGTTGCTGATCTTTAATCTGGTCAAGTTTATTCGCTAACCAAAACTCTACTCTGTAAAATTCTGAGATCATCTGACTAACACCCTCAGACGGAACCTTTGCGGAACTGTTTATCCATTTAGCAAGCGTAAATCGCTTTTTTAAAGCAGGACTTAATTTTGGATATTCAGCCTTATATTTATCAATCTTTTTCCAACCTACCCATTTAGGCCAGAAATTACGCGCAATTCCGGCAAAAGTTTCTCCACCACGATCAGATGGATTATTTGCATACCCTCCTTCGTTTATTCCCGTTAATCTTTCTGCAATCTCAAACTTTGCCATACTTTACTGTTATTCTGTTACTTACAAATTTACCGCCTAATGTGCCCCCTACACACGTATCTAGCTTACCAATAAGGCGTAATACACTACAAAGCATAGTAATGTACATTCGGGATTCCTTTGCCGTTATTGCGAGTTATAACCACGCCTGCATTGGAGGTATAGCCTAAATGTTCACTGTATGAATTGCCGGTAAATAAACTAGGACAGTACATGCGCCTGTGATCTACAGCGTCATCTTTAACCGTCTTAAATGATGACCGTTGAGCAACACTAAGTTTTTCAATGATACTATGCAGGTGCCCTTCACAAACTAGATTGAACATCCCCTGCCTGCCGTAATCCCAACATATATCTTTTGTGGACTTCTTGCTGATTGGCTTATCTCCGTGCATAAGGATATGGCAGATACCATCAACCTCATGGGTAATAACTAAAGGATCAAACTCAACGCTATATCCGATTAGCTTCAATCCCCAAGAAATAAGATCAGCAGCACCACCGTCTGTATCCTCATTTTTATCCGATGTTACTCTGTCATGATTTCCTGCAATGATCTTGACTTCTCCCAGGTTGTTGATCTTGGATAGAAAGTCGGTATGCAAGACCTGAGTACAAAGTTTAATTACCTCCGCTCCTATCATTCCTTTTTGCAATCCTTTCCAGCTATTTTTGTGATTCATTCCTGTGAATGATTCGATAAGATCACCTAAGATATGCACATGCACAATATCGCTGTTACGGTCATTTATAAGCCGTACAGCATCGTTTAAATAATCAACAAGGATAGAGATTGAAAACTCTTTTGTTTTGATTAGACCATCGATATACGCGCCAAAATGTAGGTCAGATAATTTAACAACATCAACCTTTTTATTGTCTAATGGTTTTTTCGGAATGTAGGTGTATTTTGCCAGATCAACAGCAATGGCTTGTCGGATTTCCTCGATGGTCAGTTCGTCGTCACCCTCAATAGTGTGGCTGGCGATATTGTAGAACGGAACGCCTGTGTGGCTAATGAGTTTATACGAACGTACATCGTCGAAGTCCAATCCATACACTTTGCAATACTCCTGGATAGTCATAATTGAACCATCTGGATTAAGCGCACTTAGTACAGGACTTCGCTTCTCGTATTGGTTGGTTTGAGTGCCGTTATTGGTAAGCTTATCGAGCCGTTCCTTTTGTTTTGGATTGAGGCGATACTTCCCGCTGCTGTTGATTGTTAGCCCTAGCTGAGTAGCTATTTCTGGCTTGATTCTGTGCCTGCTATTCATTGATTCTTTCCATCAATGTAAAGTTAACCCCCTAGCGTTTGTGCTAGAGGGCTGTCGGCTTATTTGTGTAGATTGGTAATTAAATCGCCTCCAATATGGCATGATACACGTCTTTGGCCTTGTAATTCTTATCGAAAAACAGCGGGTAATCGTGGTCGGCATTCTTATAGTCCGCATTGATGTTCGTGTCATCATCACTCACGCCCCAGGTAGTAAATCCGAACTGCTGCTTTTTAGGAATTACAGAAAGGTAATCCTGGATAAACTCAACAGTCATTTTAGCCTGTTTCTCTTCCAGATCAGGCGTAAGGGAGAAAGTATCAGGTAGTCCGGACCTTACCGACATATCAAACTCCGATATGTACACCTGCAGCCCTGTGGCGGCAGCCAGTGTTAATGCTTTCTTACGATCTGCGCGGCTTATTCCAATCCTGGTGTGCATTTGCAAGGATAGCCCATGAATTGGCACACCGGCTTTGATGCATTCAGCAACATACTTCTTTAATGCATCCATTTTCTTCCCGCCGAACTCGTGGCCATAGTCTGCGAGAAACAGAAGCATGCCAGAATCCGCTTCATGCGCGTATTTAAATGCAAGCTTGATGTAGTCCGGGCCAAGCTTCCTAAGCCATACACAATCCCTCAGGCTACCTTTCTTATCAACGTCCCCGGATTCATTGAATGGTTCGTTTACCACATCGCACGATCGCATTTTTCCCTTAAAGAACTTAACCCAGGTCTGGACAAATTCTTTCAGAATACCCTCCCAGTCTTTAGCGGTCAGTTTAGTGTTTTTTTCGAGTTCGGCAAGGTAGCCGATCGTTTCCTTTGGCCAGATGATGCACTGGCCATGTACAAGCTTTCCATTCTCTTTAGCGTATTTAAGGAGCGCCAGAGCTTCCGCTCCCTCGCCGATCTTACCGCGCATTTTGCAAAGCCTGCTTGATTTAAAGGCATTCTCTGCAGATATCCGTTTGGTATTATCGGTTATGATCTGCATATATTTCTTGTTATCAAACCGTGTGGCTTTCATGGCAATGCCAAATGTGACAGGCAGATCTTTTAATGTTTTGGCAGCAGGCGGCAATGGCTCACTCTCCTTTACTGGCAAAGGGACAACCACAGGAGTTTTTACAGGTTCTGGTGCAGCTGGTTTTTCGATCACCGGCTCGGGCTTGACAGGAGTCGGCGGCTCAGTATCATCATCATCAATAACAATCCCAGATTCAGCCTGTGTCGCATAGTACTTGTTGTTGTATTCGATCACCTTAGCATCACTCATGTTATTAATCATATTTGTAACAGGATGATATTGCGGATTGCTTGCAACCATTTCAAAGCCTATGTTATCGTAGTAAGATAGTGAGCCGCCACCTAACGTGTATAAGTCAAGCATTTGCCCCTCCCAATCTTTAGACTTGTTGAGTTTACCTGCAACGTTCCCGTAAACTTTAGCGTTGGCAAAGGTGTATTTGTCTTTATTTCGCTCCATGAACTGCAAAAGATGTGGTGGCGTCTGAAGCTCAAATGCACCGTACTTCCAGCTTTTAAATACCTTATTGTTGAATATTTCGGTGGTAGCAGGCGTTTTGCTAAACGATATATTCCAGCCTCGGATTAAATTGCCCTGGTGGTTCTGGCATTTAACATCATGCAGCTTGCCATTTCCCGTAATTGAGAATATACCGTTGTGAGGGCCGTTCGGTACGTTCTTATCTGGGAAATTCATGTTTACACCATCAATGGTAACATCGGAAATGTCGTACCCATTACAAGCACCCATCCAAACGAATGACCCCATGTTCTGGCAGTTGTTAACGGTGATACCCTTCATCTTGAAGTTCTTGAACATTCCGGTTATCTTGTTGCCCTCCACGTCAATCAAGCTGTTGCCGCTGAATCCCTGACCGCAGTTATCGAAAGACATGTTTTCAAACCTCCAGTCTGTCTTAGCGGTTTTGTCGGTTCCATCCCATACATCACCCCATTCATCTGAAATTACGTAGTTGTTCACATCCTTAAAGGCGAGATCATGCAGGTAGAACTTCTTCATTTGCGCCTGAATGAATATAGCCCTATAATAGTGGCCGTTCCATTTGATTCCGTACAGTTCGGTGTTGGTAGCTTGCTTGTTGAAATATACGCTTCCATCTTTAGCCATTTGCACCCCTGTAGCATCAATTACGCTGTCCGTGCATTCACCAATATTGATATTATTGTATGTGCCTGGTTTGACCTTGATCGATTTGCCTGATACGTTCGGCAGGTTTAAATCACCGGAGCCGCTGCCGACTGTTTCAACGGTTGGTTCGACAGGTGGGGTCACTATAGGTTCAGGTACTACTACCGGAGGCACTACCACGGGCGTCACTGGTTCCGGTATAGGTTCGGGTTCAACCATGGGAGGAATAATAACGGGTGGTTCCGGCTCAGTCTCAACAGGCAGCACAACAATCGGCGGATCTGTTGGGATAATAACCGGATCAGGTACTGACACTGGCGGCTTAATTCCGATCAACTTCTTGAATAATTCTATTAGTTTTTTGAACATAGTTACGTGTTTTTATTCAAAGATAAACCACATCATAACCCGTTAATTTACAAGGTGCTTACTAGTGATTTATAGTAGTTTATTACTATTGTACGGCAATTTATTAT
>NZ_JAZQRL010000129.1:0-68905 GCF_045629565.1 Arcticibacter sp.
AATTTATAGATCATCACCCGATCATAGTTAATGATGTTTTTGATCTGGAGGACGGTGTTATTGAGCAGGTTCTGGAGATTTTTATCCGCCAGCATCTCAGAGATGGATCTGCCGACCATTTTTTGGATGTCGAGGCTCAAATCAGATTGTGACGGTTCAAACTCTAAAAGAAAATTATCTCCCGACTGCGAAATGATCAGGTGAAACGCACGCCCCTGTATATCCGTTTGGAATGGGTTAGTTTGATCAAAGCCATTGGTTTTGCCGAAAACGATAAGCTGATTGATAAAGTTGGGCGGTTCGTTTTTGCCGATAATAGGCTCAATGGAACTTATAGGTTGCCCCAGCAAGGTTATGCCGGGAAGCTTTAAGAAGCTAAATACATTTTCGCTGTAGAAACGAATGATCTGATTTTGATCAATTACGATTAAGAACCCGTGCGACTGTATCAGGCCGGGTATGTGGATTGGTTCAATGCTGCAATTGTTCAGGTCAACTAGGGTGGTACTCATTCAAATAGGCGTGACGTAATTAACAATAATAACTATTATCGTCGAAAATCTGTATTTAGAGATTAAAAAAAGATCTTCTTTCGCACACAGACCAGGGGGCTGATTTCGCCGATATGCACGGTTGAGGACGTTCCGGCTCATTTTTACCTGCTTTTCCAATTCCCTCAACAGCCGGTTACCCTCATATCCCCTCGCCTGCATCTTCATGTACCGGTCAGGGCAGACTTCTTTGCTGAGACGGATAAGCTGCTATAATGGGGCGGGAACTGAAAATCTATGTTGCTCGGCGGGACATATTCTCCGGTATGCCCTGCCTGGTCATACATCAGCAGCGGCATGCTCAGCATCACGATGCAACTGGAGTCCGCCTGGGCGCTTAGCGGGTTGGTTTGCCCCTCCATGACCCTTGTGCGGCGGATATCCAGATTCTGTATGACCAGATACTCTAGGTACCTCCGGGCTGGCTTGCCCATACCTGCGTCTATATCAGCCGCTATTGCAGCAGTGATCGGCGCGTGTTGAGTCCGACTTACGGCACTAAAAGTCGGACTCATGTGGGCTTCAAGACGCCTTCTATACGGCGGTATATAAAAGGAAATATTACGATGGATCCTACGTTTTCAGGATGATTGTCGACTAGAGAAATTGATACCATAAAAAAAGCCTGTTATCATCTCTACAATGATACAGGCTTTTTTATAGTGCGGAGAGTTAGGGATTCGAACCCCAGGACCTGTTACAGTCAACAGTTTTCAAGACTGCCGCAATCGACCACTCTGCCAACTCTCCGCGACAAAAGTACAAATAGTCACTTCATTTGCAAATTGCTTTTATTGATTTTTTAAAAATAGCATTTAAGCGATTCAGTATAAGTAAATTAATTTTGATTGGAGCAGGTGTTGATAGTAAGCGGTGGCGCTTTAGCGGAAGGCTTCCGCTTAAAATTGGTAACTTGCGCGCTTATTTTCGAATACATCACCCTTAAAAATGAAAGAACTACAACGTTATTTCGAAACATTCCTTTCTCAGTCAGGAGTCGCTGATCAGCTTATTCCCTATATCACGGTATTTTGCAACCTCATTATTATCATCCTCCTGGCCTATCTGTTTATGTACATCGCAAAGTGGATAACAAAGAATTTTATCCATTCGTTCTTTAAGCGTACTTCAACAAAATGGGATGATATAATAATTGAATTTCGACTACTCAACAATCTGGTGCAGTTAATTCCGGTGCTTATCGTTAAGAGCCTTGCCCCCGCTGTGTTTGTCAGTTTCCCTGAAGCGCTACCTGCGATTATCATTTTGCTGGATCTCGTTATCATTTTGGTCATAACGAAAATCATTCTGTCGGTTTTAAAAGCGCTCGAGTTTATCCTTTCGAGTTCACCGCTCTTTAAAAGTAAGCCTATCGCGAGTTATTTCCAGCTTGCACGTATCGTTATATACATTGCCGTTGGTATATTAATGCTCTCCACTCTGATGGGTAAATCTCCGGTATATTTTCTCAGTGCTTTTGGTGCCATGACGGCCATTGTACTTCTGATATTCAAAGACACCATACTGGGCCTGGTGGCAAGTGTGCAGATTTCTGCGAACGATATGGTGCGAGTTGGCGACTGGGTGGAAATGCCGAAGTTCAATGCGGACGGAAGTGTGGTGGCGATGAACCTGAATACTGTTAAAATAAGTAACTGGGATAAAACAGTCACTTCAGTCCCTACTTACTACTTCATAACCGATAGCTTCAAGAACTGGCGCGGCATGCAGGAGAGCGGAGGCCGGCGTATAAAGCGTGCGCTGCACATCAATATTCGGTCTATCAAGTTCGTCGATCCGGAAATGCGGGAACGTTTTAAGAAATACTATTTAATCCGGGACTTTGTCGAACGTCGTCAGGAGGAAATTGCCGCATACAATACGGAGCATGCTGTAGATACTACGGAACTGATAAACGGCAGGAGAATGACCAATATTGGTGTGTTCAGGTATTATACCGAAGCCTTTCTTAACCATCATCAGCATATCCGGAAAGACATGACCCTGATGGTGCGTCAGCTTCCGCCTGACGACAGGGGCGTGCCTATTGAAGTGTACTGTTTTACGGCTACTGTAGTCTGGACCGAATACGAAGGCATACAAGCGGATATATTCGACCACCTGTTTGCAGCTGCCAAACACTTTGAACTGGAGATATTCCAGGCGCCGAGTGGCAGCGACATTGTGTTGGCTGGTGAAAACATAGGGAGGAACATCGGCCGATAGTTCATTAATGATTTAGATACAAGTTTATACTTACATTTGCAGCTTTTTGACATAAACAGATTACATGGTTGATATTTGCTGTATTGGGCACATTACGCTGGACAAAGTCGTCAATCCTTCCGGCGTGGTCCACATGCCCGGGGGGACATCGTTTTACTTCTCACATGCTATGGCTAATCTTGACATACGCTACAGTCTGGTTACCGCCATCGCGGGATCGGAAAAACATATCGTCTCGGATCTTCGTGCTGCGGGGATTAGCGTGAATGCAATGCCGAGCACGAATACTGTCTGTTTTGAAAATATCTATGGCGCTAACCAGGATAGCCGGACGCAAAGGGTTTTGCAGAAAGCGGATCCGTTTGATGTGAGTTCCTTTCTGGATGTGGATGCCGGAATTTATCACCTTGGCCCTTTGCTCGGCGATGATATACCGCTTTCACTGATTAAATACTTGTCTGCAAAAGGTATTGTTTCTCTTGACGTTCAGGGTTATCTAAGATTGGTGAAAGACGAGAACGTGCTGGCAACAGACTGGTCTGACAAGACCGAAGCGCTTCCCTACGTCGATATTCTCAAAGCGAACGATGAGGAGCTGGCGGTACTGACTGGTTGCGGTGATATACGCGAGGGGGCGATGATCCTTGCTGACCTGGGTGTGAATGAAGTGATTGTAACGCTGGGAAGCAAGGGTTCGTTGATTTACAAAGACGGCGTTTTCTACGAAATTCCGGCATACACGCCAGATGAGGTAGTTGATGCGACCGGTTGTGGGGATACCTATATGGCCGGCTATCTATATAAGAGAGCCAAAAATTTCGATTGTGTAGAGGCCGGTACGTTTGGAGCAGCTATGGCTACTTTGAAGATCGAGTCTTCTGGTCCGTTCAAGGGCACCTTGGCGGATGTGGACCGGAAGCTTGCCGGATAAGTGTATTCAGGAAAGTTTCCGATAGGGGTAAAATCCCTTGATGCGCTTGTTGAGAAAGGTGCCTTTGGATCGGACTGCCTTCATTTCCTCATATACAAATTCCGGAACGCCCTGATATTCGTACACCAGACCTGAGAGAAACACCACTTTAAGAGTAAGGGTTAAGGGGTCGAAATGATATGACGAGATAACGGACGACGGCATAGGAAACAGACAGCGAATATTTAGTTTGATATCATACAAATGTTTTATTGAATATATTTGTTTTAATGGAAGACAGTAATAAACCACTCATTAGCCTGAATGACTTCGATTTGTCTTCAATCTTCGATAGCGCACACGACGCTATTATTACGCTGGACACGAACGGATATATTATGCATTGGAACTCTGCGGCGACCCGGATTCTGGGGCATAATGCAAAAGATGTAATCGGGAAGCATATGGATTTCATCATTCCGGAACGCCTGGTCTTTGACGAAAAGTTGAATCTCCGGAAATTGGTCGCTGGAAGATCGATGGAACACTACCAGACCATCCGGCTAAACAAGGAAGAAAGAGAAGTATATATATCGCTCACTGCATCTGTTATCAGGGACGCAGGGGGAAGAGAACTGGGTGTATCCCACATCTTTCACGATCTTACCATGCAGCAGGTAGCAGAAGAGAAGCAGGCTATGCTGGCTGCTATCATTGAATCATCCGATGACGCTATTCTTAGCAAGACGCTTGATGGTTTTATTACCAGTTGGAATAAGGGAGCTGAGCAGATTTTCGGTTATACAGAAGAGGAAATTATAGGTGAGCATATTTCTTTCCTTATCCCGAAGGAACGCCTGTCCGAGGAAGACAAAATCATCAGTAATATCAAAAGAGGTATTAAGGTTGAACATATGGAGACGGTGCGGATTGGGAAAGGTGGTCGTGAGATAGCCGTATCGTTAACTATTTCCCCTGTTAAGGATAAGGACGGAAATATTATTGGCGCATCTAAGATCGCGCGTGATATTACCAGGAATAAGGAGGCGGAAAGAGCCATTAAGCGCCACGCGAGTGACCTGGAAATTCTGAACGCTATCGGCAAAGTGATTTCAGAGGGCCTGGAAGCGGAGATGATATTGCAGAAGGTTACGGATGCTACAACGCAGCTTACTGGAGCCGAATTCGGTGCTTTTTTCTACAATACCGTAGACGGCATGGGTAACCCGGTACGACTTTATACCGTGTCGGGAACACCTGAGGAACCTCTTGGCGACCTGGAATCACCAGAATTTGGAAACAACTTTCTGGGGGGGATTGTCAGGATTGATAACCTCAGGGAAGATAAGCACGATAGGAATGATGCGCTGCTTTCTGGCCTGCTGAAGGACGGCATGCTGGTTTCGAGTTTAATGGTTGTTCCTGTTGCAACAAAAGGTAATATCATAGTGGGTGGACTTGTATTCGGACACTCTGAACCGGCTATGTTCACCCGGAACCAGCAAAATTTAGTTGCCGGTGTGGCGGCTCAGGCGGCTACAGCACTTGACAACGCCAAATTGTATGAGGAGGTTAGAGCGCTCAACGCGAAGAAAGATGAGTTCATCGGATTAGCCAGTCATGAGCTGAAGACCCCTTTGACCAGCATGAAGGGCTTTTTGCAGATACTCGAGCGAAAGCCATCGGGCGAGCGCAATAAAGTGTTCATCAAAAAGGCACTCAAGCAGCTGAACAAAATATCAAATTTAGTTTCAGACTTGCTCGACGTGTCTAAGATACAGTCGGGAAAGCTCTATCTTGATTTTGAGACCTTCGATTTTCAGACTTTGTTATACGAAGTTATAGAGCTGATTCAATTTACCTCGGACACTCATGAGATTGAAGTGGACAGCGATAGTATGGTTCTTCCGGTTCAGGCAGACAAGCAGCGTGTGGAACAAGTGATCATCAATCTAATTTCCAATGCAATAAAATATTCTCCTGACGCATCGAAAGTGATTGTCAGAGTAAGAAAAACCGATCTGGAAGTACGAGTAGGGATCAAGGACTTCGGTTTCGGTATAGAAAGCGAGCAGATGGCTAATATATTTTCACGCTTCTATCGTGTAGAGAGCATAGCTTCACATATCTCCGGGCTGGGAATCGGCTTGTTTATAACAAAAGAGATTGTGGAAAGGCATAAAGGCCGCATCTGGGTGGAGAGTGAGCACGGCAAAGGGTCAGAGTTTTTCTTCACCTTACCTCTGATAAAAGAACTTGCAGAGTAAGAACTTGCTGGTTCTCCTAGAGAACCAGCTCGCTATGCAGTCTTTCCAGCGTGGATTGTGGATCGGTGCAAAAACCGGGATGTACACGCGAGGTTTGTATAATGGTGCTTCGCATCGCGGTGATCCACCGGAATCGGTCTGCCATTGTTTGCTGGCCTATCGGGCCTCCATCCTTTCCTCCTGCGCAAATCTTCGCGAACGCATTTAAATTTTGCTCAACCATTTGTAAGTCCGTGTCAGGAGCAAATGCCAGAAGACGCTGGCGGTCGATGGTCATGGTCATTTGGAGGAACCGCGATGATTTGCAGTACAGAATCACACCGACATTGAGGAATTCTTCGCGTTCTACCCTCGGGACCAGGCGGATTACAGCGTACTCAAATAAGTGTTTGTCTTGCATTTTGGGCTTCTTTAACGAATATGTCAGAACTGGCGATTCTGGTTAGTAAAAAATCATAGTATACCTGGCGGTTCAGTTCAGCCTGCTCCTTTGACTCGGTAGATAACCATTCGTCCGGTATCAGACCAACGATAGATTGGATTCGCTGTGGAGTCAGTACCGCAGTAAAATCTTTGTCTACAGCTTCGAGCTGGGTGGCCTCATTCAATAGTACATGGTCTTTAACCTGCACAAAAGGTTTTCGGGCCTGCTCTTCCCAATTGCTCCAGGAATGATGAAAATACAAGGATGCGCCATGGTCAATGAGCCATAGCTCGTTGTGCCACATGAGCATATTGGTATTTCTTGCTGTACGGTCGACGTTAGTAAGCAAACAATCGAGCCATACGATCTTAGAAGCGAGGAGCGGATCTACCGTATTCACAACAGGGTCGAATGTGATAGCACCCGACAAATAATGGAGGGCGAGATTCAAACCTCTGCTGAACTTCAGCAAATCCTGGATTTCTTCGTCACCCTCTGTTCTTCCAAACGCTTCATCCAGCTCGGCGAACACAACTTCGGGAACTTTAAGACCCAGTGTTCTGGCTATTTCGCAACCGATAAGCTCTGCGGTAAGCGCCTTAACGCCCTGTCCGGCACCCCTAAACTTCAATACATACAAAAAATCGTCGTCTGCTTCGGCGATTGCCGGAAGAGACCCTCCTTCTCTCAGAGGAATGACATACCGGGTGACATTTACCGTTCTTAGCTGTCTGGTTCTTTCATCCATATCTTCCGCCAAATTTAGAATTATTTATTTAAGCCCGAACAGGGTTTCGGCTGTGTTTAATTATTATCAACAAACAACTTGTTCTTGTATATGTTCCAGTATAAAACAGATACAAAATGGAAAATATCACCGATAAATTGACGAATACGCTGAACAATTCGTTCCTGAAAAATAGCGGAACACCCAATGTGGATACTACAGAACGAGTTATTTCTATAGCTGCTGGTGCCTTTATTTTTTATAAGGGGTTGAAAAACCTCTGGCACCATCCCATCATCGCATTGCAGGAAGCGGCAGTTGGCGGGGTGTTGCTTTACCGTGGAGCAACTGGTGTGTGTCCGGTTTACACCAGGCTTGGTAAAGATACTTCCGATCCGGAAGCGATCAATATCACGGAACGATTCATTGTGAATGTACCCAGGGAAACGCTTTATCGTTTTTGGAGTGACGTATCCAACCTGCCAAAATTTATGAAACACCTGAAGTCTGTTGAGCAGACGGGTGACAATGTATCTCACTGGGTCGCCAATACGCCCGGAAATATTGTGGGATTGAGCTGGAACGCGGAGGTAACCCGTCAGGAAGAAAATGCTTATATCGGTTGGCGCTCAATTGAAGGATCCATGATCGACAATGCGGGAAAAGTAGAGTTTAGTGATGCGCTTAATGGCACAGGGACTGAGCTGCTGGTTGAAATCAGCTACTTCCCTCCTGCAGGCAGCGTTGGTAGGGGAATTACCTCATTGTTTAACGGAGTATTTGAGGATATGATCAAAGAGGATATCAATAACTTCAAACGTTATGTGGAAGCCGAAGAATTTAAAGCATTTGCCGGCTTACAAAAATAACAAAAACAAAAGAAGGAAGCCCTGGCTTCCTTCTTTTGTTTTTGTCTTAAACTAATAACTAATCTATACCTCCGGGAGTAGCCATTGTCAGCAGGAAGGACGAGTCTTCGTAAGCTTTCACATGGTGGGGGACGCGCTTATGAAGCGTAATCATCTGTCCGGGTTTCAGATCTTCATGATGATCATCAGTTGCGAAGTTGATTTTACCTTTTAAGACCTGTACACTAATGACACCGGGTGCTGTATGAGGCTTCATCTCTGCTCCCGCGTGCAATGCGATCATGACGATACGAAGGTCGTCGGTTTTAAATACCGTTATAGCTGTCCGGTCGCCCTCCAGCCAGGCTTTCTCCCGCTGTATCTGTTCATTCAAGTCTGAGAGGTCTATCCTGACAAGTTTTGCATCCAGCAGGCGCTCGCCTTCAGGGCGAAGGGAAGTTGACTCGTTGCGTTTCTCTTCCATTTTATTGATTATAAGTGATCCGCTATTTTTTCCAGGTCCTGTGCCTTGAGCACACTGGCCGTCTCTTCTCCGTCAATCATTACTTTGACTTCATCTGAATTCGTTTCCTGGTCTTCCTGAACGGTTCCTTCGCGGCCGTCCGCGGTTTTTATTCTGTTTCCAAATTTTAAAATTTCCATAGATGTCTAACATTTAAGCACTATGATAGTTTTAAAACATGTTATTTACGAACGCGCAAACCGTTAGGAATGAAAATGGTACAGGAATACTGCTTCTCCGTTGAAGGCCGGTTTTTTCTCGTCTTTTATTTCGAGGGTCACCTCAACTGTTGCTTTCACGGTACCGCGCAGGTTTACAATGTCAGCCAGCCTTGCCTTTAGCCGTACTTCTCCATCAACGCGTACTGCCTGACCAAAACGAAGGCTTTCCACTCCGTAGTTAATTTCCATTTTCAGATTCTGGATTGAAACAATTTGCTGCCATAAATAAGGGATCAGCGACAGGGTAAGATAGCCATGAGCAATTGTAGCCTTGAACGGGCTCTCCAGTGCCGCACGTTCCGGATCGGTATGAATCCATTGATAATCCAGAGTCGCTTCGGCGAACTTATTTATTTGATCCTGAGTGATCTTATGATAGGCCGATATGCCCAGATCCTGTCCTTTATACTGTTCAAATTCCTGAAAGTTATTGATGGTGATCATAGCTGTCTATAATTTATTCCTTTAGAAGCCGCTAATGTAACAGTTTACATCCAATGTGCCGGCATCGTGATTAGTGGAATGAATATTGTATTATTTGCAGTATAAACAAGTTATGGGATTATTGAGATATATAGTTCTTGGTGCTGCAGTAGCTGCAGGCGTCAAGTATGCGACGAAGAAACGTCCGGATGGAAAGTCATTCATCGATGATATAAGTGAAAAGGCACCCGAGTGGATGAACCAGGCAAAGAAATACACTGATCAGATCAAAGACCAGTATGGGGCGCAGAAGCCCACACACCGTGATTACCAGTAAATGTATGGCGGCAGAGATTCTGCCGCCTTTTGTCTGTATTCTTATTTTTTGGTTAACAATGCATAGGTAGCTGCAGTTACCAACCCGCCAAATGTATAATACAATACTGTAAGCACTTCTGCCTTTCTGTTCTTTGTTACCGGCCTGTCGTCGAGCCCCATTGGTTTTGGCAATTTAAGTGCCCCTATACCCGCAGATGCTCCCAGCATTGCACCTCTGAGCCATTTTTTGTTCGCGTCACCTGAAGCGATGAGGCTATAGTATAGGGTGTTACTGACTATGTCGCCTGCCAGGGTTGCCTGGTGAAGTTGCTTGCCTTTAGGGGGCTCCACTCCTATACCCGTTAATGATTTCGAGAGTGCTTCTTTACCGATAAGATCGATTCTGGGAGCTTTGCTATCGTATCTCCTTATCGTTTCATGGAGAATATTTACAGCGAGGGCGCCAGCTAGCCCGGAAATGATACCTTTCAATTTTCTCATAATCTATAAAGCTCGGTTGAGAATATTTTGTTTTTCAAATTGAAAAACTCTGGTCAATAAGATTGCAGCGGCGATTTGGCTATCAGGTGCCCGGCAATAAACCATTCTATACCGGCAATGATATACGAAACCTTTTGATGTCTGTAATGGATGGTTTGGAAGTAGACCGTGTCTCTTTCGGTGGTTACATAGAACTGCAGTTCGTTGTCCAGCGTTCTGAAGTTTTCAGAACCAATATAAACGGCTATTGTTATACCTGTAACTTTTCCGGTAATGAGCCAGGTATAGGGTTCTTTGGTTGACTCTTCTGCACTGAATTCTCGCATATGTGTTAAGGAACAGGTGTGCCGGCTTATGGTTTCGTTCAGGGATGATTTAAGTTGCGTATAGGTGGCCTGTTCGTATATGTTTGTTATCGGATGCACTAATATAAACTTTAAAGCTATGATGAAAGAAATTAAATCGTTAAATAACAGTACCGTTGTTATCACCGGCGCATCATCAGGCGCTGGTCGTGCTATGGCGCTGGAGTTCGCCCGTCATAAGGCACGTTTGGTATTGGCAGCCCGAAATGAAACAGCACTTCTGGAACTTGCGGATGAGTGCCGCGCACTCGGATGTATGGTGCTGGTTGTTGCAGCTGATGTCTCGGATCCAAAGGCGGTGATCAGCCTGGCGAACGATGCTGATATCTTCGGAGGAAAAATTGATGTATGGATCAACAACGCAGGAGTGTTAACCGTCGGTGAGTTTGACCAGGTGCCTATGGAGGTACATGAACAGGTTGTTCAGACAAACCTCATGGGTTTTCTATTTGGAGCCCATGCTGTGATGCCCTATTTTAAGAGACAGGGTAAGGGAGTCCTGATCAATAATATATCAGTTGGCGGTTTCTTGCCGGTCCCTCTGGGTGCATCGTATACGGCAAGTAAGTTCGGGCTGCGCGGGTTTTCGGAGGCGTTAAAGGCGGAGCTTCAGGATTGGCGCCATATTCACGTATGTGATATGTTTCCGGCTTTTTTGGACACACCAGGAATACAGCACGCTGCTAACTACACGGGTAAAGTCGTGCGGCCCGCGCCTCCGGTTTACGACCCGATGCGTCTTGCTCAGGCAGCCGTTTCGCTGGCACTGAAACCCCGATCGTCTGTTACCGTAGGCAGCGTATCCATGCTGTTACGGCTTGCTCATTCGCTAATGCCGGAGCTGACAGCAGGTATCGCAGCAAAGTTTATCCGGACGTACCTGAAGTCGGCCGACTCCATCGCAGTGACCAGTGGGAACGTATTCAACCCGCTGCCGTTCGGCACCAGTACACATGGCGGATGGGGCGTGGCCTGGAAACCGAGGGCACATCGGAAGTATATATTGGCGGCGGCAGCGGTCATTGGTGTGTTGTCTGCGGGTATCCTGACTGCCAGACGCTGACCTTAAACAATTTGACGTACCTGCGGTTTTGTAAACAAAAGATAAGATATGATACAGTCCGATGAAAGCTTTCGTGATGAATTTAAACCTCTTTCTATACCGGCGTCTTACGAATCCGCTGATACTCAGGAAAGCAAAATTATCTTTGCCCTGGCACAACTGGGTGAAGGCAGCGCCGATGATGTTCTTGCCAGGCTGGAGGAGCTTCAACCGGGAAGCGCAGACCCTCAGCTGGCAGCAATGACGGAGGTGGTGCTCTCCGGTTTGTTCAACAAGGGTTTGATCAAGGGCACCGATCATAGCGGAAAGATGAGTTACAATCTCAGTAAGATCACCAAATCGAATGAAGGGGAAGTGAATCCTGATCTACTTGCTCCTGGGCTCGACTAGGTTGAGTTGTTTTTTAATCCAGGCGATCGATTCCCTGTTCGTTTCCTCGAATCTCCAGTGACCGGAGATAGGGGTAATTCGGAGGGTCTTTGGTGCCGTCACGGAGTTAACCGCAGCGTATATGGATGTGGGCGGACAGGTGTTGTCATTATATCCCCAGGAATAAAAACCGGGTATGGTGATTTGTCTTGCGAAATTGACAACGTCGTAGTAGGAAATGGTGTTTAGGTTCTCCGGGCGGTTGTTGAATTTCGCATGAGAAGGGTTCAGCATGTGCGGCCATCCTCCTGCCCTGTTATGCAAATACCCGCTAATGTCTGAAAGCGCAGGATAAAAAGATACCAGGCATTTGACTTTCGGATGCAAGGCAGCGGTAACGATGGCGAGTGCTCCTCCCTGGCTACCGCCCGAGACGACAATATTTTCGCCATCAAATTCAGGCAGGGTGCATAGATAGTCTATCGCCTTGACACAGCCGAGGTAAACTTTTTTGTAGTAGTAGGTATCACGGTTATGGAGGTTATTCAGCCAATAATCGCCAAAAGCGGAGCTGATATTTTTGTAAACTGAGGCATCAATCATGGGTGAGAGGCCATGAATCTCTGTTGTGAAGCTGATAAAGCCCTGGTCTGCGAAAGATGTGCTGGGAGCGAAAGGCTTCACTCCTGCTCCCGGTGGCGAAAATAATACCGGATATTTTCCGGGCTTCTTTGGCTTGCAGAGGTAACCATAGAGACGTTGGCCTTTTTCGTTGACCTGGATGCTTACCAGATAAACGTTAACGGTACTTGTTGAATGCCCGGGAAGATGTTCGAGGACGGGACTTAGCTCTATATCCCGGATGGCTTCGATGTTTTGTTTCCAAAACTGGCTGAAGTCTGCGGGCAGGACTGTTGCGGCTTTTATCTTTTCGGGCGAGAAGGCAAGTTTTATCTGATTTTCGTAGCTGTTTCCCTGGTGTTTCGTTTTAACCTTTAATTGTCTGAAACCAGGTTGTTTACTTGTGCCCAGGTGAATGGTTGCATATCCTTCTTTTAACTTTAAAGAGCGTCTTACTTCGGGCTCCATCATTTCCTGTCCGAAAGAATATTCAATCTCCGCATTTTTGATGGGTACGCCGTACTTGAGTACTGTAACCTTAACTTGTGCTTCCTCTCCTGCTTTATAGTTCCAGTCGGCATGATCCGGGGTTAACAGGATATCTACAAGTTTAAGCGGAGCGGGTGAGTTCTGTGCAAATACGGTGTGTGATATTAGTACTAACACCGTATTGATAAGGAATTTTACGGTTCTTCGGTTCATAACGTAAAGGTTACAAAAAATTACTGTTTGGACGGCAGTTTTCCGTAATTTTGTTGTTTGACCAATTAGAATGTCATATCGAGATTATAGATGCTCCAAGTGTAACACCCCTTTTCATTACCAAAGTCCAAGACCCTGGGTTCTAAAAAACCTTTTGCCTTTTCTGCCGATCCGGAGCTATTTTTGTCCAAAGTGCGTCAAGAACAGGCTGGTATGGATCGGAGATAACAAGAAGGCCGATGGGAACGCGACAAAATAGTCAGGGAACGTATCGCTCCACCGACCTTACTGTAGAAGCTCCAAAGAAGCCGGTTACATTTTCACTTGAGGGATTTACCTTTCGGATATTAGAGCGTGCGTTCGGAAGCGGACTTGCAAAAAGGCCGCTGTTGTTAAGCTGTTCGCGGATATCTGCTAAAATATTGTAGTTCGCTTCGGTCAGTGACCAGGCTTCTACCTGAATATGATCACCGGAGAGAAACGGGCTGTCGATTTCGAGTTGGTAGTTGCCAATTCGGTTGCCATCGACGTATTTGTCGCGGAACAGGTTTATTTCAGTTGCTTTGTTAAGAAATTTCCCGTTCCGGAAAATTTTATACTGTGTAAAATCACCAATGCCCTCAAGCTCTTGTCCGCTTATGAAGGGATAGTACCCTTCATCCGGGAATAGCAGCTGCTTTGTTTTGTACTTGAACTCGAGCGTGTCGGGCTCCATACTCAGTCTGGGCATTACCGAACTTGCTTCGTAGGCATTCCCCTCAAATGCCACTGAAAGGGTGTAGGTGCGCCCCTCCCTCCCGCGTATTCTGCTTATCTCATAGACCCCTTTTTCCATTTCTTTTAGCGTCTCGCTGTTACCTGCATTATCCTTAAGTGTTATGAGTGCATTGCTGACGACCGAGGGGGCTGCGCCAGCGATAACGGGACTGGTATAGTAGACCTTTACCGTATGAGACTCTCTCTTGCTGGTCAGCCAGCCCTCGATAACCAAAACAGGTTGTTGCTCCCTGATGTCGATTTCGAGGACCTTTTCACAAGAGGCGATTGTGCCCGTTAGTAGAAGAAGTAAGAGTATGCGTGTTATTCTCATTGTCAGAATTTAAAGTTCCATGTTACAGAGGGCACAATCATTCCCAGCATAGAGTATTGTACTGCCTCAAGGTTTAAAGGATTGTTCTCCTTCTGGCGCAGATACATTGAAAATGCATTCCTGCGGTTAAGAGCGTTGAAGGCCGATAGAACCCATTCACTGCTCATTTTTTTTCCTGGTTTTATCTTGTTCCTGAACGTTGCTGACAAATCAAGACGATGATATGAGGGAATACGGTAATTATTTCGGGCATTCCCCGGATTATAAAGTACGGTGTAGCCACTAAACTCATAACGGGAGGAGGGCAAGGTTGCCGGCGTTCCGCTGGCAGCACTGTAGGTTGCAGACAAGAGGATTCGAGAACTTAAACGATACATAGCGACGGCTGCCAAGGCATGCGTTTTATCGTATTTTGCAGGATAGTACCGGTTGCTGTTGATTCCATCTATTTTGCGCTCCGTTCTGCTTAGCGTATAGCTGATCCAGCCGGTTAAGTCCCCCGAGGTTTTCTCCATTTGAAGCTCCGTCCCATAGGCCCTGCCTTTACCAACGAGTATGTCTCCGGGGAGATGCTCATTAAGCAAGGTTTCGGCACCGTCGACGAAATCGAGCTGGTTACTGAGTTTTCGATAATATGCTTCTGCTGTGAATTTATAGGGTGCGCTAAAAGGACTATTGGAAAACCCTATGGAAAACTGTGTTGCACGTTCGGGTTTAATGTTATATGAACTCGGTGTCCACATATCTAGCGGACTAGTGGAGAGGCTGTTGGATATGAGGTGCAGATTCTGCACAGTCCGGGTATAAGAGGCCTTCCATGTTGAAGATTCACCTGTTCTGAGTCGGATAGATAGTCGTGGCTGCAGGCTGTGATACCATTTTATAGTCGTGCCATCATCATATTGCCGTTGATTAACCGGATATCTTCGGGAGCCCTTCTCCCCTTCATAATCGTAAATAACGGTGGAATCGGTAGCGATACTTTGAAAGCCTGTATAGCGTGCGCCGTATTCGATGCTGAGGCGGTCTGCAGGTTTAAGCTCATGGTTCCAGAAGAGGCTGTAATCCGCGGAGCGTTGCCCATGCAATCGTACAGGTTGAAAGATAGAGGCGGGACCTTCGGGCATTGCTGACCCCGGACTGAATATATGCAAGGCAGTTTCCGCACCGAAGTTCACTGTGTTTCCCGGGGCGGCATACCAATAGTAAACGTTCTTAGCAGTATAGTCCCGTATCGATGCCTTCCAGAGGAAGCTGGACGTGGGTTCACTCATCGATCCAAGGCTATACCGATAGTCGGAAAATATCAGGCTTAGGTTGGAAAACAACTTGTTATTGAATACATGGTTCCAGCGCAGGGTTCCGGTTCCTGTACCCCATTGGAGCAAAAAATCTTCGGCAGACTGAATTTTATCTTTCCCGAGATATCCTGATATAAAGATCCGGTTTTTTTCGCCTATGGGAAAGTTGATCTTGGTGTTGAGGTCGTAAAAGTAAATAGAATTGTCTTTTATGTCGGCATTAGAGGACTGGCGGGTAATGACGTCCGTGTATGACCTTCTGGCACTGATCAGGACAGCACTTTTATTCTTTTTTAGCGGACCTTCGAGGGTGAGGCGGCTGGCGATCAGGCCAATGCCCCCTGTTGCCTGCCATTGTTGGTTATTGCCGTCCCTTAAGCGGGTATCAAGTACCGAAGAGAGGCGTCCTCCGTATCTTGCAGGCATTTCTGATTTGTACAAAACGGCATCCATTACTGCGTCGGGATTTGCAACGGAGAACAAGTTAAACAAATGAGAGGTAAAGTACAATGGAGCTTCATCCAGGAGTACCAGATTTTGGTCTACTCCCCCTCCTCTGACGTTAAAGCCAGAGGCTCCGTCGCCAATGGTAGTAACACCTGGCAAAAGCTGAAATGACTTGATCAGGTCTGCTTCTCCCAGGAAAGACGGCAGCAGTTTCACAGCGCCCATACTGAGTGACTTCGCCGTCTTGTCTGAAGCGGTATGGCCAGAGACGTTAATAACCACCTCGGAAATCATGTTGGATTGCATGGATAAGCTGACGTTGATTACGGTATCTTGAGCTGACTGAAGGCTAAGCTCAAGCGGGACGTACCCCAGGCAGGAATACTTCAGGCTTTTCGTATGAGGGGGAACTGATATGGAATAGTAACCGTAAGTGTTGGCGGCAATCGTTGTTGAGGCACTGCTGACGAGAGCTCCGCCCAGCGTTTCGCCATTAGAAGCATCGATTAAGAAGCCACTGACTGTTATCATCTTTTGAGCGCGTGCCGGGTGAAGAAGAAATGACGTTACAATCAGTAAGAAAATAAACCGACAAAAGGTCATAATAACTGGGTACGAGTTTTGATAAAGATAGCATTTCTTGTATTCGAAAGATGTTATCTATTTATTTAACTTTAGCGGTTTCGAATTTATGTAAGTGCTACCATGCAAGAGATCAAAAAGGTTCTGTACCAGAAGTGTATAGGGTATGCCGATGAGCGGATATCCTCCATTGAAAAGGCGTTACAGGCGTCACATGAGGCCTCGGTCAACGACACGAAGAGCAGTGCCGGCGATAAGTATGAAACAACGCGCGAGATGATGCAGCAAGAGATATCCCGAAATGCTCAGCAGCTAATGGAAGCGAAGAAGCTGCGTATGGCGCTTGATAAATTCAGTCCTGAAGCGACTTCAGATATGATCAAGCAAGGCAGTCTTGTGGTTACTTCCGGTGGTGATTTCTATATCAGTATCAGTGCAGGGCAAGTGATGGCGGTGGGAAGGTCTGTATATGCCATATCTGCACATTCGCCGATCGGGCGCCTGATGATGGGGCGTAAGGCCGGGGACTCTATAGAAATGAACAAGAAGATCTTTAGTATACTACAAGTTTACTAACCTGGCGCTATCGCACTCGTTTAGCGTCTATTGCCTCCACCCAGCGCTTCCGGTTGCACCTTTTACAACGACATTCGTCTGCGGCGGGATGCTTTTCGACGTTTCCGCAGAAGGAGCAGGCGTAAATCCCGGCTTTGGAGATCCTGAATACCGCCTTTTCGAATAGCTCCGGAAGGATTGGTAACCCATAGCGTACCTTTTCATCAGGATAAAAATAGACACTGATATTTCCTGAGGTTTCAATGATTGCTGTCTCCACTTGTCCGAGATGAGAAATGCTGTATTGCCTGAGTTCAGAGAAGAATTCATCATAAGCGAGACCTTCTTTGCTGAAATTGTCTATAGAAAACTCACCATCGCGAATGAGGTAGGTCGCTTTTCCTTCGACGAGCGTATCGAAGTCACTGCTTTTGGCAGTGAGGTATGTTGTAAGTCTGTAAGAGGCAACGATGATCGTGAAGATCACCACCGGTATAAGCATTCCTACCTCCCTATAGAACATCGGGTCGCCGGCGGCGGATCCAAGGCTTATGATGACAACCAGTTCAAAGACTGAAAGCTGGCCGACTCCCCGTTTTCCGAGCAGGCGTAGGCCTACCAATATGATGACGTACATGGCGAGGGTACGAGCCGCAATTTCAACCAGAAATACCCAGTCTTCTTCACCCATTAACAGCTTCGTCCAGTCTATTTTCAGCAGCATTTCTTTTCAGATAATATTTATACCTTTAGAAACAAAAGCACAGGTATTTGTTTGAAATGCTGCTGAAAATACTACTTACCATAGCGGGCGTACTTCTTCTGATCTGGATCAGGAAGAGGTTCAGGTTTTGAAGACGAAAGCGCTTACTCCTGAAGCGCTTTTGAAATAAGAGAGGATCCTTCAGGACTGTACGGTAATTGCAGCGCGGCGGCATGTCCGTCTTTACTCATCTTTTTCCATGTTTTCCGTAATACGTTGATCATCTTTTCTTCACTTAACTTTCGGATGAGATCGTCATATTGGAATTCAAGGAAAACCAGGCAAAGGGCATCTTCGATAACCTGAACGTCAGCATCCAGTTTCAGTCGCTGCTTTTGAATGATCTGTTGAACCCGCTCTACTTCTTCGGGCGTATAGCCAACCTGAGTTAAGATCGCTCCTGCTTTAGCTGCGTGGAATTTGCCAAGATCACTTCTCCATTTAAGGTATCCGGTCCTTCCTTCTGGATAGTCGCTGCGGGGACTCTCCCACCTACCAATATGCTGGCTTCTTGATGCGAGGAGCAGGTATTCATTTGCATCAGGCTGAATCTTCTTCACCCAGTTATAGAGTTCGATCGCGTAAAAATATTCTGCCGGAAAGGTTTGCCCTTTCCATACGACCTGATCAGGACTTTGCTTATTGTATTGGTCAAAAAGCTCGAAAGCTTGTTGCAATTTGCTCATAAGGTTTTTTTGAAATTACTTATTCTTTCTTCGCGAAGATACCCAAGTCATGAATAAAACAAAATAAGGATTCTAGAAATCGCCGGGCTCGTATTGGTAGACTACCTGATAAGGCAGATTTTTCAGCTTTTGAGCAAGTTGACCGATCTGGAGATTTTCTTTCTGGGGAGTTGGCTCGCATATGCTGTATGCCTTGCCTTGGTAGATGATAGGTTTCCCGATTACTTTGTCAAAACGGACTGCCATGGTTATGTGTGTAGGATAAAGTACAGCGATCATGGGGAGATTGTAAATCTCTTTCACCAGGTAAAAAAACAGTGCAGCGCGGTCGTCGCAATCGCTGTATTTAGCGAACAGCGTTTCTTCGGCCGAAAGCCTCTTCTCCTTACCGAAATTTTCTTCATCATCTTCATAAAGGAAAGCGTAACGGGTAAAGCGCATCAAATAGTCAACACCTTTTTTTTGGCTCATGCCGTCGATATTCTGTTTCAGCAAGGGAATAAGAGAACCATACGTTTCTTTACTTAAAGGGATGTTGAAGTAAGATTCGAAGTCTACTCCCGGATAGTTTGCGAATATGGTTTCTATTTCGGGATTCAACTTCACCGCAAAATGATAGGTTTTCTGCTTGTATTTAAATTCCAGTTTTTTAACCTTATACTGCTCGGGCCTGAAGTCGGGGAGCCTTGTAATCTTGTAAGAGAATGAGCGCGTTGCTTCAGGAATGGAAATCCGCACCGGTAAAGGAGGATTCGTATGAAGATCAGCTTTTGGATAATCGTGTATGTTCAGGCACATGTACTTCCTGTCATCTACCATAAAGAAAGGTATGTCAGCGATATCTTCGTCATTGTAGACGTAGAAGATGATCTTATCGCCTGCTATCGCCAGTCGGGCGTCATATCCTGACTTGCTTAATAAAAACCATTTGTATAGCGTGTAACGAGTATAGTTCTCGGCTTTGGGACTGATTTGTTGAGCGACTCTTCTGATGAGTTGGTAATAGAGCCAGTCGTTCAATTGGTAACGTAGGCGGTATGCGAGCATCGAGTCCACCATGGGCTCATATTTACTTGCGTTAAGTGAAGTAAAAAACGCCCTGATGGAAGACGGCTCAAGCGCAGGTGGAGACGGGATATGAACGGACTGGTCTACTTCCAGATTATAAGTGCTCTCGTAAAATTCAAAACAGTATTGCCCACTCCCGCTTTGTGCGAGAGTGTGGCTGATGCAGCCAATAAACATAGAAATATACAATACTACTCTGAACATGATCGTAACCCTCTTATAAAGTTACGTGTAGCCGAGTAAGAAAGTTTGCATATTAACACATTGTTACCTGATCGTTATCATCTAATTAAAGTTTGGCTTCCTGTCTTACGGTTTCACGTTCTTCAACGGAACCAGGCTGTTCAGGTAATCTTCGATATTTGAGTAGCCGCTTTTGTTAATCAGAGCGGCATCAGAAGCATCATTAGGATTAAGCCCTTTGCTTTTCTCATAAGCGTCGGGCATTCCATCATTGTCTGAGTCCACATAGGGCTTTCCTTTGTAAACCGGATAGCCGCCGACCTGGCTTACATCCGTAATGATCCCCTTTTTATATGAATCTTCTGGAAGCCGTCTTTTAATGTATTCCTTTCCAACTCCTGTTTTTCCGTTCTCTGTATACTCTATCTTTCCGGTCTTCACTTGTCTGATGATACGCTCATCAACGGCGTCACGCTTCGGGAGTGCAGCACCTACGTTTGTCAGCACATAATGGTAAGCCTCCTGAGCAGAAAGGGTTGACACCGGGCTCATGGGGAGGGGTTTATCCACTTTGATGCGGGCAAGCTGGTCGCCCGCATCTGGAAGGTTTCCGATCTGCACACCGCCGTCCCAGTTATTTTTTGTTACTTTATCGTTGCCCTCTACAATATTTCCATGAACGTATGCCTTTCCGAACTGGTTCCTGTTCGCCTGGTCTCTACCGGATTCAGGCTTCAGAATCCGGTGAGCGATAGGTTCATTAAGGGGGGTAATGGGTCCCGGCTTGTAGTAGTTATTTATAAAATTGTAAAGGGATTTATTATCGCCTCCGTCGGCACTCCTGTTCCACCAGTTGAAAATAACATTGTTAACGAACCCGAAGTCACCATACATGCCGATGGAAGGGTTGCGGCTGATATTATTTGCCCATAGATTGCGCATAAATGTACTGTTAAGTCCACCTATCGTGCTTCCGAAGGCATGGTTATAGGTATCGAGCGCTTCGGAGAAAATTGAATTTTGAATGGTGACGTTTACGGTGGGCAGTTTTTCCGGCTTTGAGCCATCGCCTTTATCATAAACGTGTCTGTACATCGACATGTTCTCATCAAGCCCCCAGCTGGCGGACACATGGTCAATTATGATATTGCCGACGCCATTACCTCCAAGGGCATCATCACGACGGGTTACGTCTGTTCCGCCTCTGCGGAAACGCATATATCTGATCACGACATCGTGTGTGTTGATCCAGAGCGATTCGCCTGCAATGCAGACCCCGTCGCCGGGAGCGGACTGACCTGCAATGGTTATGTAAGGAGCACGAATAATTACCGGACTTTCAAGGTTGATGATTCCCGCCACATTGAATACGATGATACGGGCGCCCCCCTGCTCGCAAGCTTCACGTAAAGTGCCCGGCCCCCTATCTGCAAGCGAAGTCACCACATAAACTTTTCCTCCCCTGCCTCCGAAGCTGTAAGCTCCGCCACCTTCCGCACCTGGAAACGCTGGAATAGATGCCTGCGGCAAATCAGCGGGTTTAGACGCCCATGGGATGAATGGTTTTCCTTGTTTATTGTCCCGTTCTACGACCGGAAGAGCCTTTTTCCATGCTTCGTCGGATAGCCTTTCATACTCTTTCATTACTGAGTCGGCATGTGCTTCCATATGTTTCGGTATGACAGGGTACTGCGCTGACACTTGTGCCGCATACCCGGTTGCTGCTGTGAGGAGCAAAATGTTCCAGACTTTCTTCATTAATCTAAGCGTTGGTTATCTCTCAAAGATATGTGCCGGGAAAGTTAATCGATAATACGATTTTGGCGGAGTTTTGTAGCATGTTATCATTTATTATGCTGATGGCGGCTGCGGCAGTTATTCTGGTTTTTACTTACTCCAAACAAAAGGCAGGGATCTGGTATTTTATTCTCTAAAACATACGCTTTATGGTCAGGTGGCATATCGGTTGTTCCGGCTTTCACTACAAGCACTGGAAAAACCTGTTTTATCCGGAGGGACTTGCGCAGAACAAATGGTTTTCCTTCTATGCCGGGCACTTCAGTGCTTTGGAACTAAACGCAACCTTTTACAGAACTCCCACGCTGAAATCATTGGCGAACTGGTATACTATCAGTCCGGATGGTTTCAACTTTGCCGTTAAAGCGCCCCGGACGATTACCCATTACAGGAAGTTTAACGACGTTCAGGATATTATCACCCGTTTCTACGATCTTATACAAACAGGACTTCAGGAGAAACTGGCAGTGGTGCTGTTCCAGCTACACCCCCATTATGCTTATACGGAGGCTCATCTGGATGCCATGATGAACAGTTTGAGCCCTTCTTTTACAAATGTTGTCGAATTTCGCCATCCCAGTTGGTGGAACGCAGACGTTTACCGCACGTTCGGTGAAAGAAATATAGTTTTTAGCGGCATAAGCCATCCTACTCTGCCGGACGATGTTATAAGCAATTCGCGGTCGCTCTATTACCGCTTCCATGGCGCGGCAAACCTTTACAGCTCTGAATATTCTACAGAGGAGCTTGCTGCTTTTGTGAGGTTAGTTGAAGAGAGGGATGTGTCGGACGCCTATATCTTCTTTAATAACGATATTGGCGGAGCAGCGGTGAGGAATGCGGCTGAACTTAGAAAGCTCATTTCCCTGTAACATTGTGAATGAACAGATTTAAGTACTTGATTAAGTGGAAAATTTAACTGACATTTGAAATAATGGCAACGTTAATACGTACATACGGCAATTTAGAGAACTCTGTGGCACGACCGCAGGGTGTCAACGTTGTATGTGGGTATGCGGTATTCCAAAATTCCAAGGACTTTATTACTATAGCCCCGGCCATACTTGGTCTTGGGGCCAGCCAATAAGCAATCGTTTTTATTTCTTAGCTTTTACTGAATGGTTATTATCTTAATGACCATCAAATGCTTTTTAATTTTTTAAGAGCGCAGAACCATTCAGTAAGTCACCTAAGACATACGTACGATGCTGGAGGCTTCCCATCACAGACACATCAATAATCTAAATTATTTATTATGAAGACAGAACAATTAATTATCGTTAAAAAAGAATTAGAATTACTTAAAAAACATTTAGCACATAGCGACCTTTCTGAATTCAACCGGAACAAACTATTGGCTGAGCTGAAGTCGGCCAAAATAATGAAAGAGCAAGAGCTGCCCGATGACGTGGTATGTCTAGACTCCAAGATAGATATTCAGGAGATGACCAGCAAGCAGACATTTACTTTTCATCTGGTGCTTCCGTCTGAAGCGAATATGAAACAGAAAAAAATCTCCGTGTTTGCTCCTATTGGAATTGCTTTATTAGGTTATCGCAAAGGCTCAATTGTTCAATGGGAAATGCCTAATGGGTTGAAGACTTTCGAAATTTTAAGGGTTGTTCAGCATGTTAGTCAGGAGACGTCTGATCTGGCGACAGATGGGATTTCGCAGTAATAATTATGTTATAATCTTAAATAGTTAGGCGGAATTTTGTGATTTACAATTGTTCTCGTGATTTATTGCCATTTATTTAGTATCTATATATACATTTAGCAGAAAAAGTCCCGAAAATTGAGCTTTTTACTAGGGTATTCTGTAAAATCGGGCGTTTAAGTCAAGCTTTGGTAAAAGCGCCCGATTAAATGTTAACAGACTAAAACAAAATGCAAGAAGAACAGATCTCGGTATTCGATATTTTTAAAATAGGCATTGGTCCTTCCAGTTCACATACATTAGGCCCCTGGAGGGCAGCACAAAAGTTCGTTCAAGCACTGGATAAACAGGGCTCGGTTGGAAGCATCAGTTCTCTCAAAGTAGTGTTGTATGGATCGCTTGCAAAAACGGGTAAAGGCCACGGCACTGACTTGGCTGTCCTTTTAGGCCTTAGCGGCTTTGACCCGGTAACTATTCCTACGCATAACATTACGGAAACTTTCGACATCATCAGGCATTCATCTGTCATTCAATTAGATGGTAGATATTCTGTGCCGTTTAATTTTTCAGAGGATTTAGAATTCCGGATGTTTGAATCGCTTCCGGATCATCCTAATGCGCTTACATTCACGGCGTTTACTACAGGAGGATTGGAAATTTCTGAAACGTATTTCTCCATTGGCGGAGGATTTATATACGGAAAAAGTGACGACCCGGCACAGACAAAAAGCAGAAGGGTGTTACTCGCCTATCCGATCGGATTTGCGAATGACCTCCTCGGATATGTTGAAGGAAGCGGAAAAGCCATTTCGCAAATAGTACATGAAAATGAGCTTAGCTGGAGGAGTACTGCGGAGATCGGGCGGGAGCTTCAGGCTATCTGGCAGGTAATGAAGGACAGCGTTTTCAAGGGTTGTCATACAAGAGGTGTGCTTCCGGGCGGGCTTGAAGTAAAGAGACGGGCTGCCGAAATTAACCAGACTCTCTTGGGTAATGAACATTATGACGGTTACTCTCAATGGACGGAGCGCATAAAGACGAAAGACACTGGCTTTCAGTACACGCTTGATTGGGTGAGTTGCTTTGCGCTCGCTGTAAATGAGGAGAACGCCGCTTATGGCCGTGTGGTCACCTCCCCTACAAACGGCGCCGCAGGGGTCATTCCCGCCGTATTGTTGTATTATTTGATTTTTTGCGACGGAAAGGAAACTGATGTGATGCGTTTCTTGCTTACTGCCTCCGAAACGGGTTGTATTTTTAAAAAGAGTGCGACGATTTCGGCCGCAATGGGCGGATGCCAGGCAGAGATCGGTGTATCGTCGGCTATGGCTGCCTCGGGTCTTACGGAGGTATTAGGCGGCACTCCACAGCAATGCCTCATGGCGGCGGAGATTGCTATGGAGCACCACCTGGGTATGACATGCGACCCCGTAGGGGGATTAGTACAAATTCCTTGTATTGAAAGGAACACCATGGGAGCGATTAAGGCAATTACAGCGGCGCAGCTTGCCCTGCACAGTGACCCTAAGGTAGCCAAGGTATCCCTTGACAATGTTGTAAAGACCATGTGGGAGACCGCGCAGGACATGCATTCCCGTTATAAAGAGACTTCGGAGGGAGGATTGGCCATCAATATCCCGATTAGTCTCAGTGATTGTTAAACCCCCATCCCTTAAATAGTGATACGACCACCAGTTACAGGAATTGTAGCTCCAGCGATGTAACTGGCTTCATGTGAGGCAAGAAACACATAGGCGGGAGCGATTTCAACAGGCTGTCCCGGACGTCCCATCGGCGTGTCGGATCCAAAATTTTCAGGGTCTGGCATTGTAGAGGGAATCAGCGGTGTCCATACCGGTCCCGGAGCGACTGCATTTACCCGTATACCTTTATTGTTTTCAAGCAAAATCTGGCTCAGATTTGCTGTGAAATTTTGAATCGCACCTTTGGTCGCAGCATAAGGAAGCAGCTTCAGGCTTGGTGAGTATGCATTAACTGAGGTGGTATTGATGATACTGCTACCGGGCTGCATATGTGGTTCCGCAGCCTTACATAAGTAGAACATCGCCGTGATATTGGTATCAAACGTTCGTGCCCACTCATCGGAAGGAACCTCGTGCAAGTCCTCATGGGCCATCTGATAAGCAGCGTTATTAACCAGAATATCTATTCTTCCGAATTCTTTAACGGTCTTATCGATGATTTCTTTACAATGCGACTCCTGGCGTATATCTCCTTTCACGAGCAGTGCCTTTCTTCCGGCGTTTCTCACGTATTCGGCCGTTTCTTCAGCGTCTTTGTCTTCTACATCAGCAAGATAGCTGATGCAAACATCAGCACCTTCTCTGGCGAAGGCAATGGCAACGGCACGGCCTATACCTGAATCTCCCCCGGTTATGATGGCTTTCATACCTTCCAGCTTACCTGTGCCTACATACGACTCTTCCCCGTGGTCTGCCTTCGGCTGCATCTGGTCTTCTGTGCCAGGTACTTCTTGTTCTTGCTTAGGGAATGGTGGTTTCGGATACCGATCGTGCGGATTTGGATTTAACTGTTCATTTTTCATAGACATGATGTATTTAGTTAGATAGGTTTAAAAAGACGAACAATGCGGATAGCTGATGGTTTTCTGAATTTTGCAAACATTTTGAATTGGCACAGGTTAACATGACAAACGATTAACCTATGAAGAACACAACATTATTAATGATGTCGCTTGGCGCTCTACTTGCGTTTCAGGCTTGTACAGACAGTAAAAACAACAACGGACGAAATACGGAAACAGACAGTACCGCCTATCTGGAAGATATTTCAGCAGATGAGGATACTACGCAGGCAGGTGCCTCCACCTTTTTTATGAAGGCGGCCGATGCGGGCATGGCAGAGGTTGAGTTCGGGAAATTGGCTCAGAAAGCAGCTAAAAATCAGGACGTCAAAGATTTTGCTGCCCAGATGGTGAAAGACCATACGAAAGCGAATGATGAGTTAAAGGCTCTGGCAACATCCAAAAACGTTCAATTGTCACCGGTTATAAGCAATGTATTTCAAGGGCAGCTGACTGACTTGAGCTCTAAGACAGGCGAGGAATTTGACAAACTATATATGGACCTTATGATGGTGCATCACATGGATGCTATCAAGTTGTTCGAAGAAACCAGTAAGAACGAGACAGACCCTGAAGTCAAAGCTTTTGCCGCCAAAACTCTGCCGGTATTGAAGGCCCATCACCAAAAGGCAGAGCCGTTGATGAAGAAATACAAGCAGGAACAGACGATGGGAAATCCTTCAAGAGTAAATACAACTAACTAGAAACGCTATGGCTCAACTCGATGTTCAACCGAAGAAAAAAAATCCATGGTGGATTTGGCTCGCAATTATTTTGCTAATAGTGGCCTTATTACTTTACCTTTTTTAAAGAATCGCAATGGAAGCACATGATGAGAATGTAAAAAGCAACCACCTCCAGGAATTGGGTGGAAGTGATTTTGAAATAGCTGATGGTCAGCCTAATATTAAAGGTTGGGAAGTTCTTGGTCCCGGCGGTCAAGACCTGGGCGAGGTAGCTGAGCTGTTATTTGATGAAGGTTCACGTAAAGTTCGCTATCTGGTTCTGGATCTGGCAGAGAACGAATGGAATCTCGAAGAACGCGAAGTTCTTGTTCCAATAGGTCTCGCTGAGATCGACGTTGAGCGAGATGAAGTGATATTACCTTTAGTGACGCCCGAACAGCTCGCAGCTTTGCCTGATTATAGCAAGAATGATCTATCGTTAGAAACGGAAATAATTATCAGAAGTGTTTTTATGAACGCTGATCCGGTCAGTTCAGCCTCTTTTCAGGACAACTTTTACGTTCATGAACACTTTGATGAAGAAAGGCTTTACAGCCGCCGTAAAGCGGCACCAGTCAAAACCCCTCATACCGTTATTGGTGTGTTTGAAAATGGGTTCACTGCGCAGACAGCAATCCAGAAACTAAAAAATAGTGGTTTTCTTGATGAGAATATAGACGTATCTGTCCGAGGGACCCACCATAGCGAGTCTGAGTACTTAAACAGGCTGAGTGGCTTTTTCGGAACATTATTCGATGATCATGATGAGGCTGCCCACTTTTCCAAACTTGCGGCTGAGGGTTCCGTGGTGACTGTACATACTCAGTCTATTGCAGAATCAGAGGTCGCCATGCGTGTGCTGGAAGATTACGGAGCAGAGGTTAAAGATGATCCTGAAATTACTGCGGGAACTACTATAAATCCGGAACCGGAAGAAGGAAGTGAAACGTTCAGAAAGCAAATCCGTACGCGAATTATTGAACGTCAGGTCGAGAACAGTAAGAGGCTTCGGACAGGGATCTGATAGCTAAGTTAAAATTACTAACTTTGTTAGTAATGAAACGCTCAGGAACTGCAGACCTACCCTTACACTACGGAAAAGTACCGATATGGCTCGCGGAGCGCATGTCTACCCTCGGCCTTGCCATTATCGAAGCTATTGTGCTGGATTATGGCAAGGCCGAAGTTTTGCGGCGTCTGAGTGACCCCTTCTGGTTTCAAAGCATGGGCGCGGTGATGGGTATGGACTGGCATTCCTCGGGGATAACCACCTCCGTTATGGGGGCGTTAAAGCGTTCAGTAAATTCACGATCAAGAGATCTTGGCTTGTATATATGTGGCGGGAAAGGTAAAGCTTCGCTGATGGCACCTTCAGAATTGCTTGGCGTGGCAGAACGAACCGGACTTAACGGGGATCAGCTGGTAAGGAGTAGCAAGTTAAGTGCAAAGGTCGATAACACGGCCGTTCATGATGGTTTTCAGTTATATATGCATTCTTTCATCGTAAGCAGTGATGGTGACTGGACGGTGGTCCAACAGGGAATGAGACAGGGAAGCTCGACTGCCCGGCGTTATCACTGGCATTCCTCCGGTTTACAATCTTTTGTTGAAGATCCGCACACATCTGTTTATGGTGAAGCTGTCGGTTCAATAATTAATCTCGCTGACAAACGAGCTTCAGGGGCAAGATCGAGCATCATGGACATGAGCACGGAGCCGCCTGAGCGAATGATCAGGGAAATCAAAAAACTCGTGATGCCTTCGCACCATGATGTCCGATCAAAAGATATCGACATCAAAAGATTAGGTGCTATGCTCTGGGTTGCTCATCAACAAGGGCCGAAGGATTTTGAAGATTTGCTGTTGCTGACTGGTATGGGACCACGGACTTTGCAGTCGCTTGCACTGGTAAGTGAAGTTATCTACGGCACTCCAACACGTTTTAGTGATCCAGCACGGTTCTCAATGGCTCATGGAGGAAAAGACGGGCATCCTTTTCCGGTTCCAGTGAAGGTCTATGACGATACCATCCAGGTGCTAAGAAAAGCTGTAGATGGTGCTAAGTTAGGACAATCGGAGAAGATGGACGCTGTGAGGCGACTTTCCAGGATGTCAGAAGCAGCAGAGAAAGGATTTACTCCCCGGAGCAACCTGGAGGCTTTACTGGAAAAAGAACGAAAAGATTCCTGGAAGTATGGGGGGCGGACCGTTTTCGGGAAGGCCGGTCGCTCGGCCGGCGATCAGCTTAAACTTTTTTGATATCGTCTCTATCTTCCTTATACTTCTATCACACAATAATAAGTTTTCAGTTGTTTAAGATTTATGAAACCAACTACAGATGAGATTCGGAAAGCCGCTGAACAGGCAATACCTGACCTGGAGATAAAAAATATGCCTGTCGAAGACGAGCTGCATGTGCCGATAACGATGAACGGTTACTTTTATCTCGTGGTCTTTTGCAAGGATAGGGCAGCCGAAAGAACCACTAACTGGATATTTGACAGCATTATAGAGAGGTAAGAAACGCCATGCTTCCAGCAGGAGTCCTTAAAGCGTATAATTTCATTTACAAATAGGTATTTTTCTTGCCAACATTCTGGTTTCTGAAATTGTTATATGATTAACATTACAACCAACCAGAAGATGAAAAAGATACTTGCCATCAATCCGATAGACACCCCGGATGAAGATATTTCCCAAAGTGCCATATGTATAGCCAAAAGCTTAAAAGCCGAAACGTTCCTCTGGATGAAAGTGGATGCGGGTTTCGTACAGAATAAAAAGAAAGAGGTTGTCCATGCAGGAGATGTAGACACTGTTATTGACGAAGTGCCTCTGGACGAATTTGATGGCGTTCGCGAAAGGGGCCAGGCTGACAAACCCAAAGTTGAGGGTAGCGTTTCACACCTTCTGGAAATTAAATATTCAAATGATCTGCTTTCTGATATCGTAAGAAAAGAGCAGATAGAGCTTGTTGTAATATCTTCGGGTGCGAAGAACTCCGTTCCTGACGTTCCCGAGAGCGAAGTATATGACATTCTTGAAAAGGCTAAATGTCCCGTTCTGATTATTCCCAAGAACCATGTAATCAAGAATATTGACAATATTGCCTATGTAACTGACCTCAGATATTGTGATATGTCTGTTATCCGTCCCCTGGTTAAATTGGCCGGAGCGTTCAGATCAGGTATCCAACTTGTTCATCTGACAGCAGACGGCTTACCTGAAATGGCCGAATGCTACATGCGCGATTATTTTAAGCATGAGTTATCCAGGCTGATGAATTATCCAAAGGTGCGGTATGTAAATCTTAAGCATAAAAATAAGGCAGAGGAACTGAACCAGAAGATGTCTGAAATCAAAGCTGACATCATGGTACTCCAATGGAAGCGCCATGGAATGTTTAACAAGCTGTTTAAAGCCAGTTCTTCGGTTTATGATTTCTCCCGGATACCACTTATCTTATTTCCTTAATTAGCGTTTTGCCGCAAGATTATGTGTATGTGGAACATACGCGTTTTCGCGGCAAAAATACCTGATCTTATCACTCATCAGGTGGTTGAACTGGCCTGTGGTTCCTTACAACCTCGTTTTCCACATCGCAGTATGGTCAACGAAAATGTTGTTCTAAACAAAAGAAGCGTTCGTTTGTCAATACTTTATCTACCTATTGAAAAACATTTATTTATTAATGGAAATAAACTCTATTGATGATAATCCATTCAGATCATATCTGATGGCTGGTTTTGAGTGCGCTGATCTTTTGAATCTAAGTGGTAAGCGAATTGACTTTATGAAAATTACAGGCCATCTCGATCAGCTAGACCATGATTACGCGATGCTTAAAGATTTCGGGATCAGCACCGTCAGGGAGGGCATTCGCTGGAGCCAGGTTGAAGCCAGGCCTTACGAGTACGACTTCTCGGTTGCCGAACTGATGATAAGGACGGCTTCGGAGAAAGGAATTCAACAAGTCTGGGACATATGTCATTTTGGTTTTCCTGATGATCTGAGCCCTTTTCATCCGCAATTTGAAAAAAGGTTTGTATCGGTAAGTGTCGCATTCGCTCGGCACTGCTTAGAGAGAACCGATTCGCGTCAGCCCCTTATTATAACGCCGATCAACGAGGTTAGTTTTTTATCCTGGCTATGTGCCGAAGCTGGCGAAACCTTTCCTTACTGTAAGCAACAGGGATGGGAAGCCAAATATGCGCTCATGAAAGCATATATCGCCGCTGCAAAGGCCTTGAAAGAGCTCGACAAGCGTATACTTATCCTTGCCACGGAACCTCTTGTCAATATTGTTGCTCCTTCGGATGCTACAGATGAGCAGATATCAGAGGCGGCGTTGCAACATGAGTTTCAATATCAGGCCATGGATATACTTTGCGGAAGGATTTGTCCGGAGTTGCGAGGATCTCCCGACCTCCTGGATATATTGGGTCTTAACTTTTACTATAACAACCAGTGGATAACTGGATTTGAAGCATTTTTACCCTGGGCCAATCTGGAGCCTGACCAAAGGTGGCGGCCGCTTTCCGAACTTCTGGTAGAAGCATACTCCCGCTTCGGGAAGCCCATGATTCTGAGCGAAACCAGCCATTCGGGAGTGGACAGGCCACACTGGTTCAACTTTGTATGGAGGGAGATTAACTTGGTTGCTCCTGAAATCCCTTTTTGGGGAGTGTGCCTCTACCCTATTGTTGACCGGCCGGACTGGAATGACTTGAACTATTGGCATGGTTCAGGACTTTGGGATAATACAAATATCTCTGGCAAGCCTAACAGAACGCTATATCAACCTCTAGCAACAACAATCAGAAAAAACATACTACAAAAAGACGTTTCCTATGAAATCGAAAATCGCGTTTATTAGTGAACACGCATCTCCGCTTGCTACAATCGGCGGAGTGGATAGCGGTGGCCAGAATGTCTACGTAGCAGAGCTGGCAAAGCAACTGGCGACGTTGGGTTATGATATCGATATCTTCACGAGAAATGATGATCCCGGTCTTGAAAAGATCGTTTTTTTGGTACCTGGTATACGCGTTATTCATGTAAATGCAGGTCCTGCTTGCATTTTGCCAAAGGAGGATTTATGGGACTATATGCCTGAATTCAGAGATAGTATGCTTCGGTTTATGCAACGGGAAAGCGTGAATTATGAGATGATCCATGCTAACTTCTGGATGTCTGGCTGGGTAGCATCGGAGATCAAAGAAATTCTCGGTATCCCGTTTGTCATTACATTTCATGCACTGGGGTATATCCGGAAGCTCTATCAACACGATGATGATAAATTTCCGTCAATACGTATCTCGATAGAAAAAGAGATTGTAAAGTACGCTGATGCAATTATTGCAGAGTGTCCGCAGGACAAACAGGACCTTATAAGCTACTATATGGCGTCTGAAGAGCGGATTGCTATCGTACCCTGCGGTTTCAGTAAGAAGGAGTTCCAGCCAATCAGTCAGTCATATTCAAGAAAGAAACTCGGCCTTGATCCGGATGAAAAAATAATCCTGCAGTTGGGGCGTATGGTAGCAAGAAAAGGGATAGATAATGTTATCAGAGCGACATCATTATTATGCAAGGCCAATATGCCAGTCAGGCTTCTGGTAGTAGGAGGCGACTTCGAAAACCCGGATAGCGCTGATAATGCGGAACTAAACCGGCTAAAGTCAATCGTAACGGAAGAAGGTATCAGCTATGCTGTGACATTTGCGGGGAGAAAGGGCAGAAATATACTGAAATACTATTATTCTGCAGCGGACGTATTTGTTACGACTCCCTGGTATGAGCCTTTCGGGATCACTCCGCTTGAATCGATGGCCTGTGGAACGCCGGTAATCGGATCAAACGTAGGAGGGATTAAGTACAGCGTCGAACATGGCAAGACCGGCTTTTTAGTGCCTCCGGAAAACCCCGCATTATTAGCGGATTCCATAGGCACGATATTGTCTGATGCGCATATGCGTCAATTGATGCGTATCGAATCCATCAAAAGGGTAAACACTATGTTCACGTGGCAGAAAGTCGCCACGCTGATCAGAGACCAATACAAGAGCGTAATGTCGCCATCACAGCATAAGCTGCTTCCGGCAAAAGCGAAAACAAAGGCTGCCTGATAAGATTCTAGCCTGCATGCCCAAGTGGCATGTGGCTTTTTACCTTGTCTATAAGTGCATATAAATCGAAGGGTTTGGCAATAAACTCGTCGCAGCCGTATGTGCCGAGCGACTCGAATACCCTCGGATAAGCAGACATCATAATTACCGGCACTTCACGCGTCTGATTCTCACTCTTGATCTGGTGGCAGACCTCTCCCCCATTGATTCCCTGGAGCAGGTAATCAATCAAGACCAGGTTTGGCTGATACTCTGTCATTAAGCTAAAGAAGGACTTGATATCCATCGCTGTTTTCACCTCGAACTCTTCATAGGTCAGCGCTTCGTCGAGTACATCCAGGATATACCGGTCATCGTCTAAAACTAAAATCTTCCTTTTCACTTTCATCGCATCGTTTTTTATAGTGAACACTGCGGTTGTTGGATTACCTGCCGTTCACCATAAAGGTAGCAATGCCAAATAACCGATAAAAACGAATTTATAACATAAAATCATGTGGTAACTACCCTCAAAACGAGCTAGTTAATAATGCTATTGCGAATAGCGTATCTGATAAGCGTAGCGGTGTTCTTGGTGCCGGTTTTTTCCAGTAAGTTCTGCCGGTGGCCTTCAACTGTCCTGCGACTGGTGAATAATTTGTCGGCAATCTCCTGATTGGTAAATCCATCAGCTATAAGATGAAGTACCTCCTCTTCCCGTTGCGACAGATCTACCGATTGGCCGGTGACTGCCTCAGTAGGCGAGTTCAGCTGCTTTTTAAGCATTTCAAACACCACTTCTGAACATATATATCTTCCGCCCGCAGCTATATGCCTGATCGCGAAAAGCATCTGTTCAATGTCGATATTTTTCAGTAGATAGCCACTCGCTCCGGCGGTTATGGTTTGTTTAATATAATTTTCGTGATCCAGCATCGTCAGCATGATGATTCGTATGTCCGGAAATTCTGGTTTAATAATATTAATCAGATCCAGACCGCTCAAATCAGGCATGTTGATATCAGACAATATGACATCGACCTGTATTCCTGTTCTAAGTTTCTCGAGCGTTTCGTTGACGGTTTCTGCCTCCTCGGCGATCTCAATGTCTGGCTGTCTTTCCAATAGCGTTCGAATCCCATTGCGCACAATGTTATGATCTTCAACTAAAAAAACTTTAATGGACTTCATATGATAGTGTATAATTGTTATGCGAGGTCATCCTGCATGATATCTCCGTCGTTATGTAAAGAGTTCAAAAAATTCTTCAGACGCTCGATGTGAACATCTATAGAGTCTGCACTTTCATTATAACTTGATGACGCCTGCAGGTTTCCGGCGTGTTTTTCATGTTTACTGATTGTCTTTAAAAGACTTTTACGCTCTTCCATCATCCGTATAGAAACCCAAACAGATGCTTCTGTATTTTCTGCCTGCGTTTCAAGCAATACTTTCTCGTTATAGGTATGGCCTGTATGACACCTGTAACGGTGCGCAGGATCGTTGTTCAGCTTCCACAGTCCGCCACCGCATTCAGGGCAGGTGAAGACGGAGTTCTTTGCAATTTGTTCCATCTCATCGATGCTGCTGGTCATTCTTTCCGTTATATCGGCTTCAATTTGCAAGTCACGCGGGATAACATGTTGCTTTCTGGATGGTTTGGAAAATATATCCTGCAAGACGTAGCCTATATCGCTGATGTGAACGCGGTAATCTACATCCACGTTTAGTAACACATTGCTGGGCATGTCGGGAAACTCTGCCTCACCTGGCTCCTGTACGATACATATACCGCCACTTCGCTTAATGGCCGACATTCCGGAGGTTCCGTCATCAAGCATCCCGGTGAGCACAATACCTATTGTCGATGAACTGTAGGCAACTGCTGTAGACCTGAAAAGTACATCAATAGACGGACGCCATCGATTCTCATGAGGGCCTCTGGTAATCCGGATTACGCCAGCCTTTACTATCATGTGTCTGTCCGTTGGTGCCAGGTACAGATTACCTTCACGAATCGCGTCACCATCAGCGGCAATACTGCATCGGAATGATGTGTGTTTCTGCATATGATGTTGCATCACTTCCACCATAGATACTTTAGACAAGTGCAACACCACCATAATGGCAGCAGGCAAGTCTGCCGGAATCTTTGATACCAGTTCAGTAATCGCCTTAAAACCACCGGCTGATGCACCTATCACTATTATATGCTTGATATCGTTCATGTCGGCGGCTAATCAGTTAGTTTATTTAATACAATTTTTACGCAAGTACCCTTCCCTGGCTGCGATTTCACATCTACTGTTCCGTCATATAGTTTCGCCTTGCTGCTCACGTTCCTCAAACCAGTGCCTTGCGTATTTCCGGTTAAAGACTCCGGATCAAATCCCTTCCCATTATCAGTTACCGTAATTTCAAGCGCATGACCTCTATTAACTTTTACAACAACCTCACCTGCTCCAGAATGTTTAATTGCGTTGTTTATCAGATCCTGAATCATTCGAAAAACACAGGTTTCTAATGATGAGCTCAGGCGTTTATTAAGGCCTTTTGTTTCGGAACGAATGGTAAGTCGCGGCGTCGATAAGCGTTTACAGATCTCTTCAATGGTAATAGGAAGTCCGAAATCATTCAAAATAGAAGGTGCCAGTTCAAAAGCGATGTTCCTTGTTTCTTTGATCGCCAGGTCTACCAGTTTGCTCATGTTGGCTAAGGGATCGTCAGGCGATTTAAGAGCACCCATCTGCTGAATATTAAGCTTGATGCCATAAAGGAGCTGGCATACACCTGCGTGCAATGATTCGCTGATCCGTTTCCGCTCTGTTGCCTCGGTAGTAATTATGGCCTTGGTAATATTACGCTGCTGTTCGACTTTGAGTTGTTGCGCCTCACTCTCCAGGCGTTTCTTTTCGGAGATGTCCATTATGGTTCCCACAAAGCGTTTGACATTTTCCGGGCGCCGGATCAGATGGCCTCTCATAGACACATGGCACTTTTCTTTGTTCCTGACTATCGTGAATTCTATATCCACCTCCTTTTCATGGTTTATACACGTTCGGAGATGTTGGTCAACCATATAGCGATCATTTGAATGCACGATATCCAGAAAACTGTGGTATTCGCCGGTATAGGTTATGTTGTCGATTCCACAGAGCCCAAAGCTGGAATCGTTCAGGAATATCTTTCCGGTTGCATAGTCATATTCCCAGGTGCCGGCGTCCGAGGCCTCGAGTGCAAGCTCCAGTCTTTCCTTTGTTTCCTCCAGCTTGGCTACCGCCTCTATTCGTTCTGAAATGTCAATTACTGCAAGATAACAAGTTGCTGAGCGGGGTAGAAAGCCGTCAATTGCAGTTCCTTCCAATTGTCCAAAAAAAGTCTGTCCGCTATAACTGGTGAATTGAATCTGACAGTTACGTTTTTCATGACGATCAATGATATCATGAAAAAAACGATGAAAGTGATCACGGTCTGTAATTTCGATAAAACTTATGAAGCGCCGGCCTAATAGATCCGCTTTATCGATATCCAGGAGCTGAGATCCTGCAGAGTTAACGTCGCGGATATTCCCGTGATTATCAAGTATAAAATATCCGATTGGTGCAAGTTCGTAGATTCCCAGGAACCGGATGCGTTGCATCTCAAGCTCCTCATTTGTACGACGTAATTCGTCGTTCTGCATCTCCAATTCAAACTGGTGCACCTGCAGCTCCTGCAATAGCCGGTCTTTTTCCAGATCATTATTATCAGATCGACTGACATAAGGCGCAAGTCGATCCTGAGGAACATCTTTCAACTCCTTTCCGCTCTCTCCAGTAGATGTCCTTTTATTTTTCAAGCTAACTAATATCTATCGAGTCCACAATGATTAACACCATCAACGTTTCAGTTGTTTCACTACTGGTGAATGGTTGTATATTGATTTCAAAAGGTTTTATCCCTGCCCCCTTCTTATTAACTGGTTCTACCCTCAACCGTTCATTTGTCTGGCTCCTGCATAGGGCCGCCAGACGCTCTTTACTGATAGCCCAGTAATCAGCAGCAAATTCAAGAAAATTCACCTCCAGGATATCCTGTTCACGTATACTGAAGTGATTGAGGAAGAACGTATTGGCAGTGACCACGTTTAGATCTTTGTCGAGCTGGATGGCTGGTTCTTTCAATGCCTGAACCACTCCGGCGGAGTACTGCTGTAAGGTAGATAGCTTGAAAGCCATCTGCTTATAAGTTGTGATCGCGGTAAACGTTATAACAGCTCCGCTAATGAAGTTTTCGAGCGTTCTGTAAGGCATAATGCGAACACTGTACCACTCATTGGTCTTTGTTTTCACCTCCGTCTCTTCGCTTATCAGTCTGTCTATTACCTTTTTGATAATATTCTCTAAAGGCCTGTCAAAATTGGAAACGATATGTGTTATAGAGCGGCCGATATCCGAAGGTATGAGATTGAACAGCTTTTTTACTTGGGGAGTGAAACGCAGGATATTGAGGTTATTGTCAAGGAAGATGGTGCCTATCTCTGTCGCGTCGAGCAGGTTCTTCATGTCATTATTGAGCTGCGTGAGCTCCAGCGTTTTCGCCTGATACTGCGTATTAATGGTCATCAGCTCCTCATTGAGCGATTGCATCTCTTCTTTTGTAGTCAGCGACTCCTCGTTGGTGCTTTGCAGTTCTTCGTTCGTGGACTTCAGTTCTTCAAGAGATGTTTCCATCTGTTCGATCGTACTATGAAGCTGTAATTTCGTGTACACCAGTTCCTTTTCGAGATCTTCGACGTTGCTCATTTTTAATCCCTTAACACGGCGGGAGTTCTTTTTCCTAATGCCTTTGTCCTCAAAGATGACAAGGATGAGCCCTTGAAGCGGACGATCATTCAAGACCGTCGCCTTCATGGAGACCAATCTGACCATATCTCCTTCTTTAAGCACGATATCATCAACACTAACGGTCTCTTTTTCTGACTGTGCCTGATGGATAAGGTTGCCAAGAATATATTTCAGTTCTTCCCGGATCATCCGGTGAACATTCATGACAGCCTCCCCCTGCGGAAGGTTCATGTAGTTGTTGGTCTTTCCGTTGATATAGAGAATGTCGCCTTTTTCGTTGATCAGAATCGAGGCAGGAGTGAAATACGCTAATAAAATTTTATTGAAAGATTCCGCTATGGAGGTTTTTCTTCGACCCGTACCAGGAGCTTCGGGTGACGATAGCGTCATAGCCTGTTTATTTACATGGAAAGGGAAATCGAGGATCTTACCTACGAGATTGGTTCCCTCCTTTCTTGCAAATAGCTTCCACTTTGGATCTACTGCAGAGAACATTTCTGTAAAGCCACCTACACTTTCAGCCGGACCCAAAAACAGGAGTCCCGATGGTTTCAGTGAGTAGTGAAAAACAGGTATTATCTTCTTCTGCAACTCGGCGGTCAGGTAGATCATCACGTTACGGCAGGTAACTAGATCCAGCTTGGTAAAAGGGGCGTCCTTTATCATGTTGTGCTGGGCGAAAACAATCATTTCCCTCAGCTCCTTCTTAACGAAATAAAATTGATCTTTGCGTATAAAAAAGCGGTTGATACGTTCTTCCGACACGTCAGCCGCTATATTTTCACGGTAGCAGCCAATTCTGGCCCGTTCAATGGCCTCCATGTCCAAATCGGTAGCAAAGATTTGTATTCTGGGCAAGATAGACCTCTTCAGTTCGCTTAAGCATTCAGAAACAATCATCGCGATGGAATACGCCTCTTCGCCGGTTGAGCAGCCAACAGTCCAGATTCTGACAGGTTCATCAGTGTCTTTATTACCAAGTAAGATGCTCAACCGGGTTTTCAGTGATTCGAATGCCTCTATATCTCTGAAGAATTTGGTCACTCCAATCAGCAGCTCATTGAACAGGGCGTCAATCTCATGCGGATGTTCGCGAAGATAGTCGACATAATATCCGAGGTCTGGCAGCTGATGATAGGCGATCCGTCTTTCAATCCTCCGTACCACCGTGCTTGTTTTGTACATCGAGAAGTCGTGACCGGTATGAGAGCGAAGAAGCATCAACACTTTCTGAAGCGCATGGGAATTCATTAACTCCATGTGATCCTGTGAATCAACATTCTCGCTCAGAATGGGGTGGTTGACATATTGAATCAACTTCAGGGGCATTTCCTCTGGCGGTAGCACATAATCAACCATGTTCGTTTTTATGGCTGCAAGTGGCATACTATCATAGGCGGCAGTCGCCGGATCCTGAACCATGACCATACCGAGTCGCTCTTTTATAAGTCTCACACCGGTTTCCCCATCTGATCCCATGCCCGAGAAAACAACAGCCACGGCTTTACTCCATTGATCGTCAGCCAAACTTTGAAGAAAGTAATCGATAGGTAGGCTAAACCCTTTAGGCTTCGATTGATTAAGCAGCAAGAGCTTACGGTCATGTATTCCCATATCCATACTGGGCGGAATGACATATACATGATTTATTTCAACATATATGCCATCAGCAGCCTCCACTACGGGCATCCCAGTAAACGATTGAATCAATTCAGGAACACTACCCTGATGATTGGCATCGAGGTGCATGATAACCACAAACGACATCCCCGTGTCTGCAGGGATGTGCTTAAAGAAAACTTCATAGGAGCTGAATGCGCCTGCTGATCCTCCCAGGCATATAATCGGGTGAAAGCCTTCACTTGGTTTGTTGTCTTTTGTTTGCTTTGTAAGGGAGCTGCTCGCTTTTGTTTTGGCCATAATTTCGAATACCCACAAATATAGGAGTATTAGTTTACCCATAGTGTTTGCTCACTACCCATCTGTAACACGAAAAGATGCGGCAAGTACTATAATATGCTACGTATAAACCGAACTTCTTGTTAGCTGGCGACTGAGATTCTGCTTTTGTTCAAGATAGCCTCCTGGCAGATTTTATGCATAGAGATATAGGTTGCGTTCCATGAGTTCCCTTCCAGGAACGCGTCAACCTTGGTCAGCCAGGACGCCTTGTCCGTCCTGGCGAGTTCAATATCAATGGCTTTGACAAAGTCTCCCGAATGAAAGCCTATGTGTACTATCCGGCCCAGCCCATATGGATTAACCACATCCCGTATGGCGGTAGACACCACAGGTATACCTGCTGCCAGATATTCAGGAGTTTTAGTCGGACTTATGAAACGTGTAGAGTCGTTTATTAAAAACGGTATAAGCGCCACATCCCATCCCGAGAGATAGACTGGAAGCTCCTCATATCTTTTTGGCCCCAAGTAGTGGATGTTCGGCTTCTGAGGTAGCGTTGCAGGATCGATTTTGACCACTGGCCCGATAAGGATGATTTGCCAATCCGGTCGGGAATCTGCTATCGATGCAACCAACCCGATGTCAAATCGTTCATCGATAACGCCATAGAACCCGATCTTTGGACCCTTAAGCCCTTTCTGGTCAGCTGGTTGGAACTGATTCTTCCTGGCCTTTATAAAATGTTGTTTATCGATACTGCTTGGAAAAGGATGTATGTTGGCATGCTGGTCCTTTTTCGCTTCATAAAGAGATTGACCACCCGTGAAAACGACATCCGCTTTCGCCATCAACCTTCTCTCCAGCGCTTTGATAGACGGAGGTGCATATTTAAATGCCGAAAGTTCATCCATACAGTCATATACCATTAATCCAGGCTGATACTTGTCGCTAAACTCCAGCGCCATAGGTGTATAATACCAAAAAGCAACTCTTTGCATGCGCTCTTCAACAAGTAATGATCCTAATAACGATGTAAGGATGTTATTCTCCTCAGCCATCGACAGGTTTGCAGGAAGATGTGGGATGGTGACCCAGATATCGGATTCGCGCCTTGAAAAGGTCAGGTAAGGTTCACCTTCGGCATCGTAAACTGGTTCTTCAAAAAAATGAATGGTACTTTCATTGGAGAATCTCGAAAGCAGATGCTGTGGGCGTTGGTAAACGAAATCCCATCTGAGGTGGGAGAAACAAATAATATGTTCCGGAAAACGAGCCATGTTTTTCATAGAAGAAGGTTAGAATTAATATTTCAGTCATATTAACTACTCAAATTACCCTTCTTCGTTTGTGAACATGTATTAAATCAAGTACTTATTCTGAGAAATCAGTACTTATCTGGCCAGCTCTTCTGCCGATTCCCCCGTTTTATTCAACAACAGGAGGCTTTACATGGTCTGGAGGAGTTGATACGATCTCACCGAATTCATTCACGTAAGCTAACATACTTTCAAGACTACCACCTGTAGAATTTTGCTGACGCTCTTGTTTGCGTAGCTCTTTTTCTTCCTTCTTCTTTTGTCTTGTTTTTTCCAATTGCTTTTTCATGAAGGTTGCCTGTGACTTAGCCATAATAATTAAATTAAATTTATAAGCATAAAAAATGTAACCTCGTCATAAGAATTGAAACTGTTCGCTTAAGAACTTCCCCTGTTGTAACGGTTTGACAAACAAAGTGACTGGAAGTTGGAGATAACCGGTGGTTATCTAAACAGGTTACATAGAAAACACTAGAAATATACCGTTTGATGCAAAGGTACAGATTTATGGTCAGAATTCAAAGTCCGGGGAAGATCAGCTTCCCAGGACTTTGAATATGCACGATGCGCAAGAGTGGAGAATTTTAGCAAATTTTCAGACATCAGCTAGCGCGAACTTCTGACTCAGCCATTCCATGTTTCTTTTAATAGATGACGAAAACTCCGTCTGCTTATTGTCTGCGGCCAGTATCTGAAGCGACTGCAATACGTACATGCCTATGCGGATATCCTGGAGCACGCCACTTTGCTGGCTGTCCGGAAGGGACGAGATAAAAGTCAGCTCTGCATCAAGAAATTCGACGGTATTTTCTGCCATGTCCCTGGCCTGATCCTTTCGGTTACAGGCATAAAGATTTTTCACGGTCATCATCCGGTTCACCGTATCTGTGACAGTACTTATATCGACAGGTAAATCCCTAAGGCTCTTTTGCATCACAGCATCCGCCTGCATGCCTTTTCCCTCTGCGATCAGATTGTCGGCAAGTACATTGGCTAACTTCCATGTTTCTCCGATCGCCCTTCGTGTGTCGGGGTCATTGTAGGAGGCCTCCGAATATGAAGAAAGCTCAAACCTGGTCATGAAGTTAGAATACATGATATCTGAACGCGTCCGTTCTGATTTATCTGCTTTAATACCGGGTTCAGGCCTGAGTGGTAAAAGCCTGTAGGCGTAACCCTCCAGATGAAGATAATCCTCCAGTCCAACATAGGTATCTTCAGATACTGATGTCGCAAAGTAGATCGGACGTTTCCATTCATTACCGACCAAGATGTCGAAGAACACCAGGTCTGCCTTGGTGGCGAAATCCTTATTAAAGGTCCACTCGATATTACTTATCCTGTTTAGTTCATCATGCTTAAGGGTCCCGGTAGCAAGCAAGGTTTTCGCCTGAACTTCCAGTTTGAACTTTTTTGTAGGGAGAAAGTTAATGAATGAACCGTCAGACATCTGAACCTTATCCTCCTTTGCGTCCGACTTCATTACATCTACAAGATCACCCAGGTTCACGCTATCCGTAATTCCATAATCAACAAACGGAAAATAGTCTCTGACGCCGTCCATGTATATCGAGCGATCCATGCTTATAGGAAGCGGAGCCGACAGACCTGACGTTTTTTTCATTTGGCTGATGTAGGCATCGTCGGCCAGAAACTGCCTGCACACTACACGCACGTCAGTACGAATTCCTTCGACTTCCTGAGCGTACCATAGAGGAAAGGTATCGTTATCTGCATTAGTAAATAAAATAGCATTCGGAGCACAGGAGTTAAGATAATTTTTAGCCCAATGCAAAGCGGTGAACTTATCTGACCGATCGTGATCATCCCAGCCTTCTTTAAGCATCAATCCGGGAGCACTTATCATGCATATTGAAGCAGCCGCGACAAAAGACGCCTTAGCCGGGCTAACTCGCCTTAAAGCATCTTTAACTGCCATAAAGCCAAAGCCGATAAATATCGCAAACGCATAGAAAGACCCTACGTAAGCGTAATCCCGTTCTCTTACCTGAAGGGGGTCCTGGTTGAGATACAATACAATTGCGATTCCTGTCAGGAAAAACAAACTCAGAAGCGTAAAGAAATCACGTTTGCTTTTTCGATAGATCCATAATATTCCGGCAAGACCTATTATCAAGGGCAAACCATAAAAGATATTATGTGCCGGGTTATCTTTTACGCTTGGCGGCAAGCCACTCTGATTGCCAAGCCGTAATGCATCTACCGGTCGAATTCCCGAAATCCAGTTCCCTTCAAGTGTATTACCCTGCCCTTGATTGTCATTTTGCCGACCGGCAAAGTTCCAGAAGAAATACCTCCAATACATAAAACCTAGTTGCCAGGAACTAAAGAAGCTTAGATTTTCTATCATGCCTGGGCTTTGTCCTTCTTCTAAAGCAAGCCAGTACCTATAAAAATCTGCGTGACCTGGTTTTTGACTATGTGTTCTTGGAAAGACGTGATTCTTGTCATAATCGGTTTTATACTTAAAACCCGAGACCTCATACTTTCCGTCGTTTTTTCGATAAAAAGGAGCTCCTTGGTCGTGGCGGATTGGCTTGGCATCAAATGTCTGGCCGTATAACAGCGGTGTTGTTCCATATCCGGAACGGCCAAGATACTCATACAAAGAAAAGGGATTATCCGGATTACTGAGGTTTATATTGGGTTTGGCATTCGCCCGTATATAGATCATAAAATACGAGCTGTAACCGAGTAGCACGAATGTCAGGCATATCAGACCTAAATTCACAAGATACCACTTTCGCCTGATGGAGATGACCACCCCTGCAGCTATGACGGCTCCTACGAAGATAAGGAACAGCGCTGCCCCAGTGCCGAAACTTGCATGGAAGCTATTTACAAAGAACAAGTCTGAATTTGCTGCTGCCAGCACGAGATACTGAATGATTCCGTACTGGACCGCCGCTATCAAAAAACAACCCGTCAGGAAAGCAAAGCAGATTCCCTTCAACCGGGGACGCGGCTGCTTCTTGAAGTAATAGATTAGAGAAACCGCCGGAATCACCAATAGGCTCAGCAGATGTATACCTATCGAGAGCCCAACCACAAACGCTATAAAGACAAGCCAGCGGTCTTCACCCGATATCTCCCATTTCAATGCTGCCCAAAACACTATTGCTGTAAATAAGGTCGACATAGCATAAACCTCTGCCTCTACGGCAGAGAACCAGAAGGTGTCTGAGAAGGCAAAAGCGAGTGAGCCAACCATTCCGGCAACCAAAATGCTGGCCGAGGGCTGCTTTACACGTTGATAAATTCTTGTCCCTATCGAAGTTATCGTCCAAAATAAGAACATGACAGTAGCACCACTGGCCACAACGGAACTCATGTTGACCCAATAAGCGACTTTTGATGATTCACCAAACGAAAGCATTGAAAATAGTTTGCCAAGCATGAGAAACAGAGGTGCTCCCGGTTGGTGTCCCACCTGCAACTTATAGGCGGCGGCAATGAACTCCCCACAATCCCAAAAGCTGACCGTAGGTTCCATTGTCAACCAATACGTAAAACTCGTTATCACAAATAAGAGGACACCTATCAGCGAGTTCAATCGCTTGTAAGCATTGACGTCCGCCTCTGTTTGAACCACCGGCTGAAATTCAGAAAGCACCAGATGCTCCACAACTTTCATGTCAAAGGAAGTATTAGGGGGCTCCGACTCCAGTGCACTTACAACGTGGTCATACATTTCATCAAAAAGCTCCGGAGCGGTATTAACCTTATGGAGAAAAGTGCGGATGTCAGCAAGCTGTCGTTTGCTCAGGTTCATGACAGGTCAGGTTTAAGTTGTAGAAGTAATTGCAAATGACCAATGAAGCTCTCGGCCTCCTTCATTTTGTCAGCCAGTTCGGTCTCCCCTGCAGCAGTCAGCGCATAATACTTACGCACCCTGTTTTCATGCATCTCCGTATGGGTTATGAGCAGGCCTTCTGCCACAAGCTTATGCAGAGAGGGATAGATTGCACCTTCAGTTAGCTTTATCTCGCCGTTTGTGATAACCTTTACTTTCTGAGTGATCTCATAGCCATACATTTTCCCGTTTTCATGTAGGAGTTTTAAGAGGATAGTTTGCAAGCTTCCCTTGAGCATACTACTGGATATTGCCATGTACGAATATAACATATTCTATATACATAAGGAAATTATGTATATAGATTTCCAGTAAGTTATCTACAGCCGGACGAAAAAAAAAGCACCCCCCTTTCGGCAGGTGCTTTACGTAAATCACGGTAGAGACTGATTACCATCTATAAGTCAGTACCCCTGCGAAACTGCGCGGGTCGGTCTGATTGATCCAGGACGTGCGGTATGCGTTGTATCCGATTTTATCAAAAATATTGTTAAACAACACCCTTGCGCCGAGTTTGCTGGTGAAGTTATATGACACTTGCGCATTAACTGTAGTAAGCGACTTAATATCAAAAGGCTTCTGTCCGGGAACGATACCTTCATGGGTTACCGTTCTCGCCCAGTCGTTCATCGGACGCTTACCTACATAATAAACGCCCCCACCAATCGCGAGACCCTTCAGATCTCCATTTTTTACCTGATAATTAGCATATAAGTTATAAGTATGTTTCGGTGTGTTCAGTGGAGCTGAATTATAATAGTAAGACGTGTGATCTTTGTATTTTGCATCGATATAAGAATATCCCGCGATAACTTCCAGGTTAGACAGTATGCGGCCTGTCAGCTCCACCTCGATGCCTTTTCGCTCATCGTTGCCGCCTTTTTCATAAAATGGAGTAGGATTCCAGTTCTCATCATAAACAACCATTGCAAGGTTCTTGTTGTTGATCTTGTATAAGGTAAGGTTGAAGCGCAGCCTGTTGTTCAGCCAGTCAGATTTTACACCTGCTTCAAACTGGTCGCTGCGCGAGTTGCCTATAGGATTGCCGTTCACATCTATGTTCGCAGCGCTACGAAGGCTTGTTGAACTGGTGTATGAACCGAAAACGTTGATATTTTCCCTGGGGCTTAGCATAAGTCCTATCTGAGGATTCCAGGCTCCTCCAGTCGTTACTCCTATCTTTTCTGAACCTTTGGTCTGCGCGTAGCTATACCGTACTCCTAACACCAACTTAAGCCAGTTGCTATAGGATATCACATCCTGTGCAAGAGCACCATAATAAGTTTCATGTGCCGTAACCAGTACATCGTTTTCGAAAGGCTTGGTTGTAACAAGCTTATTGTTTACAGGAGCTGTTACATCTATGGTGTCTATAGCAATATCCTTGGTGTTACTTGTGGTTAAGCTGTTGGTACGAAAGTCAACTCCCACCTGGAATGTATGCTTAAACGGACCTGTATGTACATCTTGTCCGATCAAATCGAGTTGCAAAATAGAATTTTGATCATCGCGCGTAGAACCACTTACGGAACGGGTGCGTTTTGTATAATCACCTCTCACAGTGCCTAAACTTGCGCCGCTGTTGTCGACAAACAGATCAGACCGGATATAGGTTGTTCTAAGAGTAAGCTTATTGTTCAACTCACGCTTTAAACGCGCTGTGTAGGTCGTGTTTTTTGTCGTAGTAATATCGTTCGTGAAACCGAGATAACGGTCATACGGAAGATGATAAATGGCGTTGATGTCATTAGACGCCAGATTCACCGTTCCCAGGTCGGGCGTCCTGTCATCATTTAAATGATCCATCTCCAGGGTTAAGGATGTCTTGCTATCGGGTCTCCATTCCAGGGAAGGATTAACATAGATTTTATTTAAAGATCTTACTGGTCTGTAACTGTCTGACCGTTCGTAAACGCCATTCAACCGGAACGCCACAGTTTGCGCTTCGTTAACGACACCCTGTACGTCAAATGCCGGACGAACCTGTCCCCAGCTTCCCACTCTCAGCGAAGCACTGCCTGAATTTTCAAACTTTGGCGTCTTCGTTACCAGGTTTATGATACCACCCGGACTGCCTATATCGGTAGCAACACCCTGCGTGATCGCCGCAGCACCCTTTAAAACCTGAATGCTTTCAATTCCCTGCATGTCCGTTAAAACACCAGTACCGCGGAAATCTGAATTGGTACGGATTCCGTTCTTCAAAACCGGAATTCCTCTGTATCCCCGGGACGACATACTTTCTCTTACCCCACCATAAGTAGCAAATGTATATACCCCCGGAACATTGCGGGCAGCGTCCGAAATAGTCAAAGCGCCTTGCTGTTCAATTAAGCGACTTGATACCACGGAGATGCTCTGAATCTGATCGCTTGGTTTTAGAGGTAACCGTGTTATAACGTCAAGCTTCTCAGGCTGCTTGTTTCTTTCGCCGAATATTTCTACTTCGTCCAGATTACTCGTCTTCTCCCGAAGTTCGAAACTAAATTTCAGATCATCTCCCGGATGGATCTTAACACTTCTGATCTGTGGCTCGAAACCCACAAGGGATACCCGTAACTCGTAAACTCCTTCTTTCACATTCCTAAATTCGAAGAAACCGTTCTCGTTTGTCTTAGTACTTTTCTGAGAACCGTTTAGCGATACCGTTGCAAATACCAGACTTGCTCCCTGCGAAGTCACCCTACCGGTGATGCGTGCGGGTTCTTGCGCCATCAGGGTAGTTTGCGTGAACAGAAAAAGAAGAACAAACGTAAAATTTTTAATCATGATCATTATTTAGATTAATTCTAATTGGCGCCAAAAGTAAAAACACTTTAGCCAATTCCAAAAAATTATTAAGAATAATTCTAATTAACCTGCTTGCAGGAAACAGGAGTCTTGGATAATCTTTATTAAATGATACTATAGAATCCCTTTTTTGGCACCTTTGCTCGTGCAGCTAAAGGACGCCAATAGGTCTGCCAGATATAAAGTTTAGGGGAACCAGAGCGAAGCCTACAGAAAGACATCTGCTTACAAAGCCTGGAGTGGCATGAGCATTACTACTTACAGGGGTTTCATTAAAGACATCGTTTATATGGGTCCCATAATACCCGCTGATAGTCCCGAGATTAGTCCGACCTGATGAGTGAAAAGTCGGACTTTTCTCAGCCTTTCCTCTGGTCATCCACGCCTTTATATTGACGATGTATAACCTAAGTATAAAGGCTTCCTGAGCGGAATCCCTTACCTTGCTTCATACAATTTCTGCTAAACGCCGGACGATTTTGAAAAAACGGCGAAAAATCGACATTAACAGATTGGGAAACGGATTTCGTATTCTTACAAAGCGATAGCCGATTCTCTTTCGCTCAATCGAATTGGCTTATCCCGGTTTCATTCTTCAAGATAGTCAAGGTCCTTATTGAAACTTTCTTTGAGCTGTGTTAGTGCCAGCATGGCTATGCCGGTCAACAGAAATATCATAATATAACCAGCCGTAATAATAGAAAACTTGTGAACAAAATATTCGAACAGAAGGGTGCTGGGTATCAGGGCTCCGCGCACGAAGTTCGGCGCCGTGGTAGTGACCGTGGCACGAAGGTTTGTGCCGAATTGCTCCGATGCAATCGTAACGAACGTCGCCCAATACCCCACAGCAAGTCCCATAAAGAAAGCCAACCAGTGAAATTGATACGCGGTGATACCCGTACTGCTTAGATACCAAACTGAGCTGGCAACGATCATGATCTGAAAAACAAACACGGCCAGTTTTCTCGACCTGGTTATCTGAGCCAAAAAACCGGCGATAATGTCGCCTAAAGAAATACCGATATAAGTGAACATAATTCCTTTTCCTGCACTCAGCACGGTTTGAGCACCCAATGCCCGTCCAAACTCCGGTGCCTGAGTAACCAATATTCCCACAACAAACCAGATAGGTAATCCGATGAGTAAGCAGTATATATACCGCGATAGTCGCTCTTTGGAGGTAAAAAGCATCCATATATCACCTTTCCTGATCTTTTTGGAGGCGGTCTGGCTGAACATACCTGACTCGAACGTACCGACTCTTAATACGAGCAGTAATAACCCGATCCCACCGCCCACAAAGTACGCCTGGCGCCAGCTGTAATGCTCCGACACGTAGTAAGCCGCAATGGCACCGAGTACGCCGATACCGGCAACAATCATCGTCCCATAACCCCGTTTTTCTTTGCTCATGCTTTCGCTAACGAGCGTGATCCCGGCACCTAATTCCCCGGCAAGACCTATGCCCGCAACGAAGCGAATGAGAGCATAGCTATCAATATCATTTACGAACCCATTTGCAATGTTAGCTATCGAGTATAATAGGATTGACCCGAAAAGCACCCTGATCCGGCCGAACTTGTCGCCAATGATTCCCCAAAGGATTCCTCCGATAAGCAATCCACCCATCTGCATATTCAGGACATACTCGCCATCCAGGCGCATGTCAGCCTCCGGGATCCCTATATCGCGGAAACTTTGTACCCTTACAATGGAAAATATGACAAGATCATAAATGTCGACGAAATATCCCAGCGCGGCAACAATTACGAGAATGACAATGTTATTGGACTTAATTTCAGGCTTAGCGATCATTGGCAGGTTTTTATTCTTTAAATCTATACTTTTGACTTACAATTACGGACATTTAACCGACTAAAAAATGAAAGTATTTCAGCACGGTTTGAAGCTTAGAGAACGCTCCAGGGGTTTTCACCTGATCACCCAGGACATTGTCCGTGCGACTCCGGAGATCGCCGACATACACGCGGGCATGTGTTTTGTATTTATACAGCACACTTCCGCCTCTCTTAGTATCAACGAGAATGCAGATCCCACGGTTCGTCGCGATTTTGAAATGTTCTTTAACAAAAGTGTCCCTGAAAATGATCCTGATTACCTGCATACGGACGAAGGATCTGATGATATGCCGGCACACCTGAAGGCTTCGTTGCTTGGATCTTCTCTAAGTATTCCTATCCGTAACGGCAGACTTGCTTTAGGCACCTGGCAAGGTATTTACCTCTGCGAACACCGCAATTACGGCGGCGAAAGAGCGATCCTGATCACCGGTTGGGGAGAATAAACCGGGGAAAAGACTACCTTCGCAACTTAACTTACATCACATGCCTGATACCAGCACACGTTTAAATAAATATATCAGCGAAAGCGGGCTCTGCTCCAGAAGGGCGGCAGACAAATTCATTGAGAACGGCCATGTGTTTATCAACGGGAAACGTGCCAAGATCGGCGATCAGGTTCACGATGGCGATCAGGTGAGTGTAAACGGTCAGCATATCGAACCGAGGGAAAGTTCAGACTTGCTCCTTCTTGCCTTCAACAAACCGGTTGGGGTAACCTGCACAACCGAAAGCTCTGATAAAAGTAACATTGTCGAATATATCAATCATAGTGACAGGATTTTTCCCATAGGCCGGCTTGATAAGGATTCACAGGGGCTTATCTTCCTGACCAACAACGGTGACATTGTCAACAAGATCCTTCGCGCAGGGAACAACCACGAAAAGGAATATCTGGTAACAGTGGATAAGCCAATAACTGATCAGTTCTTAACGGGTATGGCAGGTGGCGTTCCCATTATGGATGTAATGACTAAAAAGTGTAAGATCGCTAAAGAAAGTCCTTTTGTTTTCAGAATCACCCTCGTTCAGGGACTTAACAGACAAATCAGAAGAATGTGCGAATACTTTGGATACGAAGTATTGAAGCTGGAGCGTGTGCGCATTATGAATATAAAGCTGAAGGGTTTGCCGCTGGGTGATTGGAGAGAGCTCACTGAGGAGGAGATGGTGGAAATTAAGCGGCTCCTGAATAAGTCCAGTTCAGAAAAGGGTGCATTATCCAAACCTAAGCCTTCCGGTAGAAATCAGTCTCCCGCCAACAAAAAACCTTCGTCAGACAAGTCCGTAAAAACCGGACCATCGCGTAGCAGCTCTGGTAAGACTGCCCCAAAAGGAAGAACGAAGGCTTCAGCAAAATCCGGTGGCAAGCCTTCATCTAAGCCGTCGAAAGGCTCCCGGTCCAGGCGTTAAAGCCAAGACTGTAGCAGCTACTTCTTCCTGATATAGATGTGCTTGATATTCCGATTCCCAGTATCTCTTTCATCTATCTCGAAGCGATTGATGCTTTTAATCAACGGCAGCATTTTTGGATATCCATAATTCCGGGGATCGAAGTCAGGCTTCTTTTTCAGCATGAGGTTTCCGAGCTCACCCAGAAAAGCCCATCCATTTTCGTCCGCCAGATCGGATATGCTGTCAGAAAATAAACGGATAATCTTCGGATCGATTTTACTCAAAGGCTGATTTGGCGTTTTGGGTTTCCTGGGAGACGCCTTTTTTGCATCCACCTCTTCAGGTGCTGTTTCCTCAGATTTAAGAATCTCTATATATATGAATTTATCGCAGGCCGTTATAAACGGAATCAGTGTCTTCTTCTCTCCTATTCCGATAACTTTCATGCCCGCCTCGCGCAAGCGTGTAGCCAGGCGCGTAAAATCACTATCGCTGGAGACGATACAGAATCCATCCACTTTACCGGTGTAAAGGATATCCATTGCGTCAATAATCAATGCGCTGTCTGTAGCGTTCTTCCCCGTTGAATAACTGTACTGTTGAATCGGTGTAATAGCGTTTTCTAATAAAACTTTCTTCCAGCCGGAAACAGTCGGCTTGGTCCAGTCAGCATAGATACGTTTGAATGTAGGCGTGCCGTACTTGGCAATTTCTTCAAACATTTCTTTCACATTAGCATAAGGCACATTGTCCGCGTCAATCAGTACAGCCAGCTTTAGATCTTTCTTAGTTTCCATTTAAAATGCGCAATGGCCAAATATGATTAATTTATACGGTATTATGGATACGCGGCACTACTCATTGTGGGCACAAACAGTCGATCGCCTGTCTGACGCTAATCAATAGCATACTCCGTTCTTAATGTGATCGAGGCAGTCTTGTTTTTTGAAGCGGTGTTAAAGGTGCCTCCATAACTGTAGTTTTCGTTACTGTTCTGGCCTGTTATCTGAAATACGCCCATATTCGCATACTTCAGCTCCCCCAAATTACTTCCCGCATTTTCGGCGATGCTTCCCGCCCTGTCTTTCGCGTCCTTACTCGCCTTGCTTAAAAGGTCAATCTTTAGTTCCGACAGTCGCGAGTAATAATACTCCGGAGCGTTTGAGTTGAGCTCAATGCCCATTTCGATTAGTCCGGTTATTTCCCGGCTTACCTTTTCTACTATGTTAATATTTTTAGATTCGATCTTGACAGTCTGAATCAGATTGTACCCGGCGAAAGTAGTCGAACTGATCTGACCCATATTGGTGTAAGAATACTCAAACTCTTTGTTTATTGTAACAGAGGAAAAAATCATCTCATTTTCCTTTAGTCCTTTATCGGTAAGATATCGTTTGATCGCATTTTCGTCCTTCTTAAGGGCTGCATAAGCTTCCCGGAGATCCATGCTTTTCTTGCTGTAATTGCAGTTCCAGACAATCAGGTCACTAACGAAGTTTTTCTCTGCTAATCCGGTCACTATAATGCGTTTTTTATCCTTGTATTTGTACTTGTATGCGCCGGCCAGCACGAAAGATCCTATTAATAAGGCAACAGCAATAACAGATGCAGTAATATATGTTCTCATTTTATGTATACGTGGTAAAGGAACCGATTGTAACAGCGGCGACCCGCAGCTGAATTCAGCTAATATAGGAAATGATGCGGACTAGTGTCCCGCATCACCTTCTTTCTTAAGTTGATCAAGGGACAGGTTGGTGGTGCCTCCCAGATTCTCTTCGATTTCCTCTTGCGTTCCCTGGGTTGTTAAAGGCTTTTGATTTGCCTGCCCATTTCCGCTGTCTGTTGGTTCTGCAGCTTCAGATGCCGTCTTGTTCTGAGCCGGTTCATCCTGCTCTTTGTTCCGGTCTTCCGGTTCGATATGATGTATCATAGGTATTTGTTTTATAGCAGTAATGCTTTTTACATGCCTTTTGTTTGTTTTGGCGCAAAAAGGTATCTTCGATCAGATCGGCAAGTATAAAATCTCGAGTTTCATAAAAAGGCTTAAACGCTTATCTTTACATAAAGATCCGCCATTACAATGCCTAGCCAAACCTCGCCTGCCACCCCAACCTTTTCGGGAATATGGTCAATTATAAAAAGGTCAATTCGTGGGGAAGACATAGATCTAACTCATGGGAGCCTTCGCACGGCCATCATTCTGTTGGCAATCCCCATGATGCTGGAGATGGCCATGGAATCGGTGTTTGCGCTGGTCGACCTCTACTTTGTAGGTCACCTGGAACACAGCAGCTATGCCATTCAGACGGTTGGATTGACAGAATCTGTTTTAGCCGTGCTCTATTCGCTGGCGATAGGGCTGAGTATGGCTACAACAGCGGTCGTAGCACGTAGAATTGGTGAAAAGAAGCCTATTGACGCTTCAAGGGCCGGCGGTCAGGCAATATTTGTCGCCCTGATTTTAAACTCCATTGTCAGTATATTCGGTATTATCTACGCAAAAGAGATTCTGCTGCTCATGGGAGCATCAGAAGAATCTGCCCGGCATGGCGAAAGGTTTACGCAGATAATGATGGGAAGCAGCGTCTTCATCATGCTTTTGTTCTTGATTAACGGAATCTTCCGCGGAGCCGGAAACGCAGCTATTGCGATGAAAAGCCTTGTCGTTGCCAACGCGATCAATATAATTCTTTGCCCCCTGTTGATTAATGGCATAGGTCCGGTAGAAGGGTTGGGACTCACTGGAGCGGCTATCGCCACCAGTATAGGCCGCGGCACAGGGGTTATCTATCAGCTCTATCACCTGAGCAATGGCAAGCACATCATCAGAATTTATTTAAAATATCTGAAGCCCCGATGGTATGAAATCATTGCGCTCTGCAAAATTGCCGGACCTGCGGTGCTCCAGTTTGTGATTGCCTCCTGCAGCTGGATTTTCCTCGCCCAGCTCGTTGCCGTTACTGGCGCCGATGAAGGTTCTGCCGGATACCAGACTGCGCTGAGGCTTATGATGTTTTTTATGCTGCCTGCCTGGGGGCTAAGCAACGCAGCAGCAACACTTGTTGGTCAGAATCTCGGGGCTGGACTCTTAGAACGTGCTGAAAAGGCAGTTTTTAAAACGGCGAGGTACAATGCGCTTTATATGTTGATCGTAACGGCTATTTCATTTGCCTGCGCAGATCTTCTGGTATCGTTTTTTTCAAACGATCAGGAAGTCAGGAAGGTCGCTAAGGAAGCAATATACATCATGAGCACCGCTTATGTACTTTATGGAATTGGTATGGTGCTGATCAACGCATTCAACGGTGCGGGCGACACACAGACCCCTACCTGGATAAACCTGGTTGGGTTCTGGCTCCTGCAGATCCCCCTAGCACACATACTGGCGAGGCATTTTGAAATGGGGCCTACGGGCGTATTCATGGCGATCCCCATAGCAGAAAGTTGCATCACCGTGGCAGGAATAATTTTATTCAGAAAGGGCAACTGGAAGTCCGTTAAAGTTTAACAACTAAATTCCGCAAAGAACCAGCACCATAAATTGTCAGGTTCCTGCATTTATGGTGCTTAGGAAAGGCCAGTTTATATGGACTATGATCAGCTTGAGGGAGTCACTTCCGTTTAAACTCCAGGCAAACGCACCATTAAATGCAGTTTACTTCTTTTTTTTGGAAAAAATCTGCAATCTTTGCGCCTCCTTAAAAAACATCAGGCCAAATGGCAATTTCCAAAAATTTCTACCTTATCTTCATATTGGGGTCTCTGGCAGCCCTGGGTCCGTTTTCTATAGACATGTACCTACCCGGGTTCGATGCAATAGCTCAGGATCTCGGCACAACCGTACCGAAAGTTTCCCTGTCTCTATCGGGCTTTTTTATTGGTATTTCTTTCGGACAGCTTCTTTATGGGCCGCTTCTTGATAAATTCGGAAGAAAAAAGCCGCTATACATTGGATTGGTGCTCTATGTTATCTCCTCCCTCGCCTGTCTGGCAGTGAAAGACATCAATCAGCTGATTATCCTTCGCTTTGTCCAGGCAATCGGCAGTTGTGCTACAGCGGTCGCTTCTGTAGCCATGGTCAGAGACTTATTCAGTGTAAAAGAAAGCCCGAAAGTATTCGCTTCATTAATGCTTGTCATAGCTATTTCACCGATGCTGGCACCAACAGCCGGAGGCTATCTGATCGCCGCCTACGGATGGCAATCAGTGTTCGTCTTTCTCGCCGTTATGGCAGCGCTCATGTTGGTTTCAGTGGTTTTTTTCCTGCCTGAAAGCTTCACCCCCGACCCGGCGTATTCATTAAAACCTTCTCCTATTATTAAAAGCTTCCTCGGTGTAATCGTCGAACCTCAGTTTTACACTTACGCATTGGTTAGTGCCCTATGCTTCGCCGGACTATTTACGTACGTAGCTGCTTCCCCGGTTGTGTTTATGAATTTGTATGGTGTCAGCAAAACGGGCTACGGATGGATTTTCGCGCTATTGTCCGTTGCTTTCATTGGCTCCAGCCAGGTCAATAGTTTGCTGCTCCGCTGGTTCAGCAGCAAGTCTATTGTTAAATGGGCCTTGCTTTGCCAAACGCTCTTTAGTATCTTATTTCTGACGGCCGCGCTCAATGATATGCTTAACCTTTACAGCACTATCACCTTTATCGCGATGTTCCTGGCTTGCCTGGGGCTCATCAATCCAAACGCGTCCGCCTTATCCCTGGCACCTTTCTTTAAGAATGCGGGTAGCGCATCAGCATTAATGGGTGCCATACAGATGGGTTTGGGCGCATTAGCATCGGTATTAGTAAGCCTTTTTCCGGAAGATTCAGTCCTTCCAATGCCCTTGATTATGACAGTTGTCGTTACCGCTGCGGTGCTCATACATACGGCTGGCATAAAGAAGCTTAGAGCCACAGACCGTTAACAGATCCAGGTTAATCAGGAAGCCCTGATCCCGCGATGATTTTTCGGAATGTCACCCGTTTTCCCATGTGTTCCCAGATAACGCTACCGTCTCTGGCAGTGTCACCCTGTGCATTGAAAATCTTGCCGCCCGTCCTTCCGGCTTTGATACACCTCCAGGTTTGGTCACCAACATAAATGGTTCTCCCTAAGCCAACCGGACGTTCCTTCTCCCAAACGTTCTGCGCAGCGAACCCTGAGTTAACCGCTATCCAGCGTTCCAAAGGATTTAGTACATTGTAAATCACCGAGCCCTGAGAGTAATTTCCGTATTCAGGTACCGAAGAAGCAAAACTTTCACTGATAATCCAAGGCTTCCTTTTTTGGTGAAATCCTGGTATAATAACGGCAGGTTGATCGTCTGTACTTCCTGAGAGATTATTCTTAAAGCCCGTAGCCGGAAAGGGTTTTCCTGGTGTAACCTCGTAAGACGACACTATCTCGGCAAATCCAATCTCATCTGTGCGGTGACCGCTGATCTGATTATCGGCCACAATGAGATTATTCAGCTTGGTATAGCCTTTGCCCGAAAAGTAGATTCCGTGCGTAGTAAAAACAGAATCCTTTAAGGTATTGTATGTGAGTCGTTTATTATTCCTCAGCTGATTCGCTGATATATTAAGATGGCTCAGCCAGCCGTTTATAGCCTCGACGAAAATATCCGCACAAACGTCTTTGCTGAACCAGTTGCGGCCATCGGTGACTATATTGTTCCGGATCATTCCGAAAAGGTTTGTAGCCACCGCACTCATATAAATGCCGTTCCCTCCGGCCGCACTGACGGTGTTGTTCACTACCTTGATATCCCTTCCTTGTCCATTGACAAATATCCCATTGTTTTTGGTGACCGACACCGAATTACCCTCCACGAGTATATCCTCACTTCTTCCCTTTTTACTATTCACAATCATAATTCCGTTACCATCTTCAATCCCCATCAGTTCCCGGGGATTTCCAGTGTCCCCTATGCTGCTGATGTTATTAGACCTGACCTTTACCCGAAAGGCGTCTATCACGTAAATCCCGCAACTTTGAGAATGCGACTCAGGATTTTTATGGTTAAAACTGAATGCTCCTCTGATGAAGTTGTCACTGATTACCGCATTAACGGCTGTTCCCTGCGCATAATCGTCGCCATAAAAGATCGCCGCTGCAGAACCCGCATCTCCAGCATTCTTGTTTCCTGCCGCGAAGAAAAAATTGCCGGAGATGATGGTCTGGCTGCACCGTTGAACGTCTATACCATTGTCGCCGGTATATTCAATCCGGTTTTCCCGGATGTTGAGGTTCTGACACTGATGATTGGCAAGACCTATTCCAGAGATATGCGATAAAATATTCCCCTGAAGATTTACCCGGTTAATACGATAGGTAGATATAGCGTGTGTACCGATATAGCTGAATGTATTGTTAAGGATATGTATATCGGCCGATTCATTTCTGCCGAAGTTGCTAATGGCACCGTCAACTGCCTTGAAATCTATGTTATACCTCCCGATTCTTCTGAAGTCACAACCCTTTATGGTAATATTCTTGCCCCGGAAAATGATGCCCCGTCCATGGGCATCGCTAAAGCCGCAGTTTTCAATCAGGACCCGTTCAGAGGCCTTTGTGTCGAAGCTGATATTAACAAGCGTATAGCGGCCTGCGGTGCGTTTTGATTTCTGATCGGCTGCTACCGGCCTCCCGCCGGAGAAACCCAGCGCTTTGATGCTGATATCTTCACCACCTATATGAACCAGCGAAGGCTGATCAGCAGTATACAGACTATCGGTAAAGATTACAGAGCTCGCTTTCCCGCTGCCTTCAATGGTGACTCCTGAAGGAATGTTCAATGAAGCGGTTGCAGGAATATAGTACTTTCCTACCGGCACTCTCAGCACCTTTCCGGTTTTTGCTGCCAGATTGATTGCGTTCTGAAACGCAACAGCATCGTTCCTCCTTCCGTCGCCTTTGGCGCCAAAATCCATCACATTCAGCTCTAAATCGCTGCGATTGGCAAATACACCGGTGACAACTGAAAATTGTATAAGTAATAAAATTAGAAAACGCATAGGATAAATTATTCTGGCTGTTTCTCCTCCCGATCCACCCAATAAGGTAGAGATAAGAATATCCATAAAGAAAGGTATGCAAATTCAGGAACTGATCCCATCAGGATGAAGAACAACGCAGTAAGTGCAATTAAATAGTATTTTTTAAAGACGGCGTCTTTCACTTGAACAAACGCATGCCTGAAATAGAATAAGGTAAATGCCACCAATCCCAGTACACCATTATTGACAAGAAGGGTCGAAAAGAAGTCCGTAGATCTTACGTACCCCCAGCCTAATCCGACAAGTTTCCCTGTAATGCTTAGCTGATCTTTCCAAAAATAGTATTGACTCAGAAAATGGCCTGAGCGCTCAGATCCTGATTGATTGCTTCCGGTGAATTTATCAATGAACACACTTTGTACCAGTTTATGAACGGCCGGTGATGTGAAATATAAAATTACCATAACCATGACACCGATGGGTACGAACCAGATCATTTTTCTCCTGATCTCCGCATCGGCAAGACTCGCTCCCCCCACGAGTACGACAGCTCCCAGATATGCCGAGGTGGAGAATGTGAAAAGCAGGGCGATTCCTAAAAGTACAAAGTCAACATATCGCTTAAGCGGAATACAAAGCATCCAGAATGGAATAACAGCGAACGCGAACATCGAAGGCTCTCCTGTAAGACTTTTCAGGCGTTGCATACGCAGTCCACCCAAGGTGATGGTTTGAAACAAACTACCGCTTCCGGGTTTGTTATTAAACACCCGGTTACTGATCACATCACCATTCACCCCGGTTAGCTGGAAGAGAATTATCTCTAAGATACCTAGCACAGCGATGATGCGTAAACCCAGATAAAGATATCGAAGATGCGAACTGCATGCGTAATGTTTCAGGTAAAGATAGGTGAGGATTCCAGCAAAGAGATAGATACTTTGTCCGAAAAAGGTCGGTCTTAGCAGTGTTCTTTGGAGATCTCCCTTATCCGTCAATGTAAGCGAGGGATCGAGAGACACTTCAAACCACCAAACATGCAACTGCGCCAGCAGATTCAGAACGAGGAAGACGGCGGCAATTATCAGAAGCTCCCTTAAAAGGCCTTTATCGCTAAAAAAGCTCCATGCAATAAAGAACGGAGCCGCCAGATAAACCAGCATATAGGAGGGAACCGATAAGGAAACAGGTGGGTAGACTACAACTGAAACAATAAAGGACAGGCAAAGCAGGACGGCCAGATAGACATGAATGCTCTTACGCAACTTTCTTTCCTGCATAGGTATTCGCTAGTTCTAACTGATATTTTGCGCCTGAAGTTTCAATCGTCTCTGTAACCATGGAATTGAGTTTGGTCGCCATTTTTTGTTTATAGACCTTATTGACGAAGCCAGTCAACTTAGCGATGAAATTAGGCGCACTAAATAACTTCGCGTGGCTGCGGATAAAAATAGGGTCAAATTCCAATTTCTCAGACTTTTCAATGGCCGCAATGAGCGAGCTGGTAGATTGCTCTTCGAAGAAGACTGCGGTACACTTACTACTATCGCCCATATAAGGAACCATCGTTTCTCTGACCCCTCCAACGCCATAAGCAATCACCGGGCGTCCAGAGGCTGCTGCTTCCAGTGGTGTAATGCCATAATCCTCATGCTGTGGAAATATTAGGGCTTTACAGTTAGCATAGAGTCTGGCGAGCTGGGCGGCGGACTGTCCCTTTCTAAAACTGATATTGCTTCCAGCCAGGGCCATGAGCTCCTGCTCCTTTGATCCGGTACCTACAATAATTAACTTCTTGTCCGGCATCTCATTGAAGCTCTTCACGACGAGGTCTACCATTTTATAGTCCTCCAGTCTGCTCACCACCAGGTAATAGTCTTTATCTTCCATGGAAATATAAAAATTATCCAGCTTGGCGGCGGGGTTAATAATACTTACCGGTTTTTCAGGGTGGTAAGACTTTTCAATTCTGGCCTTCACTTCCTTAGAATTCGTCAGGTAAAAGTCGCTCGCTTTAGCAGCCATCAGATCCAGCTTGCGCAAAATCCGGGAAGCAAACAAGAAAATATTTCTGATCAACAGGTTCGACGATTTAACTATAGAATAAGAAAAAGGTCTCCACGCCAATCTAAAGGGCGTATGGCAATAGGTAACTACCGACGCATTCTTATCTGCGCGTACGAACTTCCCACAGTGTGTAGTAGATATCAACACAATATCATAACCTTTTAAATTGAAACTGCGCATGGCCAGGATAGCAAAGGGGAAATATAATAGCTTAATGAGCTTTTCGCTCTTCCCGATATATTGAAACCAGGAAGTGAAGATCTTAGCTGTCTTAAATTCTTCGTATGTTTTATCGGGATTATAGCATAAGGTATATATATCTGCCTCAGGATAAGCGTTATGCATATCTAAAACAACTTGCTCGGCTCCGCCGCGTCTTACTAGTTCGTCATGTACTATTGCTACTTTCATGTTTTATGTATCGTTAAACCGGTGAATGATGTTATCTATGACTGTAGCTGATGTCTTCCATGAGATCTGGTTTCCCCTGACTGTACCCCGTGGAGGGGCAGTCGTTGAAAACGTCTTGATAAGGTTGGAAAGATCATCACGCTTTGTCGGACAGAAATAAACAACATCTGTGCCACCGACTTCCTTGAATGCTTCAATATCAGATGCAAGGACTGGTGTATTCATCGATAACGCTTCAGCAATGGGCAACCCAAAGCCCTCATAAAGAGAAGGATTAATAAGTGCGATGGCGCCCGCGTAATAATTTCTTAGGTCTGCATCGCTGATGTATCCTGTAAAAATTATATTCGGAATGTTACGGAACCATTCTATTTCAGGATTTCGTGCAAAAGAAGCATGGCTAGCTCCTACAATAATCAGGTCAATATCCTGAAGACTGGCTTCATGAAAAGCTTTAAGCAGGAACAGGAGGTTTTTCCTCGGATCGAGTGATCCCACAAACAAAAAGTAAGGTCTCGGATGGACGTTCACCAGTTCATCGCTTTGAGCAGCGACAAAAGAGCTGGCATTTGGAGCCACAGAAATACGCTCCGGATTGATGCGATAGAAAGACGAGATCTCTCTCTTTGAAAACTCACTTACCGTTATGATATGCCTGCTGCTGTTTAACACCCTCGGAATCAGCCATCGGTAATAAAGGACAAACTTTTTCGAAAAGAACTCAGGGTGCCTTTCGAAGGCTATATCATGGAGGCACGTGATCTTGTTTTCATAAAACAGAGGTGCTACATTACAGAAGTTCAGCAACAAGGGATTGTCTTTCGAGTTCAGAAACCGTGGTAAAGTATACTGCTCCCATAATATTCCTGCAGAGGTTCCAACGATATCCTGATTTTGCGGCAAATGGTAAGTCGTCTCATTGAGGTGGTCCCGCGCACAGGCGACCTTTGCCGTGCTGGTCAGTTCTTTGCATATCTCCGCTGCATATCGTTGTACGCCGCTTAGTTTTTGAGAGAGAAATTTTCCATTGATATATACCGTTCTTTCAGTCATGTAACGTATTTAAAAATTCAATCAAACGTTCATTAAGCGCAGCCGGCGAATAAGCATTTCCCATCACGGCGCAGGCCGCTGACTTCTCGACGATTCCTTGGGGCCTTTCCATTATGCTTTCCATAAGGACCTTAAGGCTATTCTTCTTCATCTCGAACAGCCACATGCAACGTTCGTCATACAGTTCTTTCAATCCGCCCTTACTTGCCAAACAAACCGGGGTTCCCGCGGCTGTCGCTTCTATCGGAACCCTCCCAAAAGGTTCGTTCCAGCCTGACGGCACGATCACCAGATCGACGCTTCGATAAAACGTCTCCGAATCGGCTTTACCTAAGAAACTGAACTCAAACATGCCTTCATACCGTTCTCTTAATTGGGACTCAAACGCTGGTAGCACCTTTCCTGCAAGCACCAGTTTGAACGACTGTCGAAGCTTCCCCATCGAGGCTAACTCATCAAAGAGGAAGTCTACACCTTTCTGCTCGTTTACCTTACCTATGAAGCCAAAAATAAGCTTAGACGAAGGAGATTTTGTTATGGCACCCGGTGATGGCGCGTGCAGGCCGTTTGCAATAACTTTGGCTGGCTTATTCTCTCCTACAGAAAACCGGCGGTGCTGTTCCAGAATGAACTGGCTAATGCCGACAAAGGCGTCAGGCAGTTCAAAGAAGTTTTTCTTGATGGAGTATGTCAGCTTGCAGGCACCACAAAGTTGAGTGCAATCCTTGCAACCAGCATACATCGACGTAGTATGGCACATTAGATAATAATCCCGCATCGTGTGTACAAGCCTGATGTTACGTGATTTTATGATCTTCCATATAGAGGGCGAAAATCCCTGTATATTGTTAGTATTTACTACATCAGGCTTTACGCGGTCAAGTATTTTCCCGATTTCCCTTTTGTAAAACGGATTTGATGAATCCAGGAGATGCCAGATCAATTTTTTGTAAGACGGCTGACCTGCCGCTTGCTCGATGTGGTAGAGGTTGCGTGTTTTGATCGTGATCACTTCAACCCCGTTCAGCTCTCTGACTGATGCATCATAGCCAAGGGTGAGTACATAAACTCGATGTCCTGACTTAACCAACGCCTCAGCCATTGTACGAACGGAAACTTCAGCGCCGCCCACTTGAAACGGTTCATATAACGTGTTGACGAACAATATCTTCATCGTCTCTTCTTTAAGGAGTTTACCATATTCCTACCAGCGGTCTGCAGGTAGCCGAAATTAAAATATTCTCTATCTATGAGATGAATATTATGCCTCTTGAGTACGATGAACAAACTGATCATAATGCTAAGTTCTGTGCAAACCCAGGCGAGGGCCGTTCCATAGTAACTCATAACAGGGATAAGTGCAACATTCAAAATCACGTTCACCATACAACCAACAATCGTAATCCGGAAGTATATCTTGTCCAGCTTCAGGTTCAGCAGCGTTTGAACGCCCAACACGTTGCTGACACTTGCTACAAAGGGGCTGATAGCCAAGATTCGGAGGATCCATATCGAATCCTGAAACTGCGAGCCATATAAAATATGAATCACCAGCGGTGCAGATAAAGCTGCGAACAGGCACATCGAAAGGGTGTAGACCATGACCAGCGGAAAGACACGCTTCACCTCAGTGATCCCTTCTGTCTTCCCTGCTCCAAACGCGCTACCGATATGCGGAAACAATGCCTGACTCATCGGCAGTAACATAACGCTCTGTACCACAGCAATCACTCTCGACGCCGCTGTAAAAATACCCACTTCCCGCTCAGAACTGAACATCCCCAGGAGCACCGTGTTGCTTGTTGTGTAGAAGCTGATCATCAGCGTAGCCATAAACACCATCTTATCCTCTGCCAGTAAGCCCCTCACCGCCTTTAAATCCGGACGTTTGAAAGTCAGCGCAAACCTTTTTTTCGCATAAACGAACAGCCCCAAAGCAACCAATACCTGCGAAGATGCTGACATCACTGCGTACCATACGTAGTCATCAGGTTTCTGGATCAGAAAGACAATGGAGACACAAAAGACGAGCTTAGCAACAAAGTTAAAGACGGCAGTCTGATGGATAATCTGCATGCCCTGAAAAAGCCAGTTTGGAGTGAAAACATTAGCTAAACAGCTGGCGAAAATGAAGATACTGACAACAGGATGCTGGTTGATCTGGGGCATGGACACGAAGAGCATGCTAAAGAGCAGCACCGATAGAACGAAAAGAAGTACTCTTGAATAAAAAATTTGAGAAAAGAGGTTGTTGATGATCGTTTCATCCTGACGATTTTGAGCTACCCGTCTGGTCGCCGTAAAGTCGAATCCAAAATTGATGAGCAGAATGAAATAAGTAACGATAGCGATCGAAAAATTGATCGCGCCGAAACGTTCGGGGCCTATTATCCGAACAATAAAGGGGAGTGTTAAAAATGGGAGAAGAAAGTTAGAAGCCTGTATAATGGTTAAAGCACCATAGTTCTTACCTAATGCTTTATTTTTTGTCATGTAACGTTCGTTAAGCAGATATTGGGCCAAATATAGTAAATGAGACAGCAAATTTGACTAGCTGTCTGATTCTCCACTGAGCCCGTCCGCTTTAACCCTGACCAGTGCTTTCTTCATAAGTCGGCCCATAAAGACCAGGAACCTTATTGCCGGTTGCACGAAGGTAAACGATCAATTCCCCGCGATGATGGTAAATGTGATTGAACAGAAATCCACGAATAACCAGGCTTCTAATCATTGGCCCAAGAATAATGCGGTCTCCGTACTTCATCGTCCACTGCACAGTCAAGCTTTCTTCAGTTACGGAGCGCAACGCAACCCTTGCCTTTTCTACATTTTTTTCAAAAAGCTCAATTGTAGCACGAATATCATCCGGGGCTCCGCGCTCAAACTTGTCCGCCGCCATATCATAAACATCCTGAGTAAGTGTTCCCACATACCAGTAGTATATCGTAGCGATATGCTGAGCCAACTCCCCCATCGTCCAGGAATTTGGAGAAGGCTTAAAGCTAAGATCCTTTTCAGGCACTGCCAGCAGTAGCTTTCTTGTGCTGGTAACCTCGTGCTCGAACTCGTCAATTAAGGCCTGTACTATCATATTCTGTATTGTTTACGCTGCTTAATAAACAAAGTATCCGATGAAAGGTTTCCAGACGAGCATGACGCCAGGATCTATCTTTTCAGCTTAGCAGCAGCGAATTCATCAGCCAACCAGATTACCCGATTGCTTTCGTTAATTATCAGCTGTGCAGGATAAACACCTTCATTCGGTTGCCCTTCCAGCACCTCGAACAGGGCATCGGCCTTGGAAGCGCCAAATACCATAAACATGATTCTCTTAGCCTTATTTAACAATGGCGCCGTAAAAGTAATCCTGTACATCTGCTGACTTTCCAGATAGTATGAAACCACCCATCGCTCCTGCTCAGAGAGCACTTTTGTGCCGGGAAAAAGCGAAGCAGTATGTCCGTCTTCTCCCATGCCGAGCAAGATCAGATCGAATTGACCATCTGCCCCCAGTTCATCTCTGAGTAACCCTTCATAAGCTTGTGCGAACTCTTCAGGTTCGCGGTTGCTTTCCCACATGGGGAATAGCTGATCAGCAGGTATAGGTACATGCTTGAGGAGAGCATTATATGCCATTCCTGCGTTGCTTCTTTCATCATCTAGCGGCACCCATCTCTCGTCTCCCCAGAATACGATAACCTTAGTCCAATCAATTGCTGAAGCATATTCTTCCCTTGCCAAAAGCTTATAGACACTCTCGGGCGACGTGCCCCCTGTCAGTGCTACAGTAAATATCCCTTTTTTTGCGATGGCTGATTGAGCCGTTTCAATGAAGATATCTGCAGCCGCTGTGCTAAGCTCCTCTTTATTTTTTAAGACTCTGAGCATTCCTGTTGTTTCCTCCAAAGTTGATTCCTGCCCATATATGGCCCTCACGCGCAATGAGTGCCTCTGCTGTTTCTGGTCCCCATGAACCTGCCGCGTAATTGGGAAAATTAATGGACTCCTTCGATTCCCATACCTCCAGGATTGGAGTGATCACGTCCCAAGCCTCCTCAACCTGATCTGAACGCATAAATAAAGTAGCGTCTCCCTGCATGGCATCCAACAGGAGTGTTTCGTAAGCTTCCGGCGTTTGGGTAGAACAATCATCATAGTCAAATACCATCTCCACCTGATTCAGGTTCATTTCCAGTCCTGGCTTCTTAGCCGTAAATCGCAGACGTATATCCATCTGTGGCTGGATGTTGATCGTCAGTCTGTTTGGCATAATGCTGTCAGCCTGATTGTCGGGAAAAGTGGAGTGAGGAACCGGTCGGAACTGTATCGTGATAGACGATGTCTTCTCCTGCATTCGTTTGCCGGTCCTCAGGTAAAAAGGAACATCCTGCCAGCGCCAATTATCCAGGTAAAATTTAATAGCGGCATAGGTTTCTGTATTGGAGTTCATGCTCACTCCCGTTTCTTCCCGATATCCGGCAACCTGATGGCCCTTCATCCAGCCCGACGCATATTGGCCTCTGACAGCCGTTTTATGCACTTCTTCATGCTTGATCCGGCGTATTGCTCTCAACACATCCGCCTTTCTGTTACGGATCTCTTCAGCCTCAAAAGAAACCGGTGCTTCCATCGCGATCATACACAAGATTTGAAGCAGGTGATTCTGGATCATATCCCGCAATGCTCCCGACCCTTCATAGTAGCCGCCCCTATCCTCCACGCCCACTTGTTCCGCGACGGTTATCTGCACATAATGAACGTAGTTTCTGTTCCAGATCGGTTCGAAGAGCGCATTAGCGAACCGGAACGCAAGAATATTCTGCACCGTTTCTTTGCCGAGGTAGTGATCGATACGGTAAATCTGTTTTTCCTGAAAGGTATGTCTCAGCAGATCGTTCAAAGCAATAGCCGTCTGCTTATTGTACCCAAATGGTTTTTCTACAATAATACGGTCCAGCCCCGTTTCCGTAGCTAACGCGAACCTGCCTATGCGGGTCGTTACTGCCTCGATATAGCTTGGTGCGACCGACAGATAGAATAATCGGTTAGCCCGGTTCGCCCAAAGAGCATCAATTTCTGATAGCTTGGTTGAAAGGGACGCATAGGTAGCGTCCTCATTGATATCTGATTGAAAATAAGTAATGCTGTCGCTGAACTTTTCCCACTTCTGTGGTTCAGGAATGCCGCTTCGCGAAAATATGGACATGGCCTGATACAAGTGATATCTATATTCAACATCACTATATTCTGTTCTGCCTAAGCCGATGATTGCGAATTTCGCAGGCATCCAGCCATCGAGATACAAGTTGTAAAATGCCGGGACCAACTTTCTCTTAGCCAGATCTCCGGTTCCTCCGAAGATGACAATAATGGTCGGAGCGACCGGGTTACCATTTTTCATAATGTATCCGTTTCGATAAATAATAAACTCTTAACCCCACTGCGTGTGGAATAAACCTTCCTGGTCGGTCCTCTCGTAGAGATGGGCACCAAAGTAGTCCCGTTGTGCCTGTATCAGGTTGGTGGGAAGGTCTGGACTCCTGTAAGCATCAAAATAGCCCAGCGAAGCCATATATGCGGGTACAGGAACGCCACTGTCTACTGCCATTTTGATAAGCGTGCGAAGCCCCGCCTGAGTGTCTACGAGCATGCCGCCAATCTCATCGTCAAGCATCAAATTAGATAAGGAACTATCCCGACGGAAAGCAGCGCGGAAATCTTCGAGGCAAGCAGCGCGAATAATACAGCCTCCTCTCCAGATCCTGGCGACGTCTTCCAGCTTTAGCTCATAGCCATAAGTTGTTGAAGCCGCTCGCAGTTGCGCGAACCCCTGTGCATAAACGCTGACCATCGCAAACTGAAAAGCTTCCTTCAGCACAATATCTGCTTCTTCAGATGAGACTGGAGATGTCGAATTGGTCCAGATCAACCTTGAAGAAGCCTGAATTCGCTCCTCTTTGCGTGCGGAAAGATCCCTCATGATGACGGCTGCGTCAATCACCGGAACAGGTATTTGCAGATCCATAGCATTTTGCGATGTCCATTTTCCAGTTCCCTTGGATCTGGCCCTGTCTGAAATTACATTTATGAGTCTCAGACCGGTAAGCTCATCTTTCTTCTTTAAAACTTCAGCAGTTATTTCGAGCAAGAATGACTGTAGTTCCGAATGGTTCCACGCTTCAAATGTAGTCTGTATTTTCCCGTCGGGATACTTCAGCCCTCTTTTCATGAAGTCGTAGCTCTCCGCAATAAGCTCCATAATAGCGTATTCAATGCCGTTGTGAACCATTTTTACGTAATTGCCCGCGGAGCCATTTCCAAGAAAACTAACACAGGGCTCGCCGTTTACATCAGCGGCAATGGCCTCAAAGACAGGACGCAGCCGTTCATAAGCTTGCCTGTCTCCTCCCGGCATCATACTGGGGCCGAAGCGAGCGCCCTTTTCACCTCCGGAAATTCCCATCCCAAAGAAATGTATATTTTTCGCCGCTAGTTCAGCTACCCTCCGATCGGTGTCAGCGAAGTAGGAGTTACCTCCATCAATAACGATGTCGCCCTCTTCAAGATAATTAAGCAAGCTTGAGATCGCAGCATCAACCGCCTTTCCAGCCGGAACAAGCAGCATAATCGCTCTGTTTTTTTTTAGCGATTTAACAAAATCGGCGGCCGAGGTCGTGCCAAAAACATGTTGCTCCGCACTCGCTTCGCTCTCCAGGAAAGCGGCCTTTTCGGTATCCAGATCGAGACCGGCAACGGAGAAACCATGGTCAGCCATGTTGAGAAGCAAGTTTCTGCCCATAACGCCCAGGCCCACAATGCCAAAATCATGTTGTTCCATACGCAATCTTACTTAATATGTGAAGTTACCTACTAGAGGTCTTTTGCTTGTCGTTCTAATGCAATAACTTTATCCAGCCGCCTCTGAAACCTTTCTTCAGGTTGGTACTGCGCCCTCAGGAAGGTATCAGCCAGTTCAGTCATCATAGCCGGCCCCATAACCCGTCCTCCAAGACACAGCAGATTCATATCGTCATGCTCCACCCCCTGATGTGCTGAATAGGTTTCGGAGATCAGTGCTGCCCTTACGCCGGGAAACTTGTTTGCCGCAATGGAGACGCCAACCCCGCTTCCACATACGGCAATGCCCCTGGTAACTTCGCCCCGGGAGATGGCCAATGCAAGAGGGACGATGATATCCGGATAGTCGTCTGAAGAATCGTACTCGAAAGCACCGTAGTCTGTAAGCGTATACCCCTTTTCTTTCAACTGTTTCATTAGTTGCGACTTTTGTTCAAATCCTGCATGGTCTGCAGCAATTCCTACGTTCATAATTGAAAAGACTAGACTCTGACAACAGCCAGCTAATAATAATGTTCGGAACAATAGTACGTGATAGCTGACCATTCAACCTGAGAAACGATCATAGGTCGGATATGTTCCTTTCGGCATTCCCGGAGTCTGCATAAAATAGAATTTCGATCATTTTTTGGGGGTTTAAAAGAAATTCTCTGGTAACACGATACAACTCGGTTTCCTGATATGCTTTCTGGCAAATTCCTTCATTTGTAAATTCGTATATGATCGAATCCGGGTAAGCTATTAATATAGGTGAATGGGTAAGTCGGAGGCCAAGCGGTCTTAGGAAGACAATGGGTCTTACCAACTCCTTGGCTCACAGAACGACATGGCTACGATCCGACTTCGGTTTCCTGATATGCTTTCTGGCAAATTCCTTCATTTGTAAATTCGTATATGATCGAATCCGGGTAAGCTATTAATATAGGTGAATGGGT
>NZ_JAZQRL010000130.1:0-38999 GCF_045629565.1 Arcticibacter sp.
GCTGATGTATGACCAGGTAGGGCATACCGGCGAATACATCCTGCTGAACAGCAAAGGCTTCAGTCCCTGCGCCATTATCGCGGCTTATCAGTCCGCACAACCGGCTTCCATTGCGGCAGATCCTATCCGCCTCAGCATAGAGGCCTACCCGGATCGCTACATGAAGATGCAGGAAATGGGCTATGACGGTAACAGGTTGCTGAGGAGTTTGGAGAAGCGCATATCGAAACTGTCAGGGTCAAAAATCTCGGATCGCGAAGCAAAATTACCGTCGGCCACAATGCTTATAGGTAGGAAGATAGCGTTTCGTAAAAAATAAGCCACCCATTGCTTTACCTCGCAAAGCTTTTGCATGAGTTCGCCAATTGGTCACGCTCAATTAAAATGTAAAGTGGAATATCGGGTAAAGGCCTCCTGTATTTAGGAAGCCTTTCTGTATGTTAACCTTCCTGGTGGAAGGGATATCTGTAATCTCTGGCAGGGTCAAGCGTTTCCTTGATCGTGCGGGGAGATACCCAGCGCAGCAGGTTGATCATGGAACCGGCTTTGTCGTTTGTTCCCGATCCCCGGGCTCCGCCGAAAGGTTGCTGGCCCACAACTGCCCCTGTACATTTATCGTTGATATAAAAGTTACCGGCAGCGTTTCTTAATGCAACAGTTGCCTTCTCAATGATATAGCGGTCGGAAGCAATGACGGCACCTGTAAGGGCATAGATCGATGTTTTATCGATCAGCTCCAGGGTTTCATCCAGCTGCTCGTCTTCGTATACATAAAGAGTAAGTACCGGGCCGAATAATTCCTCGCACATGGTAACAGATGAGGGGTTCTGGCTGACAATAACGGTAGGGTCAATGAAGTAACCTTTTGATTTGTCGTAGCTTCCGCCTGCAATGATCTCTGATTCGGGGTCAGCTTTGGCTTTATCTATGGCAGAGGCAAGCTTATCGAACGATTTCTCGTCGATTACAGCATTGACGAAGTTGCTGAAATCTTCTACGGGTCCTACTTTCAGGCTCGCCAGATCGCGTACGATCATCTTCTTCAGTTCAGGCCAGATGGATTTAGCGATATAAACCCTGGAAGCGGCTGAACATTTCTGTCCCTGATATTCGAATGCGCCCCTTACGATGGCGGTATTGGCTACTTCTAAATTAGCCGACTGGTGCACCAGGATAAAGTCCTTTCCTCCGGTTTCGCCAACGATGCGCGGATATGTTTTGTATTTATGGATGGAACTACCGATTGTTTTCCAGATATCCTGAAACACGCCTGTTGATCCGGTGAAGTGAATTCCGGCGAAGTCGGGATGCTGAAAGATCACATCGCCGGCATCAGGGCCGGATACGTAAACGAGATTGATGACACCGGCCGGCAGGCCTGCCTCCTGTAATACTTGCATGATCACCTGCGCCGAGTAGATCTGTGTGTTGGCAGGTTTCCAAACGACAACGTTTCCCATCAATGCTGCAGAGGTTGGAAGATTTCCGGATATTGCGGTGAAGTTGAAGGGGGTTAATGCGAATACAAAGCCTTCAAGCGGGCGTTGTTCGACGCGGTTCCAGCTTCCGCGTGATGATATCGGCTGCTGAGCATAGATCTCCGTCATGTATTGCACATTGAAACGCAGGAAGTCAATTAGCTCGCAGGCTGAATCGATCTCCGCCTGGTAGGCGTTCTTTGACTGGCCAAGCATGGTCGCTGCATTGATTTGATATCGGTAAGGGCCGGCAATCAGGTCTGCGGCCTTCAGAAATATTGCAGCACGTTGCTCCCAGGCCATTTTCTCCCAGTCTGCTTTAGCTGCAAGTGCCGCGTCGATCGCTTGCTGAACATGGGTCTTGTCTCCCTTATGATAGTGTCCGATCACGGCTTGGTGGTTATGTGGAGGTTTTATTTCAACCTTTTGTCCGGTTCTGATTTCCTGCCCTCCAATATACATGGGAATGTCGGTCTGTTTTGAATAAGCGTGGTTGATCGCTTCTTTCAAAAGAGACCTTTCCCGGCTACCCGGACTATAGTTCAACACCGGTTCGTTGATCGGTGCTGGTACAGTGAAAAACCCTTTAGTCATAAATTTGAAATTAGGTTGCAAAGATACGGAACACCTGGAATAAATTTAAAATTGCCTATATTGCACGCTCTCAATTTCTTCCCGGAGAATAAAAGTTTGTTTTTATTATGGAAAGCAATGTTCAATTGCAACTGGCGTCTGATTTTGTACGCTTCACTGACAAAAATATTTTTCTAACAGGTAAGGCAGGGACAGGGAAGACAACTTTCTTGCACCGTCTTAAAAAAGACTCAGTGAAACGTATGGCTATCGTTGCGCCAACGGGCGTGGCAGCTATCAATGCGGGAGGAGTAACCATCCATTCTTTCTTTCAGCTTCCTTTTGGTCCGTTTATCCCGGGAGACGGCAACGATAGTCCCCAAAAGAGGAATACCTCATTTAACGCAAACAGATTTCATAAGGAAAAGATCAATCTCATCAGAAGCCTGGATCTTCTTGTTATAGATGAGATCAGTATGGTCAGGGCTGATACGCTCGACGGAATTGATGAAGTCCTCCGGCGATATAAAAATCACTCCAAGCCTTTTGGTGGTATTCAGCTGCTGATGATCGGCGATCTTCACCAGCTCTCACCAGTTGTGAAGCAGGAGGATTGGCAGATACTAAAGGATTATTATCCCAATTTGTATTTCTTCAATAGCAAGGCTTTGCAGAAGACATCTCCGGTAAGTATCGAGCTGAAACATATCTACCGACAGTCGGACACCCGTTTTATCAGTTTGCTAAATAGTATCCGTGATAACCGTATCGACGCTTCGGTACTGGAGAAGCTGAATGAGCGTTACCTACCAGGCTTTAATCCGTCTGACGAAGAAGGCTATATCACTCTGACGACACATAATAGTTCTGCACAGGATATCAACGTTCGGAAGCTGCTTCAGATTGATCAGAAGGCGCAAAAGTTCGCCGCTGTCGTTGACAGGGAATTTCCGGAGTTTGCCTATCCTACGGAGATCGATCTGGAACTAAAAACGGGTGCCCAGGTAATGTTTGTTAAGAACGATACTTCGAGGGATAAGCTGTTCTACAACGGAAAGATTGGGAAAATTGTCCGGATGACTGCTGACCTGATCTACGTGAAATGTCCGGGTGACCTGGCCGAGATTCCTGTTCAGAAGGCTGAGTGGCAAAACATTAAATATAATCTGAACCCCACTACCAGGGAAGTGGAAGAAACGGTGATTGGTACGTTTACTCAGTTTCCTCTTAAGCTGGCATGGGCTATTACGATACATAAGAGTCAGGGTCTGACTTTTGAACGTGCTATCATTGACGCAAATGCGGCATTTGCGCATGGTCAGGTATATGTTGCCTTAAGCCGTTGCAAGAGCTTTGAAGGAATGGTCCTTAGCTCCGCGATTTCCTCCGGAAGCGTGAAAACGGATGGGGCGATTGCGGCTTATACCCGTGATGCGAGTGATAACGAGCCCGATCAGGACCAGCTGAATCTTTCGAAGATCGCATTTCAGCAGAGTCTGCTATTTGACCTGTTTGACTTCAGGGAGATCAAGCAAGCTTTTTTCCAGCTGCAGCGAATCGTTCAGGAGAATGATCGGGTACTGGTGCCTTCTCTTGCCGACGATGTGCTCGCCATGGGCCAGGCTCTTGAAAAGGACGTTTATAAGGTAGCAGAGTCATTTGAACGACAGCTCAGAAATCTTCTGCAGGAGGATAAGCTTCCTGAAGAATATGAGCAGCTGCAGGACCGGGTAAAAAAAGCGTGCGTTTATTTCGTTTCGAAAGTGCGTTCAGTTCTGCAGCAGGAGCTGAAAAAGTTTGACCTGGAAACAGACAACAAGGCACTGAAGAAAACGCTGACAGACGTTTTTGGACGACTGCAAAAGGCCACCCATATTAAGGTGATGGTATTTAATTATGGTGTTACCGGATTTGACACAATCGGATACCTGAAAGCAAAGGCAGATGCTGATATTGATTACGAGGCGGCATTGAAAGTGGTTCCGGCAACCCGGAAGACGCCTTCCGTGAAAGGAACGGTGCATGCAGAGTTATACTCCAGCCTTTGGAAGTGGCGCAACGAGCTTGCCGCAGACAAGCATGTTCCGGTTTATATCGTTCTGCCGCAAAAGTCGCTGATCGAACTGGTTGAGCGGCTGCCTTCGACCCTGCAGGAGCTGGAAAGCATCAAGGGTATTGGGAAGACAAAGGTGAAGGCGTTTGGAAAAGAGATTTTGGAATTGATATCCACGTATTGTGATAGGAAAGGCATCGACCGGCATCCTATGCAAATCAAGTTAAAAGAACATAAACAAAAGCTTGATACCAAGGATGTATCTTTGGAGATGCTTCGCGCAGGTAAGTCTGTGAGTCAAATTGCATCCGAAAGGGGATTGACGGTTAATACAATAGAAGGGCACCTGGTGCATTTTATTGGAAGCGGTCAGGTTGAAATTAACGAAGTTGTATCGGAGGGAAAGATAAAGCTCATATCAGATTACATTTCGGAAAATAATCCTGAGTCGATGAATGATGTTAAAATGGCCCTCGGAGAAAAGGTTTCCTTTACGGATATAAAGGCGGTGATGATATATCTGGAGTACACACATGTTGCAGGCTGATTTATATGATTATCAGGTCGTTTTTCCTTTTTAATACCTTGCTGCTGGCGTTTTTGGTCGGCGGCTGCGGCAGGGATAATCCTGACAAGTCTATGGACTTTAGCGCGGTGGATACGGGTATTTACCGCACTATCGATTCGTTGAACGAGGTGGCTTTCCGGATAAAGAAGAATGATGTGATGAGAGCACTTGATGTTGTGTACAAGGCATCCTATCTCGCCGAGTTATATCGTTATGATAAGGGGATGGCCTCGTCTTTACTGACAGAAGCCGGAATTTACCATCAGAACGGATATCACAAACGGGCGTTGACGTTGTACTATAAATCGCTCGATATCAGCACGAAAATTAAAGATTCGCTTCATATTGCTAAGGCCAATCAGCAAATAGGAAACGCGTTGATGGAAAGCGGGGACTATCCTGAGGCTGAAAGGTTATATACGATTGCTGTAAAATATTACAGCATCCTGGGTTTGGATGAAGATCTGGTGAATATGTGGAACAGTCTTGGGTTGGTGAAAATGGCATCGGGGCGTATTGATTCAGCGAGAAGCTATTTCAATGAGGCCAGAGAAGCTAGCAGTAGGCTGGGTTATACCTATGGTACGAAGAAGTCTAATCATAACCTGGGACTTTTAAATACAAAGATGGGTAAGCTGGCAACGGCCAGGGATTTCTTCCTTGCTTCGCTTGCGGTTGACATCAAGACGAAGGATGCATACGGAATCGCACTTAACAGAAATCAACTTGCCCGGCTTGCAATAGCCGGGGGTGATTATGATGGAGCTGTTGATTTATTTAAGTCAGCATTACGGGCTGCAGGGTCCATATCTGCGGCGCATCTTCAGATCGAGTCACTTAAAGGTCTGTGTGACATTTACCGGAAAAGGTCGGATCTGACGGAACTGGTAGCCTATCAGGACATGCTGATTGATATGCAGGATGACCTTGCCGAGCGGGAAAAATTTTATTCCATGAATTTTCTTGAGATTCTGAAAGAGAAAGAGCAGGAGAGGTTTGTGTTTCAAAAGAAAATTGTGAACGCACAACAGCGAGTTACGTATTCAAATGTTGTTCTGGGCGTTGTCTCTGCGGGCTTGTTTACACTCATCCTGCTGACGATACTATGGTATAAAAACTACAGACGTGCAAGATCATACAGCAAGGAGCTGATGGATAAGAACGACGTTATTCAGAAGCATGTGCTGGCCCTTAACCAATTGAACAGCGCTATAACGGAGCAGAACGAACGTTTGGAGGAATCAAACCGGATGAAGGATAAACTTCTGTCTATTGTAAGTCATGACCTTCGTACACCCTTGTCGAACACGAAAGGGATTCTGGATCTGGTGGAAGGGAATTACCTCAGTCCTGCCGAGCTTAGTCAGTTATTGAAAGATCTTGATGCGCAATATGTAAAATCGCTGACCTTGCTTGACAATCTTTTGTTCTGGATTAAGGGACAGATGTCGGGATCACCGCTGGAATCTAAAGTTATTGATCTGAAACCCTTAATTGACAGTCTCTGCCATGAGTTAGAGATATCTGCCGCAAAGAAAGATATTGCGTTAATTAACGACATCCATGCAGAACTATCTATTTCAGGCGACCGTGAAATGATAAAAGTTGTATTTAGGAATCTGCTCACGAATGCGCTTAAGTTTACTGAGAAAGGTTATGTGCGGATTTATGCGACAGTGGAAGAGGGCATAACGGTTCATGTTGAGGACAGCGGAATCGGAATGAGCGAAGAAGTACTGCAAAAAGTGTTGAGCAGGAGTTATTTCACCACAAAAGGGACACATAAGGAGTCGGGAACGGGCTTTGGACTGCTCATTTGCAAGGATCTTATCGAAAAACATGGCGCTTCTCTGTCTGTTAAAAGCGAAGTGGGGCTAGGTGCTGTTTTTTCGGTGAGGTTTGGCACGAAGTAGTTTTGGTTTCTTGTTATGGCTGTATTTTCCTACCTTAGCCAGATTATTTGTTTAATGAAAACGTTACTTTTTGTTGGGTTGGACATGAGCTCATGTTCGCTTCGGCACCATTAAGAAAACAAATTATTCTGTTGAAAAATGACTACATCCTTTGATTTTGAAAAACCTATAGCTGATCTTCAGCAGCAGATAGAGAAAGTTAAGCAAATTGCTGAGAAGACAAAAGTGGATATGAGTGGAACGCTGGCGGAGTTGGATCAACAGCTAGCGGCTGCAAAAGAGCAGATCTATTCTAATCTGACGGGTTGGCAAAAGGTTCAGATTTCCAGACATCCTGAGAGACCTTATACATTGCAGTATATCGAGATGATGTGTGAGAACTTCATTGAGCTACACGGAGACCGTACGGTGAAAGATGATAAAGCTATTGTTGGTGGCTTTGCCTCCATTGGCGGTCAGACGGTGATGGTGATTGGTCACCAGAAAGGGACAAATACGAAATTACGCCAGTACCGGAACTTTGGTATGGCGAATCCCGAAGGATATCGCAAGGCTTTGCGACTGATGAAGCTTGCGGAAAAGTTTAATAAGCCGGTGATCACGCTGATCGATACTCCCGGAGCCTTTCCAGGTCTTGAAGCTGAAGAACGCGGACAGGGTGAGGCCATCGCCAGAAATCTGCTGGAAATGTCTGTTTTACGTGTTCCGGTAATTTGTGTGGTTATAGGAGAAGGTGCATCAGGCGGTGCATTGGGTATTGGAATCGGAGATAAGGTGCTGATGCTGGAGCATTCCTGGTATTCTGTTATATCACCGGAGAACTGTTCGGCTATCTTATGGCGCACCTGGGACTATAAAGAACGGGCGGCGGAATGTTTGAAGCTGACTGGCGAGGATATGTTGAAGAATGGATTAATAGATGGCATTGTCCCGGAACCTATGGGAGGAGCACATCAGGATCCTGTAGCGATGGCTGCAACATTGAAGGCCAGAATCCTTGAGGATTTGAAAGGACTTAAAGCGAAAGATATTGATGCGGTAGTTAATGAGCGGATTGAGAAGTTCTGCTCAATGGGAGTGGTTGTTGAAGGGTAATATTTAGTTCTTTAATCAAGTTAATCCGTAATAAAAGCAAAAAGGGAAGGCCTGAAAATTTTTGATTTTCAGGCCTTCCCTTTTTTTGCTTTTATTCTCTCTATTCGTAATTCAGAGATAGTGAACCTTGCAGGCTTGTAAACTGCTTTTGCAGTTCAGCGTGAAGCGCGGTTTGCTTATTGGCTTCAGTGATCTTGAGCAACTCATTGAGAACTGAAACACCCAACTGAATGTCGTTCATGGCAAAACGCTGACGGCTGCCGGAAAGGCCTCCTACGTAAGCCAGCTCATCTGAAATGAATTTGCTGGTGTGTTTAACCAGTTGATTAGCCTTTTCTGTTTCTCCCACTTTGTACAACAAGTCTGCCGTGTAATACCTGTGAAGAATATAATAGAAAAGGTAATTTTTTTCGGGAACCACTTCGAGCGATTTGTTTAAAACCTTTCTCGCTTCGTCAACACGGCCTTCTTCATATAACTTGCTGGCAAGTGTATTGAAGCTTTTAATAATGGTTCCGATCATGCGGGTAGTTTCGGGATCGAGATACTTCGCGCCTTTCATGTTGCCCCACACAAACTTGTTAAGCATGTTATCATACATGCGGTCGGCATTGATAAGCTCCGGTTCCTGGGCTGTTGAGTCTGCTGCCGGTTGCTTCAATGGCAGAAGTCTGTACGCGAATCCTTCATTGTACAGGTATTTGTCAAGGCCGATATAGTTGCTTGAAGGAACCGTTACGGCGAAGTAAATGGGCCTTTTCCAGTCGTTGTGTGCAAGGATATCGAACATCGCCAGCTCTGTCTTGGTTACATAGTTTTTGTTGTAAGTCCAGTCCATGGTAGCTGCGATGCTGTCTTTCATGGACTCGCTTACGGTCTTTGTAGCGAGGACCTGTGCCGGATCGATGGTGATTCTGAAATTTTTTGTCGGCAGGATGTTTTCCTTGGTGCCGTCCTGCATAGGAACTTTATCGTTGTCGTTGTCAGACGTCAATACTTCAAACAGGTTTTTCATCTCAATAGGTTCTGCGAACTTATAATCGTAGTAACGGATTACGTCTCGCACTCCCTGAACGAATTTCTCGTTCCCCATGGTTAATGGAAGGGGGTCAGCCTGATTGATCTTATCTTTCATCTGACGGATGTACCAGTCTGTACCCAATAAGCTCAGGTTTACGATGCGAACATCCGGGCGTACACCTTCAACTTCCTGGACATACCAAAGTGGGTACGTGTCATTGTCACCGTAGGTAAAAAGGATGGCATTGGGTGCGCACGATTCCAGATAGTCTATCGCAAAGTCGCGAGTAGTGAACTTATCTGAACGGTCATGATCATCCCATTCTTGTGATGCCATCAGCACCGGGGCTGCCAGTAAGCAAAGGACTGTTGCAACGATTCCGGCTGTCTTAGGTGACATCTTTTTACTGAGGAAGTTGGCAATTCCGGCAACGCCAAGCCCTATCCAGATTCCGAAGGCATAGAAGGAACCTGCGTATGCGTAATCACGTTCCCTGGGTTGAAGCGGATTTTGATTCAGGTATAGCACAATGGCTACGCCTGTAAAGAAAAACAGTAAGCCAACTACTCCTGCATCTTTCTGATTGTATTTGAAATGCCAGAAGGCACCGATCAGGCCAATGATAAGGGGCAGGAAAAATAGGGTGTTATGCGCTTTATTGTCTTTTATGCTGGGAGGGAGGTTATCCTGTGGCCCCAGTAGTATAGCGTCTATGGGTTTTATGCCGCTGATCCAGTTTCCGGAAGTGTAGTTTCCATGTCCCTGATCATCATTTTGTCTGCCGGCGAAGTTCCATAAGAAATAACGGGCGTACATAAAACCTGTCTGATAGGAGAAAAGAAATCCGAGATTGTCGGTGAACGTTGGGGATTCGTTTTCGCCCAGTTTCATCCAGTCGCGGTAATATCCTACGTGCTGAGGATCGTCACTGTACATACGTGGCAGTAGAGTGTTGCGGTCGTATTCTGTTGTAAACTTCCTTCCGGCAACTTCATACTTTTCATTTCCCTTGCGGTAGATATTATCTCCTTGCTTGTAATCAATAGGCTGGGAATCGAAATACTGACCATATAGAAGAGGGCGGTCGCCGTACTGCTCACGGTTCAGATAACTCAGGAAAGCGAATGCATTATCGGGATCACTGTTATTTAGTGCGGGGTTTGCTTTTGCACGAACGATGATCATCGCATAGGAGCTATAGCCGAATACGATAAAGGCAAAGGAGACGAGAATGAGGTTAAGGGTAGGTTTTACCTTCTTGATCGAGTATATAATGCCATAAGTAAGGGCACCTACTACCAGAAGAACAAAGACCAGAACGCCGCTACCAAAGCCCATCCCTAAAGTATTTACAAAGAACAGGTCGAAGTAGGCCGCGAATTTTACGAGGTACTGGATGATCCCGTATTGTACGATGGCAAGCACGACAATACCTGCGAGCAACGAAAGGAGAGCTCCTTTGGCGGTAGGGTTTTTATATCTTCTGAAATAATATACCAATGCTATTGCAGGGATGACCAATAGGTTCAATAAGTGAACGCCGATGGATAATCCCATGACATACGCGATAAACACGAGCCACTTATCTGCTCCGGGTTCATCGGCATGGTAATCCCACTTAAGGATTGCCCAGAACACGATGGCGGTACAGAGTGATGACATAGCATATACTTCGGATTCAACAGCTGAAAACCAGAAAGTATCTGAGAATGCGTAAGCAAGTGCCCCTACTAATCCAGAACCAATAATGGTGATGAGGGTTGCTGGTTTTAGTTCCTCTCCGTTTTTCCACAAGGTTTTTTTGGCCAGGGCCGTGATGGTCCAGAACAAGAAGAGAATGGTGGCGCCGCTGGAAACGGCTGATCCAATATTCATCCAATAGGCTACTCTGGTAACATCTGAGCCAGCCAGAAGGGAGAATATCTTTTGAAGGATGAGGAATAGAGGTGCACCGGGCTGGTGGACGATCTGTAGTTTGTATGCTGCAGCGATGAATTCACCACAGTCCCAAAAGCTCGCTGTCGGCTCCGCGGTCATAACATAAGTCGCCGTGGCGATTATAAAACATAGCCAACCGAAGAGATTGTTAATTTTGTTGTAATTCATATATAAGATACCAGTATCGATACGGAGCCCGAAATTAACGAATAGAATTTAATTACCAAGTCTGATGCCTCAGGTTTATGGATTTATGTACCGTCTTTGATGCATCGGAGCAAATGAAAGGAAGCAACATGCCGGGAGGCTGCAGAGTGGGAACGATTTTTTTATTTTGATTTACAGATAGTTGTTTCGGAATTTCGACTTATGGCCTCAAAAACGAAAAAATGTTTTGGATATCTCTGTAATCACGCTATATTTGCATTCCATTTCGCAGCAAGCGCTACAGAATGGAAGATTGCCCGATAGTATAAAGGTAGTACGACGGTTTTTGGTACCGTTTGTCTAGGTTCGAATCCTGGTCGGGCAACATAAAAAATTCGGATTCTCTGATCGTTTTCATAGAAGTACATCTAATTCGAAGTCCGGATTTTTTCTACCTCTAGTGATCAGAAATTGAATTCTTTATTGCACTCATAAGTTTCGAAATCCGAACGAATAAAATGCCATTCCAACCCAATCACGTTAAGTTATTTGCCGGCTCAGGCTCTACATTGTTAGCAGCGAAGATAGCCAGCTCATATGGAAGAGATCTAGGTGATGTTGTTACAGCTCGTTTTAGCGACGGAGAATTTCAACCTTCTTTCAACGAATCCGTCCGAGGTTGCGATGTTTTTCTGATACAGTCCACCAATCAGCCTTACGATAATCTGATGGAGCTCTTATTGCTGATTGATGCAGCGAAAAGGGCTTCTGCGCATTATATAACGGTTGTTATTCCTTACTTCGGAATGGCCAGGCAGGATAGGAAAGACAAGCCACGTGTAGCCATCGGGGCAAAGCTTATAGCCAATCTGCTTACCGCTGCGGGAGCACATCGTATTATGACAATGGATCTTCATGCAGCCCAGATTCAGGGGTTCTTTGATATTCCGGTGGATCATCTGGATGCTTCCGTGATTTTTGTTCCGTATATCAAGAGCCTTGGCCTGAAGAACCTGACGATTGCATCACCTGATATGGGTGGTTCTTACCGTGCGCGGACTTTCGCCAAATTCTTCAATGCAGAGGTAGTAATCTGCGACAAGCGTCGTAAGCGTGCGAACGAGATTGAGTCTATGTCTATCATTGGGGATGTTACCGGTCAGGATATAGTTCTGATGGACGATATCTGTGATACCGCAGGAACGCTGGCAAAAGCTGCTGCCCTGATCATGGACAATGGTGCAAACAGTGTCAGGGCGGTATGTTCACATCCCGTACTTTCTGGAAATGCATACGAAACAGTCGAGAACTCGGCTCTTACTGAGCTGATTGTTACCGATACTATTCCTTTAAAACGTCCGTCTGACAAAATACGGGTATTGTCTACAGCTGATCTGTTTGCTAAAGCCATTTCTATCGTTCATGAACATGGCTCGATAAGCGGCTTGTTTAACGTGGATCAAAATTTGAATACAAATAACTAAATATATATTATGAAAACTATCGCTATTAGCGGTTCCCTTAGAGGGAACGTAGGGAAACGCGACGCAAAGGAACTGCGTTACGAAGGTAAAGTGCCTGCAGTTCTTTATGGTGGAGAAGGTCAGAAGCATTTCGCAGTAGAAGCAAGTGATCTAAGAGATTTGATCTACAGTGCAGATGTGAGCTTCGTGGACATTCAGATTGACGGTACTTCAACTCAGGCTATTATTCAGGATGCACAATTTCATCCTTTGACTGAGCAGGTTATACATGTTGACTTTTTGCAACTTCATGCTGACAAACCTTTGGTTATGCAGATCCCTGTTAAATTAACCGGAACTTCTCCGGGTGTGAAAATGGGTGGTAAGCTGGTGCAGAAGCTTCGTAAGCTTCGTGTTAAAGCTTTGCCAAGTGCAATGCCTCAGTATGTTGAAGTAAGCATTGAGCCATTAGAGGTTGGAAAGTCTGTTCGTGTTCGTGACCTTAAGTTTGAAGGTTTCGACATCACTAACACTCCTGAGGATACTATCGTATCTGTAACAACTTCACGTGCGTTGAGACAAGCGGAACAAGAAGCAGCAAAGGGTAAATAGTCTCTTTCTTCTTTGAATTTGCAAAAGAGGTTGCCTGCTTAGGTGACCTCTTTTGCTGTTTATAGGAGTTTTTACTATATTTTTGCTGGTAAAACACTACTGGATTAAATATACTATTGATGAAATACCTGATTGTAGGTCTTGGAAATATAGGACACGAATATGCGGATACGCGTCATAATATTGGTTTTATGATTGCAGATGCGCTGGCTAAGAAAGCGGAGGTGAGTTTTATGAACATGCGGCTGGCTTACTTTACCGAATTTGGGTTCAAAGGAAGGAAAGTCTATGTGATTAAACCTACAACCTATATGAACCTGAGCGGAAAGGCTGTTAATTATTGGATGCAGGAGCTGAAAATCCCGATTGAGAATGTGCTTGTGCTGGTTGATGATCTGGCTATTCCGTTTGGGAAGGTGAGAATTAAACCGAAAGGGAGCAGTGCGGGGCATAACGGATTAAAGAGCATTGAGTCAGTGCTTGGCGGTTCTAACCATTATGCGAGGCTCCGCTTTGGCATTTCGGATAATTATCCAAAGGGGCGTCAGGTTGATTATGTGCTGAGTGGCTTTGATGATGACGAGATACCCGCACTACCGGAGCTGATTGACCGTTCTGTAGAGATGATAGAAAGTTTTGTTACAGTAGGTGCTGAATTAACAATGACGCGCTTTAATAAATAGGTATGGTTAAGGTATATGGTATAAAGAATTGCAGTACGGTGAAGAAAGCGTTGGATTGGCTGGATGGGCACCAAATTTCTTATGAGTTTCATGATTTTAAAAAATGGGGCATTGATGAAGAGCGCCTGCGTGTCTGGTCGGATGTAGTTGGCTGGGAGGCGCTTGTTAATAAACGCGGCACTACCTGGAAGCAGCTGGATCCTGGAGTTCAGCAGCGTGTGGTGGATGCGCAAACCGCCTTTCCGGTTCTGATGGAAAAGACGAGCATCATCAAAAGGCCGGTTGTGGAGACAGGCAATGGGGTTCTCCTGGGCTTTGATGAAGCCAGGTATGCTGAGGCCTTTGGCGTTTAGTTATATATCGTTATTTATTATTACTGCATCTGTTCATTGTTGCCGTCTTTGCTTAGTGTTGGCTTAAGACGTCAGAAGTACATGTCTTATGAATCTAAAAAAAAATCTAGTTTCTGTTTCTCTTCTTTTGTGTTCATTTTTTGCTGAAGCCCAGCAGTCGGAAAGTTATTTCGACGGTGAGAAGAATCCGGGCAGCTATAGCTATACGGAAGCCTTCGGCGGGTCAGTTTATACGCGTTCAGGGAATCAGTATCGTTCTGCCTCTGGCAAGCCAGGACATGCTTATTGGCAAAACCGTGCGGATTATGCTATCGATGTCACGTTAAACGAGCAACTCAAGACGATTAGCGCAACAGAGTTGATCACTTATACTAACCATAGTCCCGACGACCTGGAGTTTCTGTGGCTTCAGCTGGATCAGAACCTTTATAAGCCAGGCTCACGCGGACTTAGCACGGTTCCGCTAACAGGAAGCAGGAGTGGTAACAAAGGCCAGCAGTTTGATGGCGGCTATGCGATCAAGGCTGCAATGCTTGTGGATCAAAGCGGAAAGGAGACGGAGCTGAACTGCATGATTGATGATACACGCATGCAACTGATGCTTCCGGAGCCATTGAAGGCCGGAGGCGGGAGTCTGAAACTTAAGATCGAATTCTCTTTTATTATCCCTGATTATGGTTCAGACCGGATGGGTATCCTGGAGACCTCGAACGGAATGATTTTTTCTATTGCACAGTGGTATCCGCGTATGTGTGTGTATGATGATATTTCGGGTTGGAATACGACGCCTTATACCGGTCCGGCTGAGTTTTATCTCGAGTATGGAGATTTTGATGTGAATATCACTGCCCCTGCTAATCATGTTGTTGTTTGTTCTGGAGAGTTGCTTAATCCGGAGGAGGTGTATTCTACGGATCAGCAGAAAGCCTGGGCCGCAGCAAAGCGCAGTGATAAGCCTGTTGTAATCCGCTCAGAAAGAGATGCCAGGAATGCGTCGAGGCCGGTTGATGGAACCAAAACATGGCGCTTCAGGATGCAGAATACACGGGATGTTGCCTGGGCCTCATCAGCGTCGTTTATGATTGACGCAGCGCGGATCAACCTTCCCGAAGGAAGGACATCGATGGCGGTATCTGCTTATCCGGCGGAGTCGGCGGGTAAGTTAGCATGGGGGCGTTCGACAGAATATGTAAAGGCATCAATTGAATACTATTCAGCCAAGTGGACTGAATACCCGTACCCAACGGCTATTAATGTCGCCAGTAATGTTGGTGGGATGGAGTATCCGGGGATTGTTTTCTGTGGAAGCAGTGCCAGGGGCGGTGCCTTATGGGGTGTTACGGATCATGAATTTGGCCATATCTGGTTTCCTATGATAGTAGGATCGAACGAGCGCCTTCATCCCTGGATGGATGAAGGGTTAAATTCATTTATAAACGAGCTGTCGACTGCTGCATTTAACAAAGGGGAGTACGACAAGGGGACACGGAATATGAAGAAGTGGACTTCGCTGATCATGGATTCTTCTTTGGAGCCGGTAGTAACCAGTGCGGATAATATGAAAGAAAGAAATACCGCTTATTTATCTTACTATAAACCAGCTATAGCCCTGTCATTGCTCCGTGAGAATGTTCTCGGCCCCGAGCGTTTTGATCGTGCTTTCAAAGCCTACATAGAGCGTTGGGCCTATAAGCATCCGACCCCTGACGATTTCTTCCGGACAATGGAAAATGTGAGCGGGGAAGATCTTAACTGGTTTTGGCGAGGCTGGTTTTTAAATAACTGGAAGCTTGATCAGGCGATTTCAGGGGTCAGTTATGTGAAGAATGACCCAGCGAATGGTATATTGATAACGGTGGCTAATCTGCAGAAAATGGTTATGCCTGTTGTTGTTGAAATCAAATTAAAAAGTGGTGGGGTTTCCCGAGTGCAACTGCCGGTGGAAATATGGAAGCGGAACAAGAGCTGGACGTTCCAATATCCTACGAAAGAAGATGTGTCATCCGTTACCATTGACCCTGATCAGACTTTACCGGACGTGAATACAGATAACAATGTATGGAAGGTTAAGAATTAGCATGAATTTCTGAACCCAACCCCTTGATAATCAAAAAAACTTACTACCTTTGCATTCCTTTTTAGGACAAAGGGTAAAGCAAATTTAATTTAAAAACAAAAAACGTAAATGCCTACTATTCAACAATTAGTTAGGAAAGGTAGAGTAGCTCTGGAGGATAAGAGTAAATCCCCAGCGTTGGACAGCTGTCCACAGCGAAGAGGCGTGTGTACCCGTGTATACACTACTACCCCTAAAAAACCAAACTCAGCAATGCGTAAAGTTGCGCGTGTTCGCTTAACAAATGGAAAAGAAGTGAATGCTTACATTCCAGGAGAAGGACACAATTTGCAGGAGCACTCTATCGTATTGATCAGAGGAGGTCGTGTTAAAGATTTACCAGGTGTACGTTATCACATCATTCGTGGGGCACTGGATACTTCAGGTGTAGCCGGAAGAAATCAGCGTCGTTCTAAATATGGTACTAAGCGTCCAAAGCCAGGACAGGCAGCGGCAGCACCAGCAAAGGGTAAAAAGAAATAAGCAAAGGAGGATATATAAATGAGAAAGTCAAAACCAAAAAAGAGAATTATCCTGCCTGATCCGAAGTTTAATGACGTGATGGTAACCCGTTTCGTAAACAACATGATGTACGACGGAAAGAAATCAGTTGCTTATTCTATCTTTTATGATGCTGTTGAGTTAGTAGAAAAAAGAACTAATGAAAGCGGTCTTGAAGCATGGAAAAAAGCTTTGAACAACGTAATGCCTGCTGTAGAGGTTAAATCTCGCCGTGTAGGTGGTGCTAACTTCCAGGTTCCTACAGAAGTTCGTGCTGAGCGCAAGATTGCTTTAGGAATGAAGTGGTTAATCCTTTACTCTCGTCGTCGTGGTGAAAAGACCATGATGGAGAAGTTAGCGGGAGAGATCATCTCTGCTTCTAAAGGTGAAGGTGCTGCAGTGAAGAAGAAAGAAGATACGCACAAAATGGCTGAGGCTAACAAGGCGTTTTCACACTTCCGTTTCTAATATAAAGATTACACAGATTTAAAAAAGATTGCATTGGCGGATATTAATTTTGAAGATCAATGTAATCTTTTTTGGGTCATAGAGAATCACAAACAATAAAATGGCAAGAGATTTAAAATACACAAGAAATATAGGTATTGCTGCCCATATTGACGCCGGTAAAACAACTACTACTGAGCGTATCCTTTACTATTCAGGGGTTAACCACAAGATGGGAGAGACTCACGAAGGGTCGGCTACAACTGACTGGATGGCACAGGAGCAGGAGCGTGGTATCACGATCACTTCTGCAGCGGTAACTGTTGACTGGGCTTACAGAGGTCAGAAATATCACATGAACATCATTGACACACCGGGACACGTGGATTTTACCGTAGAGGTAAATCGTTCACTGCGTGTACTTGATGGGTTGGTGTTCTTGTTTTCTGCGGTTGATGGTGTTGAGCCTCAATCTGAGACAAACTGGCGTTTAGCTAACAACTACCATGTACCACGTATAGGATTTGTTAACAAGATGGACCGTTCAGGTGCTGATTTCCTAAAGGTAGTTAAGCAGGTAAGAGAGATGTTAGGCAGCCACGCTGTTCCATTGCAGTTACCTATCGGATCTGAAGATGCATTTACTGGTGTCGTTGACCTGATCAACAACAGAGGTATTGTATGGAATGAACATGATAAAGGTATGACCTTTACAGAAGTTCCTATTCCGGAAAGCATGACAGAGGAAGTTGCTGAATGGAGAGAGAAGTTGTTGGAAGCTGTAGCAGAATACGATGAGTCTTTAATGGAAAAATTCTTTGATGCTCCTGATACAATCACTGAGCGCGAAGTGTTGGATGCATTACGTAAGGCTACTCTTGATGCTAAGATCGTTCCTATGGTTTGCGGTTCGTCTTTCAAAAACAAAGGCGTTCAAACCATGTTGGATTATGTGATGGAATTACTGCCTTCACCAATGGACGTTGAAGGCATTACAGGAATAAACCCTGATACAGAGGAGGAAGTTGTTCGTAAGCCAGATGTAACAGAGCCATTTGCTGCTCTTGCATTTAAGATCGCAACGGATCCGTTTGTAGGGCGTTTATGCTTTATCCGTGTGTATTCAGGTAACCTTGAGGCCGGATCTTATGTTTACAACACCCGTTCACAGAATAAAGAGCGTATTTCACGTATCTTCCAGATGCACGCAAACAAGCAAAACCCTATTCCGAATGTAGGTGCGGGTGATATTGCTGCGGTAGTTGGTTTCAAGGATATCAAAACCGGAGATACACTTTGTGATGAGAAGAATCCAATTATTCTTGAGTCTATGGACTTCCCTGAGCCTGTAATTGGTTTAGCGATCGAGCCGAAGACTCAGGCAGATATTGACAAGTTGGGTATGGCTCTTGGTAAACTGGCTGAGGAAGATCCAACGTTCCACGTAAAGACTGACGAAGAGACTGGCCAGACTGTAATTTCAGGAATGGGCGAACTTCACTTAGACATCCTTATGGATCGTCTAAAGCGTGAGTTCAAGGTGGAAGTTAATCAGGGAGCTCCTCAGGTTGCTTACAAAGAGGCAATCACAGGTACTACCCAACACCGTGAAACGTATAAGAAACAAACTGGTGGTCGTGGTAAATTCGCTGATATTCAGGTTATAATTTCTCCGATTGATCCAGATTTCGAAAAAGGCGGACTTCAGTTTGTTAATGAAATTTCGGGTGGTTCAATTCCCCGCGAGTTTATTCCTTCAGTTGAGAAAGGTTTTGCTGCAGCCATGTCTAATGGTGTGTTAGCTGGATACCCTCTTCCTGATATGAAAGTTCGTTTGATTGACGGATCTTTCCACGCAGTCGATTCGGACGCTCTTTCTTTTGAGATCTGTGCTCGTTCTGCATTCCGTGAAGCATTGCCGAAATGTAAGCCAGTTCTGATGGAGCCAATCATGAAGGTTGAGATCCTTACTCCAGAAGAAAATATGGGTGATGTTATCGGTGATATGAACCGTCGCCGTGGCCAGCTTTTAGGTATGGACTCACGTGCCGGATCCCAGGTTATTAAAGCGCATGTACCTTTGTCTGAAATGTTTGGTTATGTAACACAGTTACGTACGATCACTTCAGGACGTGCAACGTCTACCATGGAATTCGACCATTATGCAGAAGCTCCACGTAACGTTCAGGAAGAAGTTATTGCCAAAGTAAAAGGCGCTAAAAATAACGGTTAATAAAAATAAAATCGCCCTGCTTAACCAATAGCTCTTAAGCAGGGCTTAACAAAAACAAAGATGAGCCAAAGAATTAGAATTAAATTAAAATCTTACGATTACAATCTGGTTGACAAATCAGCTGAGAAAATCGTTAAAACTGTAAAGCCGACTGGCGCAGTAGTTAGTGGTCCGATCCCTCTTCCAACAGAGAAGAGAATCTTCACAGTATTGCGTTCACCGCACGTGAACAAGAAAGCTCGTGAGCAGTTTGAATTATGTGCTTACAAGAGACTTCTTGACATTTACAGTTCTAATTCAAAGACTGTAGACGCTTTAATGAAACTTGAATTGCCAAGTGGAGTTGAAGTTGAAATCAAAGTTTAAGTACAAACAGTACGCAAAAATAAGAAGGCGGTTAGTGTATACTATCCGCCTTCTTATTTTTGTTATCCTCTGTAGCCCAGTTCGTCTAGCTTATTCCGCTCGTCTTGTAGTTCACGGGCGAGTTTCTTTTCTCGTTCGTTAGCTTTCACTTTGTATGTTTGGAATTCTGTAGAAAGCTCTTCGAATAGTTTGACCCTATATCTGGCTTCCATTCGTGCTCTGGTTGATTGAATGATACAGATGGTAAGGGCAATTGCCAACACAATTACTGCTCCCCACATAACCAGGTTGTAAGTTCCCTTGTCCATCGGGAATCCCAGGAAGCTTACCTGGTTAAGCCTGGCATTTGATTCAGCCAACTCCTTTTCACTGGCTGATAATGTGCTTTTTAGGTTTTCAAGCGAGGTGCTTAAGGTTTTTACCTTCGCCCGTGCTTCGGCCAGTCCTCTTCTTTCCTTTCTCAAGGTATCCGCAGTGCTTTTCCAAAACGTGGAGAGCCGGTTAGGGTTAACCAGCTTGTATCCATCGAGGTTACGCGACTTTCTCAGCATCTCCGTGTACTGCATATTTAATGTTTGATTCGCTACTTTGGTGGTATCCTGGGCATTTGTTTGACTAAAGGCTCCGCATAATAGCAGGCCTGTTAGCGATAAACCAATAAAGAAGGATTTTTTCATGGTATTAATGTTTAAGTAAAGTTGTATTGGTACAAAAATCATAAGGTACTTTAGCAATAATAGGCTAAAGTTCTTACTTGTAAAAATAAGATCTGAAATCTATGCATATATTTACCGTATGAATATCGGTATCATCGGCTTAGGGGATATGGGCTCAGTATGCGCTAAAAAGTGGGCATCGAAGGGCTTTACTGTTTATGGTTGCGATCTCCCTGAACGCTATGAAACACTTAAAGAGCAATTTGGCGATACGACCGTTATCATACTTCAAACCAGTAATGATGTTGCCCGGGTTGCTGATTTTCTCCTGTTTTCGGTGGAGGCATCGAATATAGGAAAGGTGGTTGCTCAGACGGCAAGTTCGGTGAAGTATGGGTCGATTATATCAGGACAGACTTCTGTGAAGACGCCGGAAATTGCTGCTTTCGAGAAGTACCTCCCGGAAGATGTACATATTGTAACCTGCCACTCATTACATGGTCCAGCGTTTTCCACAGAGGGGCAGAAGCTGATTGTGGTTAATCATCGCTCGACTGAGGAGGCTTATCGCAAAGCATTGGACGTTTTTGAGGCGTTGGAGTCGCAGATCATAGAAGTTGCCGACTATCAGCAGCATGATCAGATTATGGCAGATACGCAGGCTGTAACGCATATGGGTTTTGAAAGTATGGGTACTGCATGGAAAAATGCCGGCTTTTATCCCTGGGATCATGGAGCCTATTCAAATGGGATCGACAATGTGAAGATACTGACGACCCTTCGTATTTTTAGTTATAAGGCACACGTATATGCCGGGCTCGCCATACTTAATCCTTTTGCGCGAAAGCAGGTAAGACAGTATGCTAAGTCTGAATCAGAGCTATTCAAAATGATGATTTGCGAGCAGGAAGATCTTTTTCGTGAGCGCATACATGCTGCAAGTAAGTTTGTTTTTCACGGGGAGCGGGACTTTATAACGCTGGATCCGGAAGTTATGAAGGATTTCAAGATGGCTGAAAAGGCTGATGACTATATGCCGAATTCGCATTTAAGCTTACTGGCCATGGTTGATGCCTGGTATCAGTTAGGAGTAAACCCTTATGAAAACCTTATTTGCCAGACTCCTCCTTTTCGCCTTCGCTTGGGTATCGCTGAATACTTGTTTAAGAATGCCGATCTACTGGAGGAAACGATACAGACAGCGTTATATGACAAGAGTATCCGGGCGGACGATCTGGAGTTCCATTCAGCCGTGCGGGAATGGGCGTCCATTATTGAATATGGAGACATGAGCGGCTACTTGTCTCATTTTGACCAGGTGAAAGATTTCTTTTCTGACAGATTGCAGGAGGGAGCGCAGCAAAGTTCAAGATTGATTGCCAAGCTGACATCTTAGTCGAGTTCTCGTAACTCGCGCCAAACAAAGAGACACGTTATGTCGTTCAAAGGTAATAACAATCTCATATGAAAATACGGAACATACTCGTCCTTGGTTTAGGCTGCTGGCTGGCATTAGGAGCCTGCAGTTCCGGAAACAGTCATTCTGGAACCGATGCAGATACAAGTTTAATTAACACGGATAGCGGGAAACTTCCGCAGCCTGGTGAATCGAAAAATAAATTTAGTAAGGTCGTTGGTTGGCCAAATGGGAAAACTCCTGTCGCCCCTGCAGGCTTCTCAGTGAGTAAGTTTGCTGGGGACCTAACGAATCCGCGTTGGATATATGTCGCGCCAAACGGAGACATTTTCGTTGCACAGTCAACGACTGAAGGGAAGAAGGCATCTGATGTTGTGTCAGGGCGGGCGCAGTCACAGAATATGAACGACAGTCCTAATTCTATCCTGATATTCAGAGATGCTAACCATGATGGAAAACCTGAAATCGGTAATGTGTTTCTGTCGGGACTTAATCAGCCTTTCGGAATGCTGATCATTGGAGATTCCTTCTATGTAGCAAACACGGATGGCCTCTGGAAATATCCTTACAAAGAGGGCCAACAGCAAATCAGTGGTCCAGGAGAAAAGATCGTTGAGCTGCCAGCCGGAGGATACAATAATCACTGGACCCGAAATATCATTGCCAATGCAGATAATTCCAAGATCTACATATCTGTAGGCTCCGGAAGTAATATTGGAGAAAATGGAATGGAACATGAAGTGCGACGAGCGAATATTCTTGAAGTTAATCCTGACGGTAGCGGCGAGCGAATCTATGCTGCAGGACTGCGTAATCCTGTAGGCATGGACTGGAATCCAGAGAATAAACAACTGTGGACCGCGGTAAACGAGCGGGATGAATTAGGGGATGAGCTCGTACCCGACTATATTACCAGCGTCAAGGAGGGATCCTTTTACGGTTGGCCCTATGCATATTTCGGCCCCAATGAAGACCCCAGAAGAAAGGGAGAGAAACCAGATCTTGTGAAGAAGACTATAGCGCCGGATCTACCTGTGGGTGCCCATACAGCCTCACTTGGGTTTGTATTCTATGCAGCTGACTCGTTTCCGGCAAAATACAGAAACGGAGCGTTTATCGGTCAGCATGGTTCATGGAACCGCTCCGAGTTTGCTGGTTACAAAGTCGCGTTTGTACCCTTCAAAGGGGGAAGACCCGCGGGGAAACCGGAGGATTTTTTGACAGGATTTATAGTTAAGGATGGAGAAAGAGAAGTTTATGGAAGGCCGGTTGGCGTGGCAGTTGCCAAAGATGGCTCGCTGCTAGTGGCTGATGATGCAGGCAATACGATATGGCGCGTTTCCTCTAAGTAAATAAAATGCACACACGATTTTTGGTTCTGCTCACACTGCTGTGTTTTAATGTAAAGGGACAAGAGCAAGATACTGCCGGTTTCCTGCACACAGTCGAAGTGAAAGCCTATTTTAGCAAGCAGCCTGTGCTGAGCATGCCGGCATCTGTCAGTGTGCTGAGTGCTGGCATGCTCGCTGAACAGCAACCGTTCTCATTGGTACCTGCGATAAACACTGTTCCAGGGATTCGTATGGAAGAGCGTTCCCCCGGTAGTTACCGGCTATCGATTCGCGGCAGCCTATTGCGCTCTCCCTTTGGTATTAGAAATGTGAAGATGTATATGGACGATTTCATCCTTACTGATGCAGGAGGAAACACGTACCTGAATGCGATTGATGCCAGCGCCGTTTCTGAGGTGACCATGCTAAAGGGCCCGGAAGCCAGTGTATATGGGGCTAATACAGGCGGTGTTGTTTTGATTAACACTGCTAATACGGATCCTGAAAATATCAAGGCCACTATTAATAGCGGATCGTACGGGCTTTTACATCAGAATGCCAGCATTCAGAAGAAGTGGAAAGATGTTAGCCTTAGTGTCTATCAAGCTTATCAACGGTCGGACGGATATAGGGAGAATAGTGCCATGGATAGAAAATATGTACAGGCCTTACCGCAATGGAACTATTCCAAAAGTGGTTCATTAAAGGCCTTGCTCCTTTATTCGGATATGCATTATGAGACACCAGGCGGGTTAACCGCGGCGCAGATGGAAAGCAATCCTAGATCTGCGCGGCCTGCGGCTGGCCCTAATCCGGGAGCCAGTGAACAACAGGCAGGGATCTACAATAAGACATTCCTGGGTGGCCTCACGCATGAAATTGACCTGAGTCGATCTTTCAGACACGTGATTGTTTTAACTGGTTCGGGTACAGATTTTCGCAATCCTTTTATTACCAATTATGAGGTTAGGACAGAAAGAACTGCAGGACTGAGAACCTATTTTCAATATACCGGAGCCGTGCTGCCCTTAACATGGCAGCTTGGATATGAAGGGCAACGCACTCATTCGGACATTAGTAATTACGACAATAACGGCGGTGTTCAAGGAAACATGCAATCAGCCGATCAGCTCAGTTCCAACCAACAATTCGTCTTCTCTCACCTTACCTTCCAGGCCAGTTCGAGGTTACTTCTTGAAGCTGCGGCAAGTGTCAACTTCAACGGATATAGATATGGCCCAATAGATGCGGCCCGTTCTGCCCTGAATAATAAGGACTTTAATGCTCAGATCATGCCCCGCATTGCTGCATCATATAAGTTGTCTGAGGAGCTTGCTGTTAGGGCTTCCACAAGCCGTGGCTTTTCCTCTCCTACCATAGCAGAGGTCCGCGCATCTGATCAGGTGATAAATACGGGTCTTCAACCTGAGTCTGGCTGGAACTATGAAGCAGGATGGAGAATGTCTCTTGCAAACAATCGTTTTTACTGGGATGCTGTGCTTTTCAGGTATGATTTGAAAGACGCGATAGTGAGACGTGTTAACGAAGCCGATGCAGAGTACTTCGTTAACGCCGGAGGAACTGACCAGTCAGGTTTGGAATCTCAGCTTCTCTATTGGGTTATACCGCAAAGAAAGCGAGGACTTTTGAGAAGTATGCAGCTGAAAAACAGCTACACCTACAGCGACTTTTCATTTGACAATTATCAGAGCGGTTCCGATGATTACTCGGGCAACCGGCTGACCGGCGTTCCGAGGCATGTTTTGGTGAACGCTGTTAGTCTTGGTTTGGCGAAGAATTATAATCTGTTTTTTCAGCACAATTATACTTCTGAAATACCTTTAAACGATGCCAGCTCCGCGTATGCGGCAAAGTATCATCTGCTGCAGGCCAAGGCAAGCCGTAAATTTACTACGTCCGGAGGAATCGGTTTATCCGTTTACCTGGGGGCAGACAACCTGCTTAATGAGACTTATAGTCTGGGCAATGACCTCAACGCATTTGGTAATCGGTACTTTAATCCTGCAGCAAAACGGAATTTCTTTGCAGGATTGAACGTAGAATTATAATTCTATCCTTCTATCTTTGCAGCTAAACATGATGAAGCAGATAGAAGACTATATAGATCAGTACACAGGCAGAGTATTTCTTTTTTTAATCATCCTGTCAATACCAGCTTTTATCTTCAACCTTGGCTTGCTTCCTCTGTTTGCAGATGAACCGACGCGGTCGAACGTCGCCCTGGAGATGATCCTGAGCGGTAATTATTCGGTACCTACTATAGCCGGCGAGTACTATTACAATAAGCCGCCACTTTACAACTGGATCCTGGCGGGCCTTTACCTCCTCTCGGGAAGTTATTCGGAATTTATTACACGTCTGCCGGCAGCGGTGCCCATGTTTCTTTATGCAATGACGATCTATGTAGCTGTGCGGTCCTTCATAGCTGATAGGCGCGTAGCACTTATGAGTGCATTCTTTTTCCTGGTAAACGGACGTATGCTGCTGTATGACTCCATGTTGGGCCATATCGATATCTTCTACTCCTGGCTCACGTTTATTTCTTTCATGAGCATCTTCTATTTTTATCAGAAAAAACAGTGGTTCCTGCTGTTTCTAATTTCGTATCTGATCACCTCTGTTACCTTTTTAAGTAAGGGACTGCCTTCAATCGTATTTCAAGGGTTTACTTTAATCGCATTTCTGGCTGTTACCAGGAACTTCAAGAAGCTTTTCAGCTGGCAGCATATCGTTTCAGGTTTGCTATGCCTGGCAATAATTGGATTATACTTTTATAATTATTCATTATATAATCCTGATCTGGAAGGCTACTTCGCTACGATATGGGATCAGAGCAGCCAGCGTACGGCGGTTCGCACCGGACTCTGGAGTAGCATTCAGCATCTGATAACCTTTCCGTTCGAGCATATTGCGCATATGTTGCCAACCAGTTTGTTAGTGGTTTTTTGCTTTCATAAAAAGTTTCTTCAGGAGCTGCGCAAGAATGAATTTTTGTTCTTCTGCGCCGTTACATTCCTGGCAAACATCTGGGTGTACTGGTTGTCGCCTGAGACAAGGCCACGATATCTGTTGATGCTTTATCCTTTGCTGTTTATTGTTTGGAGTCATGCATATTACACCTATAGAGAAGAGTTTCCGAAACTTAACAAAGTAGTCGATACCATACTGCTGGTTCTGGGGGTCCTGGTGTCTCTAGCGATGATCGCACCGCTATTCTTGGACCTTGAGCGATATGTTGACCACTTGGTTATCAAAGTTGTCGTAGTGTTTCTAGGTGCATCTTTTTTTACATGGCTGATATACAGGTTTCAACGTCATAAACTTATAGCCTTTCTTGGCGTACTCATCTTCGTTAGGCTAGCCTTTAGTTTCTTTGTTTTGCCGCACCGCGCCGCACATAATGAGAGTGGATATTTCAAAGCTGCATCCATTGAAATGGCTGAGATCAGTAAAGGGGAGGATATTTATTTCTATCATTTTGATCCCCCCGTTTTGCAAATTCCTTTTTATCACCGTATCATTTTCTATATTGAACGAGAGCGTATGGAAATTATGCATACTACTAAGGATGACACGAAGCCCGGCTATTATCTTACCTTTGACAGGGATTTAAGCAATCCTCACGGGATTTTAATTAAATCCTATAACAACAATCTCAAACTATTTAAAGTTAAATGAAAGACCTTTCCGTAGTCATTACAGTCCTCAACGAGAGAGAAAATATACAGCCTCTGCTGGAGGCCATACGCAAAGCATTAGGGACCCTTAATTACGAAGTGGTTTTTGTAGATGACGGATCCTCTGACGGGACGCAAAAAGAAATAAGGAAATATGCCGATGAGCGGATTACCCTCGTCGAACTGAGAAGGAATTATGGCCAAAGTACAGCGATGACAGCCGGCATTGAGCATTCCACAGGGCGGTATGTTGCGCTACTTGATGGCGACTTGCAAAATGACCCCAGTGATATCCCAATGATGCTCGAGAAGCTGATTGACGAAGACTGGGATGTTGTAGCAGGCAATCGAAAGAACAGACAGGATGGTGTATTCCTGAGGAAGGTGCCGTCAAAGATTGCTAACAACATCATCAGACGTATGACCGGTGTTTATATAAAAGACTATGGCTGCACGTTGAAAGTGTTTAAGCGCGAAATAGCAGAAGATCTTGGAATCTATGGTGAGCTCCATCGCTTCATCCCCGTTCTGGCTAAACTTCAAGGCGCTAATATCACTCAGGTGGACGTAAAGCATCATGCACGTATTCATGGTCAGTCCAAGTATGGGCTCAACCGTACGTTTAAAGTAATGGCCGATTTAATAACCATGGTATTCTTCCGCAAGTATATCCAGAATCCCATGCATCTATTTGGAACCATTGGCTTTATATCATTTGGACTGGGAGTGCTCATTAATTTTTATCTTCTGATCTTGAAAGTCCTGGGTAATGACATAGGAGGAAAGCCACTGCTGATATTGGGGCTTATTCTATTGCTCGGAGGTATCCAGTTAATTACCATCGGCATTATTGCAGAGATCAGCATCAGAAACTATTTCGAGGGAACAAACAGGAAGACATACCAGGTTAGAAGAATATTTAATGGACAAGAAGAAACTCTGGAATAAAGTAAAAATCCCTTTAAAGGTTATTGTAACTGGCTTACTAATTTATTACGTCTTTCAGAAAATAGACTTTAATCAGGTTAAACAGTTGTTTCTGACGAGCAACATGTGGTTTATCTTGCTGGCGTTTTGCTCTTACTTCTTATCCCAAGTAGTATCATCATGGAGGCTGCTTAGTTTTCTGAAAGCTATAGGCCTGGAATTCAGTTTCTGGTACAACTTTCGGCTCTACCTGTTAGGAATGTTTTACAATGTATTCCTCCCGGGAGGGATCGGCGGAGATGGATACAAGGTTTATCTGCTGAGAAAAAAGTTCAAATTACCGACGAAGCGTCTGTTGCTTGCCTTCTTTTTTGACCGTTTGAGCGGTCTTTGGGCCGTGGGTTTTATCTCTGTGGTCCTTATTATCTTTATTCCGCAAATTGAGATACCTGCAACATGGCCAATAACGGCTCTATTGCTTGGAACTCTAATCTATTTTCTGGTATTACGACGCTTCTTTACTGATTTTTCCAGACACTTTGTGCGTAATCATATCAAAGCAGGGATGGTTCAGTCTCTTCAAATACTCAGTGTGATATGTATATTGCTGTCGCAGGACTTTGATGGAAAGTTTTCGCCTTACCTGTTCAGCTTTTTAATGTCCTCAATAGTTGCTTTGATCAATATAGGGGTAGCGGGCCTTGGAGTAAGAGACGTATTTATGGCTCATGCTTCCGATGTGTTTGATATAGATCAGATCCTGGCGGTATTTCTCACTTTCACGTTCTGGATGATCAATGTATTGGCATCGCTGCCAGGGCTTTGGTTTGTATACCGGTCCAAAGAATTTGAACCACTTCCTTCAGAAGAAGAGGTTGCTCATTTAAAAGATGAGGAGCCTAAAAACCCCTAGGCATTCGCTGAATAAAATTCCTTAAACCAGTTATAAAACACATCTAAACCTTCTTCCAAAGAAGTGGAAGGATCATATCCCAGGTATTCCTGAGCCTTGGAAATCTCGGCGTAGGTTTGAGAAACATCACCTGGTTGCTCGGCATGACGGTCGATAATGGCTTTTTTACCACAAGTATCTTCTACCGCCTCAATCAGGTTAGCTAACGTAATCGTCCGGTGGTTTCCCAGGTTTATAATTTCGAAATCAGATCTGGTATAATCGAGTGCTGCTGCGATACCTTTGACAGTGTCGTCAACAAAAGTATAGTCACGACTCGTCGTTCCGTCTCCGTACACGGGGATGGGCTGCTCGTTAGCAATTGCCCTGAAAAATTTGTGTATAGCAAGATCTGGCCTTTGTCCAGGGCCATATACCGTGAAGAAGCGTAAGGCGATGAACCTGATGCCATACAGGTGGCTATATACATGACCAAGCATTTCGCCGGCTACCTTGGAAGCCGCATATGGGCTAATGGGCAACAATGGGTCTTCTTCTATCCATGGCACATTTTCGTTTACACCATAGACACTACTCGATGACGCAAACAGAAACTGTTTGATGTCATTCTCCCGGGCATAGTCAAGAAGAATCCGGGTGCCATTTATGTTTACGTCAAGATATAGGTCTGGGCTCTCAATACTGGGTCGTACTCCGGCTTTTGCTGCAAGATGGATAATCGTGTCGACACCCTGAATTTTATTCAAATCCTCAGGATTACGGATATCACCATGTACTAGAGAGAAGTGTGGATTCTGGTGAAAATCTTTAATGTTCCAATTCTTCTGCGCAGCAGGATAGAAATCGTCGAAGTTATCAATACACGTTACCTTGTACTTACCGGTTAGTAATAAAGTTTGAGTGAGGTTACTACCAATAAAACCAGCTCCACCGGTTACCAGAATATGTTTCATATTTTGCTAAAGTGCAAATCTACGTTTTTTCGACTTGCGGAACTAATGGAAACTATAATCCGTTTATGGACGTTTCAGATATAGCGAATCTTTTTCCCTAATTTCGTATAGTTAAAGAATATTGTTCAATGAAGATTTTAATAACAGGTGTCAGCAGTGGCGTGGGGTTTGAGGCAGTGCTGGATATGATTCAAAATGGTGATCACGAAATCATCGCATTGGCACGCTCGGAAGACAAGCTGAAAAAGTTGTATGAGATAGCGTTAGGGCTGAATCCGGATTGCAAACTCTATCCGGCTAAGTTTGACATCGTGCATGATGACTACACCTCACTGGTTAATTTTGTCAAACAAAAAGTTGGAACCCTGGATGTTTTGATCAACAATGCCGGACAGCTCATTCAGAAACCTTTCGGGGAGATTTCCCAAATAGACTTTGCTGCCATGTTGCAGAGTAATCTCATGGGGCATATCAAGATGATTCAGAATATGCTTCCCTTGTTAAATGATAATGCACATGTGGTCAATATAGGTAGTATGGCAGGATTTATGGGCAGTGTCAAGTTTCCCGGAATGTCTGCATATGCAGCTAGCAAGGCTGCGTTACATGCCCTAACAGAATGCTTGGCTGTAGAGTACACAGAACGAAATATTCACTTTAATTGCCTGGCATTGGGATCTGCACAGACAGAAATGCTTGAAGAGGCTTTTCCCGGTTATCAATCTCCGGTAATGGCTTTCGAGATGGGTAAATACATAGCTGACTTTGCACTAACAGGCCATAAGTTTTTCAACGGTAAGGTTCTTCCCGTTGCAGTTACTACACCTTAACGCTTAAATCACACAGATTATGAGATGTGGCAGTTTCTTTTTATTATGTATGATCTTCTTAGCAGCTTGTACAAGAGACGAGAAACGGTCATCTTCTGATATCGCTGATTCAATTGTTACCGATACTTTGCAGCAGGGAAAGTTGGATTCGCTTCCCTGGAATACCACCTATAATGAAAAGACGCAACGTTTGCAGTTGGATCATCAGGCAGCTAGTATGGCGGGAGTGGGGCATGAAGAGATCATTAATCTGTTAAATAAGAAGTATCCCGGTATAAAAATGAAATACCTGCGTATGCAAGGTGATACAATAGTCACGCGAATTGATGACCCCATACAGCTCACCCAAAGTATAGGCACATCCGGAGCGGAGTCTTATCTCGCAGAGGCAACATTTTCCTTAACAGAGATCCCTTCCATTAAAGCTGTCAGGATTGAATTCGAGGAAGGCGATCATGCCATGCCGGGTACCTTTACCAGGGCTAGCTTCAAAGACTTCAATTAAGATTACCATTTGGGTTTCCTCGAAATTCTGTTCCCCGTGAAACCATTGGGAAGAACTTTCGTCTATATAGGAAACACACCAAATATGAAATATGTACTAACGCTAATTCTGCCACTGATGCTGTTCGTAACAGCATGTGAAAAAACCGAATATGTTGTCCCGAATAGGACCGTGATAGTCGATTTAAGGGTTCGTGATTGGAAGTCGTTTGACAACGGAAGAACCTATGAGGCGCCTATCGATTTGCCCGAATATGACAGCTACACCAATGAACAGGGAGCCATCTTGGTTTATGCGTCCTTCGATGGCGGACGCAACTACGAGCAGATTCCAGAGGTTTACGAAGGAATATCGTACGGTTATGTCGTAACAGCGGGAAGTATTTTGATAGAACTTAAGAGTCTGGATGGAGGAGTCATAGCCACTTTACCAGCGTCAATGCGAATAAAAATGGTGCTTATAGATTCGTCCGCGTACTAACAAAACGTCCTGTGAACAAAAGGGGCTGCAGATTTAACATCCGCAGCCCCTTTTTAGTATCTCAAGAAGCGTGCTTACTTTTCCATCTGATCGATAACAGCATGGCTGATACCGGTGTTGGAGAAACCTCCGTCATGGAATAAGTTCTGCATCGTTACCATCTTCGTTAGGTCGGAGAACAAGGTAACTGTGTAATCTGCACATTGGTCTGCTGATGCATTACCAAGAGGTGATTGTTTTTCAGCAAAAAGAATAAATCCTTCAAATCCCTTAACACCTGAACCTGCAGTGGTGCGGGTTGGCGACTGAGATATCGTATTCACTCTCACGTGCTTTTTAACAGCGTACTGGTAACCGAAGTTACGGGCAATACTCTCAAGCATCGCCTTAGCGTCCGCCATATCATTGTAGTCAGGGAATACGCGTTGTGCAGCAATGTAAGAAAGGGCCACAACAGATCCCCATTCGTTGATAGCATCAAGCTTCATGGCCGTTTGTAACACTCTATGAAAGCTGATTGCAGAGATATCCATGCTCTTATGCATGAAATCATAGTTCGTTTCCGTATAGTGATTCCCCTTGCGCAGGTTCATACTCATGCCCACTGAATGCAGAACGAAGTCGACACCCCCACCGAAATGTTCCATAGACTTGGTGAACAGGTTCTCTATGTCTTCGAGGCTGGTAACGTCAGCAGGAATAACAGGAGCATTACACAGTTCGGCCAGTTTATTGATCTCACCCATACGCATCGCGATTGGAGCGTTTGTAAGCACGATTTCAGCGCCTTCTTCAACGCAGCGTAAGGCTGTTTTCCAAGCGATTGACTTTTCATCAAGAGCTCCGAAGATGATACCCTTTTTGCCTTTTAGTAAATTATAAGCCATTATTAACCAATTTGGCGTCTAAAATAAGGATTCTTATCAGTTAAAACGAAATCAATTGCTATGAATTTCTAAATCAATTTATTATGATTTCGCCGCTTCGAGTAGCTCCCTGGCATGTTGTAAGGCGAATTCACCCGGGTTTTCACCACTAAGCATTTTCGCAATCTCCATCACACGTTCATCATTTGTAAGTAGAGTGATATCCGTGTGCGTGGTATCATTCTTCTCATCTTTGAATACGAAATAATGTGCGTCTCCCTTGCTAGCGATCTGCGGAAGGTGAGTGATGGCTATCACCTGCATTCCCTCCGATAACCTCTCCATGATAGCGCCTACCTTTAATGCTACTTCGCCGGATATGCCAGTATCTATCTCGTCAAATATGATCGTAGGTAAGGCAATATGGTTAGACATAAGCGACTTGATGCTCAGCATGAGCCTGGAAAGTTCTCCTCCGGAAGCGACTTTATTCATTGGCGCCGGATCTTGTCCTTTATTAGCTGAAAACAAAAACTGAATTTTATTTCTTCCGGTTGCCCCCAAAGAGTCTTCGTCAAGCAGCTCATTTACGATTTTAAGCACTGCATTAGGCATTCCAACTTCCGCGAGCATTTCCCTGACCCGTTTTTCTATCGTAGGGATAATTTCATTCCGGCTGGCAGATAGGGTGTCAGACAAAATAACCAGTTCATCTTTCAATGCAGCACTTTCCTTTTTCAACCTTTCAATCTCTTCATCAGTAGTGGATGCTGAGTCAAGCTTTTCCGATAAGCCTTCACGGATCTTGATCAACTCCTGAATAGAGGTAACCCGATGCTTCTTTTGAAGATTATAGATGGTACTCAGACGTTCATTCACCGCATCTGTGCGCGATTCGTCTATTGTCGTGCTGCTCTCCAGTACGTCCACTTCTGCTGCTATATCACGAATTTCAATTAATGCACTATTCAACCTTTCGGCAAGTTCATGCACTTCGGGAAGGTACTTTTCCGCGTGCTGAAGCTGTAAAAGCGCCTCTTTCAACAGTATAACGGTCGATTGCTCGTCTTCCGTAAGGGCGGTTCCTGCAGTTATGAGGCTTTTCTTGATCTCCTCCGCATGGCTTAGAGCATTCAGCTCCTGTTCAAGGGTCTCTTGCTCAAACTCATCGTTCAGGGAAGCTTCATCTAGTTCATTGTATTGAAACTGGTAGTAGTCTGCATCAGCCTTTGCCTGATGGGAGCGTTCTTCCAGTGTCTTTAATTTCTGGGTTACAGCTTTATAGTGCTGGTAGTTCTCCTGATAGTTTTTCAGCAGGAGATCGTTCGCAGCGATAGAGTCGACTACCAGCAGTTGAAAGCTTTCGTTGTTGATTTCTAGAGTAGCATGCTGGGAGTGAATGTCGATAAGAAGCTCACCAAGTTCCCGTAGTACCGTTAGATTGACCGGTGTATCGTTAATAAATGCTCTCGATTTGCCGTCTGCAGATATTTCCCTGCGAAGAACTGTCGAAGGCTCATAGTCCAGATCTTTATCCTCAAAGAATGCCGTTATTGGGTAGGCTTCGATTTCAAAGTGGCCCTCTATGACGCATTTTTTCTGCTGATTGAAGAAGTATTTTCCTTCGATACGCTGACCGAGGATAAGCGACAGCGCTCCTAGAATAATCGATTTCCCAGCGCCCGTCTCTCCCGTGATAATGTTTAATTTTCCTGAAAATGCAATATCGAGATTTTCAATAAGTGCATAATTGCGTATTATTAAGCGACTTAGCATAAATGGTATATGAACTGAGCTTTTGTTTTAAAGGTACATCAAATATACAACAGCACTATAGATTACTCTTTAACAAATCATATTTACGGATGTTCGCAGGATCAACAGAACTTAATATGGAATAGGCGCGGATTCTGTCTTCTTCGGAAGCTGGCCTGAGGATATTGACTATTTCGTCTGCCTTTGACGTAAATATAATCTGGCTAAGCATGTTGCCCTGACGTGATCGGTCTGTTTTTTGTAGCTCCGGGAGGATAGAGAGAAACGTCTTCCTTGTCCTATCCGGTTTCGACGCCAGAATATCAAGGCCGTTCCGATGATATCCATAAATAAAATTGCGTAGAGCGTTATAGTGCGGATTGTTCAGATTTTCTGCCAGCCAATAACGGTTGGTTTGGCTTTGCACCGCTTTCCACCCTCTAAAGGGGACATCCTGCGCGTAGTTCACAATTTGCTGAGCTTGGGCAAAATAGGGTGTGCCCGAATATTTTGAAAAACTGTCTGCATCAAAGCCGACGATGATATAGGCATAATAGGCGAGAAGTGAAGTAATGTTCGTCTGGAACTGTTGTTGAGAGAAGTCAAGAGCCTGCCCCTCGATATAGGTGAAGTCGAAATTCTTGTCGCTGATGTTGATTAACGGGGAGTTATAGGTCGTCCCGAATACAGGCCTGCTCGACTGGATCTGGGCCTCTGCCTTAAAGCTCGATGAGCCGTCCCATTCGAGAATGTTGATGAAGAAGTTACAATCAATCCTTTCCTGCGGACGAGAAGCAGGACTGATCCATTTGCGGCCATTCAAGAAGTCACGTATGGCAGATTCGAGTTGAATAAGCGCACCTTTATTGTTGTTCTGGACTTTCGGAGATATGACCTGCACTTGCGCATTCAGGTCCTGTGCTTCCGCACTTATTGCAAATACGAACAGGAGAATGCAGGAAATGATTTTCATTCCAGGGAATCAGCTATTTTCCGACAGATGTCTTTTGCTACCTCTTCCTTCGACTTCAGAGGAAAGGTTTCTTTCCGAAGGTGGCGGTCAATGATGGTGATCTTGTTTGTATCGCCTTGAAATCCGGCTCCCTCATCTCGCAGTGAGTTTAACACAATGAAATCGAGATTCTTCTTCTTAAGCTTGGCGATCGCATGCTCCTCTTCATTATTCGTCTCCAGGGCAAAGCCGACAAGAATCTGATTATCTCTTTTGATTTCACCCAGAGAAGATAGTATGTCTTTCGTTTTTACCAGATCAATAACAAATTCCGAGGGACTTTTCTTTATCTTTTCTGAGGCAACAACCTTAGGTTTGTAGTCGGCCACCGCAGCATTCATGATCATAATATCGTTTTCAGGAAATTCCTGATGAACCGAATAGTACATTTCATCTGCAGAGCTTACGTCAATCCGTCTGATAGATGGCACACGAAGTGTTTGGGAAGAAGGACCACTGACCAGTGTGACCGTTGCCCCTTTACGAGCAAACTCCTCTGCCATAGCAAAGCCCATCTTGCCGGAAGAATGATTGCCAATAAATCTCACAGGATCAATTGATTCATACGTTGGCCCTGCGGTTATCAATACCCGTTTTCCCTTCAGCGGAAGATCCGAGCTCAGCTCTTGTTGAAGGAATGCAACGATTTCCTCCGGTTCAGCCATTCGGCCTTCACCGACAAGCCCGCTGGCAAGTTCGCCATAGGCAGGTTTAATCTGCGTGTTTTTATATGATTCAAGTAATGAAACGTTGCGTTGTACTGCCGGGTGAAGCCACATATCCAGATCCATTGCGGGAGCAAAGAATACAGGGCATTTGGCAGAAAGATAAACCGCAGACAGTAAGTTGTCACAATGACCGTTAGCTAATTTAGCAATAGTATTAGCGGTTATGGGGGCGATAAGAATAGAGTCAGCCCAAAGTGCGAGCTCAACGTGGTTATTCCACTCACCCGAGTCCGGCTTGAAATAAGTGCTCAGAACCGGGTTTTTGGATAAAGTAGAGAACGTAAGCGGGGTAACAAAATGCGTAGCATCCTGCGTCATGATTACTTTGACGTCTGCACCAGCTTTCACCAGTAAACGGGTTAAAATAGCAGATTTGTAACTGGCTATACTGCCGCAAACGCCTAGTAATATCTTTTTTCCTTCAAGCATATCACATCAAGTAATGAACCTGGATGACAATATGGTATCCAGACTTCCGGAAGAACAAATTAACCCTGTTGTTCTTTAGAAGGATTACGATAATAAACTTTATCGTGTAGAAACTCGTCTATCGCAATCAGCGTAGGCTTCGGCATACGCTCATAATGCTTGGATATTTCAATCTGTTCGCGGTTTTCAAACACCTCTTCCAGATTGTCGTTTGAAGAAGCGAATTCAGAAAGTTTTCCCTGAAGCTCTTCTTTTATGTTGTTGGATATCTGATTTGCTCTCTTAGCGATAACAACTAAAGACTCATATACATTATCTGTAGTTGTGTCCAACTGACGCAGATCTCTTGTTATTGTGCTTGAAGCAACTGTAGTTTTCGTATTACTCATCTTTACCTTATTTATTTTCCGCAGTGGATTTTTCTTCTTTTACTTCTTCTTTTTCTTTCTCTGCTGCTGTTGGCTGAGATAGCGCTAGTAATTTTTGCACCTGGACGATTCCCTGTTCGGCACGTTTCTTATAGTCCTGTACATTTTTCAGGAACTTGCTTTCAGGATATTCCTCGCTGAAAGTATTCGCCATTTCCACAACCTGGCCGTAACGTTCTTCCTGACGTATTTCCAGGCTATTTGCCGCATAAAGGTATTGTGCCTCTACGCTTAGCGCTTCCATTTCTTCAGCATATTTAGTATCGGGATAGTCTCTTAAAGCATTTTCGAATGCGAATATGGCAGATTTGTAGTCGCCAATGTCCAGATAGAGACGGGCGTTCGCCATTGCCTTCTTTTCCAGTTTGTCGCGAAGATCAGCAATCAAACTACTCGCTTCAACCAGACGATCGCTTTTTGGATAGAGGTTGATAAATAGCTGAAGGGATTCAATTGCACGATAGGTGTTCTCCTGATCGAGTGTAAAATTCGGTGAGTCCAGATAAAAGCAATATGCCGACATAAATCTGCACTCTTCTGCTCTCGCACTGTTTGGATATGTGTCAGCAAACACTTTAAACTGATAGCGTGCAGTCGTATAATCTCTCAGCCTGTAATTAGTATAAGCAAAATAATAGGCAAGATCTTCTGCCTCGCCGCGGCCTTTATATTTTTGGTTTAGCCCGTCAAATAGGAGCAGCGCTTTGCTATAATCTTTTTTGTTATATAAACGAATGGCTTCCTGATACTTTTTACCAGTATCGTTGCTAGCAACTAACTTTTCAAATTTGCTCTTACAGCCGGTCACAAGAGCAACAGCCAGCAATAAGCACCACGTTAATAAACGCTTGTTTTTAAACATCCTGCAAAGATACATTAAATCAAAATAATAGTCAATTCAATTAATTCGTTCGAAGTTAGGTTTTTTTATGGCCTGTGTAATGATTTTAACAAAACTTAACAACACGATCGGTGATCTTTTCTGTAGCAAGACACGACCATACCGATGGTCTCATGAGAGGACATCCTGCTAGATAATCTTGGAGGCCTTCATGGAGTTCTGGCGGCTATTGCGAAATAGATCTTGCATCTGTAATCGACTGTTGCGTTCATTTTACAATGGTCTGCGGTTAATGTGCCACGTGGAGCAAGCTGATTTTATAGGGGCAAAGTTCCTTGGCAGCTGTAAGAACATTACATCATCTCATCTCTTCTTTTTCACTCATGGCGATGTTGTTTCCCTGGATCTGCTGTTGTTACATAGGGTAACAATGTTTTGGATATACGCAGTTTGTCATTTTGAATAGATATGAAAGTGTAATTTATTTTATAGATAGGGATTATTGCACGGCAGGGTGGATTGTGTTTTATACATATATAATAAGTCGTATCTGATATACCATTTGATAGAATGTTCTCGTGATGTGTATTTGCGACAAGGCATGCTGCAATATATGGTGGATAGATCATGATTTGTGTCTGAATCGGAAGAATAGCTGGATTCGATCAGACATGGCAAAGTAAAAGGGCGGGAGAGGGGACATGTATAGCTACATCTTGACGAGACATCTTTCTACTTCCTTTCTACCTTCCTTCTACCAACGCCCTATCAACTTCGTACCAGGTTCGTACCAGCGTCGTACCAGCTTCGAGAAAATCGGAATTAAAGCCGACGTTGGTAGGGAGCTGTGCGGAGGTTGGTTGCCGGTTGTATAAAGGTTGATATGAACTTGTCGTGGACTGGTTTTTTATGGGGCTGTCAAGTCTTGTTCATGTTGTCACCGGGGTCTGATCCTCATTGGGGTCCGATTTATCACATAAGACTTGGAGATCACACGAGGCTGAATGGTGAAACGCCTCGTTAGTGTCCCTCTACTTGTTCGGCTGGTGCTTTGCTCCTTGGTTTGTCCTTTAACGACCTTATATATATAGTGCACCCTTCTCGTGATTATATGGAGGTGGTCCTTTGTATATATATATATACATGGTCTTACGTTCTGTTGTGGTATAACAGCTTTCATTTCCGATGATTCCCGGAATCCTGGCCACAAGACGACTGATATATTCATTCTGTAGCCTTATGGCCACCTTATCCTGCCTTTTGGCACCCTTTACAAACATGCCCTAAAAATTGTTTTCGCCCGTTTCACTTTGTAAGCTTCTGATTTCAAAGGTGCTGCCGCCGCAGTATCGCTAAAAAGGGCCTTCAGATGAAAATAAAAGCCCCAAAGACTTGCAGGGAATGCAAAAAGTTCACATCTTTGCAGTCCCAAAACGAACAAGGGAAAGCGAGGCGCAAGGCTAAGTGGAAGATTGAAAAGAGGAAAAAAGGAGGGTCAAAAGAAAGTTCAACTTTTTTTTGCAGATATCAAAAACCTTCTTACCTTTGCAATCCCAAATCGGGGGAACAAAAACCGAAAGGCGCGACGCCTGGAGGGAATGAAAACAAGATCGTTAAGCAACTGAATCAAAAGGTTGCCCAAACATAAAAGCCGCACCGCGACGGGAAGG
>NZ_JAZQRL010000131.1:0-6409 GCF_045629565.1 Arcticibacter sp.
CCCTGATGTTGCCTCTGTTATCGATAATGGCCATGATAAGTACGGATATTTTGGTTTCTTTTACCGTCTCCTGAAATCAAATCTAGGTGGCCGAAAAGAAAAAACAAAGAAATAAATGACTTATTTTCAGCGTTATAACACCAATATCCTTCCTCTCTTCTCCGTCCTATCCGATCCGGACCTGTAAGCCTGAAACGGTTAGCATAACTAAACTCCAGCCTGTATAAAGTCCATGTTTTCATCACAAAACATGGACTTAAGATGCACTCAGGACAGCCGCTCTATAGCAACAGATAGACGAGGGTAGCTTCCGGCTATGAAGCTTATTTCTTCTTGGGCACTTTCGCCCCTTCCTTTTTCGCCTCTGACAAACCAATCGCAACCGCCTGCTTTTTAGAGGTAACTTTCTTTCCTGTTCCGGTTTTTAGCTTACCTTCCTTCATTTCATGCATCGCTTCCTCAACCTTTTCTCCTGCTTTTTTTGAATACTTTGCCATAGTGATATTTTAAGTTTAACATTCTGAATTTGTTATCATTACAACATAGCATCATCGGATAGGTTTATACAAATAAGAAAAGCAATTCGGACAAACAATTACGCGCCGGATTTCCTTTTATACTTGGAATAAACTACTAGCTATGGAAAATCAGGAAATGAATAAAAACGGACTACCGGAAGAAAATACCGGATCTGAACAAAGCAGAAACGACACAGCGGATACTGGGGATGACACCATCGGAGAGAATACAGAACTAACGCCGCTGGCACAGGAAATTCTCAAGGAAGAGGATGAACATGTAGAAGCAAAGAAGAATTCAGAAGACAAAGACTTCTCTGAGAAAAACGGATAGGTGGTATAGGGCATACCCTTATGCCCTATATTATTTAAAACTTCATAAACGGCCCGCACGAACAGGCTTAACTTCTTCAAAAACATCTACCGGCAAGATGGCTCCTTTGTCGTCGAAGCGCATCGGAGAGATGCATGTCTCGCGGTTATAGCCGTTTCCGCCCGGGATTTTAAACCGGTGGTAAGCGATGTACCACTCATCTTTCCCCGGCACCTGTACTACGGAATGATGCCCCGCCCCTTTGACAATTCCTTCACCTTTCAGCACCGGATTACGACTCGCTTTAACAAACGGACCCATAGGTGAGTCTGCCGTTGCATAAGCTACAGAATAGCGTGGATCACGCGTGTCGTATTCTGACCACATCAGGTAGTACCTGGAGTTTCTTTTAAACACAAATGCCCCTTCGTTGTAGCCTTCAGGCTTGAAACTTTTCACCTGCGACATATCAAAGGAGATCATATCATCATTCAGTTTGACTACATGGCAACTTCCCTGTCCGAAATACAGGTAGGCTGACCCGTCATCATCGACGAACACCATCGGGTCGATCATCTGCCCTTTGAAAGCAGCTCTTGGAACGAGGGGTTTCCCTAAGGGATCGGAAAAAGGACCTGTAGGTTTATCGGCTACTGCAACGCCGATATTCACATCGGCAGAATAGTAATAATAGTATTTGCCGTTCTTCTCTGCGATGGCCGGCGCCCAGGCACGTTCTGTGGCCCATCCGAGATCCTTCTTCAGGTTGAGAATGGTGCCCTCATTTTTCCATTTGACCATATCGGACGACGACCAGCAGGTAAAATAGTCGGACATCCAACCCTCAGTTCCATCCGTTGTTGGATAGAGATAAAATTTGTTACCGAAGGCGGCGATATGCGGGTCAGCGTAGACGCCCGGCAGTACCGCTGAAGGAACGCTGGCATTATTGAGATACCTGTACATCTCTGACGCGGCAAGCAGAAACGCGCCAACTCCGAAATCGGAAGTGGAGTTTTTATCGACAACCTGACCGGGAATCGCTCTCTCGCCGATTGGCTGAACAAAGCCTATCTTACCGTCAGCCTGCAAGGCCTGAGTCGTAAGGTATTTCCATGCCTTGTTAACAACAGGCATATACTCCTGCTGATCCAGGTAGCCGTTGTTGATTCCCCATAGCAGGCCGTAGGTAAAGAAGGCGGTTCCGCTGGTCTCCGGTCCGGGGGCATGAGCGGGATCGAGCATGCTCCTCGTCCAGTAACCTTCCGGCTGCTGGGCGTTCTTAACGGCTTCGGCCATGCCTTTGAATTTAGTAATGTATTCGTTCCTGTGCGGATCGTTTTCCGGCAGGTCCTTGAGCACCTTAGCGAGTCCTGCTATTACCCAGCCGTCGCCCCTCGCCCAGAAATCCTTTTTCCCATTAGCACTTTTATGCTTCGGATAGACATATTTGGCATCTCTGTAATAAAGCTTTTCGTCGGCGTCGTACATAATACTGTTGGCATAGCTGAAGTATTCATGAAGCTTCTCCAGGTATTGTTTGTTACCGGTCAGCTGATGGAGTTTGGTCATAACCGGCATAACCATGTACAGGCCGTCGGCCCACCACCAGTAATCTTGGTTGGGGGTGCTCATCTGGTATTCCATCACTTCAATAGCTCTGGCTATCTTCTTGGGGTCTTTGTCGAGCTTATAGAGATCAATATAGGTCTGGAAGCAGATCTGCCAGTCGCCAAACAGCACATAGTCGTCCTTCTCTCCATAGCTGTACTTCCATTCGGCTTTGTTGTCTGACTTAGCGCCCTTCCACTGGTTCGCCTCCGCCCAGGTTTCGGAATACTTGCGGTAGTCTTCGTTCCGGGTAATGGCATAGGCCTCCATGTTGCCGGTATGATAGGCGGCTACATGCCAAAAGGCATTGCCCGGCTGGGGGTGAGTGCTTTGCCAGTAACGGTTGACTCGGTTGATGATTTCCAATACATCGGTCTTAGAGCTGGCGACGGACGGCTGACTACTTCTTTTGGTAGCACAGGAACTCATCAATAGCAGCAGGATCGCACTGACATTTAATACAAGTTTATTCATGGTCTCTTAGTTATTTTAGCATCAGATGGTTTCTCCATCTTTCTTATTTACGGCTGGTTAGCCTGTTATTTCAGATGAAGTGCATGGTCGGCAGGGACATCCTGACCGCTCCATACCTTGGCCGAAGTCCAGAGTGCCGGCTTGGCTACCCAGAACTCGTCTTCCGGAGACAGGCCGAGCGGCAGCAGAATATCCGCGCAAAGATACAGGCTTCCGGTGGTGATATAAAAGTCTCCTAGCTGAGGTTGGTTTCCATATAATCCGATGGTCAGCCAACCGTCTTTGGTAAAAGAGTCGGGTCTCTCGAACGTCTTGCGGATAACGGCTGTTAAAGCGCCTCTGACCTGGGCAGGTTGGAGTGAACTGGGCAGACCTTTACGGTACGCCACGTCTGCCAGATGGTGGAACGCTCCTCCTCTGTATGTAATGGAGCGACCGGTGACGGGGAAGCTACCGTCGGCATTGACGAAGCGTTCCTGCAGCTCTGCGTAGCGTTGCGTAATCTTTGTAAAATCGGCTTTATACCAGTTGTAGCGACCGTTCTTCTGGTTAATAACCTCCAGAATGGCCGACATATATGGCTGTATGACGTAGCTGTTATAGTAATCGAGACTGAACTGCATGCCGTCTGAATACATGCCATCACCCGTATACCAGTGTTGGGCAAATTCGCGGATGCTGTATTCGATCCTGACGTCGTCATACTCCATTCCATATTTACAGAAGAAGGCTTCTATCATTCCGGAAAAGAGAATCCAGTTGGTATACACGGGGACGGTTTTGCGTGTGGCCAACAGCGCGGTCTGAACCTGTTGCTGAACCTCCTTATCGAGATGTTCCCATAGCCATGGGCACCGGATGAGTCCCAGCGCAAAGAAAGAGGCGTCGACCAGGGGTTGTCCGCCTTCCCATTGCATATAATCTTTCGCCTGAGGGTTTACCGCGTTGGCAATAGCCTGGAGTGTCCACTGGCGATACTGATTACGCAGAACCTGCTCTTCCTTGCTGCCACCTTCGGCATTCAGCCAGGGACCTATTCCGCTGAGTGTTCTTCCGAAAGCTTCGAGATACGCTACTTGGGTGCGATGGGTTTTGTTGTCAATGCGGTCGGATAGTATCACCGGCATATTTTCCTTTAGTTTGTCGGCAGCGAGGTTCTCAAGAACGGGACGGGATACACGCTGAAGATGGCTGAGCCAGAACTTCCTATCGTCGGTTGCTGCTGATTTTCTGGTTTGAGACTGAAGTGCAGTGTTCAAGAGCAGGCTAAAAGCCACGAAGAGTAAGACGTTAAATTTCATTGTATTTGGTTTTACAGGTTAAGCCTTAGGCAAGATATTAATATCCGGACAGTATTTATAATTTCCAGCTATCGTACCAGGTTATGCTAAGCTTTCCGTCTTTAACTTCCGCAGGTAGCCATAGGTAACGGCTGTCTTTTAAATCCTTCGGATTCCATTTATCGGCCATGAATATGAATTTGTTCGTTTTTCCGGAAACGGGTAAAATGAAGGTGGACTGGCCGCCAAAAGTTGTAGCTGCGTCGGGTCCCTGCATAGGATCTCCCTTATCTTCCCAGGGTCCCCATAGCGAGGATGCGACATGCACACTCGCCCTGTTTGGTGCCCATCCGGTACAGCCACTGGTAACCATGTAGTAGAGGTGGTTATGTCTGAAAATCGCCGGTGCTTCGCGGTGTTGGCTGAACAGCAGCTTGTCCGCTGCTGTAGGGCTCAGATAATCATCGGTCAACTTGGCGATACGCAAATCGTAGTTGTCTCTGGAGGAATAGATATGATATGCAGACTTGTCTTTGTCGACAAACAGGGTCATATCCCTCGACATATTCCCATTTGGCCTGAAACTTTCCAGGAACTTAAAGGGCCCGGTGGGACTGTCGCTGATAGCTACTGCTGCACGTGCAGCATCATATCCCCGGCCTTTCAATTCCAGATGAAACCACATGATGTACTTTCCGGTCTTTTCGTTATAGATCACTTTGGGACGCTCCATCAGACACCCTTTGGTAATATCGCTTTCGGGCGATTCTTCGGGTGCCAGGGCCAGGCCTTCGGCCTTCCAGTTATACAAGTCTTTGGAAGAATAAGCATTCACTCCTTCGGAGGCACGCTGACCACGTCTTTCTCCATACCAATAATAGGTTCCTCCGGAATACAGCAGACCTCCTCCGTGAGCGTTGATGACTTCTCCGGAGGTGTCTTTCCAGACAGTTCCCGGGGTAAATTGCGTTGGTGTTTGGGCTTTGGCTGGTGTGAGAATTGCAGTCAGAAGCAGTGTAAGAAAAGTGATCTGTGTAATAGAGAAGAACTCTTTCATAGAATCAGGTATTTTGGTCGGGTCCAAATTCGTCATTGAAGGCGACTTTCAGGGGGGTGTAAATGACCAAATACAGGGGGGCATTTGGTAGCAATAACCATCATTGCCCCCGTTTACGGGATACCTGAGGGGAAACTTAATTCGCCTGCCTGCAGCGCATTCAGATCGGTGAGGTGTGTCGATCAGATAAATGATAACCTTCAAAAGCTGGTGACAGACTGTCATATCAAAAATAATATCAACAAAGTAATCAAACAGTTATCTCTTACAACATCAACCATTATATCATAACAGACCTTTACTTTTTACGAGGATCGAACTCCAAAACATACACTGGCTGAGCCTCGATATTTGCTTTGCCTTCCCCGTCTATTTGCTGCACATTTTGAAGAAACAGGTTAAGAATCTTCTTTTGTTGCCAGAGTTCCGTATCGAAAGTCGGTTCCCAGGAACCGACTGAATTTTTTGTAAGATCAATGACATTCCAAAATCTCTTTCTGCGGTCGGAAATAGTAAGCGCAGACACCTTGCTTCCTCGTTCCTCGTCCCTGAAAATCATGAGAATAGCTGCCCTCTTACCGGCACCCGTCACCATTATCTGCGGCCTGGAGATCGGGATCGCTTTTGTTCCTGCTCCGCTCAGGCTGAACGGAGCCTTGCGGAAAGATGTCGAAATGGTTTCCCACTTTTTACCGTCATGATAGATGATCCGATACTGCGGAACCATCGAGGCAGGGTCTCTCCAGTAGGTGGCAATATACGGGTTGCCGGCTTCGTCGTTTGCCATGGAGGTTTGGTTGATAAGCTCACTCTTTTGTGGAATTAAACACGCATATTCAGCTGATTCCATGTTTATTGGAAGTTTATACTTTTCGCCAGTAGACCGCTCCCAGGTAAGCCCCCCATCGGTTGACCGGGCGTATGCCATGTCGTGATTGCTGGCCACATCGGGAGATTCCCTCCAGACCCAGGAGATGTGAAGAACACCATTCTGGTCGATAGAAGACTGACAATAGGCGTTGCGTTTTCCTTCACCGTCGATTAGATTCTGGTGTAACTGGGTCCACGTCCTGGTAGCTGTTTCATAGCGATTGATCACCAGATCACCTCTCCCTGAAGCTCCGTTCCGGTAAAGAAAAAGGAGGTTGCCATCGGC
>NZ_JAZQRL010000132.1:0-70466 GCF_045629565.1 Arcticibacter sp.
GTGCTAATCTACAAACCCGAAATATGACGAGATTTCGAAAATTTAAGCGCTTTCTCTTCAGGTACAATCTGATACCGACAAAGAAGTGGCGTCCGGCAGCCATTGTGGCCGTTGCGTCGTTCGTGGGTTTGGGGTTATACATAGTAAGGCTGAGCAATGCCGCTTCATATTTGTCCGATGATCCCCAGGCATGTGTCAACTGTCATTTAATGACTCCTCAGTATATTACCTGGAACCATAGTTCTCATCGCGAGGTGGCAAATTGCAACGACTGTCATGTTCCTCACAACAATGTTTTCAATAAATATTATTTTAAAGCGAAGGATGGCTTGTATCACGCTTCAATCTTTACGCTGAGGGCTGAGCCACAGGTGATAAAAGCTAAAGAACCTTCAGTTGAGGTCATTCAGGATAATTGCATTCGCTGTCATAGCGATCAGGTTACAGATGCTAAGTTGGTTGGTTTTGTGGCGGATCATTTCGAAAAGCGAACGGACAGGACCTGCTGGGATTGTCACCGCGAAGTTCCGCACGGAAGGGTGAAGGGTTTATCTTCTACGGGCTTACAGATTGAGCCGATTCGGGCGCATGCGCCGCCGGGAACCAAAGTAGTGCCGGATTGGCTGGAGCAATCGATGAATCAAAAGAAGGAAAAAAAGAAAAACTGAGTAAAAAATATAAATCGATGAAAAACTGGATACTATTTACTGCAACAATTGTCGTTGTGTTTCTGCTTTCTATGCTTGTCTATTCGATAATGGATAGAAAGACAGAAGCCAGGTTTGCTTATCATCCTCAGGTCGCTATCGAAGGTATTGAGCCTCGTGATTCTCTTTGGGGAATGAACTACCCGAGGCAATACCAGTCTTACCAAAAAACGCTTGATACCACCTTTAAGAGTAAGTATAATACAAGCGGTTTTCGTGATGCATTGGAAGAGAATCCGGAATCGATCATCCTTTGGGCAGGATATGCTTTCAGTAAGGGATATAACCAGCCGAGAGGCCACAATCATGCTATACGTGACGTGCTTAGTTCTGTGCGGATTGGCGCACCAAAGGATCCCGAAGAAGACAATATGCCGAGCACCTGCTGGACATGTAAAAGCCCTGATGTTCCCCGCCTGATGAGTGAACTTGGGGTGACAGAATTCTACAGTAAGAAACTCTCGGATTTTGGCAGCGAAATCATCAATCCTATCGGTTGTGCGGATTGTCATGATCCAAAGACGATGAACTTAACGATAACCAGGCCTGCTTTGATAGAAGCGTATCAAGCTATGGGCAAAGACATCAATAAAGCGTCTCACCAGGAAATGCGTTCGCTGGTTTGTGCTCAGTGCCACGTTGAATATTACTTTGACAAGAATAAGCCTGATGCAAAAGGCGCAGCGTATGTTACCTTTCCGTGGAAGGATGGCTTTACCGCTGAAGATATGGAGAAGTATTATGACAGTATAGATTTTGCAGATTGGGTGCACCCGTTAAGTAAAGCCCGCATGCTGAAGGCACAACATCCTGATTATGAAATATATTCCTTTGGAGTACATGCCAAGCGAGGAGTGTCGTGTGCCGACTGTCATATGCCATACGGTACAGAAGGAGGACAAAAATTTACCGACCATCATATCGGCTCGCCATTGGCAAACGTCGAGAATTCGTGCTTCGTGTGTCACCGCGAAAAAGTATCCGATCTTGTTAATGATGTTTATGAGCGTCAGGGTAAGGTAAAGCAGGGTGTGATGCAGCTTCAACGTCACATCGCGATGGCTCATCTGGAGGCTGAAAAAGCGTGGAAGCTGGGAGCAACTGAGGCTAAGATGGCTAAGATTTTAAAAGGAATCAGGAACGCACAATGGAGATGGGACTATGTATCTGCTTCACATGGGGCTGGTTTTCATGCTCCATTGGAGTCAAGCCGTATTATAGCTTCCGGCTCGGCGATTATTCAGGATGCCCGTGTTGAGCTGGCAAGGGTGCTTGCTTCACTTGGTCATAATGAACCGGTACAAATGCCGAATTTAAGCAGTAAATCTGCGCTTCAGGCTTATATAGGAATAGATTTGGAAAAGGAAAAAATCCAAAAAGCAAACTTCCTGGAGCAGGTTGTTCCCAAATGGCTGAAAGAGGGTAAAGAACGCGAAGCAAAACTTAAAGTAAATATGATTCAATAACTGAGCTCAGCTAAGCAATCATTTATCATCTTCTGGAGAGAATTGAAAATTATCTCCATGCCCGGGTTTTAAATAACCGCGGGCATTTACACGACCAAGCATGACTTATCTGAAATTTCTTCTCTCAACTCGTATCTCCCTCATTCTTCTTATAGCATTTGCCTTTTCAAATGCAGTAGCTACGTTTATCGAAAACGATCATGGAACAGCTGTCGCCAGAGGACTGGTGTACGAAGCCTGGTGGTTTGAATTGATTATGCTTTGGTTGGCGGTTAATTTTCTGGCCCATATTGACAAGTATAAATTGTTTCATAAGAACCGCTGGCCGGTGGGCTTATTTCATATTGCCTTTGTGATTATCATTTTTGGGGCCGGTGTGACCAGATATTTCAGCGAAGAGGGCCTGATACATATTCGGGAAAAGCAGAAAGAAAATACCTTTTTTACAAATGCACGCTATTTGCAGATTAAGCAGTCGGGTGTTACAGATAGTAAGCGATTGGAGAAGCCAATGAATTTGATCGGGCATAATTTTGAACCTGTGACCGTAGGCGCTGCGTTTGGTGATGAAGACTTTAAGGTGACTTTTGAGAAATTTATAACCAAGGCGAAAGAGGAGATCGTCCCGGGAAAGGATACTTACTTAGATGTTGCCGTTGCAATGGGAGAAGGACGGACAGACCATCTCATCACCTTAGGGAGTGCATTGCAGATGGGTGCGATGGTTCTGGGTACGAATGAGCAAGCGAAAAGTACGATTAAGATTTTTAAAAGGGATAGTATGTGGGTCATCAAGTCGGATGTTCATCTTCAAGTGATGGAGATGGCCACTCAGAAGATTGGTGTTCTTCATGCGGGTGAAGATAAGGAGTTGCAACTCAGGTCACTTTATCAATGGGATGGAGGGGCATTTATTGTGAAGGCTATTCACGAGAATGCTTCTATCAAGTATAGCAGGGAAGATGATGAACAGATGGCAAAGGGCTTACCGGATGTGGTCAAGTTGAAGATAACAGACGGCAGTGGTAAGACCGTGATGTCTGACTATATAAAATTATCCAGTCTTGATCCGACATGGCATCCTTTTACCGCCAATGGAAGACAATATTCAGTGACCTACGGACCAAAAGCAGAGGTATTGCCGTTCGGTCTTTATCTGAGGGAATTCGAGTTAAAGAGATATCCGGGTAGTCAGAGTCCGGAGAGTTACGCCAGTGAACTTACTGTAATGGATGGCGAAAAGGAATTTCCATATCGTGTGTTTATGAATAACGTGCTTGATTATAAAGGTTTCCGGTTTTATCAATCATCTTATGATACCGATGAAAAGGGAACGGTTCTTTCAGTGAGCCGCGACCGGCCTGGCACTTATCTAACTTATCTTGGCTATACCTTGCTGACCGTTGGTATGTTTTTTACACTTTTCGCCAGGGGGAGCAGATTCACCATGCTGAATAAGAAGCTACGGAGCATACGAAGGAGTTCAGGTGCTGCGGGTGTTTTGGCTCTGATTTTTCTGGCTGGCTTAGTGCATGCACAGACGCCGCAGGTTCCGAAGATTGCGGTTGTACCTCTGGAAAAGGCGAACCATTATGGGCGGTTAATCGTTCAGGATTTGGACGGACGTATGAAGCCTCTTAATACATTGGCCAATGAGATCGTACGCAAGCTTAATGGGAAGTCTCGTATAACTGTCCCGTCGGCTGACGGAGATATTCAAATGTCTTCCGAACAGTTTCTGCTAGCCGTTCAGTTAGACCCAGTACTTTTTAGTCAGATGCCCGTGATACGTATAGACAGGAAGAAATCTGTGCTTGCGTTCAAGGCTCTTGGGATCGAACCAGCTGACCGAATCAGTTTTAAAGCTTTCTTGAATGACAAGGGTGACTATCTGCTGCACGACCTCGTAGAGGAAGCGAACAAGATGAAGCCTGCGGAACGGAATGAGGGACATAAGGAATTGCTGAAGACCGACGAACGTTTTAATATCTTCTATGCCTTGTTGACTGGAGATTTCTTGCGAATATTTCCTAATAGAAGTGACCAGAACAATACCTGGTTTACCAGCCAGCAGTCACAAAGCGGGTTTGAAGAAGAGGATGCCACTTTCGTGAAAAATATTACGTCGCTCTACCTTACAGGACTTCAAAAAGGCCTTCAAAAGAACGACTGGAAGCAAGGTGACGATGCTCTGGAGTATATACATCTGTTTCAGCAGAAAGCTGGCGAGCGCGTTTATCCGTCGGAGCAGTTAATAGAGGCTGAACTTTTATATAATAAGCTGAACCTTGGAAATAAGCTTTTTGGAGCTTTCTGGGTCCTAGGTGCCCTACTGCTGGTGCTCGGAATTGTTATGCTTTTCAGGGAGTCGGGTCTGATGGAGCGGCTATGGACTATAGGTAAGTGGTTGGCATGGACCGGGCTTATCGTTTTTACATTTCATCTTGTATTGAGATGGTATATCGCCAAGCATCCGCCATGGAGTGACGGCTTTGAAATGCTCGTTTTTGTCGCCTGGGGTGTCTTGCTTTTCGGTCTGCTATTCTCGGGTAAGTCCCGATTTACGGTTCCCTTAGGCTTATTGTTTTCGGGTACGCTGTTGTTTGTGAGTTTCCTGGACTGGCTGAATCCGGAAATTACCAATCTTATGCCGGTACTGCATTCCTACTGGCTTAAGATCCACGTGGCGATAATTGTCAGTTCATATGCGCCTCTCGCCCTTGCGGCAATATTGGCGTTGCTGAGCCTTATACTTATTATTTTCAAACCGAAGACGCCTACTGTTAACTGGTGGATAAGCATGCAGGAGTTGACAATAGTGAACGAGCTTGCCATAACGATAGGGTTGTTTCTCCTTGCAATAGGTACTTTCCTGGGAGGTGTGTGGGCGAACGAGAGTTGGGGAAGATATTGGGCATGGGATCCAAAAGAGACCTGGGCACTTATCTCCGTGATAATCTACGCCTTTGTATTGCATTTGAGGCTCATTCCGGCTCTCAAAAGTGCGATTGTTTATAATCTGGCGAGCTTGTGGGCATTTGCATCGATCATTATGACATCCTTTGGCGTAAACTACTATCTTTCTGGATTACATTCCTATGCAGCAGGAGATCCTGTTCCCGTTCCCGTCTGGGTATACTGGGCGGTTGCTGTCCTGTTGCTTATTTCTGTGATGGCAGCCATTCAGCACAGAAAAATGTCTGCTGAAAGCAGGAAGAACCTGGTTGTTTAGTTCATAAAATCAGTTGCTTGATGGAAGGCATATAATTTCGGCCGACGTTAATTTCAACCTGGTTAGGCAGCGTCACGAACAGTCGGGTAATTTCCCGGTGCAGGGTCTTAATATGTTCGATGTTGATTATATAGGAGCGATGTATGCGTATGAAGCGGTTTTTATCGAGTTTACGTTCAATACTGCTGATGCCCAATGAGCTTAAGTAAGCATCGTTATTATCCGTATATATCCAGGTATAATCACGGTCGGCTTTGAAGTACGTTACATTATTAAGGGAAATACTTTCCAGTCTTCTGCCATTTTCTACAAGGATGCGATTAGGAAGTTCGGATTTGTTGATGGAGATTTCAAGATTTCCATTGTCTATTTTCAGATCGTGCCATTTTATATACTTATCTAAGGCCTGATGTAAACGCTCCTTTCGAATAGGCTTCAATATGTAGTCCAATGCGTTATGTTCAAAAGCTTTTAACGCGTGAATACCGCTTCTTGCAATGAAGATTAGCGCTGGCAGGTGGCTGGCGCTTTCGAGCACAGTCCACGCATTTTTCCCCGGGAGGTCGACATCGATTAACAATAGCTGTGGCTCCAGCGCATTTATGTCTTTCAACGCTTCTATTCCATTGGTGCATTCTCCCGCTAAGAAAAAGGAAGGGGAACATCTGAGGATTTTTGACGTGCGACGGCGCTGTTCATGATCGGCATCAGCAATAACGACAGATATTTTTTTCATTAAGATGTTGAATTTCACAGCAAAGATAACGGCATGTGAGGTGCCTGAACCTGACATATGTCAGGAACTTAATCCGTAGCGCTGATTAACTTGTTTGCGGATTCTGCTGAGACTATCCTGATGAATACCAAGAAACGAGGCTATATATTTCAAAGGAATAGTTTGGATGATTTGGGGTTGTTGCATAAGGATCTTCTGGTAACGCTCCTCAGCGGTAAGGCAAACGGCATCGATCTGCATATCTTGCAACCAGATCAGCAGGCGGTGCATAATCGCCTGTTCTATTGCGTAGGCCTTGTCGACATGCTGTTTGATAGCCATCACGTCTGCTTGGGACCATTCGAGTACATCGATATCAGTGAGCGTTTCCAGCCCGCAATTAGAGGGTGCACCGTTGAGCAAGAAAAGGGGAGTTGAGATAAAATCGTTTAATGATACCAGGCCAAGGGTATAGTCATTTCCTTCATATACCCGGAATAGTCTCACGATTCCTTGATTAAGGAAAAATAGCCTGTTTACTTTTTTCCCCTGATGCATGACAATGGTGTGTTTCGGTATTATCCGATGGGTGGTGACGGTAGAAATCATGCGGATATCGTCAGGGCTTAGGAATATTTCCCTTGACTGTAGGTATGCACAAACTTTATCAAAAGTCATGGTATGATTATAAGCGTAACAAATTAACTAAGGCTTACTTATAAATATACCGATTAGTGTTTTACTAAAGACGTACAAATTCGACTCTTCTGTTTCTCGCCATAGCTTCTTTAGTTTTTTCTGTTGAAGCTGGACTTGATTCGCCTTTTCCCATTGCTTCAAGCCGCTCCTCGGAGATGCCAAAAGTGTTGTGGAGGACTGCTTTTACAGCCAACGCCCGGCGTTCGCTCAGCTGTTGGTTAGTTTTTTCTTCACCCACAGCATCTGTATGGCCAACGATCCGGATCTTCGTGTCTTTATTTTGATTCAATACATCAGCGATTGATTTTAGAACGCCAGCTGATTCCGCTCTAATGGTAGCCGAGCCGGTGTCGAAAAGAATACCTGTAGTGCTGAATTTGCCTTCCTCTATCCATTTATGTCTCAGATCGGGCATTCCTTTCGCTATCTTGATGTTCGTGAAGTATACCCCTATCTGATCATCCTGGTAGGGACTACTGCTTAACTGAAAGAACAACTGATTAAACATTCCTTCGAGAGGGATGGCTTTTGGAACGTCGTATATTTTATCCTCGTCCACCCATATGCGTAGTCGTTCTTTTTGGCCTTGTAACGATACATGCACCACCTTTCCATACCATTTTTTTGCCAAACTGCTGCTCTGTGTCGGGCTGTTGAAATACCTTTTATGATTTATATAGCTCTCCATTGCTATGTTAGCTCCGGTTGAAAGTGGCGAGATTTCCATATAAAGAGATTTGTCGCCCTTCGGATCGGAGAGCAAACTATTGCCGGCAGGATCTGCCTTTCCGGTAGCCAGAAGCCCGAACCGGATCGATGGTGGTAACCATCCTTTGAAGTCAATTTGCAGGAACATATCAAACTCTACGGTGAAATCATCGCCCAGCATCTTCTTGTTGTCAGATAGACAGACTGTCCGTTGGGCCATACGCAGCCACTGTCCCTCCAGGCCATCAAGCTTCACCAGAACAGCGCTTCCATTACTGTTCCATCCGGCTGGTAACTCACTAAAGGCCTCATCGGAAAAGTCGTTCACATACAAGATAGAGTCTCCCGCAATGAAATCGAATTTACTAAATGCCTTTACTGTACTTGCGGGCTGCAGGCTACCGTCAAATGTTCGGGTTTTGGACTCTCCACTCGTTGGCTTGTCTTGTTCAGCACTTGTTTTTTCGACGGTCTTATCTATGCCTTTTGAAATTGCCTTCTCGGTTTTATCCAAAATTTTTCCGGTGGCTGTTTGTGCTGCGCGGTCTTTTATTTTTTTCAGGATAGATTGCGCTTGTGAGGACGGTGAAGTCATGGCCATTGTAGTGACGACTACAACATAGGCGGATATTTGTGTGGATCTTAACCAAGTCATTGCATTCGATATTAACATATTCATGTCCAAGATAGAACACTGAAAAGTCTGTAGTTAATCGTTTCGACCAGGCGACCATTTAAGGCTACGAAGCAACTATAGGGTCGACCAGGAACAATCAGCCTTCTCTCCGTTACCTCGTTTTTCCTTCTTACTATTGATTTCTCTCTGGTGTAAAAATCGTATCTTTCTGGCCGTTACTTTATCCAACATCAATGAAATATTTTAACCGTATCGTTATCATGCTTGTTGCCCTAGGCTCAAGCGCTTTGCCGTCATCGGCTCAAAAAAAGCTGCCATTGGATTCGCAGGTTAAAACAGGCAAGCTAGCTAACGGCTTTACTTATTATATACGAAAAAACACAGAACCTAAAGCCCGGGTACAGCTCTATCTTGCCATTAAAGCCGGTTCTATTCTTGAAAATGAAGACCAGCGAGGACTGGCGCATTTCATGGAGCATATGAGTTTTAATGGAACCAAGAACTTCCCTAAGAACGAGCTTGTTAATTATTTGCAGAAGTCAGGAGTTCGCTTTGGCGCAGATCTCAATGCCTATACCAGCTTCGACGAGACAGTCTACCAACTTCCCTTACCTACAGATGATCCCGAGCTGCTGAAGAACGGGATGCAGATCATGCGGGACTGGGCGCAGGATGCGTTGCTGGACACAGATGAGATCGAAAAGGAGAGGGGTGTTGTGCTGGAAGAAAAACGATTAGGAAAAGGCGCACAGCAGAGGATGCAGGATAAATATCTGCCAACAATTCTGAACAGCTCCCGTTACGCAAACCGCCTTCCGATAGGTACGGATGAGGTGCTAAAAGGGTTTAAGCCCGAGACGATCACTCAGTTTTATAAAGACTGGTATCGGCCGAACCTTCAGGCATTAATTGTGGTGGGAGATATTGACGTTGCACAGATTGAACAAATGATAAAGGATAAGTTTTCTGATCTGAAAAATCCTCCTAAAGAACGTAAGAGGATTGAGTACAAGATTCCCCTGTTAAATAAAAATCAGTTTGTTGCTGTTACCGACAAGGAGATGCAATATACGGTTGCTCAGGTTATTATTAAGCATCCGGAAAGAGAAATTAAGACTACGTCTGATCTTAGACACAATATCATCCGTTCCCTTTATAACGAGATGATGGGAGCCCGATTCGGAGAGCTTATGAAACAGGCTGAACCTCCTTTTCTGCAGGGTGGGAGCAGCATCAGTTCGTTTTTGGCGGGTCTTGATGCCGCAAGTGCCGTTGTTGTGGCAAAACCGGGCGAGCTTGAAAAAGGATTTAAAGCCGTGTTTACGGAGGTCGAGCGCGTTAGGAAACATGGATTTACAGCAACCGAACTCGAGCGGGCAAAGGCTTCGTATATGAGCGGAATGGAAGCTGCACTGAAGGAAAAAGATAAGACCAATTCGGCATCTTATGTTCAGGAATACCTTCAGTTGTTTTTGAAGGGAACTGCAAGTCCGGGTATAGATTATGAATACAATTTTGCGAAAACGGAAATTCCCGGTATTTCATTGAATGAAGTTAACAGCCTTACCAAGCAGTACCTGACGGAAATTAACAGGGACGTGATTATTATGGCTCCGGACAAGGAAAAGGAAAGTCTTCCAAAAGAGGAGACTGTCCGTTCATGGATTCAGTCGATCGCTAATTCAAGTATTGCCGCTTATGTTGACCAGGTTTCAGATAAGCCATTGATGGGGCAAGCGCCTGCACCAGGAAAAGTTGTCTCTGAAAAGAAAAATGAAAAGCTTGGTTTTACTGAATTAACGCTGAGTAATGGTGTCAAAGTTGTTCTTAAGCCTACTGACTTCAAGAATGACGAGATACTGATTAACGCTTTCAGTCCCGGCGGCACATCGCTATATCCGGATTCGTTATATGAAACGGCATCTTTTGCCAGTTCTATCGTAGCGAGAAGTGGCATATCATCGTTTAACTCTATTCAATTGCCCAAGCTACTTAACGGAAAGCGAGTGAGCGTAAGTCCGTACATTACCGAACGGGCGGAAGGTATATCTGCTTTCGCCGCTCCGCAGGATCTGGAAATTGCTATGCAGCTGATTCATCTCTACTTTACCGAACCGAGGATGGATAAGGATATTTTCCAGTCAATCATGCAGCAGCAGCGGGGAGCTTTGGCTAATCGCGCCAATGATCCCAACAGCGTATTTGGTGATACCATTGCCGCAGTGCTGGGCAATTATAATATCCGTCGTACAGGGCCGAGTGTTGAAAAACTAAATATGGTTAGAGAGGGTAAGCTGCTGGATATTTATAAGGATCGTTTCGCTGACGCCAGTGATTTTACGTTCACATTTGTAGGCAATTTTGAACTTGAGCAGATCAAGCCTCTTCTGGCCACTTATCTAGGATCGTTGCCGTCTACAAAGCGTGTTGAAGAGGCCAGAGACCTGAATATTAACACACCGGAAGGGGTTATCACGAAGAAGGTATATAAAGGGCAAGAGCCTAAAGCTACAGTACGACTGGTATTCAGTGGCTTCTATGAATATAATGAAGATAATAATAATCAGATCCAGGCATTGGGCGAAGTTCTACAGATTAAGCTGATTGAGCGCCTGCGTGAGTTAGAAAGTGGAGTGTATAGCCCGGGCGCAAGAGCAGGATATAGCAAGTTCCCAAAGAACAAGTATTCATTTACGGTATCTTTCGGTTGCGCACCTGAGAACGTAGACCGCCTGATTGCCGCTACGCTGGATGAAATTGAGAAAATAAAATCCAACGGGGCAGATGCGTCAGATGTGGAGAAGTTCCTGGCAGAAGAAAGACGGACTACGGAATTGCAGTTGAAGCAAAATAGCTTCTGGGCAAGCTACCTGAGCTCAGCTTATCAGCTTAAAGACGATCCCGAAGAGATCCTGACTTATCTGGATTCATTAAAAAAAATTACTCCCCAGAGCTTAAAAGCTGCAGCGAACAAATATTTGAGCGGAAAAAACATGATCAAGCTGATTCTCCTTCCGGAATCGGAGGCAGCAGCGAAGGCTAACTAGTTGCTCTATGAATACCTATCTCACACTTCAACAGCTATTGCTGAACATCCAGGGGCAGCTCCGTCAGGCTTTCCCCGGAAGTTACTGGATCAAGGCAGAGCTTGCCGGGGTGAGGCGTGTAGGGAGTCATGTTTACTTTGAACTGATACAGATCAGCAGCGGCCAAAAGGTTGCGCAGATTAAGGGTACGGCTTTCTATGGTGAGGGTACACAAGCGATTCACGCCTTCGAGCAAACGACAGGCCAAAGGTTTACGGAAGGAATCAAGATAGGATTGAGAGCTGCTGTGAGCTACCATCCCGTCTATGGACTGAGCCTGAATCTCCTGGAGTTGGATGCAGAGCTGACGATTGGTGGTATCGAGCTGCAACGGAAGCAGACCCTTGACTTGCTGTTACGTAACAACGCAATGCTTTTGTCTCTACAAGATGGGGTATACATTACCCCTAATAAGCTGCTGCCATTACCCCCGGTTGTTCAAAAGGTTGCGATTATTACATCAAAAACATCAGATGCATATGCGGACCTGATGCATTGTCTGGAGACAAATGATCACGGCTACCGGTTTCATACGGAGCTTTATGAAGCGCTGGTTCATGGATATAATGCGGCGGCATCTATAATGGAAGCTCTTGGAAAGATCAAGGCTTCTGGCATCCGCTACGATGTGGTTATACTGACCAGAGGAGGAGGCGCTCCGGCGGATTTTCTACCCTTTGATGACTACGATCTGGCTCTGAACATCGCATTGTTCCCAACGCCAATCCTTACGGGTATTGGACACCAGATGAATCAGGGAATTGCTGACTTCTTCGCCAGGGTTCATATGAAGACACCGACCATGGCAGCCCAGTTCCTGATAGACCATAACCACTTGTTTGAAAAGAGGCTTAGTATGATGTCAGGAGCTATTAACCAAACAGCTACATCCCTGATGGCGTATAAAAACAGCCGCTTTATGATGTTGCAGTCAAGGCTCGGCTCGGCGACGAAAGAGGCCCTTCAGCATAAATGTTATCAGCTCCGGAATGTAGAGTCGGGTCTGTATCCGGCAACCTTTCGACTTTTGAAAAATCAAGATTCAAAGATCATGATGAAGTCTGCTCAAATCAGTTTTCGTCTGCCTTTTTATTTCGCTGCCACACAGAAAAATCTCCTGCATTTGAAGGAACATATACAGAGCCTTAGTCCCGATCGTTTGCTAAGAAGAGGATTCGCCATGATTCGAAAAGACGGTAGTTATGTTGTTGGAAGTGAATTGAATGAGGGGGATAACGTTGAAATTGTACTACACAAAGAGAGCTACGAAGCTGCTATCACAAGAAAATTATAGCTATGACTGAAGAGATGACATACGAGAGTGCATTTGCTGAATTGGATAAGATCTATCAGGAAATAAACAATGAGGAGGTATCGGTGGATCTGCTTGCAGAAAAAGTAAAGCGGGCGGCTGTGCTGATTGAATTTTGCCAGACCAGACTCCGCTCTACTGAAGATGAGGTGAATAAGATTATAGCCAGTATGCCAGGCAAGGTCGATTAATCGAGAGTTTGAAGAGCGCGCATAAAGACGGTATATATTTCCCTTAAAAGGGCAGGATCTGTGATCCCTGCCTGAATCTTTAACTCCAGGAACGGGGCCTTCTCGTCGTTTTCTTCGAGAGCATAGTCGACAATACCAAAACTAAGGTCCTCGTATGCCAGAAGGATTCGCCTCAACTGGTCATCCGCAAAAAGGGTAGCCGTTTTTAATTCACTATTCGTTTTTACGATGAATTTCTCGTCGAACTCGACATAACCGAGCACAGCATCCTGCATGCCAAAGAACTTACCGATCTCATCAATAAATCCTTGTTTGTGTATGGAGAAGCGAAAGGCATCGCGACTGTATAAGTAGGAGCTGAAGGTTGTAAAAGCGGTTCCGCTTTCGAATCCGCCGCCAAGATCAATTCCTATGTCAAGCACTACCCTGCGGCCTGCCTGGTCCAGTACTACGTGGTAATCAAGAAGGTCCTTATTTGTAATATAGTCTGAGTTTAGTTGTGCCCAGATCTGATCTTCTGTTTCTCCTGAAATGATATGTTCTTGCTCCATTAAGTTCGGTTTCTTAATAAACCGATATTGGCTAGTTAAGTTTTTGGATCCTACATCTATGCGCGATTGGACTTACACCCTCATGTGGTCGGGGTGCCAGTTCTGGATGGCGTTTTTAATCGCGCCGGGATCAAGGTTCTGGTCAAGGGCTCTTTGGATTAACGCGACAAGTTCTGGATCTGATGCGAATCGTAAAGCTGCCAGCTGCGAGAACGATAGCCGGTTTTCAACCTGATCGAAAGGGACACCAGTTAACTGAAAGTAACGAAGACGCATTTCCAGTCTTACCGTACGATTTTGATTCGTCAGGGCATAATGCTGCCGGGTCATGTAGGATAACCAGCAAAGGAGGATCAGAATGGCAGTGATAAAGGAGAAGACTACTCTATTCTCAGCGTCTGTAATTGTATAAAAGGCCGCGGATATGATTAAAAGCAAAATCACCGGATAAAAAATGAAATGGTGAGGGGCGTAGAAGCGGATGTGATTATTGATATCCTGTTTTTCCATGTGTGAAGTTCTTTTTTTGATGCTTTTGCAGTAATTTTCCCCGCAAATGTATACATCAATGTTTCTTAGGACAAACATGTCAAGGCTGGTCGGTGTTTTTTTTATTTCTATGGTGCTAGGTTTTGCAGAACTTCGGTCTCAAACGCTCGATGAAACGAGGGATATAATAGGGGCATATGGAAAGGCAACACGGTCGCTATCCGGGAAGCCGGGGGAGAAATATTGGCAGAACAGCGCCGCATATGATATCTCTATCAACGTCTTGCCGCCTTCGCGGACTATCAGCGGATCAGAAACGATTACCTATCAGAATAACAGTCCGGACACGTTAATGTCCATCGTTATTAAGCTAATTCTTAATGAGCACAAACCGGGCGCGGCACGTTTTGGACGCGTCGATAAAGATTATTTAACGACTGGCATTAAGATAGAAAAGTTGCTGATTGATGGAAAAAAGAGCCGATGGACAAGGAATATGGGAAAGGGCACATGGCAGGAGCTGCCTCTGGCGGAGCCACTGCTGCCCGGTGCAAAGGTGAAGATGGAGATTGACTGGAATTATCCCATTTCACGTAAAGCAGGTCGGGAAGGTATGCTCGACCCGACAACTTTTTTTCTCGCTTATTTTTATCCCAGGGTAGCCGTCTATGACGATTATGCAGGCTGGGATAAATCGGATTTTAACGGAGGACCAGAGTTCTACAATGATTTCAATGACTATAATTTAAAGATTTCAGTTCCTGCAAATTATGTTGTTTGGGCTACCGGTGTCTTGAAGAATGCTGAGCAGGTCTTGCAGGCGGGAGTCATAGATCGGTTGAAGCAGGCGGCTGAGTCGGACTCGACGATTTCGATAGCTAGCCTGGAAGACCTCAAAGGACAGGAGATCACGAAGCAGAACAAGATAAATACCTGGCACTTTGAAGCCTCAAATGTTCCGGATGTAGCTGCAGGATTAAGTGATCATTATATCTGGGATGCCTCCAGTGTTATTGTAGACAGCACGACTGGCAGAAGGGCTGAGATGCATGCGGCATATTCGGATACGGCTTCTGCTTATAGAGAAATGGTGCAGGACGGAAGATATGCGCTGAACTGGTTTTCTCATCACTTGCCGGGTGTACCATATCCTTATCCGAAAATGACAGCATTTGAGGGTAACGCCGACATGGAGTATCCGATGATGATTAATGATACCTCCATTGAAGGCCCGAATGGAAGAAGGGTGACGAACCACGAGATTGCGCATTCCTGGTTTCCCTTTTACATGGGTACTAATGAAACGCGCTATGCCTTTATGGACGAGGGCTGGGCCAGCACGCTTGAACTGCTCATAGGTCGCAGTTACGCGGAGAGAGATGTAATTTATGATCTTTACAAGCTGAAGCGCGTAAAACCCTGGATCGAAAGCGCGCGTCGGGGAGGAGAGGTGCCAGTTATCACCCCTTCCAATGAGCTGAAAGCAGCATACCGGTTTAATGCATATAACAAGCCGTCGCTCGCCTATCTAGCGCTTATTGATCTGTTAGGTGAAAATCTTTTCAAAAAATGTCTTTTGGAATATATGGGAAGGTGGAACGGAAAGCATCCAATGCCATGGGATTTCTTTTACACGTTCAATGACGTCTCGGGCAGATCATTAAATTGGTTTTGGAAGAGCTGGTTTTTCTCCAGGAATTATATTGATCTCTCGCTTAGGAAGGTTGAGAGATCTGATAATGGATACATTCTGTATATACGCAATACTGGTGGTTTCATTGTGCCATTCGACATAGTGATCAGCTACGGTGATGGTACACTCGAAACTGTACACCAAACGCCTGCTATTTGGGAGCAGAATGGAAAGGAAGTTATTGTTAATCTCAGATCCCGTAAGTCGATCCGAGAGATCAAACTGGACGGTGATCTTTTTATGGACGCGAATGTCAATGATAATATGTGGAGGGACAAATAGGGTTATTTATGTGTATTTTTGACTGATGCGATTCATTGTTCCCGAGTTTCTGTTTGCGCTTGGCTTAATTGCAGTTCCTGTAATTGTTCACCTTTTTAATTTCAGGCGATTTAAAAAGGTGTATTTTTCGAACATATCGTTGCTGAAGAAAGTTGAACTGCAGACCACGGGATCGCGCCAGGTCAAGCGCTATGCTTTACTGGTGTGCCGCTCACTGGCGGTAATCTTTTTGGTGCTTGCTTTTGCACGGCCATATATAGCTGATAACGGAAGTGATAGTGATATTAATGCTGAATATGTCAGCGTCTATGTCGATAATTCATATAGCATGGAAGCAATCAGCAGGGAGGGCAGCTTACTTGAAGAGGCAAAGAGCAAGGCTAAGGATATTGTGTCAATGTACGGGCCAAACATCAGGATTCAGCTGGTGACCAACGATTTCGAGGGCATTCATCAGCGTTTGATGACAAAAGAAGAATTTCAGGATGCTGTCGACACTATCCGGATAAGTCCACGCAGTCGTAACTTCAGGCAGGTGCTTGACAGGCAAAATATGTTGTTCAGCGGAAAAGCAGCTCAATCAAAGGTTACCTACTTTTTATCGGATTTTCAACGTAACCTTCGGGACGGGCAGAGGATAAGTGCCGACACTTCCAACCGCTACTCATTAGTCAAATTAAGAGCGGAAGGGCTTACGAATATCTCAATTGATTCTTTATGGTTTTTATCGCCATTGCATAAACCCGGGGAATCAGAGCAACTAGTGGTGAGCTTAAGCAATAATTCAGATAATATGGCGGAGCAGGTGTCTGTCAGATTGCAGGTGGCAGGTCAGCAGAAAGCACTGTCAACTGTTGATATTGAAGGCAGGCGGCAGGTAATGGATACATTAACTTTTAATTCGCAAGAAAGCGGTTGGCAGGAAGCAAGTGTAGAAATTGTTGATAATCCTTTCAACTTTGATGACAAGTATTTCTTTACATATCCTGTCAGGGAATCTTTGCCGCTTCTTATACTGGATAAGAAGGAGGCCAATCTGTATATTAACGCAGTATATCAATCTGAACCATTTTTTGAAGTGGAGCATGCAGATGTTGGAAGTGTAAACTATTCAGGTCTCGACGCTTATCCAATGATTGTCTTGGCTGGCCTGTCAAGCATTAGTGAAGGACTCAGTCAACAACTGTCAGAATATGTTCGTAAAGGGGGCACTCTTTTCCTATTTCCTCCGCAGGAGGGAGACTTGTCTGATTTGACGAGCCTTAATTCCCGTCTCGGTATTGACCAACCCCTAGGACGGATCAATGAAGCAGTAAGGGCTGACTACATGGATACTCGCCATCCGATCTTTGGTGATGTTTTCCAGTCCTTACCGAGGAATATGAATCTTCCCTCAGCGAAATCCTATGTGCGGTACTCAAATTTAATAAGAAGCAGCCGTCGCGTTTTACTCAAATTCGAGAACGAAGACTTCTTTCTTGCTCATTATACTGTAGGAGCGGGACAGGTGTTCTTGTCAGCGGTAGCCGCCGAGGAAGGCAGTTCGAATTTAGTTAGACATCCGTTATTCGTCCCTATCATGTATCAGTCGGCCTTTTCAAGTTTGCGTGATCAGCCTCTTTATTACACGCTTGGTAGAGAGGAACTGATCAATATTCAGAATTCGGATTCAGGTACCAGGGAGGGGCTGAGACTGAGAGCTGGAGACAGGGAAATCATTCCAGACATCAGGCAAACAGAAAGCGGTATCAGGTTGTTTATCTCAGACGAGGCAATGAAGCCTGGAATTTACGATCTGATACGTGGGAGCCATTTAATAAGTAAGGTAGCCTTCAATACCAATCCATCCGAATCGGACTTAAGCTATTTAGATGATGACATGCTTGAGGAGGTGTTTCCAAAAGGAGCTTTCAACCTCTATGATACAGGTGACAATACATTGGCATCAGAAATAAAAGCCGCAAATTATGGTGTGCAGTTGTGGAAACTTTGTCTAATTTTATCCCTGATTTGCCTTGCTGCGGAAATCCTGCTCTTGCGTTACTACGGGCAGAAGACTTAAAAGATTAACGATCAAATGAATACACTACTCTTTCGCTCAGCCACACTTATCTGTCCAAATTCCGAATATCATAAAAAGTCTGTTGATGTATTGATAAAGGACGGCAAGATTGAAGAGCTGTCTGGAAACATTGACGCTGGTAAAGAAGGGTTGCAGGTGATAAATGCAAAAGGTTGCTACCTGGCCCCTGGATTTTTTGATCTTAACGCCAGTTTTGGTGAACCTGGATATGAGACACGGGAGGACTTGATAAGTGGAGCCCTGGCCGCTATGGCCGGAGGATTTACGGGAGTGGCTATTCAACCATCTACTAATCCGCCTATACATTCGAAGTCGGAAGTTTCTTATATAGTAAACCGCAGTTCCAGCTTCCTAACGGATGTTCATCCGCTCGGATGTATAAGCTATGGAAGAGAAGGCAAAGATCTGGCAGAGCTATACGATATGAAACTTGCGGGAGCCGTGGCCTTTACAGACGGTAACCGGCCTATAAATGACTCTGGACTGATGAGCAGGGCCTTACTTTATGCAAAGGGATTTGACGGCCTTGTGTTTTCTTATCCGGAGGACAGCTCAGTAGCAGGGAAGGGTAAAATGAACGAAGGAGTTGTTAGTACTTTTTTGGGAATGAAAGGTATTCCGAGCCTTGCCGAAGAAATCGCTATTTCGAGAGATTTATACTTAGCAGAATACAATGACTCAAGGATCCACTTCAGCACCATTTCTTCAGCGGGCAGTGTAAGGCTGATTCGGGAAGCGAAAGCGAAGGGGGTTCGCGTTACCTGTGACGTTGCGGCCCATCATCTCGTACTTACCGATGAGGTTCTGAAGGGCTTCGATACCAATTACAAAGTTAAACCTCCATTGAGAGGTATGGAAGACGTAGATGCTCTCCTGGAAGGATTGACTGACGGAACGATTGACGCGATCGTATCCCAACATACACCGCACGAAATTGAGTTCAAAGATGTTGAGTTTGAAATAGCGTCATTTGGGATTATAGGTCTTCAAACCGTTCTACCGCTGGCTTTGAAAACCGGATTGCCGGTTGATCTACTAGTGGAGAAGCTGTCTGTTAACCCGCGAAAAATATTGAATTTGCCTTTGCCTTCATTAGAGAAGGGAGATGTTGCCAACTTAGTTCTCTTTAGTGAGGATTTAGAATGGGTCTTTGACCCGGGCAGCAATAAATCTAAAGCGGCCAATTCACCTTTTATAGGTCAAACACTGAAAGGAAGGGTTCTGGCCGTGTGTAACAATGAACAGTTTTATTATCAACAATAAGGACTATGGAAAAACAGATCGAAAAGGCAGTAAATGCCGCGTTAGCGCAATTTGAGAGTATCTCAGGAAAATCAGTTGGCGAGTTCCAGGACAAGATCAGTACTGTCTTCGATTCTGAGAAGGGTTTTATGGATAAGGTTGCGGACCTGGATGCCGCATTTGACGATGAGCCGTCGCTGGAGAATCTTCGTGAGGTGTTTTTTGATCTGCTAATGGTCAATTTCTTTTCGGAAGATGTGCATAAGCTGGAGGAAGATTATCTGGAGACTCCAGAGTGGGAAGAAATTGAAAATCAAACGATTGATCGTGGTACAGAACTACTGAACGTCTTGCTCTATATTCAGGAGTGCGAGGATGAGGACATTCAGCCGGAACTCGAAGACTTCCTGAAGGAGTTCTTGCTCGTTGATGAGGATGAGTTTCAGGATGAGCACCGTATCTATGAGGATATGATAGCCAACCAGGTATTGATGGAAAGCAATGTTGAGGAGATCAGCAAGGTTGCTGCGAGCTTGTCTGAGGAATCGGAAATAGGGGATTTATTTTATCCGGTGATGTGTTTCTTTTTACAGACCACTCCGGAAGAAGACGAGGTTCAGGAGGTTATTAACTACAGTCAGGAACCAGACTTTGATGCCGTAGTATACTCCATGTTAGTGGCGTTTAATGAAGGAGAATAGGTGGCCGAAGTATCAATAAATCAAAGAGAATTAAAAAAAGGTGGGGCCATTAATGGCCTCATCTTTGGTATTATCGTCTTGCTTGCTGGTATTATTTCCGTTTATATGCTGGCAAATACAGCGAATTTTGCCCTGGTTGTTGCAACGCCCTTGATCGTGTCATTACTCGTTCCACTCGGAGCTGCGGTTTTTTTAGCGCTTAGTTTGAGAAAGCGAGTAGGGGGGTACTGGACTTTGAGACAGGCAACTACCGGGATATTTATTATGTTCATCGTGGCCTACACTTTTTCGACCGTGGGGAATTTCGTGTTTTATGAAGTAAGTGGGCCCGCTTTGAAAGCTAAGACGAAGGAAAACCTGGTTAGGGTGACCACCTCGTTCCTCGAAAGGCAGGGAGCAAATCAGGATGAGATTGACGCATCTGTAGACAAAGTAAATGCCGGTTTCGCAGAAGGAGCTGTTTTGACTACCGGACAAATGGTTCAGGGATATTTGCAGGCTATCATCATTATTTTTGTAGTTGCCCTTATCTTTGCAGCGATATTTAAAAAAGAGCCTCCGGTCTTTGTAAGAGAAGAGGACTAATAATATGTTGAACTCAAATATGGATATATCCGTAGTCGTACCACTATATAACGAAGAAGAATCTCTGCCGGAGCTGGTTGAATGGAACCGGCGTGTTATGGAGGCCCATAACTATTCTTACGAGATAATTCTGGTGGACGACGGCAGCACCGATCACTCCTGGGAAGTAATTGAAGGTCTTAAGAAACAGAATCCGCATATCCGAGGGATTAAATTCAGAAGAAATTATGGTAAGTCAGCTGCATTAAATGTGGGGTTTGAAGCGGCGCAGGGCAGGGTGGTAATCACGATGGACGCAGACCTTCAGGACAGTCCGGATGAAATACCGACTCTTTACAGTCGTATTGTCGACGATAAATTTGATCTTGTTTCCGGATGGAAGAAAAAACGGCATGATCCGATCACTAAAACTGTACCAACCAAGCTGTTCAACTCGGCCACGAGGAAGATGTCTGGCATTCACAATCTTCATGACTTCAACTGTGGATTGAAGGCTTATCGCCGGGAAGTGGTTAAAAGCATCGAGGTCTATGGGGAGATGCACCGCTATATACCGGTGCTTGCAAAATGGGCTGGATTTAAGAAAATAGGGGAACAAGTTGTAGAACATCGTCCAAGGAAATACGGTACTACCAAGTTTGGTCTGAGCAGGTTTATAAATGGTTTTCTTGACTTGCTTTCCATTATTTTTGTAGGAAAGTTTGGCAAGCGTCCTATGCACTTCTTTGGTGCATTAGGCGTTCTGAGTTTTTTCGCAGGAACAGCGATTTCGGTGTGGTTAATTGCTGAGAAACTCTATGATATCTCGCATGGTTTGAAATTTAGAAACGTGACCGATCAGCCGCTGTTCTTTATCGCCCTCGTAGCCATAATCGTAGGTTTTCAGTTGTTTCTCACCGGGTTCGTTGCGGAGCTGGTTGCCCGAAATTCGTCTGAACGTAACGCTTACCAGATAGAAAGAGAGGCCTGATGTTCTTTTCGATAATTATTCCCTTATACAACAGACCACAGGAGATAGACGAGCTTCTGTATACGCTTACGCTTCAGACGTATACACAGTTTGAAGTTCTGGTTATTGAAGACGGGTCCGTCAAAGATGCCCGGGAAATCGTTGAAAGTTACCGGGACAAGCTGGATGTCAGGTATTACTTCAAGCATAATGAAGGACAAGGCTTCACGCGGAACTACGCTTTTAAATTAGCCAAGGGCGACTACTTTATCATGTTTGATTCCGATTGTCTTATTCCTTCGGATTATCTGGAAATCGTTCATCGTCATCTATTGAAGCATCAGCTGGATGCTTATGGAGGCCCTGATGCAGCGCACTCATCTTTCACTCCGGTTCAGAAAGCTATCAGTTATGCAATGACATCACCTTTTACCACCGGTGGTATCCGCGGTAATAAGAAGCGAATAGGGGGGGCCTTTCATCCAAGAAGTTTTAATATGGGGATTTCCCGAAGAGTTTGGGAAGCGACGCATGGTTTTATTCTAACCCGTCTTGGGGAAGATATCGAATTTAGTATCCGCATACAGTCGATGGGTTTTAAGACCGGTCTGATCCCTGAGGCAAAAGTATTTCATAAACGACGTACAAATTTTAAGCAATTTTATAAGCAACTTCATTTTTTTGGACGTGCGAGGATAAATATTTATACATTTTTTCCGTCTCAGTTGAAAGCTGTTCATTTCTTTCCGGCATTGTTTACATTATTTGTTATTTTTACGGCGCTTGCTAACGCGCTAAGCATCAAACTGGCAGATGTATGCAATTTTCTGATTGCTGTATACATTTTGCTATTGTTCTTTCATTCATGGAATGCGAACAAATCAGCAAAGGTTGCGTTTTTAAGCATAGTAGCAGCCTTTGTTCAGCTAATCGCTTATGGCTTAGGTTTTATGCAGGATTTTTGGAAGCGAATAATTCTTAAACATTCATGATTGAATTTCTAAAGGAAAGCACATTTGGCGTAAATGATGTAGTTACGACGGCATGGAGAGTGCTGAAACGCCAATATTTCAAGATATTGGGTTTGTGCCTTCTTATGTTTGTTATATTCAACCTTTCCGGCATCCTGGCTATGTATATCGGAGGTTTTAACATAGGATTGAGTATTCTTATGATGCTTATCTTTATCGCTGCATACTTCGGATTTCAGCTGACACTGTTCAAATTTGTGCTTCGGGTACTTGATAAGCCCGATGAGGACGTCTACGTTAAGGATTCCTTTCCAACCACAAGGCAGATTCTGAGATTTCTATTGGCGACGTTTTATTTTGTGCTTTGTATTCTGGTAGTTTATGGTCTCATCATCCTGGTAATACTCCCATTCGCCTATGTACGCATACCGATGGATATTCTCACTCAGGTCGCGACATCGTTAGGAGTTCTGGGTATCATTTTTACCTGGATCCGGATTTCTTTTTTTCCCTTCTTTATAATAGATAGAAATTGTTCACCCTTTAAGTCTATCAGATTGAGTATGGCTATTACTAGGGGCAATTTTACTAAATTGTTGATGCTGTTGATGCTTCTTGCAATTTGTCAGGCACTTTATTTAAAGATCTATTCTGAACAGGATCTTATTTCGGCTGCGATGATTAACCTTGTCAACTCTTTGCTTATCATTCCTCTGTCGAGCGTGGCTATAGCTGTGGCTTATCGTCAGATGATGAATGAGTATCACGGAGAGGAAGATCCGGGCTTAATGGGCAATATCATTTAATTAGTATGGGACTTAAGGCGAAACTTAGCAAGCCCTTTGCTGCGTTGGCAGTTTACCGGATTAACAAATGGAAAAACAGGTCAATAGAAGTGCAGAACCGGATTATGTCTACCTTAGTCCGTCAGGCAAGGTATACGGTTTTTGGGCGGGATCATAATTTTAATCAGATCCAGACCTATGAAGATTTTAAAAAGAACGTCCCTATTCGCGACTACGAAGATTTGAGACCGTACGTAGACAGGATAGTAAATGGAGAAGCGGATATCTTGTGGAAAGGTAAGCCTGCTTATCTTGCCAAAACCTCCGGCACTACATCAGGCGTAAAATACATTCCTATTTCAAAAGAATCTATGCCTGAGCATATCAAGGCCGCCCGCAATGCGCTGCTAACTTACATACATGAAACGGGTAAAACTGACTTCGTGAATGGAAAGATGATTTTCTTACAAGGAAGTCCGGTGCTTTCAGAGAAACATGGTGTTGCCACGGGTCGGCTCTCCGGTATTGTTGCCCATCATATTCCGCAATATTTGCAGAAGAACCGACTTCCGACATATGAAACAAACTGCATTGAAGATTGGGAGGAAAAGGTAGACGCAATAGTGGAGGAGACCTTTCATGAGGATATGACACTGATATCTGGCATACCTCCCTGGGTTCAGATGTATTTCGATCGTTTGTCCGCTAAAGCGGACGGAAAGAAGATCAAGGATATTTTTAAAAACTTTGGCCTGTTTGTGTACGGTGGGGTTAACTATGAGCCATATCGCCAGAGGATGGAGGAGGTGATTGGCAGAAAGATTGATTCCATCGAAACTTACCCGGCTTCAGAAGGTTTCATCGCCTATCAAGATTCGCAGGAAGAAAAAGGTTTGCTGCTTCTGACAAATGCAGGAATGTTTTATGAGTTTATTCCTTCTGAAGAGTATTTTAGTGAAAACCGCCGTCGTTTAAGTTTAGCGGAGGTAGAACTTGGTACCAACTATGCCTTGATTTTAAATACGAATGCCGGACTTTGGGGGTACAGTATTGGTGATACGATCAGGTTTGTTTCCAAAAATCCCTATCGAATTGTGGTGACCGGTCGGATTAAACACTATATTTCCGCTTTCGGTGAGCATGTTATAGGAGAGGAAGTAGAGAGCGCTTTATTGGAAGCGGCGTCAGAATACGACGTGGAAGTGACTGAGTTTACAGTAGCGCCGCAAGTCACTCCTTTGGCTGGTGAGCTTCCGTACCACGAGTGGTTCGTTGAATTCGCAAACCCGCCGCACGACATGGATGCATTCAGCAAGCGAGTGGACGTAGCCATGCAAAAGAAAAATATTTATTACTTTGACCTGATAACTGGAAATATCTTGAGGCCGCTCATAATCCGATCTCTGGTTAAGGGAGCTTTTCAGCAATATATGAAAAGCAAGGGTAAATTGGGTGGTCAGAACAAAGTACCGCGATTATCAAATGATCGTAACATTGCAGACGGACTGACACCTTTTATTACACAATAGAATTATTACAATTGAAACATATAGCAATATTAGGATCTTCTGGTAGCATCGGTACTCAGGCTCTTGAAGTGATCAGGGATAATCCTGATCGGTTTAAGATTTCGGTATTGACTGCCGGAAATAATGGCCGGCTACTTATTGAGCAGGCGCGAGAGTTTAAGCCCCTACAAGTGGTAATAGGTGACGAACGGCAGCATGCAGAAGTTCGTTCGGCTCTTGAAGATTTAGGTATTGAAGTGTTTGCCGGTGAAAAAGCGTTGACAGAAGTAGTACAGCTTCCGTCGATCGATGTGGTGTTAACTGCTGTTGTTGGATTTTGTGGACTGCGACCTACTATAGCTGCAATTAAGGCTGGAAAGGATATTGCCCTGGCAAACAAGGAGACAATGGTTGTAGCGGGCGAGCTGGTGAATGCACTGGCCAAGAAGCATAAAGTTTCTATTTTCCCCGTGGACTCTGAGCACTCAGCTATATTTCAATGTTTGCAAGGTGAGCAAGGCAATAAGGTGGAGAAAATTTACCTTACAGCGTCAGGTGGGCCATTTAGAGGGAAAAGTAAAGAATTTCTATCAACTGTAACGAAAGGCCAGGCTCTCCAGCATCCGAATTGGGTGATGGGAGCGAAAATTACCATTGACTCGGCTTCTCTGATGAATAAAGGACTGGAAGTAATAGAGGCTAAATGGCTTTTTGACTTGAAACCTGCACAGATCGATGTGATTGTTCATCCTCAGTCGATCATTCATTCAATCGCTCAATTTGAGGATGGTTCTATGAAAGCGCAGATGGGTTTACCTGATATGAAACTTCCAATTCAATATGCACTGGGATATCCAGACAGAATATTAAACAGTTTTCCACGTTTTGATTTCTTGAAACATACTGAAATGACGTTCGAGCAGCCTGACCGCCGGACTTTTCGCAACCTGCAATTTGCTTTTGACGCAATGGAAAAGGGGGGCAATAGCCCTTGTGTGCTTAATGCTGCAAATGAAATCGTTGTCCAGGCATTCCTGGATGATCGGTTAGGCTTTCTGGAGATGAGTGACATCATCGAAAAGTGTATGAGCGAAGTTTCCTATATTCGTGATCCGAATCTGGAGGATTTCATCGAGACGGATACTGAAACGAGGAAGTTTGCCAGTCAATTGGTAACAAATTATTAAAGAATTATTCTAATAGATTTTATAAGTACTATGGATGGATTGGTTATGACCGGCCAGCTTTTGCTGGGCCTATCAATATTGATTATACTACACGAGGCAGGCCATTTTTTTGCAGCGCGTGCTTTCGGTATAAAGGTTGAGAAATTTTACTTGTTCTTTGACGCCTGGGGATTTAAACTTTTTAGTTTTAAATATAAAGGGTGTGAATATGGAATGGGATGGCTGCCATTGGGTGGTTATGTGAAGATCGCAGGCATGATTGATGAATCTATGGATACAGAGCAGCTTGCTGGTCCACCGCAGCCATGGGAATTTCGGTCAAAACCAGCTTGGCAACGCCTGATTGTAATGTTAGGAGGAGTGGCCGTGAATATCGTTCTGGGGATGTTTATCTTCTGGATGCTTACTTTCAAAATGGGCGAGACTTATATTCCAAATGAGAAGCTTGTTAGCGGCGTTGTCCCAGGAAAGGTGGGTAAAGCCATTGGGATTGAGACAGGAGACCGGATCGTTGCTGTTAATGGAACCAAGGTTGTCAGGTTTGACGAAATAACCAGTTCAAAGGTGTTGATGGGTGGAGGCACACTGACCATTAACAGAAACGGAGAATCGAAGGATATCCATGTACCTGGAAATATTCTTGATGAAGTTGCCGATCATGGTGTTACAGAGTTTGTGCAGCCAAGAACATCAATCAGCAGTGTGGCGGAGGTATTGCCAGGCAGTAAGGCTGCCGCGGCGGGTTTCGAAAAAGGAGATAGCATATTGAGTGTAAACGGAAAGCAGATCACTTATTTTGATGAATTCCAGCAGCAGTTGATGGCTAAAAAGAACAATAAGATTAACGTGAATGTCTACCGAAATAGCCAGGTAGTGACGTTGATGCCTGTCGTCGGTGAGGACGGAACTATCGGTGTTTCACTTAATATGAATGTTCCAACGGAAAGTCTTAATCATGGCTTATGGGCTTCTTTACCGATAGGCGCTTCAAAGGCCTGGGGTATGTTCACGGACAATGCCAAGGGGATAGGTAAAGTCGTTACCGGCCAGGTTAAGGCCCAGAAAGCATTCACAGGACCTGTAGGTATAGCCAATATGTTTGGCGCAGAGGTAAACTGGTTGAAGTTCTGGACGCTTGTAGGACTGCTTTCTATGGCTTTAGCATTGATGAACTTATTGCCTATTCCTGCTTTGGATGGTGGTCATGCAGTTTTTCTGATTATTGAGATGGTGAAGGGAAGCCCACTAAGCGATAAATTCATGGAGCGTGCTCAACTAGTAGGTTTTGTTATTATCGTTGCTTTAATGGTATTTGTCTTAGGTAACGATATCTTTAAATATGTGCTCAACTAGTTACATTGCTGAATATCAGGTCGCTAAAAATATTCCGTTTTTTTGTTGTAAATCTGGGGTGTATTGAATAGATTTGCATCCCGTTAACGAAGGAATGCCCAGCTGGCGGAATTGGTAGACGCGCTGGTCTCAAACACCTGTGGGAAACCGTGCCGGTTCGACTCCGGCGCTGGGTACGATTAACAACAATAAAGCCCTGTAATTTAACAGTTACAGGGCTTTTTTTAAGACTACCTTCACTATTGCATACACTACTATAGGACCAAGTCGAAAACTTGTGGACTGATGTTTTTTTGAGCATCAAGTTCTGTAAGGGGGTACTTAAAGAACCTGGTGCTTCTCACTCCTCTAAACTGGCTTCAGAATGCTTTTTCCTGGCGTTAAAGGACTTTGCTGATGCATTGATAGATTCTCCTATCTGAAGTAACTTTAAAGTCTTGCCAGGCCACAGAGCTTGTCGTGAGATTTTAAAGCCTAAACTTTCCAAGTATAACAGCCAATCTTTTGCATCGGACCTTGATCCAGTCGCTAAAAGCGGTTAAGGACTCCAATAGTTTCGCTGGCGCATTTTGCCTTTGACCATAGAAATGTCCGGTCGTGTGGGATGAGTTACGTCGGTATCGACTGACTTCTTTTAAAAAAAGCCGCGAATCCTTCCCGCATTTGCGTTAGTTCTGCAACAAGATTCCAATCCTTTAAGCCAACTTGTTTGTGCCGGTATCAAGCTATCGCCGACGTTTAATATGGACCACCTTGTGCCTATGAATAGGAAGTCCTGCACGGTGATGGTGGGAAAGAAGCGGATTGCTGATCTTTTCTTTCGAAAAGTAATTTAAGAAAACTACACAAAGAAGATGGATTCAGACCGTAGGTGGCTGCGAGCTTGATTTCATGAACATATAAGATATGAATATGCACAAATGTGCTATTTGAGAAACATCCCTGAGCCTACCTTTAAACTCAAACTGTCGAAGGAAAGAAATATCCATAGACGTTAAACTGACTAATAAAACTAAGCCAAATGATGAGGAAACACACCGATTCTTTTGGTGGACTTGTACAAAACAATTAATTACTATTATATGCTGAAACTTTTACAACCAAAACCATCGACCGTATTTTCTGAACGTGTCTCCACTTGCATTTCCCCATTAAGAAGCGGATAATCCCGGCATTTGGCATACTCATTCCATACAGTATATCTCGGCTTTATATTCCGACTTAATGAGCACGTACTAACCAAACCACCATAATTAAACCTCACGTATGAACAAATCTCTTAATTCATCAAAGAATGTCTGCATTCTCTTACGCATGCTATTTCCTGTATTGAATTCTCCGGGCTTAATGCAAGAAAACGAACCTAACTCATCCAATGGTATTTAGAAATTAAATAATGGAAAAAACTAACTTATCCTGTAATGTCGCACATGTTAAGCAAAGTACCCAAGGGCGAACATTAAAACTGGGCTTTGCAATTCTATTTTTTTTCACAATGAGTGTCGTCTTCGGTCAACAGAGTCGGGTAGTGAGAGGAAAGATACTAGATCAGCAACAGCAACCTGTTATAGGAGCTGGAGTTGCTGTTAAAGATGGGACGCAAAGGGCAGTGAGCGATGTGAACGGTGCATTCGCAATTAACGTTCCAGCAGAAGCGAGATTTCTGGTTATCTCTTATCTAGGGATGGCTACTCAAGAAGTTGACATCAATGGAAAAACCACAGTAACTGTATCTATGAAGGATCAAACTTCGGAGTTGGAGCAGGTTGTGATTGTAGGGTACGGTCAGCAGAAGAAAGAAACACTTGTAGGCGCCATAACACAAACAAGTGGGAAAGTATTGGAACGTACCGGTGGCGTTACTAACCTGGGTATGGCCCTAACGGGAAATTTGCCGGGAGTAGTCACGACGTCATCCACAGGTATGCCTGGGGGGGAAGACCCGGAAATCCTCATCCGTGCTCAGACTACCTGGAATAACAGTTCTCCTTTGATCCTCGTCGATGGTATTGAACGACCTATAGGTACTGTTGATATTGCTTCAGTAGAGAGTATTTCGGTGCTAAAAGATGCGTCAGCTACTGCTGTATTCGGGGTTAAAGGCGCAAACGGTGTTATCCTCATCACTACAAAAACGGGTGCTGAAGGAAGGGCCGTGGTTAAAGGACGATTAAATTCGACGGTAAAAACTGTTTCCCGGTTGCCGCGGAAATATGATTCTTATGACGCACTATCTCTTAAGAATAGAGTTTCAGAAAGGGAGTTGTCTACAGATCTTAACATTTGGCCATCGAACTTTACACCGGAAGAAGTTCTCTTGAAATATCGTTTTCCTGCTAACGATGCAGAATGGGATCGTTATCCCAACGTTGATTGGGAAAAGGAACTGATCGCTGACTATGCCATGTCTTATGGCGCCAATGCAAGCGTGTCTGGTGGAACGAAGTCGGTTAAGTACTTCGCATCTGCTGACTATGTTCGTGAGGGAGATATATTCAAGACCTTTGAAAACAACCGGGGTTACTCTTCAGGTTATGGTTATGACCGGATCAACTTTCGCAGTAACCTCGATTTCAATGTAACGAAAACAACCAAATTTGCTACCAAGATTTTCGGATCGAATGGTGTTCGTCAGTTTCCCTGGGATCAGCCGTCGAATAATAATTATTCTGCAACTTTCCCCTGGACAGCTGCTTACAGGTCTGCTCCGGACGCCGTACGTCCTGTGTATTCAGACGGAACCTTTGGTGAGTTTCCCCTGGCCTTTGACGTGCCTAATTCAGTTGCTAACCTGGCAACTGCCGGGTATGAGCAAAATACTAATACCCAGTTAACTACTGATTTTATCCTTAATCAGGACCTTAAAATGATCACGCCGGGCCTGAGTTTGAGGCTGAATTATTCTTTTGACAATACTTTCCTAGAGATTGACCGAGGCATCAGGGATCCGGCTGCAACCCAACGAAAATATATCAACCCGATAAACGGGCAGGTCACTTATACACAGGTGACCAATCCTAACACCGGATTGGATTATTTCGGGCGCCAGAACTGGGTAACAGAAGCTGGGTCAGTTGATAAGGGTCAAACGTACCGCAGGAAAAATTATTCCGGCCAGTTGAACTATGATCGCAGTTTCTCGAAGCACGACCTTGGTTTGATGGGACTCTTTATGCGTGAACAGATTGCGAGAGGGAGTGTCTTTCCCAAGTACAGAGAAGACTGGGTTTTCCGCACAACCTATGCCTTTGATTCTAAATATTTGTTCGAGGCCAACGGTGCTTATAACGGATCAGAGCAATTTGGTCCTGACTATCGTTTCGCATTCTTTCCATCGGTCTCTGCAGGCTGGGTGATCAGTAAAGAACGGTTCATGGAAAAATTGAACTTTGTCAATTCACTTAAGCTACGCGGATCATGGGGTAAAATAGGTAGTGATCGGCTCGGTTGGAACGAGTTTGATAACCGATATCTCTATAGAGATCTGTGGGATTTTTCAGGGAATGCGCCAATGGGTACACTGGCACAAAATTCGCCTTATACATTTTACAGGATGACACAGTTAGGTAATCCGAACATCGCCTGGGAAAATGTTGAAAAGCGGAATATCGCAGTAGATTTTGAGTTATTCAACGGCATACTGGGAGGAAGTTTGGATGTATTTAAGGATTTGAGAACCGACATTATTATTGCCGGAAATTCACGGGCTATTCCAAGCTATTTCGGGCAAGCTGCACCGAATGCCAATATCGGTAGTGTTGAAGGGAAAGGATTTGAGTTGGATTTACGCTTCAACTTTAAGTTGAATAATAACATGCGAGCGTGGCTCAATACAAATATGACCCGCGCAGTTAATACCGTTCTATCCCGTGACGACGGTGAGCTGCTTCCAGATTATCAAAAGCAGGCCGGTTGGCAACTAGGACAGGTACGCTCACATATGGAATATGGCTATTTGCGGTCATGGGACGATGTATATGGCAGCACGCAACGAAATACGAACGATGCATTTAAGCTTCCGGGGGACTATAATATTATCGATTTCAATGCTGATGGCATTATTGATGATTTCGATTCAGCTCCGTACCAATATTCTGGTTCGCCTCAGAATACCTATAATGCTTCATTCGGTTTTGACTGGAAAGGCTTAAGCGTCTTCGCTCAGTTCTACGCGGTAAATAATGTAACCCGTAACGTAACATTCCCGACTTTCGATACCTATTCTGCCTCTAATACGGCTTATGTGGAAGGCATCTACTGGTCGAAAGAAGCCGGGGGTGATGTGCCTCTTCCTCGCTGGGGTGCCTTACCTAGTGGCGGTGCGGGTACACGCTATCAATATGACGGATCATACATACGCCTGCGAAATGCCGAGGTGGCTTACACCTTCAGTGGAAAGGCAGTCGCGAGAATGGGCGTGAAGGCTTTCAGGCTCTACGTTAACGGAAACAACTTATGGGTATGGACCAAGTTGCCCGATGATCGTGAGTCAAACTTTGCCAGTGGCGGTGCTTCACTCCAGGGAGCTTACCCGAGTACAAGACGTTACAATCTAGGTATAGATCTAACATTTTAAGATAACTAAGATGAAAAAATATAACAGACTGATATTATTGTCTCTGACGATAGCGGTTATTAGCATGGGCATGAGTTCGTGCAGAAAGTATCTCGATGCGGCTCCTGCAACCTCTATTGATGATGCGGAAGCATTTAAGAATTATCGAAATTTCCAGGGATTTACTGAGGAATTGTATAACGCTGTACCTATAGCTACGGGATCAACCTCACACAACAGCTGGAATTTTGGAGAAGATGAATTGTGGCAAACGAATGATGACAGATTACTGGGGTACAGAATCGACAGGGGAGATTTTTGGGGATGGAACAATTCCATATTTGGTTCCTGGTTTAACACAGGAGGTAATGCCAATAATACAAATAGAGGTGATAAAGGTAGACTGTACGGCCTGGCATGGTACGGGATCAGGAAGGCAAATATCGGTTTGGATAACCTGGAGTTACTGGTTGACGCTACAGCTGAGGAGAAGCAGTTAATCGAAGGACAACTATATTTCTTCCGTGGCTGGTTTCATTTCATGTTGATGCAATACTGGGGAGGTCTTCCTTATGTTGATGTTGTGCTCCCAGCTGATCAGGCTCCGCGGATTCAGCGTCTGAACTATCAGCAAACGGCTGACAAAGTATCTGCGGATCTAAGAAAGGCAGCGGATCTGTTACCCTTGGATTGGGACCAGATTCCTGCAGGCAGGGCCACACAGGGTAATAATGACCGTCGTATCAATAAAATCATGGCTCTCGGCTTTCTGGGAAAAAATCTTCTACTAGCAGGAAGTCCCCTGATGAACGAGGAATCGACGGGTGTTAACGGATACAATGCAGAATATTGTAAACAGGCTGCGGATGTTTTCGGAGAAGCCTTGACAATTATTGAAGCTACAAAAAGATACGAACTAGTGCCATTCTCCAACTATAGTGAGATATTCTACACTTACGCCAAGTCTAATCTTTCGCCAGGTGCACCTGTTGTAAATGGTCACAGGTACGTTGAGGCCATCTTCCAGGAGAATCCTTTGGAACCCACGAGATTTCGCTGGAATCAGATTAATGATTATCGTCCTCAAACTATCAAAAGCACAGGTCTAAAGGTTTACCCCACTGCAAATTACATCAATTATTACGGAATGAAGAATGGCCTTCCTATTCCAGTTCCTACTCAGGCAGATGCGGAATCGGGTTGGGACCCTCAATATCCATGGAGAAACCGCGATCCCCGCTTTTATCATGACATCATGTTCGATGGCGAGAAAGCCGTAACGAATGCGGGCAATGTAGGTAATAACGAGTTCAGACAGTACGCCAGCTTGTTTACAAACGGACATATGAGAGTGGCGGATGGGCCGAGCGCAGCGTTCACAGGCTACATGCTTTCGAAGTTCACTAACAAATTATTGAACGACTGGGATCCTTATAATGGGGATAATAATGTGTTTTTACTAAGTTTCCTACGCCTATCTGACATGTATCTGATGTATGCTGAGGCTGCCTCAGAAGGTTATAATTCACCTCAGGGAAAAGCTCCGGGCTATAGCAAAACTGCGGTTGACGCAGTGAACTTTGTAAGAGACAGGCCAGGTCTGGAAGTCGGGCATGTAGCAGAGAAATTCACAGCTTCTCAGGACATGTTTAGAGAGGAATACAGAAGGGAACGCGCCGTGGAACTGGCATATGAGGGACACCGGTTTGTGGATCTGCGTCGCTGGAAGTTAATTGACAAGTTGCCTTATACACTTAAAACGGCTGTTCAATTTGATCGGGTAACTGCAAATGCGCAGGTTTATGCTGATCCCAAAAATGCTCGTGTTCAAAATTTTAGGGAAACAGTATTACTTCAGAGAAATTTTACCAGCCGCCATTATTGGTTTCCATTCCCGGTAGCGGATGTTAATATCTACGAGGGATTTAAACAGAATCCAGGTTGGTAATCTTTAAAACATACAAAATGAAGAAAAAAAATATAAAATCTTATTGTATTCTTTTGGCCATTTCTTTAAGTGCTCTGGGAACACAAGCGCAAGGATCCATAGATAGCCTTCCCAATATCAATAAAGACAGTCTGGTTAATGTTGCCTTCGGAAAAGTCGCCAGACGAGATGCCCTGGGCGCGATATCCAGCGTTAATGTGGCGGAAATCATGAAGACCAGTTATGGCAGGGGGAGTTTAGACAATCTTCAAAGTTTTGTGTCGGGATATAATGGGAATGTATGGGGACAAAGTCCATTAATCCTTGTAGATGGAATTCCGCGCAGGTCGTTCGACGTGAATATGGTTGAAGTAGAATCCATCACTGTCTTGAAGGATGCAAGTAGTGTTGCTTTGTACGGTAGCCGTGCTTCGAAAGGCGCAGTGCTCATTACAACAAAAAGGGGATCAGCTAAGCCTCTTACCGTTGACGTGCGCGCCAATGGTGGATTGATGGTTCCTAAAGGCTATGCAAATTACCTTAATTCAGGTGAGTATATGACCCTTTACAATGAGGCTCTGCGTAATGACGGTCTGCCGGAGAGATTTACTGCTGAGGAATTGTATAATACCCAACTCGGCACGAACCCTTTCCGTTACCCAGATCTCAATTTATTGTCTTCTGAATATCTGAGAAAGGTAAGCTATCGCACAGATGTTAATGCGGAAATTTCCGGCGGTAATGAAGATGCCACTTATTATTCGAACATCGGACTAGGCTACAATAATAGCCTGTTGAGATTAGGTGATTCCAAGAATAATAACGATATGAATTTCAATCTCCGGACGAATGTCGACATGAACATCACGCGATGGCTCAAAGCGACGACAGATGCAGTCGTGCGTGTAGATAACAACTATTCTGCCAGGGGAAATTTCTTCGGAGCAGCGGCAACTCTGCGTCCAAACGACGAGTGGTTTTCTTATCTGATCCCTATCGACAAGCTGGATCCAGACAACCCCCAGTTACAGGCGATTGTCAATAACAGTAATCAGCTTATTGATGGGCAATATCTTTTAGGTGGTTTGTCAAACCGACAGACCAATGAATTGTCACAGATACTGGCTTCAGGATATATCAAGAACAGACAGCGCACGTTTATGTTCAATGTTGGTGCAGAGGCTGATCTGGGCGGAGTTACGCAAGGATTAACGTTTAGTACCCGGTTTAGCCTGGACTATACGTCAAGATATACCGAGGGATACTCTGTGCCTTACGCCACCTATCAACCAACTTGGGAAACAATTGATGGTAAAGAGATCATCACCAATCTGCAACAGTTTGGAGTTGACCAAATCAGCACAAATGAATTTATAGGTACATCATTGTATAACCAGACGATATCCCTAAATCCGCAGTTTAACTATAAACGTACCTTTAATGAGAAGCACAACGTTAGCGGCGCTTTGGTAGGGTGGGGTTATATGACACGGATATCAAGCGACCCTGACACCGATGGAGGTAGTGATTACCAACCAATAAGAAATACCAATGTCGGCATCCAGGCGTCATACAATTACAGGCATAAGTACTATGTTGATTTAACGGGTGCCGTCATCCATTCAGCAAAATTACCAAAGGGCAACCGAAGTGCTTTGTCTCCTGCTGCTACATTGGGATGGCGTATTAGTGAAGAAGATTTCTTCAAAAATGGAGCTTCTTTTATTGACGACTTGAAGATTAGCGCTACTTATTCGTCCCTAAAACAAGATCTGGATATTACTACGGCAACTACGGATTATTATCTGTACGAGGGAAACTACACATCAACTAGTTGGGTTCAATGGCAGGATGGAACATCTGCCGGAGATTATGTTCTTGCTGCGGGCGGTGCAAATCCTAAGCTAACCTTTGTCGACCGGGAAGAACTCAGGGCTGGTTTAGATGCCACGCTTTTCAACCGAGCTTTCAACCTGAATGTAAATTATTTCCGTCAAAACACCAATGGCCTATTATCGCAGGGCACGGCAACCATTTATCCATCTTACTTTACCGGGAACGGTTCTTTTCAGCCCTGGATTAATTTCAACAATGAAAGGCGTACTGGTATTGATTTTTCGGCAAGTTATACCAACAACGTTGGAAAATTCAAATATTCACTTGGTTTCGTTGGAATGTTTTATGATTCTGAGGTAACTAAGCGCGATGAGGTTTATGAAAACGGATACCAAAATCGCACAGGAAGGCCTCTAGATGCCTATTGGGGTTATATCGCCGAAGGTCTGTTTCAAGACCAGACAGAAATCGACAACCACGCCAGACAAACGTTTGGTGGCACGGTTAAACCCGGCGATATTAAGTACCGGGATGTCAATGGAGACAATATCATTGATAACCGTGATGAAGTTGACCTGGGAAAAAATGGCTTTGGTGCATCGCCGTTTAACTATGGGTTAAACCTGACCCTTAAATGGAAAAACGTTAGCCTCCTTGCTCTCGGCTCAGGGCAAGTAGGAGCTATCGGTTTCAAAAACAGCTCAGAATATTGGGTTACCGGATCTGGTAAATATTCTGAGGTTGTCTTGGGTCGCTGGACTCCAGAGACAGCTGCAACGGCGACTTACCCTCGCCTAAGCACCAATAGTACAACGAACAATTTCCGGAATTCAACTTATTGGATGTTTAAGAACAATCGATTCGACCTTCGCAGAGTTCAGATCACTTATGATTTCAATCAAACTGCCTTGAGTAATGCTTCATTCATCCATGGATTAAGTGTTTATGTGACTGGAGACGATCTGCTGGTTCTATCGAACGAACGTAAATTAATGGAAACTAATATTGGAACTGCTCCCCAGACCCGCTTCTACAATCTTGGGATCAAGGCCACTTTTTAAACGACAATAACGAAAGAGATCATGAAGATAAAATTGATAATGCTCGGGCTGATTATTTTAACCTTTAGTGGTTGTAAGAAGCTCTTAGATGCGGATCTGCAAAATATCCGGTCGGAGGAGAATATGTATACTGATCCGATATTCGCCCAGGGTTTCGTTTTACAATCCTACCGATTAATCCCGGCCTATTACAACAATAGTGATTTGGCAACGGACGATGCTGTTGCGAATGTTCGTGCAAATGCCTTCAGCCAATTAGCTACAGGCTCCTGGACACCTACAAATCCTTCGCTTAGTGTTTGGAACCAGTCGTACGCTGGCATCCTGTACGTTAACCAGTTTTTAGAGCATTCCAACAAGGTTAAGTGGGCGAATGATTCTTCAGCCAACAAGCTGTTGAATTTTAGGATGAGAGGTGAAGCATTCGGTTTACGAGCCCTGCATATGTATAATTTGTTACGAAACCATGCGGGTGTAACATCAGATGGGCAACTGATGGGAGTGCCAATCATCACCGAGTTTCAGGAACCTACATCAGCAGACTTTAATCAGCCGCGCGCTACATTCGATGCATGCGTAAAGCAAATCTACAAGGATCTCGACAGTGCTGAGTATTATCTTCCTGTTGAGTATAGGCAAATCACCTCCGTTAACCAGATTCCGACACAATATATGTCTATTACTCAAATCCCTGAAATCTATAATCAGGCGATGGGCGAAAAGTTCAGACAGTTGTTTAACGGTTTGATCGCCAAATCCTTCAGGGCGAGGACAGCTTTACTTGCTGCTAGTCCTGCGTTTCAGCATGCAACCAACCCGGCAACGTGGGAACAGGCGGCAAATGCCGCTGCAGCTATCATCCAATATAAGGGTGGTCCAAATTCGCTACCAGCTAACGGCTATACATTTTACGATAACCGGACTGAAATCGATGGTCTATCATTAGGAAACAATCCGTCAGAAATTATCTGGCGTGAAGTCCGTCAGAATACGGTTTCTGCCAGGGAGACAGATAACTTCCCTCCAAGCTTGTTCGGCAACGGGTTGATTAACCCTACAGAAAATCTGGTAGAGGCTTTCCCTATGGCTAACGGGTATCCTATTGATCATGGTAGCAGCACCTACAATGCAAACAGCCCTTATGCGAACAGGGATGTGAGACTCCGTGCTTATATTATGTATGACGGGCATCCAGATCTTACCAGTTTGAGAACAGGAAGCCGTTCGGGCTCTGCAGATGGAATCAACGTGAGGAATACATCAACACTTACCGGTTACTATATGAGAAAAACGCTCCGTTGGGACGTGAACTTGACTCCAGGATCTGTAACAGGAAGAAACCGGTATACCCCGCGTATTCGTTATACAGAGATGTTCTTAAATTATGCTGAAGCGGCTAACGAAGCCTGGGGGCCTAAGGGTACCGGCCCAAATGTGTTCTCGGCATACGACATTGTTAAGGCAATCCGTACCCGGGCATCAGTAGGAATAGCCAACAACCATGCATATCTGGAAGAGTGTGCTGGTGATAAAGCAAAAATGCGGGAATTGATTAAAAATGAGCGTCGCCTGGAGCTTTCTTTTGAAGGATTCCGTTTCTGGGACCTGCGCCGCTGGAAAGAAAGCCAGACGAAATTGAATGAAACAGCCCGTGGTATGGACGTCAATGGCAATGTGTTTACTCCGATAACAGTACAGGAGCGGGTGTTTCAAGATTACATGATTTATGGACCAGTTCCTAACTCTGAAGTTTTGAAATACAATAAGCTAATGCAAAACCAGGGTTGGTAGTCATCAAGGTGATTTAACTTATAGATTTAAAATGAAAAAGTATAAGATATTTATTGGATTGGCAGTTGCTTTGAGCACTGTAACGGGATGTATGAAGAATAGCGATATTGATCATCCTGATTTTGATCATCAGTCGGTCTACTTTGCTTACCAGTACCCTGTACGTACCATAGTCCTGGGAGAGGATTTGTTTATAGACAATTCCCTGGATAACGAGCATAAGTTCGAAGTCAAAGCTACACTTGGCGGTACACGAGAAAACAAGAATGATGTGGCTATTAATTTCAATATTGATGGTTCACTTCTAGCCAACTTGCATTTTTCAGGCAATGGCGGTAAAATACAGATGTTGCCTTCCAACTATTACAGCTTGGCTTCCAATCAAATCATAATTCCCAAGCGCAATATTCTGGGCGGAGTTCAGGTGCAATTAACTGATGCCTTTTTTGAGGATCCTTTGGCAATAAAAAACACATATGTTCTTCCTCTAAAGATGGAAAGCGTGCAGAACGCAGATTCTATTTTAGAGCGCAAGGATTTTGTTCTCTATGCAATAAAGTTTGTTAACCAATGGCACGGGTATTACCTCAGAAGGGGCGTTGATGTAATGACTAATGGGACTGCAACCCGTAATGTTTCCAGACATGCTCGTTATGTGGAAAATGATGAGGTGAATATGTTGTCTACGAAGTCGTTTACGCAAATAGATTTCCCCGTAGTTTTTAAAGATCAGGGCGATAATTTTTCATGTACATTATTATTATCGTTTGATAACGCAGGGAAGTGTACTATCTCAAGCAGTCCAAACTCTCCACTTTTCACCGCCACGGGAACCGGTTCTTTTGTAAAGAAAGGCGACAAAAAGAGTTGGGGCGACACAGACCGCGATGCACTCTATCTTGATTATCAGGTGAGCTATGCGGGGGTAACAGTTGGCAGTGGAACCAGTACGCGTGTTATAAGTGGTAACATCGCGACTAAAGATACTTTGGTAATGCGCGACCGTGCAGTGAAACATGAATTGTTTACACCAGTGATTCAATAATCACATAAACGAAAGAAATTATGAATATGATTAGAAAATGGACTGGTGGGATTACGATATGCATAGCGATGTCTTCCATCTTTGTTGCTTGTTCTAGCTTTGAAAACCGGGAGTTTACCATTGATAAACCTCAGAGCTTAATTGATCAGGAAGTCCGTGATGCCTACAAGGAGTTGAAAACCTATATCAACTATAGTGACCAACCTAATTTCAAATTAGGTGTCGAGCTCGATCTGAATGAGGTTACCAGTAACAGTCCTTTGTACCGATTGATGCAAAGTCATTTTGATGAGGTTAACTTAACCAGATTGAACCACATGGATTTCGTAGCAGACAATACTCCAGTGACAACCAATTTTAGCAGTGCCCTGGAAGCCAATATGTCGGCAGCGATGCCTATTCATGCGGGGCACCTGGTGTGGCATGAGAAGCAACGGGATGCCTATATGAGAGGTTTAATAGCTAATGTTACTCTTCCTGGTCAATCAGGTTCTGATGTTTTGGTAAACTTTGACAACGATGCCATCGGGACAGCATATCCCACTACAAACAGCGGCGCGTCAGCAAAAGTCGTGGCGGATCCAGACGGTAAAAGTGGTAATGCGTTACGGGTTTTGAAAACCACCGGAACCGCTTTTCCTCAGTTTACTGTTACGTTACCGGCAGGAAGGACCCTTGGACAGTATAAATCTGCGACGATAGATTTTAAAGGTGGTGGCAGCTTTGGTTTGTTCGGCTCAGGGATGCGACTAGCTATAACTTCTTCCTTAGGTGATCCGGCACTTACCGGCTACGGTGGCCCTTCTTCATTTGGAGTAGCTGATAATGTTTGGGGACGTGGAACGATCGTCCTGCCTCTTGCGAACCTGAATTTGACAGAGCAACAAAAAGAGTTAACGACTTTCATCGTTACTATTGGCTCTCAAACAGGTTCTGCCGATTACCTGTTAGACAACCTCACCTTCAAATGGGAAACCCCAGGCGAAACCATTGTTAAAACACCGGCCGAGAAGAAAACAATTATCACTGCAGAACTGGATAAATGGATAAAGGCAATTGCCGGATCGGGTAAAGACAAAGTGAAATCCTGGAGTGTTGTCTATCAACCCATGGATGAAGCTAATCCATCACAATTGAGGAGTGGTCCTGCAACCGGCACGCCACCTGCGAACACCTTCTATTGGCAAGATTACCTAGGTAAAGATTATGGCGCTATAGCTGTCGGTATGGTGAAACAATATGCCAATGCGGATGCTAAGATATTCTTCACAGAAACCAACCTGGTAGACAACCCCAGCAAAATTCAGGGCTTAAAGGATTTTATCGTCTACACAGAGGAAAAAGGAGCTCAAGTTGATGGCATAGCTACGGAATTGGCACTCAACGTTGGCCAAGACAAGACGAAGGTGGAGACAATGCTTCAAGGCCTGGCCGGTACAGGAAAGCTGATTAAAATATCTGCATTAGATATTGGTACGGGGGGGGCTACACCGCAGGCTACGCCAGCTTTATACCAGGAGCAAGCTGAAATGTATAAGTGGTTTGTTAAAGCATATAACAGTGCGATTCCTGCCGCCCAACGGGCAGGAATCACTTTCAGAAGCCCACATGATCGGGCATCCGGAGATAGCTGGCGGCCAAATGAGCCGGTTGGGTTATGGACCAGGTTCACTTCAGGCAGTACCGTCAATGCAGGCTATCAAAGAAAACCTGCATACATCGGCGTGCTGGAAGCATTTCAAGGAAACTAAGAAATGGTTGGGGGATGATCAAAATCCCCCAGCCATTTCAAACGATCTCTTGTATGAGGCAATTTCGCCAGAAGAGAGCTAATAAATAACAAATTTATTCCAACAGACCTTTTGGGTTCTGTATGAGGATGTTTAACTTTATATAAACCAATTATATCGATAACACCTCTACATGTGGAATAAACTGTTTTTAAAAAGAACCAGCCTATTGGTCTTGGGTTTGATTTTATCTGTTCAACTGTTTGGGGAAAGACCGGATCTTAGCTTTACTACATTTACCTCCAGGGATGGTCTCTCCTCTAACACCGTGTTTGCCATACATAAAGACCGATTCGGTTTCCTTTGGATCGCAACAGAAGATGGTCTTAACCGTTTTGATGGTACAACCTTTAAGGTATACAGACATATAAATGGTAATGCGGTGTCGTTGCCCGCAAACCATGTTACATCCATGTTCGAAGATTCTGATGGTTCCTTGTGGATTGCAACTAACGGTGGCTCGGTCAGTATCTATGACCGGAACAGGGATGAATTTATCGAATTAAGCAAGTACAACCAATTAACTGTTGGAGTTGCAGCTAATTCAGTTTCTGAAGATGACAGGGGCAATATCTGGATTGCGTCTTACAGTGGTTTGTATGTGGTAGACCGGAAAACCCGCAAGATCAAAAGCATTTATCAATACAGCAACAAGCGGGGCAAATTGAATACAAATACCATCATTTCCGTATTCAGGGATTCCAGGAAGACGATGTGGGTTGGAACTGACGCAGGGTTATATCGTTACAATAGGACCAGCGATAGTTTTACCAGGCTTTTATATTCAGAAAATGGCCCTGCGACTCAATTTTCAGCCTTTGTCCTGTCCCTTAGTGAGGATAGAAATGGAAATATCCTTGTCGGGACTCAAGGAGGATTACATGTTCTCGGGCCGCAGGGGAAACGGATTAGAACGCTGAAAAAGGGTGATAATAACTCGACTGGAATTAGCAGCGATATTATTTATGCTGTGAAAGTCGCCCAAAATGGGCTTGTATGGCTAGGGACTGAGGAAGGATTAAACCTGGTTAGTATTGACAGCGGCCGGGTATATAAGTATCGTGCAAACCGCCGCGACGAAAATAGCCTGAAGGCGAAGTCAATACGGTCAATATGCTTCGATGAAAACGGGATCAGCTGGGTAGGTACCTTTCAGGGCGGCGTTAGTAAGTACGATCCCAACTTTACAAGATTTAAACGTGTTGAAAGTAATCCGTTCGATGCTGAAGGCCTGAGTGCCCCTGTAGTAACATCATTTGTTGATTATCCTGGCAAGGGCATTTTTGTGGGTACAGATGGTGGCGGAGTCGATATATTTAATCCGTTAAGCGGCAGTGTTTCGCATTTCTCTATTCTACCAGATATCCCTAACAGAAGAAATAATGCGTTGTCAGTATTGGCCCTCGAAATTACCAAAGATAAGAGGTTATGGGTCGGAACATTTTTGGACGGGGTACATGTTATTGATCTTGCGACTGGCAAGCGTAGGCATTATATTAAGGGTGATGGCCCTGGAGATCTTAACTTCAGTGATGTTTTTTGTATTCGTGAGGATAAAGATGGTTTTGTATGGATAGGCACGAATGGAGGAGGTATTAACCTCTATAATCCCACCACCGGCTATATGGAGAAGTTGCTGAACAATCCGCTGAATGCTGAAGACGTAAACCATCCTTCACACCCCGTTATCAGGGCACTCACAACCGATAGAGCCGGAAACATGTGGATAGGCTCTTTTGGAGGAGGTATATCCGTGTGGAACCCACTGACAAAGAAGTTTCGTTTCTATACAAGAGAGAAGAGTGGGTTGCCAACGAATTACATCACGACCATTCACGAGGATAAAAAGGGCAATGTCTGGGTCGGGACTTATGGTGGAGGACTTAGCCGGTTAGATCGGAGAACGAATCAATTTATTAGTTATTCAGAAAAAGATGGACTTGCAAACGACGCGGTTCAGAAGATTGTTGAAGATAAAAACGGGAAAATTTGGGTGAGCACCAATAACGGGATCAGTAGTTTCGACCCTGTAACTAAGGTATTTAAAAATTATACACATCATAACGGACTTCAGAACAGTCCGTTTGTACTCGGAGCAGGCATTTGTTTGCCTGACGGAACCGTGTTCTTTGGCGGTCAGGAAGGATTTAACTACTTCGATCCTTCAATGCTTAGAATGAATCGTAATGTTCCCTCTGTCGTTCTCACAGACTTAAGGGTGAACAACGCAGCGGTGACACCTTCAGAAGATGGACCTATAAAGCAATCAATATTGCTTTCCGAGCAAATAGATCTTAAGCATAAAGATAATTTTTCGCTTAGTTTCGTTGCCTTAAATTATACCATTTCCGAACAAAATAAGTATGAGTATCGTCTGAAAGGCGTTGATAGAGACTGGATTCAGGCGGGAAAGGAACATACTGCCTATTATACTAATCTCGACCCGGGAAAGTATATTTTCGAAGTCAGAGCCAGCAATAACGATGGTGTCTGGAACCGAGAGGGGCGCTCTGTAATTATCCACGTTTCTCCACCATTTTGGCGTACCGCCTATGCTTATCTGTTTTACATCGTTAGCATACTTGGTCTTATCTTTTGGATCCGACACCGTGGAATCAAAAGGTTAAAGGCGAAGTTCGCCCTGGAGAAAGAACGCATTGCAGCCAGGCAACTTATAGAACAGGAGCGTCGGCATGCTGAACACCTTCACCAGATGGATCTGATGAAAATCAAGTTTCTAACGAATCTAAGTCATGAATTTAGAACGCCATTATCTCTCATTGTAGGGCCTGTTGAAACACTGATTGAGAAAATTGAAGAGCCTGCGTATTTAAGTCAATTAAGCATGGTCAAACGTAACGGGCGCCGCCTGATGAATCTGGTTAATCAGTTGCTGGATTTTAGAAAGATGGAAGAGCAAGAGTTGCGGCTCCATCTTGCGGGAGGGGATATTGTTACCTTCATCAAGGATGTTGCTGACTCGTTCGGAGATGTTGCCGCGAGGAAAAATATATCGTTTACTTTCTCATCTGATATCGCGAATGCATTGGTGAGTTTCGATCATGATAAAATAGAAAGAATCCTGTTTAACCTTCTTTCAAACGCATTCAAATTTACTCAGGAAGGAGGTGATATAGCATTGAAAATATCAGCGTCCGAACTGGAGTCACCTGCGGGCAGGATGATGTTAAATATGACGGTATCTGATTCCGGGATCGGCGTTCCCACCGAAGCCCAGGATAAGATTTTTGAACGTTTCATCCAGCATGATCCTGGCACATCAGTCATTAATCAGGGAACCGGCATTGGTCTCTCTATCGTAAAAGAGTTTGTCAGAATGCATGGAGGAACCGTGGCGTTGGAAAGTGAGGTGGGAAGGGGAAGTAGCTTCCATGTTTCCATTCCGTTTACGTTACTGGATCCGGGTCTCGGACCCATTCATGAGAAGCGGTCTCCATCGAACAGGTCATTGGAAGAATCGGACACCATTCATCAAGAAGACAAGCAGCGGTCTCCGGAGGCCGGTACCTCCGTGCTTATCATTGAAGACGATGATGATTTCCGATTCTATATCAAGGACAACCTTAAATTGTTATATAAAATTCATGAGGCAGCCAACGGAAAGGAAGGTTGGCAAAGAGCCTTGTCGCTGCATCCCGATATTATAGTGTGCGATGTTAATATGCCGGAGATGAATGGTATTGAGCTCAGCCGAAAGATAAAATCAGATAAGAGAACGAGCCATATTCCCGTTATTCTCTTGACAGCTTCAACCGGTGAAGATGAGCAGATCAGAGGGCTTGAGTCTGGAGCAAATGATTACATGACCAAGCCATTCAATTTTGCTGTCTTGAACGCTAAGTTGAAAAACCTCCTTACTTTGAACCAGAAATTAAAGGAAACATATGTGAAGCAGGTTAGGGTGTCGTCAACAATTGCTGAAATAGAGTCTGAGAACGAGAAACTCATTAAAAAGGTCCTTTTATATATCGAAGAGAATCTCAATAATCCACAGCTTTCGGTCGAAGCAATGGCTCGTAATCTTTCGATGAGCAGAGCATCGCTATACAATAAGATCCTGGAAACAACCGGTATGAGTCCGGTCGAATTCATCCGGTCTGTTAAGCTCGAAAAGGCAATTGTTTTGTTGGAGCAGAGTGATCTTTCAATCGCACAAATTGCTTACCATGTAGGGTTTTCCACGCCGAATTATTTTGCCAGGTCTTTTAAGGCTAAATATAATATGGTGCCCTCTGAGTATTTAGCCAATCGAAGAAAGATGCAGCCGACAGAGTGAGCAAGCATGACAGTGGTGAAAAAGAAAGGAGAGTGCAACGCACGCTCCTTTCTTTTGTTTATTGTCTAATCCAAATCTAATTATTCATCGCATTGCCTACCAAATTCTTGTTATTATCCAGTTCGGATTGAGGGAATGGATAGTATGTGGCCCTCTCGGTCCAACCTAACCTCTTTAAAGGCTCCAGCCATTGAGGGTCTGCACTTCCCCAACGAAGCAAGTCGAAATAACGAAGATATTCACCGGTAAACTCTACATAACGCTCATGGGCAATAATATTCTTAATAGTATTTAACCTCACCCCGTTAATTGTCGTGTCTTTTGCCAGCAGGCCGTCGACATTGGGAATCGTACCTCGTGAGCGCTGATACCATAGATGAGGCTGCTCTGTCGGGACGACGTTATTTGCCCGGTTTCTTACCAAATCAATGTACGTTTTCGCACCACTAACATCGCCTCTCTCGTTCAGGCATTCTGCGTACATCAGGTAAACGTCTGAGTATCTTAACAGGCGGTCGTTATTGCCATTGTCAAAATCGGGAATTTGTACATCCGGACAATATTTTCTGGTGCCAAAGAGGTCTTTGTTGGTAGCCAGGTTTTTAATCCAGTCCTGGTAGTTTGTCACTTTGCCATCCAGCTGGGTAAAATAAGCTCCATTTTCACACCATAGAGTCATAAACTTTCTTGGATCTCCCGGTTCAAACTCATCATTGGTTTTCTTGTTCGGTGCAAGGTTCCACCAGGCGCCACCAGTTCCATCAAACATGCCAATTTCCTGCCAGCGCCAGGAGCTGGATATATCGTCTCCTAACCAACCTGGACCGTTGTGCATCTGGACTTCAAATACAGACTCCGGGTTGTTCTCAGTTGTTTCCAAGAAGTTATCCCTGAAATGATCAACCAGCCTGTACTCGTTACTCTCAATGACTTTCCTGAGCTCTGCTTCTGCGCTGGCGAAATCAGCGCGCTGGCCACTTTCCAGAATCGGACGGTACATATACGCTCTCGCGAGGTAGGCCTGTGCAGCCCCTTTCGTAGCCCTTCCTATTTGGGCTGAGTTGGCATAAAGTGCACTTCTGACTGGCAGAAGTTCTGCTGCTTTGGCAAAGTCGCTTATGATCAGCGCATAAACCTGGCCTTTGGTTGAATTGCCGGGATAATAGTCTGCATCCGACGAAATAGATTTGTCTATCAGCGGAACGGTCTCACCGAACATCGCGGCAAGATGCATGTAATGAAGAGCTCTCAAGAAGTGCGCTTCGCCTAACAGTCTGTTCTTACGCTGATCATCAATAGTGCCTGTGAAATTTGTTATCCTATCAATTGCCAGGTTAGATGCAGAAACACCATTCCAGAGATCTTTCCATGTTCCGGATGCCATTCCATCACTCGCAGGGGTATTGTAGGTATCCTGATACATCGGTTCCCATTTGAATGTATGATCAAAGTCATCACCAGGTGCAAGAAGTTCATAATATAAAGACCGGCCATAACCGCCCTGAACTCGTCCAACTAACGCTTGATAAGCCGGAATAACTGATGCCTCAAGCTGGTCAGCGGTTTGGTAATAGGTATCCGTAGAAAGCTCTTGCGGATTAACCAGTTCCAAATCGGGCTTACAACCTGACGACAGCGCCAGGGTAAGCGATGTTATATATGCAATTTTTGCTACGTTTTTCATCTTTAGTCAATTAAAATGTGAACTGTGCTCCCAAGAAAAATTCTTTAGAATTAGGAAAAGTACGTCCCCAGGGTCTTTGTGCATCGATACCTCTGCTCAGGTTATATCTCGCATCATCTGATCCAACTTCTGGATCGTATCCTGAGTACTTGGTAAATGTTAACAGGTTTTTAGCTCCCACATAGATGCGCAGGCGATCAACTTTCAGCCTTCTGGTAACGTCTTCCGGAAGGGAGTAACCCAGGTTTAGTGACTTCAGTCTCAGATAAGAACCGTCCTCAATGAAGCGGCTTGACGCACGAAGGTTTTGATTCGGATCGCCAAGTATCGCTCTCGGAACATTGGTGTTGACATTCTTAGGATAAACGGTTTTTACACCGGATGCCGGGTTGGTGAAAACAACCTCTTCAGCCCTGTAACGATCAAGTGTCGTTGCGAAGTTGTTATAATAGTGATACATCCCTTCACCCCAATATTTGCTGTTGTTATAAATTTCGTTGCCCTGAACACCCTGCCATATCATAGAGAAATCCAAAGTTCCAAACCTGGCTGCATAGCTTGCGTCGAAATTGAAGCCGTAGCTGAAGTCAGGAATCGGACTGCCGATAAAGGCTTTATCACGATCATTCAAAACATTATCACCGTTTAAGTCACTGAATCTGATGTCGCCTAAACCAGCCCGGGGGGCAAACGCGATGTCTTGCTGCAGCTGCTCCTGAGTGGTATAAAGTCCGTTGGTAACGTATCCCCAGAACTCTCCGATGGATTGACCAACTGCTGTTCTGGTGACATTTTCCCCGCCAGGGTTCACATTACCAAACAAGATTTCGTTATCATTTCCCAGGCTTAACACTTTATTGTCTACCAGCGAAAAGTTCGCAGAGGCAGAATAGCTGAAGTTTCGAATCGTATTCCTGTAGGTTGCAAGCATATCCCAACCCCGGTTTCTCAGACTTCCTGAATTTAACACCGGGAAGTTGTCAATGTAACCGGCTACGTAAGATATAGGAACGTTAACCAGCATGTCTTCCGTTTTTTTGTCATAGTAATCCACGGTAAGGGATAACCTATTGCCGAACATGGAAAGGTCTACACCCAGGTCCGTTGAATATTGACTCTCCCATTTAACGTTCGGATTAGAGGGGGTAAGTGGAAGTGCTCCTGTTACCATTACATCGTTCAGGTAATACCACACGTGATCAAAGCTCACTGTTCTCTGATATTGATACTGGGCTATGTCTGAATTTCCAAGTAAACCATAACTACCTCTCAGCTTCAAGTCATTGATGAAGGAAACATCTTTCATGAAGTTTTCCTGACTTACCCGCCAACCAGCAGAGATGGAAGGGAAGTTACCGTATCTGTGGGCCTTACTAAAGTTTGCCGATCCGTCCCGGCGGAAGTTTAGCGTCATCAGATATTTACTGTCGTAACTATAGTTAAGGCGTCCAAGCATGGAATACATGGCAAACTGCCCGATGCCTGATCCTACTATTCTCGATGAAGACATGGTACTCAACCCAAGGATCAGTAAGTCTGGACTTGGCAGAGCCCTGGCACCCGCGTTGACTGATTTGAATCGCGACTCTTCGGAAGTGATACCAGCTAACGCACTGAAGTTATGCTTGCCTACGCTTTTGTCATATGACAAAGTATGCTCGAAAAGCCACCTGTTGTTCTGGTTACTTGATATGTTCAGCTCATCCGGGTCATGGTTCTGATACTGACCTACAGAGTATGCGGAGATATAGCCCTGATTTCTGGACCGGTTCAAGTCCAGTCCCAGATTGAACTTGTATTTAAGACCAGGTATAAACTCATAAGATGCCCAAATGTTACCATTAGCGAAAAAGGTTTCGTTGTTGTTCTCATTAAGGTAGGCATTTGCCAAAGCACTCGCCACGTCGGTTCCGTTTCCAGCGCCGGCGAAACCCGTTGTACTGTTGGGATCATAAAGCGGTAACGTAGAAGACCATCTCTGCGCGTCGATAAGATTTTTGTCACTCCATGTCCGGCTGTTAAAACTTAACAAAACGGTTTCTCCAACTTTCAGTTTACCCTTTGTGAAATCTGAAATGAACTGTGTGCCATAGGATTTCGAGTTGTCACGAATCAGGATAGGCTTATCCGTTGAATAGATGCCGTTGATGCGGAAGTTAGCATTTTCACTGCCCCCGCTTAGAGATAGATTGTGTTTCTGGTAGGATCCGGTCCGTAGTAAGGCATCAACCATGTTATATCCCTCGCCGATGTTGGCAGGATTAGATAAGGCAGGAAGGTAATCTGTTCTTGATGGATTCTGATTGTACATTTCTTCGTTAATCAACTCCGCCAGCTGCTGCCCGTTAAGTGTTTCCACATTATTCGCGATAGTCTTTGTGCCGCCATACCCGAAATAGTCAATTTTTACAGGTCCTGATGTACCGCGTTTTGTGGTGATCAGAATAACACCATTGGCTCCGCGGGATCCATAAATAGCACTGGAAGCTGCGTCTTTCAAAATCTGGATACTTGCAATATTATTGTCGTCTGGTACTGCGCCGCCGATCATCCCGTCCACAACATATAACGGATCAGTATTATTAATCGACCCTACACCCCTGATACGTATCGTTCCGGCATTTACCTGCACTCCCGGAACAGTACTTTGCAGGGCAGCTTGAAAGCCACCCGGTACTTTCAAGAGGTCTTTCGTGTCTACTGTAGCAATTGAAGAAGTAAGATCGACCTTTTTCTGAGTACCGTAGCCGATAACCACTACCTCATCGAGGGCCCGTTGGTCTGCTTTTAATGCAACATTGATGACATTCCTGCCCCTGACCGGAATCTCCTGACTCGTGAAGCCAATGCTGGTAAATTCAAGAGTAGCTGTAGAGGGCGATGAAAGTCGGTACCTTCCCTCTGCGTCAGTCATCGTACCGACCGATGTTCCTTTAACCTTTACACTGACTCCAGGCAGTACACCCGATGTGTCGCTTACGGTTCCGCTAACGGTAATTTGGTTCCCCTGTGCCATGGTTCGACAGGGGTATAGCATAGATAATATGGCTATAATGAATGCTATAAAAGCTCCTGAGCTTGGTTTTAGTTTTAGCATATTGTTTGAGTTGAGGGTTGATTGTTTTTGATTAGTTTGTTGTTGCCTGAGGCTAATAGGAGCGTTCATCCGTCACGGATCGTGACAGCGCTGTTAAGAAAATGGGAGTTCTGAGTTACGGCGCTTGACGTTAAAAACAGGTACCTTTTCTCGCACGCAAGTTGAATAGGTTTCATGTATGATTGGTTAGTTCAATGTGCTAGGCTATATGTAGTTACATCGACGAGTTAGTACAGAGCTAAATTATTTAAGTGGGTAGCGTTTCAATGATCTTCTTGTCCAAAAGAATAGGATAAATGTCTATCGCCGATGAGTGGTATATAAAAGGATAAAATAGGGGAGTTTGGACAAATCTGCTATTTTTTTAATGATTCTTATACCATGCGAGCCCTTCCATAGCTTAGTTTTGAGATTTACTGATTTTCAGCGAAAGCCAACTGACCCTAAATTGTAAACCGATACCTGTTATGAAGTATATTTTTTTTTCTTTAGCACTCCTATTTGTGTCTGGAGCGTCTTTGTCCCAAACGGATGCTCAACCCGCACCGATAGGTTTCGATTCTTTGCGTGTTGACATTCCACGCGGGAAGATCGATACTCTTTCCTACACATCAAAAACGGTTGGCTCTGTCCGGAAAGCGCTGGTTTACACGCCTCCTGGCTTTTCAAAGAATAAAAAATATCCGGTGCTTTATCTCCTCCACGGAATCGGTGGTGATGAAAAAGAATGGTTAAATAACGGCCAGCCTCAGGTCATCCTGGATAATCTGTATTCGCAGAAAAAACTGCAACCGATGATTGTAGTGCTTCCAAACGGGAGGGCGATGAAAAACGATCGGGCAGTTGGCAATATTATGGACAGTGAGAAGGTTCAGGCATTCGCTACATTCGAAAAGGACCTGCTCCATGATCTTATACCTTTTGTCGAAAAAAAGTACCCGGTTATCAAAAACAGAGAAAGCCGTGCAATTGCCGGCCTGTCTATGGGTGGAGGGCAGTCTTTGAACTTTGGTCTTGGAAATCTGGATAAGTTCGCCTGGGTTGGCGGTTTCTCCTCTGCACCAAACACAAAGCCCCCTCAACTGCTTGTTCCAAATCCGGAAGAAGCAAGAAGGCGTCTGAAATTACTATGGATATCATGCGGCGACAACGACAATCTCATTTCGTTCAGCAAACGTACCCATGACTATCTCAGGAAAGAGAAAGTCCCTCACATATTTTATATTGAACCCGGCAATCACGATTTTAAAGTTTGGAAAAACGATCTGTACATGTTTTCTCAGCTTCTTTTCAAACCGGTGGATCAAGCTTCTTTCTCCAAATACACAGCGCTCGGCTTCCCTGCCGCTACAAACATAAGATCTGCCAAATATCCACAGATACTACCCAACAGCCGCGTGATATTTAAAATAAAGGCTCCCGAAGCCCAAAGGGTACAGATCGATCTAGGCAAGAAATATGACATGACAAAAGGCAATGATGGATTTTGGCAGGTTACTACTGATTCAATGGGAGAAGGCTTTCATTATTATTCTCTGCTGGTGGATGGTGTTGCCGTTGCCGATCCGGCCAGCGAAACCTTCTATGGAATGGGACGGATGGCCAGCGGAATAGAGATTCCTTTCGATGGGGGCGACTATTATGCAGAGAAAGATGTACCGCACGGTGAGGTTAGGATAAAGCGATATTTCTCCCGGGTTTCTAACTCCTGGCGCCGCGCTTTCATATACACGCCTCCAGGTTACCATGAAAATACCACTGAAAAATATCCTGTTTTGTATTTACTTCATGGAGGAGGTGAAGACGAAAGAGGCTGGTCAACCCAAGGTAAAACAGACTTGATTATGGATAACCTGATTGCAGATAATAAAGCCAGGCCAATGCTGATTATCATGATGGACGGAAATGTTGGTCAGGGCGCGTTCGGCGAACAGTCGCTGCGTGCCTTCGAGAGCGAACTGAAAGGACTTATTCCGTTTATAGAAAGTAACTATAAGGCAGATCCAAAGCCTTCCCGAAGAGCTTTGGCCGGCTTGTCGATGGGAGGACTTCAAACACTCTATGCAGGCATCAGGAATTCTGATATGTTTTCTTATTTAGGAGTGTTTAGTTCCGGATGGTTTTCGGGGCGTAATGAACTCGCTGGTCCGCAGTACGAATTTATACGGGAGAACCAGTCGCGTATCAACAGTAATCTAAAAGCTCTCTGGATAGCCATGGGGGGAAAGGAGGATATAGCCTACGAGAACTGCAAGGAGATGATGTCCAAATTTGATGCGCTGAATCTTAAATACACGTATACAGAATATCCGGGAGGACATACATGGCCCGTGTGGCGTAATAATCTCTATAACTTTTCCCAGGTGCTGTTTAAATAGGCGCTGGAAGGATTCATGCATTATTTTGAACCCCTATGTACTTTCACAGACAAGCTAAAAATTACTCCCTGACATTAATAGGATTCTTCTCCATTTTCATCGCAACACCTGGAGCAAAAGCTGACGAACCCTCGTCACTCTCACAGCCTTCCATGAAATTATGGTATAATAAGCCTTCTGGCAAGGTGTGGGAAAGCGCATTGCCCGTTGGGAACGGCAGACTAGGCGCTATGGTGTATGGAAACGTACAGACTGAAACCATACAGTTAAACGAGCATACCCTTTGGAGCGGTAGTCCCAACCGCAACGATAATCTGCTGGCGCTAGACTCTTTGGAAGTGATCCGCAAATTGATCTTCGAAGGAAAACAAAAGCAGGCAGAAAACCTGGCCAACAAGGTCCTGATCAGTAAGCAATCTCATGGACAAATCTTCGGACCCGCCGGCGAAGTGCATTTGTCTTTCCCCGGCCATGATCATTATACCCATTACTACAGGGAACTTGATCTTGAACGGGCTGTGGCCAAAACATCCTATACGGTCGGGGGCGTCACCTATACCAGGGAGGTAATTGCCTCTCTTTCAGAGCGGATAATAGCGGTTCGATTGACAGCCAGCCGTCCACGAAGCATTTCGTTCACTGCCTCGTTTTCATCACCTCAACCCAATGTAGAGGTCAAAACCCTGCATTCCAGGCAGCTCACCTTCGCCGGTACAACGATCGATCATGAAGGAGTTAAGGGTATGGTCAGATACAAGGGAATCGCTCAAATTAATCCGGAGGGAGGAGAGATATTTTCGGCCGACACTTCCATTACGGTCAGAAACGCCAATGCGGTAACGATTTACATATCCGTGGCTACAAATTTCAACCACTATAACGACATCACCGGTGATGAAAGCAATCGGGCCGCCGTATACCTGAACAGGGCCGCCCGAAAGCCATTCTCGAAAATCATCAGGGATCATGTATCTGCCTACCAGCAATATTTTAACCGGGTGAAAATAAATCTCGGAATGACCGAGCCTTCAGCAGCAAAGCTTCCAACCAATGAGCGGTTGAAGAATTTCAGTTCGACCAATGATCCCGAGTTTGCTGCTTTGTATTACCAGTTCGGCCGGTATCTCCTGATCTCGTCGTCCCAACCGGGCGGTCAGCCCGCAAATCTGCAGGGAATCTGGAATGGAAGCCTGCGCCCTGCATGGGACAGCAAATACACCATCAATATAAATGCTCAGATGAACTATTGGCCAGCCGAGAAAACCAATCTTTCTGAACTGCATGAGCCGTTTTTGAAGATGGTGAAAGAGCTTGCCGCTACAGGTAGAAAAACGGCCGCAGATATGTACGGGGCACGTGGATGGGTTGCACATCACAATACGGATATCTGGCGTATTACGGGCGCTGTAGACGGCGCATTCTGGGGCGCATGGACCAACGGCGGGGGCTGGACGAGTCAGCATTTATGGGAGCATTATTTGTATACCGGAGATGTCGCCTTTCTCCAAACGGCTTATCCTATCTTGAAAGGTGCCGCCCTGTTCTATATCGACTATTTAATGGAACACCCCAGGCTTGGTTACCTGGTTGCCAATCCGGATGAGTCTCCTGAAAATGCCCCTGCGGCACACCAGGGCTCATCTCTGGATGCAGGAGTGACAATGACGAACCAGATTATTTTCGATGTGTTCAGCTCTACCATCCGGGCAGCTGAACTGTTGAAAAAAGACCAGGCATTTATGGATACACTGGTTCACACGAGAAACCGCCTTGCACCAATGCATATCGGGCAGCATGCGCAAATTCAGGAATGGTTAGACGATATTGATGACCCTAATGATAATCATAGACATATATCGCATTTATATGGACTGTTTCCCTCTAATCAAATTTCAGCCTATCGCACCCCCGACTTGTTTTCGGCCGCGAAGACGACACTCATTCATCGAGGCGACCTCTCCACAGGCTGGAGTATGGGATGGAAAGTCAACTGGTGGGCCAGATTGCAGGATGGAAATCATGCATACAAGCTTATTCAAAATCAGTTAACGCCTGTGGGCGTAAACAGAGGGGGTGGCGGCACCTATGACAACCTGTTTGATGCCCATCCTCCATTTCAAATTGATGGCAACTTTGGATGCGTGTCCGGTATTACCGAAATGTTAATGCAAAGTGCGGATGGTGCTGTTCATCTTCTTCCGGCCGTTCCTGATGTTTGGCGGGCTTCCGGTTCGATCGGTGGGATAAAGGCTATCGGGGGATTCGAAATAGTAGAATTGAAATGGAAGGATGCTCAATTAGTCAAGGTGGTAGTGAAATCACACCTTGGAGGTAATCTCCGGCTTAGGGTGCCAAACGCTATTGAACTTTCAGAAGCATCTATGGTCGAAGCGACAGGAGAAAATCCCAATCCATTTTATAAAATAGCTGGAACTCTTAAGCCTGTGGTATCCGCGAAAGCCAGAATCAGCCCTGTCGAAACGCGTGAAACCCTGCTCTTCGACGTTGCTACCCAAGCCGGTAAAACCTACACCTTTCAACAGCAGATGCCATAGTCAACCATAGTAGTATTACAACAGAGAAACATTGAACTAAAAAAACTAATCAAACCACAGTATGAACTACAAAGGAATTCTCAAAAGATTGTATGTTGCCCTTCCGCTTGCGTTTGCCAGCCTTCAGGCTTTCTCCCAAGATCCCAATTTTTATGTGTTTTTGTGCTTGGGCCAATCAAATATGGAAGGGAGCGCCAGGTTTGAAGCGAAAGATACGGTAGTTAGCGATCGTTTTCAGGTGATGGGGGCGGTAGACTGTCCCGAATTGAACAGAACCAGGGGTAACTGGTATAAAGCCGTGCCCCCATTGACCCGCTGTAAAACAGGCTTAACACCGGTAGACTATTTTGGTCGCACGTTGATAGAAAACCTACCGGAGAATGTCAAAGTCGGGGTCATCAATGTGGCAGTAGGCGGGTGCAAAATTGAGTTGTTTGATCGTGATGGCTATCAGAGTTATCTTTCAGACGCTCCGGGCTGGCTTCTGAATATCGTCAAGGAATATGATGGTAATCCGTATGGTCGCCTATTAGAGCTAGCCAGACTGGCACAACAGAGAGGGGTTATTAAGGGAGTGCTGCTTCATCAGGGCGAATCCAACACAAACGACAGCAAATGGCCGCAGAAGGTTAAAGCTGTCTATGACAACCTGATGGACGACCTGAATCTTAAGCCGGATGCTGTCCCTCTTTTAGCGGGCGAAGTGGTGCATGCGGATCAGGGGGGCATTTGCGCCAGTATGAATAATATCATAGCTGGGTTGCCCACAGTTATTCCTAATTCGTATGTAATATCATCCCAGGGATGTGAGGACGCCGCCGACAATCTGCATTTTACGGCAGAAGGCTATAGAGAACTAGGAAAGCGTTATGGCACGAAGATGCTTTCGCTTTTAGGCATTACAAAATCGAAATAGTCCGGCCGGTTTCAACAGATATCCATTTTTTCAACTCCCATACAACACCTATATATGTGTAAATTAAAGCTCCGGATGATCCTCGCAATAGCCATTAGCTTAGTCGCTAATGACCTTATTGCTCAAAATCCCATCATCACTGATCAGTATTCTGCAGACCCCACTGCTCGTGTGTTTGAAAACAGAGTATACGTCTACCCGTCCCATGATATCCCCCCGTCGCCCGGGAAAGGAAGGCCCAACTGGTTTTTAATGGAAGACTACCACGTGTTTTCTTCGGATAATTTAGTTGACTGGCAAGATCATGGAATGATCGTTCATCAAAATAAAGTCCCCTGGGTGAAGCCCGAGAGCTACAGCATGTGGGCTCCTGACTGCATATATAGAAACGGGAAATACTACTTTTACTTTCCAAGTGTTCCCTCCGACACCACGGGCGGCAGGGGTTTTAGAATTGGAGTGGCTATTTCAGATAAACCCTCCGGACCCTTTATTCCTCAACCAACCGCAATTAAGGGCGTCAACGGCATCGATCCGAATGTTTTTATTGATAAAGACGGTCAGGCGTATCTCTATTGGTCCCAAGGTCATATATATGGAGCGAAGCTGAAAGAGAATATGCTCGAACTTGCGTCGGATCCGGTCATACTTCAAGAGCTGCCAACAAAGGGTTTAAAGGAAGGGCCATTTCTGTTTGAGCGGAATGGAATCTACTACATGACTTATCCGCACGTTGAAAACAAAACAGAGAGACTTGAATATGCCATAGGCAGTAGTCCGCTCGGTCCATTCAAATTCACAGGCGTTATCATGGACGAATCACCTGACGGATGCTGGACTAACCACCATTCCCTTTTGCACTTTAAAGATCAATGGTATTTATTTTATCATCACAATGACCTGTCGCCTCAATTTGATAAGAACCGTTCTGTCCGAATAGATAGCTTGTTCTTTGAACCTGATGGTAAGATCAGGAAAGTGCTGCCAACCTTACGGGGGGTAGGTGTTAGCAACGCTTTTAAAAAAATACAGATAGACCGTTACAGTATGATTAGCGAAAGAGGGGTGTCTGCCCTGTTTCTGGATACCACGGACAGGTTTAAAGGCTGGAAAGCCCAATTCTCGTCCCCTGGCGCATGGCTGCAGTATACGCATGTTGATTTCGGAAAAAGTACGCCTAAAAAAGTTATAGTCAAGCTTTCGTCAAAACGGGGGGGTACACTGCAACTGCGTACCGGCTCGCGTTCCGGGCCCCTGATGTCAGAGATCGTGGTTCCAAAAGATACTTCCTGGAAAATGGTGCAATCCGAAGTAAAGCTGCCGCAAACAGGTCTTAAGCATCTGTTTGTTAGTCTGAAAGGGGAAGGGGATGTCGGTGTTGATTGGCTGCAATTTGAATAATTCCGGTTCAGTATTGTGCTAATCAAGAACAAACATCTTACCTTAGTTCTTGCTATTTGTAAGAATTATGAAAAGATGTTTGTTCCTTTTATTTGTTTCTGTTTACTTTATTTCCTGTAACCGCTCTCCTGAGAAAGTACTTTCGAGAGAGGAAAAAATCGAAAATGTTCTTAAGAGCATTGTGCCACCCCCGATCTCAGACAATATCCTCTTGATTACAGACTTTGGAGCGGTGGGCGATTCGCTCACCGATAGTAAACCTGCATTTGATAAAGCCATCCAGGCCTGCAAAGAACAAAAGGGCGGAAAGATAGTGGTGCCGGCGGGAATATATATCTTAAATGGACCTATTCATCTAACAGATAACCTTTGTATTGATTTACAGAAGGGATCAAAACTGGTGTTCGGAACGAACCCTGCAGACTACCTGCCAGCAGTGTTGACGAGTTGGGAGGGAACGTTTCTTTATAATTACAGTCCGCTTATATATGGATATCAGCTGGAGAACGTTGCAATAATCGGTGAAGGAGTAATCGACGGCAATGGACGGGATTCATTCAGTAAATGGGCCGAAAACCAAAAAGAAAGTCAGCTTCTTAGCCGGAAGATGAACAAAGAAAATACGCCTCTGAAAGATCGTATGTTCGGCGAAGGCCACTTCCTGCGTCCGCAGCTTATCCAGTTTTTTGAATGTAAAAACGTCCTTATCGAGGACGTTACGATTAAAAACTCGCCATTCTGGTGTGTGCATATTCTGAAGTCGGAAAATGTGACCGCACGTAGGGTTAAGTTCGATGCTTTCAATAGAAATAATGACGGTTTTGATCCGGAGTACTCAAAGAATGTGCTGATTGAAGATATAGACTTCAATAATGCTGACGACAACGTCGCCATAAAGGCAGGGCGCGATCATGAGGGGAGGAGAACCGGTATCATGTCAGAGAATATTATTATCCGAAACTGCAGGTTTAAAGGCTTGCATGGGGTAGTAATAGGCAGTGAAATGTCGGCGGGAGTACAGAATGTATTTGTTGAGAATTGCACCTTCGGTGGTTATTGTAAGCGTGGTATTTATCTAAAATCCAATCCCGACCGCGGTGGCTTCATTCGCGATATTTACGTAAATAATGTAACCTTCGGTGAAGTGGAAGATTGTTTCTTCATCACCTCCTACTATCATGGCGAGGGAAAGGGATTTGAAACGGATATCAGTAATGTGTTTGTAGAAAATGTCAAATGCCAGAAGGCCACCAATGCAGGTGTCGTCATCCAGGGATACCCGTCTAAGAAAGTGAGGGATATTTATTTTTCTAACGTGACGATCGACTCCGCTGCCACGGGCGTCAGTCTCAGTAATGCCGATAACATTGTTTTTAACGATGTCATCATCGGAACAGAGGTCAAGGTGCCTTCCCACGCCAAATAGGGTCTTCTCGATATCGGGTATTTCTTTCATCACCCTCGGTTTATACGCGATCTATAATCAATAAAAACTCCATATTTTATGCGGTGTTATCATTTGGTAAATAACATTAAAAGCCATGGAGAACAATCATAACAACCCCCAAAGGAGCGCTGAACAGACAGACAAAAGTCAGAACGTCATCACTAACAACCCATCAGACCAGAGGCCTGACGAGCAGGAGCAGAATGATACCGGGTTTTCAGGAACAACAAATGCAGTCAGTCAAAACCATCAGACGTCTGACGAATACAAACCAGCAGTTGAAGATACCATGATCGGGTATGATGGGGATGAGACTGAACTTGATATGGATATGGGAGACGGAAACGTCAATACAGATAATACGCGCGGTATCGACGATAATGATTAAATAATCAGCCGCCGTTTGCGGCGGCCATCCATAGCATCCTATTGCAGGTTCCGGCTTTTGCTGATGATGTCTTTGATGATATCGTCGAGCTCAGTAGCCGAAAGGGATAAATAGGGCAGCATCTCGTTTATGCTTTCCTGGCTGTTTTCACCCTCAGCCAATATGGCTGTGATCCCTAATATCCTTGCGAGAGGCGCTCTTACCAAATGAGACTGCATCCATGCGATTTCCCGCAACTGTTTGTTGTGCTTCTCAATGGCATGGACATAGGCAACGCGCTGCGTAATGTCTTGCATGCAGCCAATCATTCTCACCGGCGTCCCCTCCTCTGAAAAAATGATGAATCCCCTGTCGAGAACGGTCTTGTAAGTACCGTCTGCGCATCTGAACCGGTACTCACTCATCCACCTGGTTTCCCCTGAGCCCAGTTTCGACTCGATCAGCTGATTAACCCTTACGACATCATCAGGATGCACATGTTCACTCCACCATCTAATAGTGGTTTGAGTGCTTTCATAGCCAAATATCTCCGTTAGCGAGTAATTCCAAATAATCTTCCCGGTCTGGATATCCGAGTCCCATATCGTATCACTCGTAGCCTTGCCAACGGCATTGTACCGGTCAAGCAATTCCTTGTTTTTCAACATAACCTTCATTCGGGCGGTAACATCGCGGGAATTGGCAATGATGCCTGCAATAGCAGGATCGTGTGATTTGTTCGTGATGATGGTTTCCAACCACCGGATTTCTCCGCCCTTTAATCTGACCTTATAGGGAGAAACCTTAACCGTTTCATTTTTTCGAATGGTCAGTAAATGGTCTTTTATCGTCTCAAGATCGTCTTCATGGATGTAATCAAAGGGGCTGGTGAGGATCATCTCCCTGGGATCCAGATTAAAGCGTCTTACTATATTCGGGCTGATATACGAAATTTTCCCTGTCTGGTTCAATATTATAATCAGGTCCGACCCTTCCTGAATCATCGTCTTGAACCGCCGTTCGCTTTGTCTCAAGGATTTCTCGGCCTTTATCTTCTCTGAATTATCGATCGCAACCACAATGCGGGCGTTGCGTCCCTTATAAGTTATGGAGTTGCCTTTTGTGTTAACCAAGATGATCTTGCCGGATTTTTTTACATGGCGGGTGAAGCCAGTGTGCAAATGACCTGGCTTTACATGTTCTCTGAGTATTTCATCCAGGATCGCTATGTCCTCAGGCGGGCGAATATCCCGCAATGTGAATGAAAGGAACTCCTCGGAAGTATAGCCGTAATGTTCTATCGCCGCTTGGTTAACATCCAGTATTCGCAACGAGTCGAGATCATACACCAGAAGAGGCAGAGGGCTCAGATGAAAAAGATCACTATACTTTTCATTTGATAAATTCAGATTTCTTTCCGCTTCCTTTCGTTCTGTGATATTACGGATCACACCAATCATCTTTAGCGCTCTGCCACTTTCGTCTCGGAGTATGTAAGCGTTTTCTTCAATAAAAATGTACTCTCCGGTCTCTTTTCTGATTCGGTATTCTGCCGACCATCGTTGCTGATCCTTATCAGCAAGGGATTTCTGCAAATCCGGCTTTATGATCTCCAGATCAGCCGGATGTACAAGCTCGAACCATAAAGCGAGGGTATAAATCACCGGAAATTCCTTGTACCCGAACAGGCGCGTAAAACTCTCTCCCCATTCTATAAAGTCGGTTTCAATGTCCCAGTCAAAAATGGCATCGTTAGACGCCTTATTCACATAAACATACCGGTCAAGCATTTTCTGAAGCTCTGCTCTGCTCGCCTGCAGGTCATTTTGAATTTGCTTACTTTCGGTAATGTCCAGGCACGCTCCTATCATTTTCTCGGCAACACCGGACTCTCCATAAATAACTTTCGCCCATATTTTCAGCTGTCTGACTTCTCCTTGCGGACGAACTATCCGTTCTTCGAAGGCGCTGTCCTGCCCGTTCACCGTCAGGTTCTGAATCATATCAAAACTGTGCTGCCTATCTTCCGGATGAACCAGGCTCAGATAAGACTCCAAAGAGGGCGTAGCGCTTTCTGCGGATAGCCCATATATGGAATAAAGGGTGTCCGACCAGTGAACAGCACCGGTCCTGATGTCCCAGGACCAATTTCCCAAGCGCGCCAACTCCTGGCTCTGAAGCATCATAATGGTGGTCTCCTGCAGCACTTTTGAATACTGCTTCCTTTCCAGAATTAACTGCAGCAAGGCAACAACCCTTTCAAGAATGTTAATTTCATCTAACTGAAGCGCTGCGCTGCGGCCATGATAAACAAAAAGAACAGCAGCAACACCACCGTTATTACTGAGAACAGGATGCTGCGAGATGGATGTAAATCCGTTTTCTGACGCGGTCTGCCGGAAACTCTCCCACGAAGCTCCGTTTTCAAATACATTTCCGGTGTCAGGGCCGATAGCATAAGGCAAGCCCTCTGCCGCTGCTATAATCGTTGCTGGCAGTGTAGGCGAGGACAGGTCTGATAGCTTTCCGTTCCTTACTGACATCATTCCAAAGGATATCCCGGGAAACTGTTTCTCAAGTCCTATGAAATAGGTCTTTAAAACCTTTGCAAAGGAGTTGTCTTCTCTGGCGCTGTTGGCCAATATCTCTTTGTCCAGCTGGTCGATAGCCATCGCCCGCTTCAGAACACTGATGTCGACCATTAACCCGCGCAGCGAAATTTTATCATCCTGTACGATCGGTGTAAACGTATCTCTTATCCAAACGATATCTTCCTGGGCATTTATCATCCTGTACTCTGCCGAGTACGTTTTTCCGACCTCCAGATCGGAACGGCGGGCATCCAGTACCAGGTCGCGATCTTCTGGATTTATGTGGTTTTTCCAGAAGTCAGCCTCATCCAGCCACCTGGAAGCGCTGTAACCGAGGACTTTTTCTGCATATTCGCTCACATAGCTGAAGTGATGACTGCAAGGTTCAGCCTCCCAAACAATTCCGTTCGTTGTTTGCAACAGCGAGCGAAGCCAGTCACGGTTCATTTTTATCGCCTGTTCATCTCTCAGCTTCTGAGATACATCAATAGCCGCTACGATTCTCGCATTCTTGCCCCACGAGGGAAGCGGGGTGCTCTCTATATTGACAGAAATGACCTCTCCTGAACGTTTAGCGTGCCGTACACTGGCTATGTTGGGAAGGTCTTTCTTCACTTTCGCTGCAATCATTTGCTCCATCTGCACTACATCATCTGCCGGCCATAGGATCCTAACCGTTGCTTCGAGAAATTCGCTCAGCGTATATCCATAATCAGCCAGGGCAGCCTTATTCGCTGCCAAAATGCGCAGGCTGCAACTATCATACACCCACATCGGTACCGGACTGAAGTCGAACAGATCCAGATCAGGCCTCGACGCCAAAGACTTTCCGTCTGGTGATAGTAATGGTTCAGGTAAATTGATCAGCTGTTGGACAATAAATGCCACCTCTCCATCCTCACCCACAATGGGATAAGTAGTTACATCCTTACCTGAGCTGCGTGTCCGACAAGGTTTTTTGGTAGTTAAGACGGATTGTAAAGCGTCCCTGTAGTCATCAATCTCCCCGATATGCCGGTACGCCTCAAAAAAATCTTCCCCTACGACCGTTTTTATCTGTTCAGAACGCTGCGTAGAAACATACGCATCATTCGCTACTACGATGGTCAAGAGAGCAGCCCTGACTTGTACGACCATAGTTGGTATGGGGCTGGAATGGAATGCTCTCTCCAAAGCGTCGATTGTCGTCATCACTACCTCTTTGAAATTTTACAATTGGTCAACTTATTACTTCCGATGGCATGTGCCTATCGCCGTCTCTTGTGTTTACGGTCAACAGCGCAAAATCCCGAGGTTACCTGGGCATTGTCCTGGTCTCTTAAACGGCCATCCGGTATCCGCTTCACTAGTATATATCAAAATAACTCAAAATTTCTCAAGTTGATTGTTATCGATGCATAAAAATGTGTAAGTTTGTGTAATTCTGTAGATTATCGCTCAAATTGCAGAAGAGGGAAGGCCAGACGTCTTCCCATTTTTTTAACCCGAAATATCCTGGGCGGAGCTGGCCTCATTCCGACTCGGCCTCTTTTGAACGCCGTACTTCCGCCGCCGCTGCCGCTTCCTTGTTTGCATCTTCGAGCATGCCTGCCCGATGTTTCTTATAGTCTTCGTCGAGCTCATCAAGAAGTGTGCCCTCCCATGTGGGTGTTCCAGAATGATAAGCGGTACGTCCAATCATATGAGCGGCAACAGGTGCAGTCAGGATCAGGAAGAAAACAATTGCTATTGCCCTGGTGGTGACGGAAACATCCGGAAAGAAGAATGCCGCACAGGCCAGCAGCAGGCCTACACCAAGAGTAGCCGCCTTTACGGTTACAGAAAGTCTTAGGTAAAAATCAGGCATTCTTACGATTCCTATAGATGCAAATAGTATCGACAGTGCACCTACAGTGCTGAAAACGCAAATTAAAATATTCGTCATATCTATTTCTTCTTATCTAAATAAAAGGCGAATGCAATTGTCCCCAGAAACGCAATAAGCGCCAGGATCATCGCAACATCCAAAAAAAGAGCCTGTCCTGAACGTATGCTATAAGCAGTGATCAAACCAATTCCTATCGTGATAATCAGGTCGAGTGCAATCACGCGGTCTACCACTTCAGGTCCCTTGAACAGCCGGTAAAAAACCAAAATGACAGATATGGTCAGCAACGGAAAAATCAAATAGTCAAAATATAAGTCCAGCGTCATCTTAGTATCTCTAATAATCGTTTTTCAAAACCATTCTGTATCTGTGTTATAAAATCCTCCTTGCTCTTCAGGTACATCACGTGTATAAAAAGCGACTTTCTGTCTTCGCTGATGTCCAGTATCAGCGTGCCGGGAGTCAATGATATAACCGTGGAAAGAAGATGTATTTCCAGATCTGTCTTCGCCTGCATAGGAAAGCGAACGATGCCTGGCTTGGAAAAATGGTTGGGAGTGATCACATCGTATGCCACATGGAAGTTAGCCATGATCATCTCATACAGAAAGTATAGAACAAAGCCGATCGTCTTTGGCACTCGGTAAAAGTACCTTTGATCGTCCTCGTTCCTGTTCATAATCCAAAGGATAAAGAAACCCAATAGAAAACCGAACAAGAAGTTCGAATAATACATGGATCCTGTGAGTGCAACCCAGATAAAACTCAACAGGAGATTCATTAAAAAAAGTTTAATCATATCATTTTATTTACCCAGTACTGCCTGTATGTATGGAGTGGTGTCTAACATCTCCGTCGATATTCTGTCAGCAACTTGTATGATCATTTCCGCGTTCAGACCTATGTAAAGTGTCGTTGCTGCAAGTATCCCAATCGGGAGAACCAGCAGCACCTTTTTGAATGGTGAAAGGGGCTTAAAACTGTCTGTAACCACCTCGTCTGCCGGGTCATCTTTCCAGAAAACCTCCGACCATAGCCTCGCAATCACATATAAAGTGATGAAGCTTCCTATGATAACGCTCAATACGAACGCATAATTGTTAGTGGAGAAGCCAGCTTCGATCAGATAGATCTTTGGCCAGAACCCCGACAAGGGAGGGATCCCTGCAAGTGAAAACAACACGATAGCAATCAGTAAGGAAATCTTCGGGTAATGTGCATAAAGTCCCCCGAGCTTCGACATGTTCATCGTGCCGCGCAGCTGTCGTATCAATCCGGCGATCAGGAACAGGTTGGTTTTCACAATCATATCATGGATAAGATAGAAAACAGCACCCAGAAGCGCTACCTTTGTATATAAGCCCAGCCCTCCGATGATAAATCCGATATGGCAGACGATCAGATAGGAGAAGAGGCGTCTGACATTGTTTTTTATTATTGCGCCGAACGCTCCTGTAAGTATAGTCAGAATTCCCATTACTATAAAGAGCGTTTTCATGAACTCGTCGGGTGTAAACACGAGTGTGAAAACACGGAAGAGCGCATAGATGCCCACCTTCGTAAGCAGTCCCCCAAAAGTGGCTGCAACTGCAGAGGGAGGGGTATGATAGGAAGACGGTAACCAAAAATATAGCGGAAATACAGCAGATTTGATACCAAAACCAATAAGAAAGAACATGGCAGTCAGGTTGACAATCGACTGGTTCTCCACCTGCGGGATTTTAATCGCCAGATCGGCCATGTTTAGCGATCCTGTGATGCCATAGAGCAGTCCCACACCTGTCAAAAAGAACGTAGAAGCCAGGATGTTCATTGCCATATACTTCACAGCTCCTTCCAGCTGCGCCTTTCGTCCACCGAGTGTCAGCAGTACAAAGGAAGCGATAATAACCACCTCGAACCAAACATACAGGTTGAAAATATCGCCTGTGAGAAATGCTCCGTTCAAACCCATGACCAGGAAATGAAAGATAGGGAAGTAGCCGTAGAGCATTCTTGCCCTTCCTACACCGGTTGCCGAAAATATGGAGACGGCAAGAGCCGCGATAGAGGTGAGCAACACCATGGTGGCGCTCAGCAGGTCAGCCACGAATACGATCCCGAAAGGCGCTTCCCAGTTCGAGGCGTTCATGGTCAGAATAGTACCGGTGTAAACTTTGGTAAACAGATTTGCTGCAAACAGAAAGCCCGTTAAAGTTCCTGCTATGCTTAATATTCGCTGAGTAACCGTTTTCCTCCAGAAAGCCAGCTGTAGCAGTGCCGTGATTAGATGAACAAGTACTGTTGCAATAATTTGATTGTCGATCATATATCTTCTTCTTCCGGGGTGTTTAAGTCATCAAGATCATCAGAGCCAATTAGGGCGTATACGCGCTTCAATAATACAATCGCAAAAGATGTCAGGCCAAAACTGATCACGATTGCCGTCAGTATCAGCGCCTGGGGTATCGGGTCTGCATATATGTCTGCAAAGACCTTTAGGTCGGCGTCAATAATCGGCGGTTTTCCCTTGGTAATATTCCCAAGCAGGAAAATGAGGATGTTGGTGCCATTTCCCAGCAGCATAATCCCCAGCAGGAGGCGCACCATGCTCCTTCTCAAAATGAAGTAGACACCCGCGGCGTAGAGGACGCCAATTAACACCACTAATAGTAACTCCATACTAATGAGTATATAAAGAAATAGTAAACAAAATGGTGAGCACAACACCTATAACAACCAGATACACACCCAGATCGAAGAACAATGCCGAACCGATCATCCCGATTACCGGTATAGGCTGGTCAAACCATAAGCCCGTCATCACGGGAAGACCGAACAGAACCGGGGCCATCATGGCCGCACTCGCAATGATCAAGCCTATAGGTATAAGAGTGAGTGGCTTGTACCAAAGAAGCTTCATCGTGTTATCTGTTCCATATGCGAAGCTGTGAAGAACAAAAGCTATTGATGCTACAAGGCCTCCAACAAATCCTCCGCCCGGGTTATAGTGCCCGCGCAGTAAGAGGAACGCAGAAAATAATAGTAATATGGGCAGCAAGTACTTTGCTGCTGTTTGTAATATCGGACTTCTCATGATTATTCTTTTTCAGACGATTTTAACCTCAATTTCAACAGACTGTATACGCCCAACGCAGCAATGCTCAATACCACAATCTCAAACATCGTGTCGAACCCTCTAAAATCGACCAGGATCACGTTCACCACGTTTTTGCCTTTGCCAAGTTCATATGCGTATTTGCCATAAAACTCGCTGATGTCTATCGTGGTCGGTACCTGTAAAACCTTGATAGCAATGATCGACAGGATAGCACCGAAGCTGATTGCCACGAAAGCATCCCTGACTACAGTGGCCTTGTTGTTTGTGGAGAAGTTAAGAAAGGACGGCAGATTGAACAAAACGAAAACGAACAAGACCACCGTTAACGTATCAATCGTAAACTGCGTGATCGCCAGATCGGGAGCGCTATAGAACACAAACATCAGACAGATAGCGTAACCAATAACACTCGTACCCACAACGGCTGTCAGGCGCGATGATGTAGTTACAGTCATAATTACAGCACCGATCAGGATAAAAACGTTAGCGGCTTCGTAAAAGGTTACAGGCGATAACTGGTCATAATCTATATAGATCGGCCCTCCCGTCAACAATTCATACAGGAGCAATACTTCAGCGAACACGATTATCTTTAACAGGTATGACCTAAGAAAGCCATTGTGAAACAAATTGGTATAGCGCTCAGAGAAAGATACGAATGAATGCGAGATCCCGGCAAATACAGCCTGCGGAGAAAAGCGGCTGAACCGCTCCAGTAATTTCAGCGATGCCGCATTGGGCTTGTTGAAATAGTATAAAACCGCGCCGGCCGCGAGCGTCCCTATACTCAGCAGGAGAACCAGGTTGAAACCGTGCCATATCTTGAGATCTACAGCAGCAGGCATGCCGGTCATTCCATTAAGTACCGCCGACACGGCGTATTCGCCAAGAAGTCCCGGGAAAAAGCCCAGTATGAAGCCAAGCACAGCCAGAATGATAGGGGGTACCCACATGGTTGCAGGAGGTAAATGAACCTTCTCATAAGCCGGATTAAGCGTTCCCGTAAAGGGCCTGATTCCTGCCATAAACCCGGCTGCTACCAAACACATATTGGTAAGGATCGCTGCAGCTGTAATATACATGGAAATAGCCGGGTCTGCGTGCAGGGTCGCTTCATATATCAGGTCTTTGCCTATAAAGCCGATGGAAAGCGGTAAGCCGGCACTGGAAAGAGCTGCCAGTAAACCAGCGATGAACACGGGTGCGAGCACTGAGCGCAGACCTGATAAACGCGTCAGGTCCCTGGTGCCGGTCTCATGGTCAATTATTCCGGTAACCAAAAATAATGTTGCTTTGTAAAGGGCGTGGACAACGATAAAAGTACAAGCCGCAATAAGTGCCTCTTCCGAGCCCATGCCGATCAGGAACGTCAGTATTCCCAGGGCGGAGATCGTAGAATACGCTAAAACACCTTTGAGGTCCGTGCGAAACAAGGAATGAAAGGCGGCATAGATCATCGTAAAGCCTCCCACGATCATCAACGTCCATGACCAGGCATCCGTGCCTCCCAGGACAGGTGTGAATCGCGCTAAAAGAAATATCCCCGCCTTTACCATCGTTGCAGAATGAAGGTAGGCAGACACCGGCGTGGGAGCTTTCATCGCCCCTGGCAGCCAGAAATGAAAGGGGAACTGAGCCGACTTAGTAAAAGCACCAATAAAGACAAGTGCGATTATAATTGGATAATACGGATGGTCTATGATCAGTTGCGAAGATTCTACGAGCTTACCGATTGAATAGGTACCCGCCACCTGGCTCATCAGGATCAGACCGGCCAATAGGAAAAAACCACCCAGACCAGTAATGCTTAGTGCTGTTACTGCGCTTTTACGCGATGCTGCGCTATCGTTATTAAAGCCAATAAGGAAGAAGGAGCTGATACTTGTGAGCTCCCAGAACACAAAGAGGAGCAGAATATTGTCTGAAAGTACTACGCCAAGCATAGCCGACATGAACAGACATAAGTAACCTAAAAAGCGATCCTGATAAATATGTCCCTTCAGATAAGAACTGGCGTAGATAAAAATAACCGAACCAATACCGGTGATCAGCAAAGAAAATAACAGGGAAAGTCCATTAAGGCTAAAATCAAAATTAATAGAGAGGGAGGGAACCCACTGGTAGCTTTCAACGATCGTATTGCCCTTGCTTATATGAGGTATCTGCCCGGCAAAATATGTAAATAAAACGAGTGGCAATACCGCGAGGGACAGACTCCATTTTGAACGGAAAAATTTCCCAAATGGAATTAAAAGACACGATGTGATTAACCCTGACAGTACAATTGATAGCATTTAATCTTGTTTGTTTTGTAGAAGAAGCTTCCAAATTAGAAAGAATTATCAGATATCCCGCGATTTTGTGCCAATCAAAGGGCTAATTCTTTAAAATTGTTACTTTTTGTCAAGCAAAGAATAAACGCTGCAACGGCAGATCATGCGATGCCGGCAAACGGCTTCCGCATGATCCGATTTAGGTTCAGTCGTTTATAAAAGAGGTCGACACGTTTGTGATTTTCCATCCTTTTTTGGTGTTGGCGAGTGACAGGAGATTGATCTTACTAAATGTGTCATACTTCAGAGAGATCTTGACCACCGCCTGAGAAGCGTCCATTTCTATGATCTTATAATCTGTCGAACAATTCTGACGGATGCCCTCGTTCATTTTTAGCCATTTCAATGTCTCATAGCGACTAAAATTGATAATGCGCTCCCCCTGAGTTAATGTAAACCTAGCATCGCTTTCCAGTACTGCGGCCAGCTCTTTAACTCTACCTTGAGTCACCGCATCAATATACGTCTTAACGGTATAGTTCATTTTCAGCTTTTCGCTGTTTGTTTCATCTTCAGCGAATGCGCTGAACGAGATGATTGCCATTAGTGCCGCTGTTAAGATTCTTAGAGTTTTCATCGCCTTGGTTTTTTGAGTTTTTGCTGTTCGATTGATTTAATGACTCAAAAGTATAGGCTGCGTCTCCGTTGTGAAATGGTAAATAGGCAAACGACAGGGGTTTTTCGGTAAAGCACCGGATGCTGTCGGTAAACCGGGTCAAAGAACAGCATGCATAAAAAAAGGCCCTGAAAGGGCCTTGCAAAATGGAAAATCTAATGATTAGGGAGTTGGAGGACCTGAGGTTCCTGATCCTGTTCCAGTTCCGCTGCCACTGCTACTGCCAGTTCCAGTTCCAGTTCCAGTTCCAGTCCGACGGGCCGCAGTGTCGGAGGTCGGAGTCAGTTGGACATGTCCTGATGCTGATGCATATGCGGAAAAGAAAGCTGCGTAGGTTAGTAGGGCTCGTCGGCGGAGAAGGGAGTGTTGTTGTCCGAGTCGGTGTCGGTGTCGAGGTTTGTCGCTGGCGGAAAAGGGCAAAGAGGAAAAGAGCGGTGCAGGTGCAGCAATTGACATGCATCAAGGGAAGGAACCAGGTTGGTTGCCGCAGTCAACAGAGGTGGCCGCTGCCTAGGCAACGCGTCCCAATTGGGATTAGCGGGACAGTGACGACCCACTTGATGCAGGGGGTCCATCCAGACCGCAACGACGGCATCATTGGAGGGGCGACTCGCCCTATCGATAGATGCTTATCCGGCTTATCTGCACTCACGGCTCTGCTGAGTCAGCAGAGGGACTCG
>NZ_JAZQRL010000133.1:0-12387 GCF_045629565.1 Arcticibacter sp.
GGGGTTTCCCCTGCATGATGGTCATACCGCGGTACCCGCGATAAACGACGGGACCTGCCGTGCCCCGTACCCTGCCTTTGTTGTCTACTTTTGCCATAATGCTGTTTCTTTTTTCAGAACAAGGTAGAGCAGCGGAAAGGCTGGTGACGATTTTTTTGCGATTTTTTCCGAAATCTTCCTGAATTGAGCCGATTTTGCACTAAAAAGACAAGGGGACCAGGATAGAACGCCTTCATATGCAGGAGTATACATCGTCGGTATGAAAGTGGAGACAACCAGGGGAAAGCCAGTCAAAAGTCCGACTTTTCATACCCCAGGTCGGACTGATCCCGGCAGAATCTGCGCCTGTTATCGCCTGCATATAAAGCATTATCTTAATCAAGATTAAAGAATGTATATTTGAGTAGATTATCAAGATGTACATATTCTATATACTATCCGGACGATCAACCGTAAACTCGGGGACCTGAAGTCGTGACAGAAAAAGAGTCCATTCAAAAAGCTTTTCAACTGTTTTGAAAATCCGGTAATAAGCACATAAAACATCGCTCTGAAACAGGCTTATTCAAATACAGTCTTTAACAATTTTTTGATCGCAAACCATGTTTTCAGGAAGAAATCAGGCAATTTACAAGAAGGTCTCAAAACCCAAAACCGCATACCGAAAACACTTTTGGTATACAGGTTCCAAATTAATGTAAGTAACATTAACTATATAGCCATATTAAATTTCGATTTCTATATATTTACACTATTATATTCTTTTTTTAAAATCCATCTTCACCCTATTGACTATCAACCAAGTTGTTCATACCTTAAGAAATATTATTATTCAGGGAATTGCAGAGGGTTCTGAGACGAATCCCGATTGCGCTGAATTGAAGAAAAATTATGACGACATTATCAAATACAACTGAGAACGCAACCGAGACGGTAGAACTTAACCGCTACAGTAAGACTCTTACACAAGATCCTACTCAACCTGCTGCGCAGGCGATGCTTTATGGAATCGGACTTACAGACGAGGACATGGAAAAAGCACAGGTCGGCATTGTCAGCATGGGTTACGATGGCAATACTTGTAATATGCACCTGAACGGGCTGGCAGCCGTTGTGAAAGAAGGCGTATGGAAGGAAAACCTGGTAGGGTTAATTTTTCACACTATCGGGGTAAGTGACGGGATGAGCAATGGTACAGAAGGCATGCGTTATTCGCTGGTGAGCCGTGACGTTATTGCAGACTCTATCGAAGCGGTATGTGGCGCTCAGTACTATGATGGATTAATCGCTCTTCCGGGCTGCGACAAAAACATGCCGGGGTCTGTTATGGCCATGGGCCGCTTGAACAGACCTGCGATAATGGTATATGGCGGAACAATTCATCCCGGACATTATAAAGGCGAAGACCTGAACATCGTTTCGGCATTCGAGGCCCTTGGCAAGAAGATTGCCGGCCAGATTGACGAAATCGACTTCAAAGAAATTATTAAGAACGCATGCCCTTCTGCGGGAGCGTGCGGCGGTATATATACAGCAAACACCATGGCTGCGGCTATTGAAGCTTTGGGAATGAGCTTGCCTTATTCTTCTTCGAACCCTGCGTTGAGCGAGGCGAAGAATCAGGAGTGTATGGATGCTGGTAAAGCGATCAAACTTTTGCTGGAAAGAGACATCAAGCCTAAGGACATCATGACGAAAGAAGCATTCGAAAATGCGATCGTTACGCTGATGGTTCTGGGTGGATCCACCAACGCTGTGCTTCACCTTATCGCCATGGCGAAGAGTGTAGATGTAGAACTTACTCAGGATGATTTCCAGGCGGTAAGTAACAGGATCCCAGTATTGGCTGACATGAAGCCAAGCGGCCGCTACATGATGGAAGACCTGCATAATATCGGCGGTGTTCCTGCCGTAATGAAATATTTACTGGAAAAAGGCTGGCTGCACGGTGAGTGCCTTACTTGTACAGGAAATACGCTTGCAGAAAATCTGGCGAATGTGCCTGCGCTGAATTTTGATACTCAAAAAGTTATTCTCCCTGCGGAAACCCCGGTTAAAGCAACTGGTCATTTACAGATCCTTTACGGGAACCTGGCAGAAGGCGGTAGCGTTGCCAAAATCAGCGGCAAGGAAGGTGAACGTTTCGAGGGACCTGCCCGCGTCTTCGATGGTGAATTTGAACTCATCGCCGGAATCAGCTCTGGTCGTGTACAACATGGCGACGTGGTAGTCATCCGCAACGTGGGCCCTAAGGGTGCTCCAGGCATGCCGGAGATGCTAAAACCGACATCGGCACTTATTGGTGCAGGTTTGGGCAAAACGATCGCCCTGATAACAGACGGCCGGTTCAGCGGCGGGACTCATGGATTCGTTGTAGGCCATATCACTCCGGAAGCTTTTGAAGGCGGACTGATTGGTTTGGTCCAGGATAATGACACCATCGAGGTGAGCGCCATTACCAACAGCATTACACTAAAGGTATCAGAAGAAGAGATTGCCAGGAGAAAGGCAGCATGGAAGCAGCCTGAATTACGAGTAAAAAAAGGCTTGTTATATAAATACGCAAAACAAGTAAGCAATGCTGCTGATGGATGCGTAACCGATTTATAAGCAAGAAGAGAATAGATAATTAATAACACTGAAATGTCCTAAGGACCTGAAAGGATTTAAACATGGAAACAGCACAACAGGAAGTATTGACCGAGCAGGAAGCCAGTTCGGGAATTGAAATGACGGGGTCAGCTGCTTTACTTGAAGGCCTTCTTGCAGAAGGAGTAGATACCATCTTTGGTTATCCGGGAGGTGCTATCATGCCTATTTATGATGCCCTTTACGATTATAAAGAGAAGTTGAATCATATCCTCGTCCGTCATGAGCAGGGTGGAATTCATGCTGGTCAGGGCTATGCGCGTACTTCGGGCAAGGTCGGTGTTGTATTTGCAACGAGCGGGCCGGGGGCTACTAACCTGGTTACAGGACTGGCAGATGCGCAGATTGACAGTACTCCCCTGGTGTGTATTACCGGTCAGGTATTCGCGCACTTATTGGGAACTGATGCGTTCCAGGAAATCGACGTGATCAACATCACCTCTCCGGTTACCAAGTGGAACTATCAGATCACTGACGCTACTGAAATTCCTGAAATTCTGGCTAAGGCTTTCTATATTGCCCGTAGTGGAAGGCCAGGACCTGTCCTGATTGACATTACCAAAAATGCACAAATCCAGAAGTTTGACTTCAAAGGATACCATGCCTGCAATCATATCAGAAGTTACAGACCGAAGCCGATTGTCAGGAAAGAATATATTGAACAAGCTGCTGAACTGATTAACGCTGCTAAGAAGCCATTTGTTCTTTGGGGACAGGGTGTATTACTGGGTAGCGCAGAACAAGAATTCAGGGCTTTCGTTGAGAAGACCGGTATTCCGGCTGCATGGACCATCCTGGGAGCGGGAGCGATTGAAAGCGACCATGATCTCAATGTAGGTATGCTGGGGATGCACGGAAATTACGGACCGAATGTACTGACCAACGACTGCGATGTACTTATCGCTATCGGTATGCGTTTCGATGACCGCGTAACCGGGCGTTTGGATAAATATGCAAAGCAGGCTAAGGTGGTCCATCTGGATATCGACCCTGCTGAGATTGACAAAAATGTGCAGACTACCGTTCCGGTTTGGGGCGACTGTAAGGAAACCTTACCGCTGCTGACTGAACTGTGTGAGGCTAAGCAACACACGGAATGGCTCGCGAAGTTTAGAAGCTACGAAAAGGAAGAGCAGTTGCAGGTTATCCAGGATGAGATCTTCCCGACAAGCGACGAGCTGACGATGGGTGAAGTCATCCAGATTTTGAACGAAATTACTGGAGGAGAAGCGGTGATGGTGACTGACGTAGGTCAGCATCAGATGGTAACCTGCCGTTATGCGAAGTTCAACAAGACACGCAGCAACGTAACCAGCGGCGGATTGGGAACTATGGGTTTTGCACTTCCGGCAGCTATCGGAGCTAAGTACGGCGCTCTTGACAGAACGGTTGTAGCGATCATAGGTGATGGTGGTGTACAAATGACCATACAGGAGCTTGGAACCATCATGCAGTTTGACGTAGATGTAAAGATCATCGTTCTGAATAACCAGTTCCTTGGAATGGTTCGCCAATGGCAGGAGCTTTTCAATGACCGGAGATATTCTTTCGTGGATATCACCAGTCCGAACTTTGTAAAAGTTGCTGAGGCGTACGGCATCCCGGGAAGTTCAGTTTCCAAAAGAGAAGATCTCCGCACGGCCATACAAACCATGCTCGACACGAAGGGCTCATACTTCCTTGAAGTAATGGTTACTAAGGAAAACAATGTATTTCCGATGGTACCTCAGGGCTGCAGTGTAAGTGAAATCAGACTTAAATAGATAGTAAAGCATTGAATCATGAGTGATCAGAATCAAAAAGAAACAACGCCCGAAAAGCAGGAATACAACATTACTGTTTATACGGAGAACCAGATCGGTCTTCTGAGTCGTATCGCGATAATTTTTACCCGTAGAAAGATCAATATAGACAGCTTGAACACCTCCCCTTCGGAGATAGACAGCATCCATCGCTTCAACATCGTCATCAATGAAACGGAAGATGTGGTAAGAAAAGTTACCCGCCAGATTGAGAAACAGGTTGAGGTACTAAAGGTATACTATCATACCAATGAGGATGTGGTTTGGCAGGAAATGGCCCTGTACAAGGTGCCTACCGATGCTATCGCTGAGAAAGCATTGGTTGAAAGACTGCTTAGAGAGAACGGAGCCCGTGCCGTGCTGATCCGTAAGGACTACACCGTGTTTGAAACTACGGGACACCGTTCGGAGACTGACAGCCTGATTGCTGCTCTTCAGCCTTTCGGCCTGATTGAGTTCGTCAGAAGCGCACGTATCGCTATTATCAAAGACAGCGATGGCTTTAACCGCAAACTGAGAGAATTCGAACGCATAGAGCCAGGACAAGATCCTGTAGAAAATGAGTTTCTGAATGACAGAGACAAAGTTTTCAGCATGTAACACTCGTTAATTAACAATCACTTTTCAAATAATAAGCTTTTAGCTAAAAAACAAAATCATGGCAAAATTAAATTTCGGCGGTGTAGAAGAAAATGTAGTAACCCGCGAAGAGTTCCCATTATCTAAAGCACAGGAAGTACTCGCAAATGAAACAGTAGCTGTAATTGGTTACGGAGTACAAGGTCCGGGACAAGCACTTAACCAAAAAGACAACGGTATCAACGTTATCGTTGGTCAACGTAAGAACTCTAAATCTTGGGACAAAGCGGTAAGCGACGGTTTCGTACCGGGAGAAACGCTTTTCGAAATTGAAGAAGCACTGGAAAAAGGTACCATCATTTGCTACCTGTTAAGTGATGCTGCTCAGATCGAGCTTTGGCCAACCGTTAAGAAGAATCTTACTCCAGGTAAGGCTCTATATTTCTCTCATGGTTTCGGTATCACGTTCAACGAGCAGACTGGCATCATCCCTCCTGCTGACGTAGACGTATTCCTGGTTGCTCCTAAAGGTTCAGGTACATCTCTTCGCAGAATGTTCCTTGAAGGTCGCGGCTTAAATTCCAGCTATGCCATCTTCCAGGATGCTACCGGAAAAGCTTTTGAGCGTGTGGTTGCATTAGGTATCGCGGTAGGTAGCGGTTACCTGTTTGAAACAGATTTCAAAAAGGAAGTATTCAGTGACCTTACGGGTGAGCGCGGTACGCTGATGGGATGTATCCAGGGTATCTTCGCTGCTCAGTACGAGGTGTTGAGAAGCAATGGCCACAGTCCTTCTGAAGCATTCAACGAAACTGTTGAGGAATTAACCCAGTCTCTTATGCCTTTAGTTGCAGAGAACGGAATGGACTGGATGTATGCGAATTGTTCTACTACCGCTCAGCGTGGTGCGCTTGACTGGTGGAAAAAATTCAGAGATGCTACTAAACCAGTTTTCGAAGAATTATACAACAGTGTTGCTACAGGAAAAGAATCTCAGCGTTCTATCGATCTGAACAGCCAGCCTGACTACCGTGTGAAACTTGATGCTGAACTGGCAGAACTTCGCGAAAGTGAATTATGGCAGGCAGGTAAGACTGTTAGAAGTCTACGCCCTGAGAACCAGTCAGTAGAAGCATAGTCATTATACCATAAAGCATTAGCTGTTTCTTTTGAGCAGCTAATGCTCTTCATACACACCAACTTACAACAGCACTCAAAGCCGGCTTAGATAACCTGGCAATAAAGCAAAACAAATGTTACACGATCCTAACCGCATATTTATTTTTGACACCACGCTTCGTGATGGAGAACAGGTACCCGGTTCACAGTTGACAACTCCTGAAAAGATTATTATCGGTGAGGCCCTACAGTCTCTGGGTGTCGACGTTATTGAAGCAGGCTTCCCTATTTCAAGTCCTGGTGACTTTCAAAGTGTGGTAGAACTTTCCAAGGCCGTTCGCGAACCTATCATCTGCGCGTTGACCCGTGCAAATAAGGGGGATATTGACTGTGCAGTGGAAGCATTGAAGTATGCCAAGCATCCGCGTATCCATACCGGTATTGGCGCATCAGATATGCATATTAAATACAAATTCAACAGTACGCGCGAGGCAATCATTGAACGTGCGGTTGAAGCGGTAAAATATGCTAAGAAATCTGTTGAAGACATTGAATTCTATGCAGAAGATGCAGGCAGGGCTGACAATCAGTTCCTGGCTCAGATGATCGAAGCCGTAATCGCGGCAGGTGCGACAGTAGTTAATATCCCCGATACAAACGGATATTGCCTTCCCGAGCAGTACGGAGCTAAGATCCTTTATCTGAAAGAAAACGTAAAAAATATTGACCAGGCTATTATTTCGGTACATTGCCATAATGACCTTGGGCTGGCAACAGCAAATTCTATTGCCGGACTCCAGAACGGCGCACGCCAGGTGGAGTGTACCATTAATGGTATAGGTGAACGTGCGGGAAATACTTCTCTGGAAGAAGTGGTCATGATCCTCAAGACACATCACTCTCTTGGCTTCCATAATAATATTAATACGAAACACATATACGAGTTGAGCGGTATGGTAAGTCGCATGATGCGCATGCCTGTTCAGCCGAATAAAGCCATCGTGGGAAGAAATGCTTTCGCCCACAGTTCTGGCATACACCAGGACGGCGTGCTGAAGCATCGCGAAAATTACGAGATCATTAATCCGGAGGATGTAGGTATCGATCAGTCGGAAATTATCCTGACTGCGCGCAGCGGTCGTCATGCTCTTAAGCATCACCTGGCACGTTTAGGTTATGCCGACGAACGCTTGGATCTTGATCAGGTTTACGAACGTTTTCTGACGCTGGCTGACTCTAAAAAAGAAATTAAGGATGACGACCTGCTCCTGCTTATGGGGAACGAGGCGGAAACCAATTTTATAAATGGTGTTACCATTAATTCGCTTGAAGTAATTTGCGGCGATCAGAAAGACCCTTCTGCATCCATCCACTTGAACTACAAGGGTGAGGACCATCACGCAACGGCACATGGAAATGGCCCGGTGAGCGCAACCATCAATGCTATTCAGCGCATCATCACCAAGCCTGTGGATATAAAGGAATTCAATATTCATTCCATTCATGGCGGCAGCGACGATGTGAGCAAGGTAGACATGAGGGTGATCTATGAAGACAAATCATACATGGGATATGGCTTCAGCACTGACATTGTAAGAGCATCGGCGAATGCTTATCTGGATGCCTTAAACAAATTTGTATAATAATTCAGGGCGCTGCCCTAAGGATATAGCAACCCTTTTCAGGGGTTAACAAGAGTATAATAATATCAAAAAGATGAGTAAGACATTATTTGACAAGGTGTGGGACGCCCACGTAGTGCGTAAGATAGAAGGCGGGCCGGATGTATTGTTTATAGACCGCCATTTGATCCATGAAGTTACCAGCCCGGTAGCGTTCCTGGGACTGAAAAGCCGGGGAATTAAAGTTTTATATCCGGAGCGTACATTCGCTACGGCCGATCATAATACTCCTACCATCAACCAGCACCTTCCGGTATCGGATCCGCTTTCGGCCAACCAGCTAAAGGCACTGGAAACGAACTCAAACGAATATGGTATCAGTCACTGGGGCTTAGGCCACCAGAAGAATGGTATAGTACACGTAGTTGGCCCCGAATACGGTATTACTCAGCCAGGATCAACGATCGTATGTGGCGACTCCCATACATCCACCCACGGTGCTTTCGGCGCTATCGCTTTCGGTATCGGTACTTCTGAGGTAGAGATGGTTCTTTCTACTCAGTGTATCATGCAGCCAAAGCCGAAGAAGATGAGAATCAACGTAAACGGTTCTCTTGGAAGAGGTGTTACGCCTAAGGACGTTGCCCTGTTTATCATCTCTCAGCTTACGACTTCAGGAGCTACAGGATACTTTGTGGAGTACGCAGGTGAAGTGTTTGAGAACATGAGCATGGAAGGCCGTATGACCGTTTGTAACCTCAGCATTGAAATGGGTGCACGCGGTGGTATGATCGCTCCCGACGAAACCACCATCAACTATGTGAAAGGCCGCGAGTTTAGTCCTAAAGGCGAAGCCTGGGATAGAGCCATGGAGTACTGGAAAACACTGAAGACTGACGAAGATGCAGTATTCGACAAAGAACTGACGTTCGACGGATCAAGCATCGAACCGATGATCACTTACGGAACTAACCCGGGTATGGGTATGGGTATCTCTAACCCGATCCCTGATGCCGAGCAGGTAGAGGGTGGTGTGGCAACTTACGAAAAGTCGCTGAAGTATATGGGCTTTGCTGAAGGCCAGACCATGGTGGGCAAGAAAGTAGACTACGTGTTTGTTGGAAGCTGTACCAATGGCCGTATTGAAGACTTCCGTGCTTTTGCATCCATCGTGAAAGGCAAGAAGAAAGCAGACGACGTAACGGTTTGGCTGGTTCCCGGATCACATATTGTGGAAGCGCAGATCAAAGAAGAAGGCCTGTTGGATATTTTTAATGATGCGGGCTTTACGCTGCGTCAGCCTGGATGCTCTGCGTGTCTGGCGATGAATGATGACAAGATCCCTGCCGGCAAATACGCTGTTAGTACCTCTAACAGAAACTTTGAAGGTCGTCAGGGTCCTGGTGCAAGAACCATGCTCGCAAGCCCTCTTGTTGCGGCAGCAGCAGCAGTTACCGGTGTGGTAACCGATCCAAGGACTTTAATACAGTAAGGAAATTTAACAGGTTTCTTCATTATTCAGATTTACAAAAATGGCATACGATAAATTTAACATATTAACCAGTACCGCAGTTCCTCTTCCTATTGAGAATGTGGATACAGATCAGCTTATACCTGCGCGTTTTTTGAAAGCCACTGAGCGTGTGGGATTCGGAGACAATTTGTTCCGCGACTGGAGATACAATCCGGACAATACTCCCAAGGCAGACTTTGTACTGAACAATCCTGTCTACAGCGGAAAAATATTAGTTGGCGGAAAAAACTTCGGATCCGGATCTTCAAGAGAGCATGCTGCGTGGGCAGTTTATGACTATGGATTCAGATGTGTGGTCTCCAGCTTCTTCGCTGATATTTTCAGGAACAACTGTCTGAACATTGGCGTACTGCCGGTTCAGGTAAGTCCGGAGTTTCTGGAAAAGATTTTCGCAGCTGTTTTCGCTGATCCCGACACGCAGCTGGAAGTAAACCTTCCGGAGCAGACAATCACCCTGCTTGCCACGGGAGATAAAGAAAGCTTCGATATCAGCAGCTATAAAAAGGACAATATGATAAACGGTTTTGACGATATTGATTATCTTCAAAACATGAAATCAGAAATTCAGGAGTTTGCACTGCAGCTACCTCTTTAATACGATACGCAGAAATCATACATAGTTTAAAAGCGTTTCGCATTCTTTGCTGAAACGCTTTTATGCATTCAAAGGTGTAGACCACCGAACGAGCTATCACATGGAAAAAAGGAAAATAGAAATAATGGACACCACGCTGCGGGATGGCGAACAGACCTCCGGGGTGTCTTTTTCTACTTCAGAAAAGCTTACAATCTGTCAGCTTTTGCTGGAGGAACTCGCTGTGGACCGGGTGGAGGTAGCATCAGCCCGCGTATCAGCAGGTGAACTGGATGCGGTAAAGGCCATTTCGAGCTGGGCTAAGGCAAATAACTATATCGACAAAATAGAGGTCTTAACCTTTGTTGATAAAGGAGCCTCTATCAAATGGATGCTGGAAGCCGGAGTTTGCGTGCAGAACCTGCTCACTAAGGGCTCGCTGAATCACCTTACTCATCAGCTGAAGAAGACTCCTGAGCAGCACTTTGCTGATATCTCGGAAGTCATAGAACTTGGACTTGAACACCATATCACAACAAACGTTTATCTGGAGGATTGGAGCAACGGTATGCGTAACTCAAGGGAATATGTGCTTCAGTATCTCGACTTCCTCACTACTCAGAATATTAAGAGAGTGCTGCTGCCTGATACGCTAGGCATACTATCACCTACTGAATCTTATAGCTACATTTCGGAGTTGCGGATGCGGTACCCTCAGTTTCATTTTGACTTTCATGCCCATAACGACTATGACCTTGGAAACGCCAATATCCTGGAAGCGCTGAAAGCCGGAGCAGATGGCTTGCATCTGACAGTAAACGGCATGGGCGAGAGGGCGGGAAACGCATCCATCGCAAGTGCCGTAGCGGTGATTAAAGATTTCCTGCCGGGAATTGAAACGTCAATCGAGGAAGCTTCTATTTATAAGGTAAGCAAACTGGTAGAGACCTTCTCCGGGATAAGAATTCCGGCAAATAAGCCGATTATCGGCGATAATGTTTTCACGCAGACTGCCGGAATACATGCGGATGGCGATAACAAGAATAACCTATATTGCAGTGACCTGATACCGGAGCGCTTTGGCAGGAAGCGTAAGTATGCGCTTGGGAAGACCTCGGGCAAGGCCAACATCGCTAAAAATCTGCAGGAGCTGGGGCTCAAACTGAATGATGAGGACCTGAAAAAGGTGACTCAGCGTGTTATTGAGCTGGGTGATAAAAAGGAAACCGTTACCACGGAGGATCTCCCGTATATCATATCTGATGTGCTGGATAGTAATACCTATGAGGATAAGGTGGTAGTAGAATCTTATGTGCTTACCCACTCAAAGGGCTTAAGACCTTCGGCGACGATCTCCGTACGGATAGAGGGCGAAAGTTTTGAGGAGCATGCCCAGGGTGATGGGCAGTTTGATGCGTTTATGAATGCATTGGCCAAGGTTTATGAGGTAAAAAGTCTTACTCTGCCTACGTTGGTTGACTACGCGGTAAGGATAGCTCCGGGTAGTAACTCAGACGCCTTATGCGAAACGATCATCACCTGGGAAACTTCGCACAAGACTTTCATCACCAGGGGCCTGGACTCTGATCAAACTGTCTGCGCGATCAAGGCGACACAAAAGATGTTAAACATAATCTGATCATAATAATCAATTCAAATAAAACATAGTACAAAAAGCATGAAATTAAATATCGCTCTTTTAGCAGGAGATGGAATAGGCCCGGAGGTAATAGACCAGGCTGTTAAGGTTGTAAACGCTGTTGCAAATAAGTTTAATCACGAGGTAAGCTGGACATCGGCTCTTACCGGCGCTGCTGCCATTGACGCGGTAGGTGAACCTTATCCTGACGAGACGCATGAGGTATGTATGGCTGCTGATGCCGTGTTGTTTGGTGCTATCGGACATCCGCGTTTTGATAACGACCCTAAAGCGAAGGTGCGTCCGGAGCAAGGTCTTTTGAAAATGCGCCAAAAGCTGGGCTTATTCGCCAACGTTAGGCCGACCTTTACCTTCCCTTCTTTAATTGATAACTCTCCGCTGAAAAGAGAGCGTATTGAAGGAACTGACCTGGTGATTCTTCGTGAGCTGACCGGTGGTATCTACTTTGGGGAAAGAGGCCGGAAGGATGATGGAAACACGGCTTTCGATACCTGTACTTATACCAGAGCTGAAATTCAGCGTTTGGCAAAGCTGGGTTTTGAAATGGCGATGGGCCGTAGCAAAAAGCTGTGCTGTGTAGATAAAGCGAATGTGTTGGAGTCTTCCCGCTTATGGAGAGAGACTGTTCAGGATATGGAAAAAGACTATCCTGAAGTAGAGGTGAGCTATGAGTTTGTCGATGCTGTGGCGATGCGTTTGGTACAGTGGCCCAGCTCTTATGACGTGATCATCACGGAAAACCTATTTGGTGATATTCTGACCGATGAGGCTTCTGTAATTTCGGGTTCTATGGGTCTGATGCCTTCATCTTCTATCGGTCTGCACACGTCATTGTTTGAGCCTATTCA
>NZ_JAZQRL010000134.1:0-11411 GCF_045629565.1 Arcticibacter sp.
CGCGGTATGACCATCATGCAGGGGAAACCCCGCACATTCAAGCAGACCAGCGCCAGCATCCGTGCCTCCACGGAGTTCGGTCTTTCCAGCACCACGGCGGCGGTGATCCGCCAGGCTTTTGAGCCGGCCTATGTGCACCGCGACGGGGCGGCGGCGGCCCGCTGCACCCAGGCGGTGTACCGCAGCATCCGGGGCAGCCTGACAGGCAGCGTGGGGCGGCGCGACCTGCACGATGCAGACCTGGGCTGCATCATCGGGATGGACTTCCATATCCACAGCCGGATCAGCGAGGTGCTGCAGGTCAGCCAGCGGGTGGAGCGGGACCAGGAGGGGCGGATCAGCGTCTTCATGGGGGCCTTGAACGCCCGAACCGACTTGCGGGTACCGCCGGGCATCAGCAAGGCCGTCAGCAAATACCGCATCCGGTATAGCCTGATCGGCTTCAACTTCCGCAAGGAGTACTTCGAATACCTGGAAGTCAGGGATGTGGAGCTGCGCAAATACGGACAGCTGGACGCCCAGGAGATCCGCTTTGACGCCCGGGCTGAAGCAGACCAGCTCCTGATGCTGAGCGTATCGCTGCTGGCTTATGCTGAAACACGGATGGAGGAGGGTTATGTGCTGCTGAACAGCAAGGAATTCAGCCCCTGTGCGATTATCGCTGCTTATGCAGCTGAAGAAGCGGGAGCGTACCCTGCGGGTCCGGTGAATATGGAGCTTAACGAAGAACAGCAAACACGGGCAGTAGCGATCAGTATGATGTGTTACGAAGGTAACAGGTTGCTACGCGATCAGGAACAACGGAAAGAGAAACTCACCACGAAAATGGCGGCAACAGCAAAAACGCCGGTAAAAGCGACGAAGCAACGAACGGCAGACGACAGGGATCGAGTAGATTTCCCGGTAGGGAAGCGGATATCGTTTTCTTCTAAGACATAGTTTATGGCTTTCAAGAAGGAGGTTGAGACAACCATGTGTTTAACCGCAAGAGCACAAAAAAAAGAGGCTGTACTCCATATATATTGAGACAGCCTCTATGATAGTCATTTATGAAGAAAACTTAGCTTACCACTCCTTCAGCCAGAACGGTGATCTTGTTATTTAGAACTTCGACCACTCCGCCCTTAATCAGGATGCTTTCTTCTGCCTTTCCGTTTCGGATAATTACCTTTCCATCATCAAGAATAGATATGATGGGAGCGTGATTGTTCAGTACTTCGAAAGAACCGAGCACGCCTGGTACAGTTACAGATGTAACTTCTCCCTGGAATACGGCTTTATCGGGTGTTAAGATTTCTAAAGTCATAGTGCAATTAGTTATTTGCTTCTGCTAATATTTTCTTGCCTTTTGCGATGGCGTCTTCAATATTACCCACAAGGTTGAAAGCAGCTTCAGGATACTCGTCCACTTCTCCGTCCATGATCATATTGAATCCTTTGATGGTATCTTTGATGTCAACCAATACGCCTTTAAGACCAGTGAACTGCTCTGCAACGTGGAACGGCTGAGATAAGAAACGCTGAACACGACGAGCGCGGGCAACAACCAGTTTATCTTCTTCAGAAAGCTCGTCCATACCTAAGATGGCAATGATATCCTGAAGCTCTTTATAACGTTGAAGAATTTCCTTTACGCGTTGTGCTGTGTTGTAGTGCTCATCACCAAGAACCATCGGGCTTAAGATTCTGGAAGTAGAATCCAAAGGATCCACAGCCGGGTAGATACCTAGCTCGGCAATTTTACGGGATAATACAGTAGTAGCATCTAAGTGGGCGAACGTTGTAGCTGGCGCAGGGTCAGTCAAGTCATCCGCAGGTACGTAGACCGCCTGAACAGAAGTAATAGATCCACGTTTAGTAGAAGTAATACGTTCCTGCATCAGACCCATCTCAGTAGCCAGGGTTGGTTGGTAACCTACCGCTGAAGGCATACGTCCTAATAGCGCCGATACCTCAGATCCTGCCTGGGTGAAACGGAAGATGTTGTCAATGAAGAAAAGGATATCACGTCCCTGACCCTGACCATCACCGTCACGGAAGTATTCCGCAATAGTTAAACCAGATAGCGCAACACGTGCACGTGCACCTGGTGGCTCGTTCATTTGTCCGAATACGAATGTACACTTAGAATCTTTCAATTCATTGTAGTCTACCTTATCTAAAGGCCATTCTCCTTTTTCCATGCCATGCATAAACTCCTCACCGTATTTGATGATTCCGGATTCAAGCATCTCACGAAGTAAGTCATTTCCCTCACGGGTACGCTCACCTACACCAGCAAATACTGATAAACCTTCATACGCCTTGGCGATGTTGTTGATCAGTTCCTGGATTAATACTGTTTTACCAACACCGGCACCACCAAACAGACCGATCTTTCCACCTTTTGAATACGGCTCAAGTAAGTCGATTACTTTAATACCAGTGAAGAGAACTTCAGTTTCGGTAGAAAGGTCTTCGAAACGCGGAGGTTGTGCGTGGATAGCGCGACCGGTTGATTTATCCAGATCAGCGATACCGTCAATTGCATCACCAACTACGTTGAATACTCTACCTTTTACGTTTTCACCGATAGGCATTCTGATAGGGAATCCTGTGTCAACAACAGGCATACCACGCAATAATCCGTCTGTGGAATCCATTGCAATGGCACGTACACGATCTTCTCCAAGGTGTTGTTGAACTTCAAGAATTACCTTCTTTCCGTTCTCCCTTGTGATTTCCAGTGCATTGTAAATTTGTGGGAGTTTAGCATCATTGGAGAAGCTGACGTCAACTACGGCTCCGATGATCTGCGTTATTTTTCCAGTGCTTGGCATATGATATTGAAATAAAATGCGTTATTAATCAATGTTTAAGCCCCTTTTTAGGTCACTTTTTTGGGTCTGCAATAATACGCTTTATCTTTGAAAAAAAAATGTCTTAATTCAAAAGATTTTCAATAAAATAACATAAAAATACTATCTTCTTAAAACTAAAGTAATCGGATGATGTTAATGGATCAGTGTGAAATTGTCCGCTTAATGAAAATAAAAGATATTTTAAGAGACAAGTCATTCCGGTTGATTACTTGTTTCTATGTGTTTTTAGGAATTCTCATCTTCCATCTGGAAGCTTTCTCTCAGTCAAGCCAGAATGACTATGGGCTTATGACTCCTAAAAATGATCAATGGTACAATGAGCCCTGGATATGGGCGGTTTTTACGGCGGTACTGATTCTGCTCGTTGCCATTAATGGTCGTATTGATAAGCCTTCGCATGTAAAAAGCGAAATCCGTTAATTTTCCTTCCGCTTCTATTGTATCTTTTCAGACAGATTGCTGAAATTAGATAACCTCGTCCATAATATTACCTATATTAGCCAGTGATCCTAAATTGTTAATATCAAGAATCATTTATGGCTTTAATACCAGGACAAAAGGCACCCGATTTTACCCTGTATAGTTCTGAGCTAAAAGAGGTGTCGCTGAGCGACTTCAAATCAAAAAAGCTTATTATTCATTTTTTTCCGATGGCCTTTACCGTGGTGTGCACGGATCAGCTGTGTACTATGCGCGACTCTTTTGGCTTTTATGAAGGATTGAACGCTGACGTCCTGGGGATATCAGTAGATTCCCCTTTTACGCTGGCAAAGTTTAAAGAAGAAAATCATTATCAGTTTCCTTTGTTGTCAGACTTCAATAAGGAAGTTTCGCAGGCCTACGGTGCCTTTTATGAAGACTTTGTATTTGGAATGAAAGGCGTAGCGAAGCGTGCGGCCTTTGTTATTGATGAAGACCAGCGTCTGAGATATGCTGAAGTGCTGGAGGCCGCATCTGACCTCCCCAATTTTGAGGCAATTAAAAATAGTTTAATATAATAGTTAACGAATGGATAATAATGTTCAATTAATCATGATTGTAGTAGGTGCGATTGTCGCCCTATTCTTTTTTCTCTACTTGTTGCCGGTCAACTTGTGGTTTACGGCCCAGCTCTCGGGAGTAAAAATATCGCTGCTGAATTTATTTCTGATGCGTCTTCGTAAGGTTCCGCCATCTTTGGTCACCAATGCCATGATCACCTCTACCAAGGCAGGATTAAATATCACATCAAACGACATTGAAACCCACTTTCTGGCGGGGGGAAATGTAAATAACGTGATCAAGGCGCTTATTTCGGCCGATAAGGCGAATATTCCGCTGACATTTAAGCTGGCTACTGCCATCGACCTTGCAGGCCGTGATGTGTTTGATGCAGTTCAGTTGTCGGTTAACCCGCGGGTGATCAATACACCTCCGGTTGCTGCAGTAGCGAAGGACGGTATTCAGCTGATTGCAAAAGCAAGGGTGACGGTTCGTGCTAACATTAACCAGTTAGTGGGTGGTGCCGGTGAGGAAACGATCCTGGCCCGTGTAGGCGAAGGTATTGTGACCACTATCGGTTCTGCAGTTAACCATAAAGAGGTGCTTGAAAATCCAGACCGGATATCTAAGACCGTTTTAGGCAAGGGGCTGGATAGCGGAACGGCTTTCGAGATATTATCCATTGACATCGCGGATATCGACATCGGCGAGAACATTGGCGCGAAACTTCAAACCGACCAGGCAGAAGCAGACTTGAAGGTTGCTAACGCGAGGGCGGAAGAAAGGCGTGCGATGGCTGTTGCTTCAGAGCAGGAGATGAGATCCAAGGCCCAGGAAGCGCGTGCTAAAGTTATCGAAGCGGAGGCTCAGCTTCCTTTAGCTATGGCTGAGGCTTTCCGGTCAGGAAATCTCGGCATCATGGATTATTATAAAATGGAGAACCTGAAATCAGATACGGATATGAGAGAATCGATATCCAGACCGGGCAAGGGATCTCCGAATACTCCGTAAACCGCATGGGATGCAAAAACAGGAGGTTTTTTAATTTGTTGATAGTTAATTAAATAGCCGTTGAGATTAATTTAAAGGCCTGTTTTTTTTAAAATTATTTAGAAAATGTAGAAAGAACTTCTATCTTTGCATTCCATTAGCGAAGGGACTTATAGCTTAATTGGATAGAGCACCTGACTACGGATCAGGAGGTTGGGGGTTCGACTCCCTCTAAGTCCACCATCTCAGAAAGCCTTTTCGACAAACGGAAAGGCTTTTAAAATTTAAAAATCACCCAGATGCTAAATCTCGTTCTATTTGGCCCTCCGGGAGCCGGTAAAGGGACCCAATCCCAAAAGCTCATTGAAAAATATAAGCTTGTACACCTCTCCACAGGAGACATTCTCAGAAGTGAAATTTCAAATGGTACTGAACTAGGGACAGAAGCGAAGAAGCTCATGGATCAGGGTCTTCTTGTGCCTGATGAAGTCGTTATCGGAATGATCAGCAACAAGCTGGATTCTAATAAGGACGCAAATGGCTTTATCTTTGATGGTTTCCCGCGTACGGTTGCTCAGGCAGAGGCTTTAGATAGCTTGCTGGAGTCAAAAAATACCGCCATCTCCGGAATGATCGCCTTGATCGTTGATAATGATGAATTGCAGAAGCGTTTGCTACTGAGAGGTAAGGATTCGGGCAGGCCTGATGATGCGAACCCTGAAATTATCAGCAAACGTATTCAGGAATATAATGATAAAACTGCTCCTGTAGCTAATTTCTACAAGGCTCAGAATAAATATCAAAGCGTTAACGGCATAGGTAGCATAGAAGGTATTTTTGCTTCTATCAGCCAGGTAACGGATAGCTTTAGCAAATAAATTTTTTCAAATAATTCGGTATGTCCCAGGGTTCCAACTTTGTTGATTATGTGAAGATATGTTGTCGCTCTGGTCGTGGTGGTGCAGGTTCTGCGCACTTACACCGCGACATCCTGACCTCTAAAGGTGGTCCGGACGGTGGTGATGGCGGTAGAGGCGGACACGTTATCCTGAAGGGTAACAGTCAGCTCTGGACTCTGCTTCACCTGAAATACCGTAAGCATGTTATTGCGGGCGATGGGGAATCTGGCGGAAGCTCATTGAGAAGCGGGAAGACCGGAAGAGATGAGTTTCTGGAGGTGCCCCTTGGCACTATTGCCAGGGATGCTGAAACTGGAGAGGTTCTGTTTGAAATTACGGCTGATGGCCAGACGGAGATATTGACCAGCGGCGGTAGGGGAGGCCTGGGTAACTGGCATTTTAAATCTTCAACGCAGCAGACCCCGCGGTTTGCACAGCCTGGTGAAACGGGGCAGGAGCAGTGGATGATCCTGGAGTTGAAGGTACTTGCGGACGTTGGATTAGTAGGTTTTCCGAATGCAGGTAAATCAACTCTTTTGTCGGTCGTCTCTGCTGCTAAGCCCGAAATAGCGGATTACGCTTTTACTACGCTTGTTCCGAATCTGGGGATCGTTTCCTATCGTGATAATCGATCCTTTGTAATGGCCGATATTCCGGGAATCATCGAAGGTGCTTCTCAGGGTAAAGGATTGGGGCTTCGTTTCCTTCGACACATCGAGCGTAACTCCGTGTTGCTTTTTATGGTGCCTGCTGATACGAACAGGACTATTGAACAGGAGTACAACATTCTGCTTTCCGAACTGGAGGATTACAATCCTGAACTGATGCATAAGCCAAGGATCCTGGCGATCAGCAAGTCGGATGTTCTGGATGAAGAATTGATGGAAGAGATGAAGCAGGAACTTCCTGCAGGAGTACCGTATGTCTTTATATCTTCTGTAGCACAAAAAGGCTTGCAGGAGCTGAAAGACCTGCTTTGGAAATCGATAGTGTAGTAGCGTGACGGCCGGTACACCTCATGTGTTGCCGCCAGTGGATATAGCTATCTCTTTAAGGTATTGTGTGCTGCTGCCCGGCTTATAAAATTATTTTTCCTGTTTTTTTCCTGACACATTATTGTTTCTATGTTTGGTTTGCACATTGTGCTAACCTTATCATGTTATGAACAAGTGGCTAAATGCACTATTCGGCTTCAGCAGGAAAGAGCAGAACGGACTGGTTGTATTGTGTATACTGATTCTTCTATTCGTTTTTTTACCGGTAATATATAAGGCCAGCGTGAGGGAGGATGTTTACGTTGAAGATCTTCCGGTTGAGTCGGAACTTCTGCAAGGTGAAGCGGGGGACCAGAAACCTGGAAGGGGAGTTCCGGAGACCAGTACCCGCAGCACACAACGTGATGGCGATGACCGATCCCGGAAGGTTGCAATCAAACAACTATTTTCTTTTAACCCGAACCGGCTCCCCGCAGAACAATGGCGGAAGCTGGGCCTTACAGACAGGCAAATCAAGGTGATCCATAATTATGAGGGCAAGGGTGGATCGTTCAGAAAAAAAGAAGATCTCCAAAAAATCTATTCCATTAGTGATGCCTCTTATCAGGAGCTTGCGCCCTATGTCAATATCCCCGTGGGCGAAAAGCCGTCTTTCAGCAAAGGGAGTCGTTATGATGGGCAAAAGATTTCAGGACGTGGAAAGGTCGATAGGGTTATTGAGCTGAATGCTGCGGATTCTGCAGCTCTTGTGGAGGTGAAAGGTATAGGCCCTGTAATTGCCTCCAGAATCATTAAGTACCGGAGCCGCTTAGGTGGATTCCGCGAAGTGGGCCAGCTGCGTGAGGTATTTGGCATTGATTCAATAAGATATGAAGAAATTTTCAGTCAATTGACAGTCGACACGACGGCTTTAAGTAAAATTCATATTAATCGTGTCGATTTTGATGAGTTGAGAAAGTACCCTTATTTAACGTATAAACAAATGAATGCGATCATTCAGTATCGCAAACAACATGGAAACTATGTGTCCATCAAAGACCTGAGAAAGATCAATATCCTGGATGCTGAAATTTTGCGTAAAATTGCACCTTATTTGATTTTTGATGATTAGCACGAAGATACATTCTGTAGTAAGAGATATACACGATTTTCCTAAACCTGGTATAGTTTTTAAGGACGTTACTCCGATTTTTAAAGATCCCGGACTATGTTTGGAAATTGTGGATGCGTTTGCTGAGAAGCTCTCAGGAATAGAAATCGATGTGATTGCGGGGGTAGAGAGCAGGGGGTTTTTATTCGGACTAATGTTGGCTGCGAAACTACATGTTCCTTTTGTGCCGGTGAGAAAGCCGGGGAAGCTGCCATTTACCATTGTAAAAAAGGCGTATGATCTGGAATACGGATCTGCCACTATTGAAATGCATACGGATGCGATTGAGCCTGGAAACAGGGTGCTGGTGCACGATGATCTGCTGGCAACCGGAGGAACGGCTGTTGCGGCATCACAGTTGATACAGGAGCTGGGGGGCATTGTAGCTGGGTATGCCTTTGTAATTAGTCTGGATTTTTTAAAGGGAACTGAGCGGTTAAAAGCGTTCTCGCCGAATATTGTGAGTCTGGCGAGTTATTAACCACCGGATGCGATGCTGCCATCGTTGAGGCTGTTTTCCGGGCAACGCTTCGATTGGTTCGGTTAGGGACTGAACAGGTGAGTGCAAATTTGCTTGTAGAACTTTACCGGGGCCGAGAGAAGCAGCACGACTGGGTATAAAAAAGGAAAGCCGATCTTTTTAGTATCGGCTCCTATCAACAAACTCAAACTCAAAACAAATTTTTTATTCTTATACCAGATTGCTGCCTGAATTATAAGATTTTAATCCTCTCAATGATTATACAACAAAGGTAAAGGGGCTTAGCTATAAGCGGAATGACCGGGGTCATTTATAGCTGAGATTGAAATCATATTTGCCGAGCTTAGGGGAGACGATTTCGATGTCTGATTATTTGCAAATCAATGTTTTAGTTTCCGAAAATTTCCTTACTTTTGCAGTCCTTTAAAAAGCGAAAGGAGGTATATTAGCAGATGATTATTATCAACGTAAAAGATGGCGAGTCTTTAGATAAAGCCCTTAAACGATTCAAGAAGAAATTTGAGAAGACCGGAGTATTAAGAGAACTACGTAGCCGTCAGGCATACGAGAAGAAATCAATTACCCGCCGTACTACCGTTAAGCGTGCAGTATACAAACAAACCCTTAATCAGGATGTAGTTTAATTTCTTTATAAATTTTAACACGAAAACTATTTGTATATTGCATTATTGTAATACGCAAATAGTTTTTGATGTTTATAACCAGGTTTAGCCATCATATAGAGTTCGAGAAGCGGTTTTCGAAGCATACCATTTCAGCGTATTTGCAGGACCTTGGTCAATTCAAATCGTTTCTTTCCTCACGGGAGCTGGACTTCGATTCGGTGACACATCGCGACATCAGAACCTGGTTGGTTGATCTGATGGCGGAATCGGGCCCACGAACCGTCAATAGAAAACTTTCCTCTCTACGGGCCTTTTATAAATTCCTCAATAGGGAAGGCCTTTCGACGGCCAATCCACTTATTCAGATAAAAGCATTAAAGACACCTAAGCGTTTGCCTGTAGCCTTGCATCAGAATGATCTGAACGCGCTTCTGGATCATGGCGATTATTTTGCGCCGGATTTTGGGGGACTGCGTGACAGGCTCGTTATTGAGATGCTGTTTGGCACCGGAATCAGGCTCGCTGAACTGCTGGGTATCAGGGAACGCGACATAAATGTGTATGAGCAGACTGTGCTCGTCAATGGAAAGCGTAATAAACAACGTCTAATTCCGTTAAATAAGACATTGATTAAGTTAATAAATCAATATATTAAAGAAAAACATAGTCAGGGTTTCAGTTGTTGCCCAGATATGTTGATCTTGACTGATAGAGGGAAGGCAGCGTATTCCGGGCTAATTTATAGGATAGTTACGAAGCACCTGTCTTATATTACGAGTAAGGAAAAGAAGAGTCCGCACATTTTACGCCACTCATTTGCTACAAACCTGCTGGAAAATGGAGCCGATCTTAATTCGGTGAAGGAGCTGTTAGGGCATTCGAGCCTTGCGTCTACGCAGGTCTATACCCATACTACAGTTGAGAAGTTGAAAACAATTTATAAACAAGCCCATCCAAAGGCTTAAAAAAGGAGGTCAAATGAAAATCAGTATCCAGTCAATCCATTTTAATGCAGACAAAAAATTGTTGGCATTTATTCAGAAAAAGGCAGATAAGCTAGATCAGATGTCGGATCAGATCATAAGCGGAGAGATTTACCTGAAGCTGGAGAATACGGTTAGTGAGGAAAACAAAATCACAGAGATTAAAGTTATCATGCCCGGGACGCAGTTATTCGCCAAGGAGCAATGTAAAACATTTGAGGAAGCAACTGATCTGGCCATAGAGTCTTTAAAGCGCCAGATTGACAAAAATAAAGTAAGGTCAAAACCCCATCTGAGTAATCACAAAGTGGACCGTGAGATCTTGCAGATAGAAGAGGATTAATTTAAGTGAGAGCTAAATTAGTAAGTATCCGGCAGTTAGAGAACTGCCGGATTTTTTTTTCAAAAAAATTTTGACGGATGTGTATTTTATGTAGATTTGCAAACCCTTTCAAAGAGCCTCTAAACGTAGAGAATCACACAGAAAAGGTAGTTCTTTAAAAGTTGAAATTTTATTTTTGAATTTAAAAAGTATTCATATCTTTGCAGCCCATTAACGATTAAGTTAATGCTTGTGAAGAACAAGGATAAAATAAGCCTCCTTAGCTCAGCTGGTAGAGCAACTGACTTGTAATCAGTAGGTCATTGGTTCGATCCCGATAGGAGGCTCCAGGTTGGAGATTATAATGATCGACAATCAGGCTGGGGGGATACCAGAGCGGTCAAATGGGACGGACTGTAAATCCGTTGCTTCGGCTACGAAGGTTCGAATCCTTCTCCCCCCACCGAAATCTTAGATTTTGAAGTTTGCGTTTCTCCAGGGAATCGGAACTTTAAAATCCGGGAGGGAAAATTTGGAAAGAAATAAAATAAGCGGAAGTAGCTCAGTTGGTAGAGCGATAGCCTTCCAAGCTATAGGTCGCGAGTTCGAACCTCGTCTTCCGCTCCATTTTAACAATAAGCAGTCGGCAGTATGCCGTTTGCAGTTTTGTGTTTCAGGGTTATGGGAAACGAACTGCGGACTGACGGATAAGCCGATGTAGCTCAGCGGTAGAGCACTTCCTTGGTAAGGAAGAGGTCATGGGTTCAAGTCCCATCATTGGCTCGGTTAAGGTATATAATCAAATACAGTAAAAATAAAATTAACCTACTAATTAGTATAAAAAAATGGCAAAAGAAAAATTTGACCGCAGCAAACCGCACTTAAATATCGGTACAGTCGGTCACGTTGACCACGGTAAAACTACTCTTACTGCAGCTATCACTAAAGTATTAGCTGATGCTGGTTTGTCTGAGGTCCGTTCATTTGATTCAATTGACTCTGCTCCTGAAGAGAAAGAGAGAGGTATCACTATCAATACATCACACGTTGAGTATTCAACAGCAAACCGTCACTACGCACACGTTGACTGTCCAGGTCACGCGGATTACGTGAAGAACATGGT